>JALHLR010000028.1 GCA_022844475.1 Hyphomonadaceae bacterium | reverse complement strand
ATGATGGACTGGACTGACCGGAACTGCCGGGCTTTCCACCGCCATCTGTCGCGTCGCGCGTTGCTCTACACCGAGATGGTCACAGCTGACGCCGTCATCCATGGCGACCGTGATCGCCTGCTGGGCTTCGACGATGTCGAGCAACCGGTGGCGCTCCAGCTGGGTGGTTCGGAGCCTTCGAAGCTCGCGCAGGCCGCGCGGATCGGGGCCGGCTACGGCTATTGCGAGATCAACCTCAATGTCGGCTGTCCGTCGGAGCGCGTGCAGTCCGGCGCGTTTGGCGCCTGCTTGATGCGCGAGCCAGACCTCGTCGCCGACTGCCTCTCCGCCATGCGCGAGGCGGTCACGGTGCCCGTTACCGTGAAACACCGTCTCGGCGTCGATGACGATGATCCGCGCGAACGTCTCTTCGCTTTCGTCGAGACGCAGGCGAAGGCCGGCACAACCCACTTCATCGTCCACGCCCGCAAGGCATGGCTGAAGGGCCTTTCACCCAAAGAGAACCGCGAGATCCCCGAGCTCGACTACGACATCGTCGCCGAGCTGAAACGCACGCACCCGCATCTCACCATCATTCTCAACGGGGGCCTCGCCACCCTCGACGGCGCATCACGCGAACTGCCCCGCGTTGACGGCGTGATGCTTGGCCGCGCAGCCTACCACGAACCCGCACTACTCCTTGAAGTCGACGCGCGCTTCTTCGCCTCCGAAGACCGTATCCGTCCCCCCAACGAAGCTGCCCGCGACTTCCGCCCCTGGATCATCAAGCGGCTGGAGCAGGGCATGCCGCTGCATTCCATGACGCGCCACATGCTCGGCCTCTTCCACGGAAAGCCCGGCGCACGCATTTGGCGGCGTATCCTGTCAGAGAAAGCGCCAGGCGCGCGTGGTCCGTCGGCAATCAGCGTCTACGATGGGGCGCTGGCCAGCGTGCAGGCACAGCAATCCAGTGACGTGACCGTCGGCGCCTAGCCTGGATGCGGGCGTGATCGCAGGACGAGACATCCGTACCAACCCATGCCGGCATAGGTTTCGTACCCCGGTGTCTGCGCAAAGCCGACAATGTCGCCATCACGCGTCTGATAGCTCCCGCGCTTGCGTCCATCGGTCGAGAGCGCAAACCTTTGCCCGAACGAAGCGGCGCCGTCGGAGGACGCAATGATCCGGCCACGCGAGTCGAGCAGCATCGCGCGTGTCCGCGCGCGCTCATCTGGGTCAAGCGGTAGGTTCTCCACGATCGTCTGGGCCTGCGGCTTCCAGTCGAAATGGATCGCCAGCACGCCTGTCGCGCGGCCACGCGACTCGCCGCCTTCGCGCACTGCCGCTGCAAACGCGGCGACAGGGCGGTCACCCAGTTCCCGGTTGATCTCGACGTCGCAGGAGACGAAGTCGTCGCCTGATCGTGTTGCAAGCGCCTGCTTGAACCACGGTTCATGGGAGACGTCGTGCCCAATCACCGGGTAACGGTCCGGTCTGCCGTTAGCGATCACCCGCCCGTTGCGGTCGCACAGCCAAAGGTCGAGATAGACAGTGTAGGCATTCAGGATAACGCCCATCCGGTGCGAGGCAAAGTTCGCGCGCTCGGTCGTCGCCGAAGTGGCGCAGTCTACCATCGCGCCATCAGTCGCCCACCATCTGACGTCGCAGCTGCGCTCGTAGAGATTGCGATCGATCAGCTCGATGGACGTGTGGGCAAGATCGACGAGGCGCTTGTCGCGCGCATCGTCCGCGGCCTTCCGGGCCATGGATTCCAGTTTGGAGATCTCGACCGACAAATCCCGCTTGAGCGACCTGGCGATCTCCCGCACCTCGTCGGAGATGCCACGGACTTCTTGGGCTACGATCGCAAAGCCGCGTCCCGCCTCGCCCGCGCGTTGCGCTTCAATCAGCGCATTCAGCGCGAGGATGCGCGTGCGCTGCGTCACCTGCTCGATCTCTTCGATCTTCTGATTGGCCAGTTGACCGACCTTCGCCTGCGCGATGAAGTCAGCGATATTGGAATTGGTTTCCTGGCCCGTTGCGGGCGCAGGACGTGCTGCGGCTGACATAGTTAAGCCCCCGGTCGACTCGATATCGACAGTAGGCGATCGGTCGGTTTCCTGAGGGTTAAAGCTTGCTGCTAGCAGCAGCACGGGCAGTTGCAAGCGTGCTGAGGCGCCACAACGCTGGGCAGCAAGATCTACTGATGGATGATGATCGCCCCGGGCGTCACGTCCCAGCCTTCCAGCCGGTTGAGGAAGCTCATGCCGAGCAGCGAATACTCGAGCCCTTCTTCCAGCACGACAGCCTGCACATTCTCCAGCACGACGCCGTCGATCTCGATCTTCTCGACGTACACCATGCCGGCCTTCACGCGCCCTGCCGCGGTCCGCACATCCAGAGAGCGCACCAGCTTGTCTGTATCGACACCGATCTTGCGAGCATCGCGCTTCGTCAGCGAGATCATCGTCGCGCCCGTATCGACCAGGAACTTTACCACCGCGCCATTCACCCGCGCTGTCGCCCAGTAGTGCCCGTCGCCTTCCTTGCGGAGCGACGCGGTGCGTATCTGATGGGGGCTCACCTCGGCAAATTTCGGCTCGGCGGATTCGGGGTCTGCGACCGCAGGCTTCGCATCGAGGCTCTCGTCCACGGTCCCGCGCAGGGCCACAACCCCAAGGGCCGCGGCGCCGAAAAGAGCGATTGCCGGAACGATGGCTCTCAACAAGCGGCCGACTCCCAAAACCGCACCCCACAGCTCCCATAGCAGAGAAAGTCTTCGGGAAGAACAAACGCTCAGCAGCAAGAGTCGGGGTCAGCCAAGCTTGCCGGCTGCCTTCAGTGCGTCGATACGGTCTGGCAGGGCGGCCATCAACAAGTCACGCTCCGCGTCCGAAAACCTCGCCCAACGCGCGATTTCCCGCAGATTCCGGCCGCAGCCGAGGCAATAGCCGGTCTGGCCATCCACGACGCAGACCTTCACGCAGGGGGTCTTGATCGGCTGGTGCATCCCCCCACCTTTACCCTCACTGGACCAAAATTGAACCCTGCCGTCGCGACAACGCGTCCTTCCGTCCTTGGGCAAAACCCCTTGACGTACCTCACGTAAACAGGCGCATTCGCGTCATATTAGCTTACACGATGACAGCTTTCGCTACGTCATCCTGCCGCCGGAGATTCCGTCATGGACGTCCAGTTCACGCCAGAGGAAATTGCCTTCCGCGAGGAGGTTCGCGCCTTCCTCGAAACCGAATACCCGGCCGAGCTGCGCGGCAAGTATTCGCGCGACGAGTATTCCAAGGAAGACTTCCTCTTGTGGCAGAAGGCACTCAACAAGCGCGGCTGGGGAGCCCCTGCCTGGCCGAAGAAGCACGGCGGCACCGGCTGGACCGCCACCCAGCGCTACATCTTCCAGGAAGAATGTGCGCGCGCCGAAACCCTGCCGATCCCGCCCTTCGGCATGGCCATGCTCGCCCCAGTCCTGATGGCCTTCGCCAGTGACGAGCAGAAGGCCCACTACCTCCCGCGCATCATCGATGGCACCGATTTCTGGTGCCAGGGCTATTCCGAACCCGGCGCCGGCTCCGATCTAGCCTCGCTGAAAACCAAGGCCGAGCGCGTCGGCGACCACTATATCATCAACGGCCAGAAGACCTGGACCACGCTTGGCCACTTCGCCGACTGGATCTTCGTCCTTTGTCGCACAGACCCGACAGCGAAGAAACCTCAGGAAGGGATCTCCTTCATCCTCGTCGACATGAAGACGCCCGGCGTCGAAGTTCGTCCTATCATCACGATGGATGGCGGGCACGAGGTCAACGAGACCTGGTTCACCGACGTGAAAGTCCCAGTCGCCAACCTCGTCGGCAAGGAAAACGAAGGCTGGACCTATGCCAAGTACCTCCTCGCCCACGAGCGCACCGGCATCGCCGGGGTCGCCCGTTCCAAGAAAGGCATCGAGCGCCTGCGCGAGATCGCGTCTGTCGAACTGGATCAAGGCCAGCCCATCATCCGCAACCCGGACTTCGCCCGCAAAGTCTCCGAACTCGAGATCGATCTGACGGCGCTCGAATACACCGAGCTCCGCACGCTCGCCCGGGAAAGCCAGGGCAAGGGCCCGGGGCCGGAATCCTCTATCCTCAAGATCAAGGGCACGGAGATCCAGCAGCGCATCACGGAGCTCACGCTCGAAGCCGTCGGCGTCTACGGCGCGCCCTACTTCCGCGGCTTCCCGCTGGACGGCGACAATCAGCACCCGATCGGCCCCGACTACGCCCACCTCACGGCGCCCACCTACGCCAACATGCGCAAGACTTCGATCTACGGCGGCTCGAACGAGATCCAGCATAACATCATCGCCAAGATGGTGTTGGGGCTGTGAGGGCGATGAAGCAAGCCCGTCGCACGATGGCTCTCCGCCATCGATCGGTGGTAGTGTTCCGTAACGACTAGCCCCCGTCAGAGGGGCGGGGAGGGACGCATGGCGGCTGCACGCGCCGGCAGTTTCACTATCTGGCTTGTCATCGTCCTGTTGTCGGTCGGTGTGGGCGGCTATGCGCTGTTCCACGTCTTCACCGGTTTCGCATATCTGCCGCTTAGCAATCCGATGTTCGAGCCGTGGGGCCTGCGCACGCACGTCGCGGCCTCCGGCGTCGCGATGATTCTCGGCGCCTTTCAGTTCTCGAAGACGCTGCGTCGCAAGGCGCCGTCGCTCCACCGCTGGACCGGCCGCGCTTATGTCCTGGCCTGCGTCATCGGCGGCCTCGCGGGTGGCGTGATCGCGCTCTCATCCACAGCCGGGCTCATCGCTGGCGCGGGCTTCTTCATGCTCGCGGTTCTCTGGGCACCGTTCACCCTGCTGGCGCTCGTCTCCGCATTGAGGAAGGATTTCATCGCCCACGAACGGTGGATGATCCGGTCCTTCGCGTTGACGTTCGCCGCCGTCACCTTGCGCATCCAGATGCCCATTGCAGGCGGACTTGGAGAAGCGGGCGTCATCCCGACCGATTTCGTCTGGTCCTACCAGTACATCGCCTGGTTGGCCTGGGTCCCGAACCTCATCGTCGCCGAACTCTTCATCGCCACACTGCCCAGGTTGAAGCCCGCCAAAGCATCCGCAGCCGCAGCGCTCGCCTGACGGCGCTTGCACCACACCAAAATCGCGGCCTAGAAGGGGCGCAAGGAGTACCTACAAGATGGATTTCAACTTCACCTCCGAACAGGACCAGCTTCGCGACACCGTCGCCAAACTCGTCTCGCAAAAGTACGACTTCGACACGCGCCGCAAGGTCGCGAAGTCGGAGTCAGGCTGGCGTCCGGAAATCTGGTCGCAGTTCGCTGAACTCGGCCTCCTTGGCGCATCCTTCACCGAGGCCGAAGGCGGCTTCGGCTCCGGCCCGATCGAGGCGATGATCATCTCTGAGGAATTTGGCAAGGGTCTCGTGATCGAACCCTACCTGCAGACCGTCGTCATCGGTGGCAACTTCTTCCGGCACGGCGGCACGGACGCCCAGAAGGAAGAGCACATCGCCGGCATCATCAGCGGCGAGACACGATTCGCCTTCGCCTACAGCGAACCGAAATCCCGCTTCGATCTCAACGACGTTTCGACTACCGCGAAGAAGGACGGCGCTGGCTACACGCTCAACGGCCACAAGGCTGTCGTCCTTGGCGCGCCCTTCGCGACGCACCTCATCGTCACCGCCCGCACCTCCGGTGGCCAGCGCGATGCGAATGGCGTCACCGTCTTCCTCGTCGCGAAAGACGCGAGGGGCGTCACCACGCGCGACTACCCCACCGTCGATGGCCTGCGCGCCTCGGAGGTCTATTTTGAAAACGTTGCCGTCGGCGCCGACGCCGTGATCGGCAAGGTCGATGGCGGTCTGCCGCTCGTCGAAAAAGTCGTCGACAACGCCATCGCTGCCCTCTGCGCCGAAGCGGTCGGCTGCTTCAAGGTCCTCAATGAGGCGACGATCTCCTACGCGAAACAGCGCAAGCAGTTCGGTCAGCCCATCGCCACCTTCCAGGTCCTGCAGCACCGCATGGTTGACATGTTCATGGCGGCCGAGCAGGCTTCCTCGATGACCTACATGGTCACCCTGAAACTCGACGAAGCTGACAAGGCCCGCAAGCTCGCCGCCTCCGCTGCGAAAGTGCAGGTCGGCAAGGCCGGCAAACTCGTGAGCCAGGACGCCGTCCAGATCCACGGCGGCATGGGCATGACGGACGAACTGAATGTCGGCCACTTCTTCAAGCGCGTGACGATGATCGAAAGCCAGTTCGGCAACACCGACTGGCACCTCCGCCGCTACACCGAACTCAGCAACGGCTGATCGCGTCCTTATTTCCTCCTCCGGCCGAAGGCCGGGGGAGGTCGATCGCGCGTTCCTCACGCGCGAGACTGAGCAGGGCGTGATGCGCGCCAGCCATCTCAAGCGCGGCCAACAAGGGTTCATATCCTCCCGTAGCCTCGAAGATGACGAACGCGCCGAGAGCCAGCGCGGCCACGAGAGACCCGATCCCGTCGGTCATCACACGGACGGAAATGTTGTTCGAGACATGGAACACGTCGATCCAGCCCCCGGCGACAGCAAGGCCGACGACGTTCCCGGGGCAAGCTTATGGAGCCTCACCTTGTCTGGGAGCTCGCCGCGTCAACGGCGTCCCGGGCAACTGTTCTTGTGGAACATAGGCACGCGGGCGAGGCCCAGGCTCCGGATGGTCTCAAAACCCAGGAGGCTGCCGGTGTCTCGCCCGGAATTACCTCGTTGAGGGAACTGGTCCTGAACAGGCCGCCCCCCGGGTAGCTTCAACGGCTCCAAACGGATGAAATGTGAGAGCTGCCGTCCAACGCCTGCCGTTGGCGCGGGATGTGCGAACCATTTTCTACCGGCAGCTCCGCCACAAGCGGCAGATGCAAAAAACGCGAGGTATCTGGGTTCCCAGTGCCCTCTAACGATCTGAAGGCCGAGAGTGAAAGCATTACAGACGAATCGTGCCGGCCTGGTCGGGAAGCTGCGCCAGATGACAGCCGTGGCGCAGTGCGGCATTCTCCATCCATGTCGCGCGACCCCGACCCCGACGACGAGATCCTGATCGAGATGAACCGCATTGGCGGCTCGATGGAAGTGCGCGCAATCTCCGCAATCGACGGTCTGGAGGTCGCGTTCACCGCGCCGGCCAGCGCGCTCAAAATGGACATCGAAAGACTGGCGCGCGCAAAGCTCGGCTATGTCAGGCGAAAAGCGAGCGGGCAGGGCGGCGATGGAGGTCCTAAAAAGCCAGGCGGCAGGCGCGGGCTGATCGCCTAGCGACCCTTGCGCACACCCTTGCCCAGCCCGATTCGCTTGGCGAACTCCGACCTGCGCTCGGTATAGCTGGGCGCCACCATCGGATAGTCGGCCGGCAGACCCCAGCGCCGGCGATAGTCGTCCGGGCTCATATCGTACTTCGAGCGAAGATACCGCTTCAGCATCTTCAGCTTCTTGCCATCCTCGAGGCAGATAATGTGGTCGTTGGAAACCGACTTTGAAATCGGCACCGCCGGCTTCAGTCGCTCCTCGGCGCGGGACTCCCCGGACCCCACCAGCGACGACATTGTCCGGTAAACAGACCGTATGACGTCAGGAAGAGTTTCCGACGTCACGACGTTGTTGGATACGAAAGATGCCACAATCTCGGAAGTCATTCGGAGCAATTGTTCGTTCTTGGCAGGCGAACTACTGGTTTCGTCTTGCATTCTACTACCCCAGCCGCCCCTGTACGCCGCAAAACGCAGCCGGGGCCAAGTCAAGGCAAGAGACAATCAACTCCCTGACCACGACCTTAACCGGGAATACCGATTCCGGTCGATCTCAGGCCTAAAGTGTTACCGGATACGCAGCCAGAAACAGCCCGGACTTGCCAACCGAGGGGCGAGCCCGTATCGCCCGGTCATCCCGCCCCAAACCCCGTGGAGTCGCGCCGATGAGCCAGTCGAGCACCCTTAGAGGAGGGTTTTTCGCCACCGGCCTTGCCGAAACCGACCCCGTAATCGCCAAATGGATTGGTGAAGAACTCGGCCGCCAGGCACACGAAATCGAGCTTATCGCGTCCGAGAACATCGTGTCCCGCGCCGTCCTCCAGGCCCAGGGATCGATCCTGACCAACAAGTACGCCGAAGGGTACCCGGGCAAGCGTTACTATGGCGGCTGCGAGTTCGTTGACGAGGTCGAAACCCTTGCCATCGACCGCGCCAAGGCACTGTTCGGCTGCGAGTTCGCCAACGTCCAGCCGTCCTCCGGCAGCCAGGCCAACCAGGCCGTCTTTACGGCCCTGATCAAACCCGGCGACCCCATCCTCGGCATGAGCCTCGACGCCGGCGGCCACCTGACCCACGGTGCGAAAGCCAATCAGTCCGGCAAATGGTTCGCGGCCCATTCCTACGGTGTTCGCCTCCAGGACGGCCGCATCGATTTCGACGAAGTCCGCAAGACCGCAAAAGCTGCCTCGCCCAAAATCATCATCGCGGGCGGCTCTGCCTACTCCCGGACCATCGACTTTGCAGCCTTCCGCCAGATCGCAGACGAAGTCGGCGCAATCTTCATGGTCGACATGGCCCACTTCGCCGGACTTGTTGCCGCCGGCCTGATCCCCAGCCCGCTGGGTCATGCGCATGTTGTCACGACCACCACCCACAAGACGCTGCGCGGCCCGCGCGGTGGCATGGTGCTGACCAACGACGCCGACATCGCCAAGAAGGTGAACTCGGCCGTGTTCCCCGGTATCCAGGGCGGCCCGCTGATGCACGTCATTGCCGGCAAGGCCGTTGCTTTCGGGGAGGCTCTCAAGCCTACCTTCAAGGCCTACGCGCAAGCAGTGATCGACAACGCCAACGTGCTGGCCCAGACGTTGAAGGCCGGTGGCCTCGACATCGTCTCGGGCGGCACAGACACACACCTGATGCTGGTCGACCTCCGCCCGAAAGGCGTTAAGGGCAACGACACCGAGAAGGCACTCGAGCGCGCCTACATCACCTGCAACAAGAACGGCGTTCCTTCCGATCCGGAAAAGCCGATGGTTACATCGGGTGTCCGCGTCGGTTCGCCTGCCGCCACCACGCGCGGCTTTGGCAAGGACGAGTTCAAGCAGGTTGGCGCGTGGATGATCGAAGTCGTCGACGCCCTCGCAAGGGGCGGCGACACGTCGGCAATCGAGACCAAAGTGCGCGAGGAAGTTAAGGCGCTGACCGCCCGCTTCCCGATCTATTCGGGCCCATGGGGCTGATCCGGGGGTGATTTTTGCGCTGTCCGTATTGCGGCACGGCTGACTCGGTCGTCAAAGACTCGCGGCCCGCCGAGGAAGACGCGGCCGTCCGGCGCCGGCGCGGCTGCAACAATTGCGGCGGACGCTTCACCACATTCGAGCGCGTGCAGCTTCGCGACCTGATCGTTGTCAAGCGCGACGGCCGCAAGGCCGTGTTCGAGCGCGACAAGCTGCGCCGCTCCCTCAAAGTCGCTCTCCAGAAACGTCCCGTCAGCGAAGACCAGCTCGACCACATGATCTCTGGCATCGTCCGCCAGCTTGAGAACATGGGCGAGACCGAAATCAAGACATCCGACATTGGCGAGATGGTGATGGAGTCCCTCTCCACGCTCGACCCCGTCGGCTTCATCCGCTACGCGTCAGTCTACAAGGACTTCAAGACGCCAGCCGACTTCGCTGGCTTCATCGCCTCCCAGAGCCGCGACGACGAAGGCGATGTGAAGGAATGAGCCCCGGTGCTCTCTCCGCCCGCCCGTCCATTACGCTGAAGCTAGCCACCTCGCTCGACGGTCGGATCGCGCTGGCGAACGGCGAGAGCAAGTGGATCACCGGCGCCGAAGCCCGTCTCGAAACGCACAAGCTGCGCGCCGCCCACGACGCGGTCATTGTCGGCTCGGAAACCGTGCTCGCCGACGATCCCGAACTGACCGCGCGCCTCGATCCGATGCCGCGCAAGCAACCGCTGCGCATCGTCGCCGACGGCCGCGGGCGCCTCTCGCCAAACGCGAGAATTTTCCGCACCGTGTCACTAGGCCCCGTCGCCATCGCCACCCTGGAAACCACCGATCTCGACGCGCTTGGCTGGCCGTCCGAGCGCGGCCTGCAATACTGGATGACCCCGCCAGACCTCGCGACCGGTCATCTCGCCATCTCGGGCATCCTCGAGGCCGCCGCGCGCGCGCGCGTGTCATCGCTGATGGTCGAGGGCGGCGGGCAACTTGCCGTTTCGTTCATGCGGGCAGGCGTGGTGGACCGCATCGAGTGGTTCCGTGCCTCCATTCTGTTAGGCGGAGATGCGCGCCCATGCCTCGGCGGACTGGGCTTGGAGAAGCTCGCTGCAGCGCCCATTTATCAGCGCATCAGCGTGAAAGAGGTCGGCGCCGACCTCTGGGAAAGCTACGTGCGGAAAATCTGAGATGTTCACCGGTCTTGTCACCGATATCGGCCGCGTGACCTCCGTCGAGGACGCCAACGGCATTCGTCGCCTCCGCGTCGAAAGCCGCTATCCGGAATCGTCCATCCAGTTGGGCGCCTCCATCGAACATTCCGGCGTCTGCCTGACCGTCGTGGAATTCGGTCCGACCGAAGCCGGTTCGTGGTGGACGGTCGAAGCCATCCCCGAGACTCTTTCCCGAACCACGCTGGGAGGCTGGACGGCCGGATCACCAGTAAACCTCGAACTGTCGCTCAAGCTCGGCGATGAGCTGGGCGGCCATCTCGTCTACGGCCATGTCGATGGCCTGGGCCGCGTCCGCTCAGTCACGCCCGATGGCGACAGCCGCCGCATCCGCATCGAGATCGCCGAACCTCTGGCGAAATTTCTGGCCGAGAAAGGCTCGATCACTGTTGACGGTGTGTCATTGACCGTATCGGTCGTGGGGCAAAGCGACGCTTTGGACTGGTTCGAAGTCGCGATCATTCCGCATACATGGCAGGTTACCACGCTCGGCGCGCTCAAAGAGGGCGATCGCGTCAATCTGGAAGTCGACATGCTGGCGCGCTATGTGGCTCGCATGCTTGAATGGCGTCAGGCAGGACGATGAAGGACCACGTGGAAAAGTACGATTTCTCCGCCGCTATCTCGCCGATCGAGGAGATCGTCGAGGAAGCGCGCAACGGCCGGATGTACATTCTGGTCGACGCCGAGGATCGCGAGAACGAGGGTGACCTCATCATCCCGGCCCAGTTTGCCACGCCTGCGCAGGTCAACTTCATGGCCAAGCACGGTCGCGGCCTGATCTGCCTGTCAGTGACACGCGACCGCGCCCGCACGCTCGACCTCGACATGATGGCGCGCGAGAACCGCGAGAGCATGAAGACCGCCTTCACCGTCTCGATCGAGGCGCGCGAAGGCGTCACCACGGGCATCTCGGCGCACGACCGCGCCCACACCATCGCCGTTGCCATCGACCCGACCAAGGGGGCACAGGACATCGTCTCGCCCGGCCACGTGTTTCCACTCGTCGCCCGCGAAGGCGGTGTGCTCGTCCGCGCCGGCCATACAGAAGCCAGCGTCGACATTTCGCGGCTGGCCGGACTCTATCCCGCCGCCGTCATCTGCGAGATCATGAACGACGACGGCACGATGGCGCGCCTGCCGGAACTGGTGACGTTCGCCCAGCTTCACGGCCTCAAGATTGGCACCATTGCCGACCTAATCGCCTGGCGCCGCCGCCACGACCGCTTCCTCGAGCGCCGCCTCGAGAGCGACTTCGAGAGCGCATGGGGCGGCAAGTTCCGCGTCATCGTGTTCCGCAACACACTCGACGGCGCCGAACACATCGCGCTGGTGAAAGGTCGCATCCAGGGCGACCAGCCCGCGCTCGTGCGTGTCCACCGGGTCGACTTCCTCGCCGACTTCCTCGGCGAAGCCGGCAAACGGGAAGGCCTTGTCCGCCGCGCCATGGAGAAGCTTTCAGCTTCAGAAGAGCCCGGCGTCGCCGTATTTGTCCGCATGGGCATGGGCGAGGAAATCGCCCGGGCGCTCGGTGGTCAGGACATACAGCCTTCAGGTGATGCGGCTCACCCGCTGCGCGAGTACGGCGTAGGGGCCCAGATCCTTAAGGATCTTGGCGTCCGTCGCATGATCCTGATGAGCAATACCCGCCCCAACGTCCTGCCGGGCCTTGACGGATACGGCCTTACGGTCGAGGGCTGGCGCCGCATCGACGGAGACTGAGATGGCCAACGCCCCGCGCATCCTGATCGTGACGTCGCGCTACTACGCCCATATCTCGGCGGAGCTGGAGGCGGGTGTCGTCGAAGGCCTCGAGAAGGTCGGTGCAACCTATGAGTTTCTCGAAGTCCCCGGCGCGTTCGAAATTCCCGCGGCCATCGCCATGGCCGCCGGCACTGGCGAATGGGATGGCTTCGTGGCGCTCGGTTGCGTGCTGCGCGGCGAGACGAGCCATTACGACCTCATCACCAATCATGTCGCCCGAGGCCTGATGGAGCTGTCGATCTCCGGCGTCCCGCTCGGCTTCGGCGTGCTCACTTGCGAGAACGAGACCCAGGCCCGTGTCCGCGCCGACCGCAAGCAGAAGAACAAGGGCGCCGAAGTCGTCGCCGCGGTTCTCCGCATGGTCGGCCTGTCCTATCGCTTCAACAAGTTGATCGAGGACGGCGATGAGTAACGCCGCCATCGCCGACGCGGAACGCAAGCTGCTCGCCGCACGTCGCGCCGGTGCGCGACTCGCCGGCGTGCAGGCGCTCTACCAGATGGAGCAGACCGAACAGTCGGCGCGCTCCGTCGTCGCCGACTTCATGGAAGACCGTCTCGGCCTCAACGACGAGGGTGAGCCCGTCGAGGAAGCTGATCCGGACATCTTCAAGTCAATCGTGCTCGGCGTCGTCGAACGCCAGGAAGCCATCGACTCCGCCATCATGAAACGTCTCGCTTCGGGCTGGAAAATCGAACGCCTCGACGCCACATCCCGCGCAATCCTCCGCGCCGGCGTCTACGAGCTGATCGCCGAGATCAGCCTGCCGTCGCAGATCATTCTCGACGAATACGTTTCTCTCGCCCACGCCTTCTTCGAAGGGGCCGAGCCCAAATTCATCAACGGCCTCCTCGACGCGGTCTCGCGCGACATTCGCGGCTGATGCCGATGGATGAGTTCGATCTCATCCGGCGCTACTTCGCTCCGCTCGTCACATCGCCCGGCGCCGATGATCTTCGCGACGACGTCGCCGAAATCGCCCCCGGTCTGATCGTCACCAAGGACGCGATCGTCGAAGGCGTGCATTTCCTGCCCGACGATCCGCTCGACACCGTCGCTCAGAAGCTCGTCCGGGTGAACGTCTCTGACATCATCGCCAAGGGCGGCAAGCCTGATGCCGCGCTGGTCGCGCTGGTCTGGCCGAAAGGCCGCCCGCATGAACAGCTGGAAGACTTCGCGCGTGGCCTCGGGAAGGACCTCCAGCGCTGGGGCGCTCACCTTGTCGGCGGCGACACCACATCGACGGACGGACAGCTCACACTCTCGCTCACTCTGCTCGGAAGGGTTGGTGGGCGCGGGCCGGTTCGCCGGTCGGGAGCAAAGCCGGGCGAAGATATCTGGGTCACGGGAGACATAGGCGACAGCTGGCTCGGACTGCAGGCGGCGACCGGCGCCCTCGGCCCATTGATTGCGGAAGCTCACAACCAGCTGGTCTCCCGTTACCGCGTTCCCGAGCCCCCGCGCCTGCCTTTCGCTGATCTCATCGGCGCCCGCGCGAGCGCCAGCATCGATGTGTCGGACGGCCTGGTGGCGGACGCCGCACACATCGCCGAAGCCTCGTCGGTGAGGATGCTCATCGGGGCGTCCCTTGTGCCGCTCAGCGCGACGGCGAGCCACTATATCGGGAACGGCAAGGCTGACCTGCGCGACCTGCTGACGGGCGGGGACGACTACCAGACGCTTTTCACCGCGCCGCAGGCCGCCCGGAAAGCGATTATAAGCAGCGGCACGAAACTGACCCGCATCGGCGTTGTGATGGCGGGCGAGGGCGTTTTCGTGCTCGATGCGCACAATCAACCCCTGAAGTTCGAGGCAGCCGGCTGGCGTCATTTCCGCGATCCGGCCCAATCGTAAACGCAGCCTAAACCATTGCGCGGCAGACTCGGGGAATGCGTATCTCCCGTCGTGATCTACTCGCCGCTGCTTCCTTGACCACCGCCGCCGTGGCAGTTGCCGCCACTGCTCCCGCCCACGCGCAGGACCACGGAGCGGCTCCCGATGAAACGAGCGAGGCCGATATCGCCCGCTCGGTTGAACTGGGCGGCATGGTGTTTCCTGTGTTCGACGAAAAGCGGAAGCTCAAGAACTACCTGTTCATCAGCGCCCGCATGCTTGCCGGTCCCGGCAAGGACGTCTGGAAGTATCGCGAGCAGCAGCACTTCATCCGCGACGCCATTGTTAAGGTGTCACACAAGATCAGCCTTCACGCCAAAGGCGATTTCAAGAAGCTCGACGAAAAGGCCGCCGCCGCTGAATGCCTGAAAGCGGCGAATGCCGTGGTCGGCGAAAAGGACGCGTTGGTGACGATGACTTTCACGCAGATCGCCAGCCGCACCTGATCGAAGACTACTGGCGGCCGCCAGGGTTGTCGCCGGGCTGGCGGTTGTCCGGATTCTGCATGCCGGGCAGCTGATTGCGCAGGCTGCCGAGTGTTCCGAAAAGCTGTTCCAGAATCCCAAGTTCGCGGCCGCGTGTCGGTGTGATGCGCGAGGAGTAGTCGAGCACGCGGCCATCCTCCGCGTCGTAGATGAGCACGTCGGACACGACGTCCTCCTCATCGAACTGGATCGCGATGATCGAACGCTGCACAACTTTCGGATAGTAGAAAGCCAGCAATTCCCGGGTGGATGACATGTAGACCCAGAGCTTTTCCTTGCCGGGCGCGACCTTGGCTTCGCCAGCCTGATTGAACAAAGAAGTGGTGGATGGCGTGCCAAGTCGGGCAAGAACGGTCGAGCGTGTGTCGACATCCGGCTTCACGTCTTCCGGGAAGGCCTGGTCGGGCACATAGCCGTGGAAGTCACGCGTGGCGGTACAACCAGCCATCGCGGTGGCTGCGGCGACAGTAGCAACAAGAAGGCCAAGCCGGGTACGCTTCAGGGCCATGCAGAAAACTCCGGAACCAGTGGGGTAGGTACAGGCAGCCCGCGCAGCTTGGCAAGGCTGGCAGGCGCCTCCATATCGGCAACAACTTCCCCCCCGCGCGAACCCTGCTAGGGTCCGCCCTCGTCTGGAGGACGTGAATGGCGCTCGGCAACTGGTTCCAACCCAAGAAAAACCGCTGGGCGGTCGACCGGCTGCACCAGTCCATCCAGGCGCAGGCGCTACGCCCGGACTTCTATTTCGAGGGAGGCGCCCGTGACAACTTTTCCGGCCGTTTCGAGATGACATGCCTGCATGGGACACTCGTTTTCCGTCGCCTGCGGGAAGCAGGGCAGGCCGGGAAGGCGCTCTCGCAGGAGGTTTTCGACGCCCTTTTCGATGGATTCGACGAGGCCCTGCGCGATATCGGCACCGGCGACCTCAGCGTCGGCAAGAAGATCCGGAAGATGGGTGAGGCCTTCTACGGCCGCGCCAAGGCCTATGACGAGGCCCTTGCCGATGCCGCCGCCGACGGGGAACTGCAACAATCGTTGAGGCGCAATCTGGGTGTGTCTGAAGGCCAGACCGACCGGTTCGTCCGCTATGTGCGTTCAGTCGAGGAAACATTGAAACGTCACACCGACGCGCAGCTCCTGTCTGGCGAGTTGAACTGGCCCCGATTGCCCTGATTCCATCCAAAATCAGGGCAGTGGACGATGTCGCAGCGACGCGTTCGACAGGGCCTGTTACCTCCCCCGGCTCGTGGTATTAGACCCAACGAGTCATGGTTGGCTTGGGCCGATTCCGGCCGCATCCGCCATGTTGGAGCGCCCCGGCGGACATGGCTGACGTGAAGTTCATATCCATCGACGGGATGGGCGGCGATCACGCGCCCCGGATCGTTGTCGAGGGGCTGGAGCACTTTGCGCACTCACATCCCGATCTTCGCTTCCTGATCCACGGCGACGAAGCCCAGCTTAAGCAGTTGCTTGAAAAGGCGCCGACTGCGGCCCCGCGCGTCACCATCCGCCATACCGAAAAGAGCGTGGCGATGGACGCCAAGCCCAGCCAGATGCTTCGGCAGGGCAAGGGCACGTCCATGTGGAACGCCATCGAGTCCGTGAAAAGCGGGGAGGCGATTGCTGCTGTCTCTGCCGGCAACACGGGCGCGCTGATGGCGTTGTCGATGTTCATCCTGCGCAAGGTGGAAGGGGTTCACCGCCCTGCGCTCGTTGCCAGCTGGCCGACCCGCAAGGGCGTAACCGCAATGCTCGACCTCGGCGCCGACATCGCCGCGGATGCCGAACAGCTTGTCGAGTTCGCGATCATGGGCGTGGCTTTCGCGCGGGCGGTTAACGGCGTCCAGAATCCAAAGGTCGCTCTGCTGAACATCGGCGAGGAAGAACTCAAAGGTCACGAGTCGATCCGCGAGGCCGCCCGCCTGCTGCGCACCTCGAATCTGCCGATCGACTTCCGAGGCTTTATCGAAGCCGACAAGATCGGCTCGGCAGACATCGACGTGATCGTCACCGATGGCTTTACCGGGAACATCGCGCTGAAGACTGCTGAGGGCATCGCGAAGATGATCTCGGACATGCTGAAGGACGCTTTGAAGTCCGGACCGTTGGCAATGCTGGGCGCCGCGCTGGCGATGCCGGCGCTGAAACAGTTCCGGAGCAAAATGGATCCGCGCAAGGTAAATGGCGCCGTGTTCCTTGGCTTGAACGGGGTCGTGGTAAAAAGCCATGGCGGCACAGACGCGGTAGGATTCGCGCAGGCGATCAAAGTCGCTGCGGGCATGGGTGAAAGCGGCTTCCGCACGGAGGTGGAGGAGAACCTGCGCCGCCTCGCGCCGGCGTCGCCACGGCCCACTCCGGCCGAGCAGGCCGCGCAGTAACAGGACATCCACGTGACCGAGTTCGTATCAGTTTTGCGTGGCGTTGGGGGGCACCTTCCCAGCAAGGTGCTGACCAACGACGACCTCGCGAAGATGGTCGATACGACTGACGAGTGGATTGCGGCGCGTACGGGCATCCGGAAGCGCCACATCGCAGCCGATGGCGAGACGACATCCGACCTCGGCGTCGCCGCCGCGCGCAAGGCGCTGGATGCGGCAGGACTGTCGCCCGACGACATCGACTTGATCGTCGTGGCCACGGCGACGCCGGATTACACCTTTCCGTCGACCGCAACGGTCATCCAGCAGAAGCTCGGCATCACACGTGGCGCAGGCTTTGACCTGCAGGCGGTCTGCTCGGGCTTCGTGTTCGCCATCGCTACCGCCGACAACTTCCTCGTGCGCAGCCAGTTCGAACGCGCCCTTGTGATTGGCGCAGAGACATTCTCGCGCATCCTCGACTGGTCGGACCGCTCGACCTGCGTGCTTTTCGGCGATGGCGCCGGGGCCGTGGTCCTTGAACGCCAGCCAAAGGCGCAGGCCGGTGACCGCGGCGTGAAGGGCATCCACCTGCGCACAGACGGTCGCTTCAAGGACCTGCTCTATGTTGATGGCGGCCCATCGACGACGCAGACCGTCGGCCACCTCCGCATGGTTGGCAACCAGGTGTTCAAACACGCCGTTGGCAAGATTTCCGACAGCGTCCGCGCCGCCGTGGACCAGGCCGGGCTGCAGATCAGTGATATCGACTGGTTCGTGCCGCATCAGGCCAACCAGCGCATCCTTTCCGCTGTCGCCGAGAGGCTCGGCCTGGACGAGCAAAAGGTCGTCTCGACCGTGGCCGAGCATGGCAACACCTCGGCTGCTTCGGTGCCGCTCGCTCTGGCCGCCGCCACCGAGGATGGCAGGGTAAAGCAGGGCGACCTGGTGTTGATCGAGGCCATCGGCGGTGGTCTCGCATGGGGGTCGGCGCTTATCCGCGTTTGATCGGGCGAAATCGAGTGTCCCGCGCTCCATTGCCTAACAACCTGTAAACAGATGAAATTGTTCGGTATTTGCGAATCTGGCCCTTAACATCCTGGATTCCCGCCGCTAGGCTCTGCATCCAGATCGGAGTAGCCGCAGTGCCCGAGAACACGCTGACACGCGCAGACATCGTGGACCGCCTTGTGCAGAAGGTCGGGCTGACAAAGCAGGATTCCAGCAATTTCCTCGAGCGCGTGCTCGAGCTTGTGTGTTCCGAACTCGAGCGCGACGAGGATGTGAAGTTCGCGCGTTTCGGCAATTTTGTTGTGCGTCGGAAAAAAGCCCGCGTCGGTCGCAATCCCAAGACCGGCGAAGAGGCTCCGATTTCTGCAAGACGGGTGGTGTCGTTCAAGCCCTCTCCGCTGCTGCGGCAGAGGGTCGAAGCAGCGATGACGACCCGGAGAGACTGATGTCCATCACATCGCAGGCCGAACTGCCTTCAGGGCGGGATTCGGCGGCTGACTGCGCGGAAGCTGAATCCGAGGTGATCTTCGCGAAGAGCGCGGAAGCCTTCCGCACGATCGGCGAGGCTGCCACGGAGCTTGGCCTCAAGACGCATGTTCTTCGTTTCTGGGAGACCAAGTTCGACAACCTCCGACCGATGAAGCGTCCCGACGGCCGCCGCTACTATCGGGCGGAAGACATGGAATTGCTTCGCCAGCTCCAGACCTTGCTCCATGTGCAGGGGCTCACCATACGCGGCGCCGTCAAGGTGCTGGGCGATGGGCCGGGTGCTGCACAGGCTGACGAAGCCGAAGAGGACGCCTACGCTGCTGTCGGAGCCGACACAGGCGCATCGGTGCGTGACCTGCAGGATGCCGTGCGCGACGCAGTGGAACGCGGCGACTTCCAAGCGCAGGAGGGGCGGGCATCTTCATCCGCGAAGTCCCGGCTCGAGTCCCTGCTGGCGGATCTCACAAACCTGAAGCTGCGCCTCGACGCCGTCCGCACCGCTGCGTGACGCCTTCTCACAAAGGCTGGCTTGCCGATCCGAAGCAAGAAGGCTGGTGGGCGGTGACGGGATCGAACCGCCGACATCCTGCGTGTAAAGCAGGCGCTCTGCCAGCTGAGCTAACCGCCCTGATAAACCGGTGACCGGTCTGCCGAAGCTGAATGGTCGGAGCGGCGGGATTCGAACCCACGACCCCTAGTCCCCCAGACTAGTGCGCTAACCGGGCTGCGCCACGCTCCGCCAATTCAGGAGCGCCCTTATAGGCGCCTCACCCGGTTAGGGCAACCAGCGTTGAACGCCTGACTTTCCAGCACTTTTGGCTAGTGCTTCCTGGCTCAATCCTCGCTCCCCGGCGGCCGGGCGCCCGCCTGGCGGGGCTGCGGGCCCAGAGTCTTCACCACATACTTGGCGATGGCGTCGATCTGTTGATTGGTCAGGGCCGCTGCCAGCGACGGCATCTCGCCCTGGCCCTGCGCAATAACGCGAGCGATGTTCGGATAGTCGGTGCGGTTGCCAAGCGGGGGCGCATTGCCACCTGGAATGCCAGCCCCATTCGGTCCATGGCAGATCGAGCAGGCCTGGTCGAACATCGTCTTGCCAAGCGTCAGCTCCTCCGGCGTTGCTGACACCGCCAGCGCCGCCGCGCGGACCGAAGGCGGCGCGGCCGCCAGCGGAACCCCGCCAGCCGGCGCCGCTCCGGCTTCGCTTGCGCCATCGAGCGTCAGCGCCACCAGCTCGGCCGGGGCGCCGCGTTTCGACACGGCGACGACGACATACTGGCGACCATTCAGCTCGTAGGTCATCGGTGCGCCGGTCACGAGGCTTGGCATCTCCGCCTCCCACACAACCTTGCCGTCGCGTTTGTCATAGGCGCGGAACATCGGGCCGCCTGAGCCGCCACCGATATTGCCGGACTCGCCGAGGAACAGCAGCTGCTTGGTGAGAAGCGGCGCCGGGCGCACATCGAACTTGCCCATCGACTTGAAGTCGAGATTGAGCCCCTTCAACGCCGGATGGTTTTTCACGGAGTCATCGGCATCGCCGATCGGAATCCGCCACTTGTGCTTGCCCGAATTCATGTCGGTCGCGACGACGATCGAGTAGGGCGGCTTCATGATCGGCAGCCCCTGCGGGCCGGAGATCGGAGCGCCGCCGCCGCCGCCGTAGTAGTGCATGTTGGTTGTCTTCGGGTCGCCCTTGCGGAGGCCAGCGAACTGCGGTTTCAGGCGCAGCGGCGTGTACATCATGCCGGTGTCGGGATCCCATGACGCTCCGTTCCAGTTCGGACCGCCGCCCGTGCCGGGGAACAGCCAGGTCCCCTTGTTGGTTGGTGTGATCTCGGTCGGTGCGGTGTAGAGCTCGCCCTTTGTATATTGCGACGCGAGCTGTTTGCCCTCCTCGCGAAGCGCAGGCGTGAAGTCGATCAGGTCATCCTCGCTATAGCCTAGCCGCAGAAAGGGCTCCGGCAGGGTGGGGAAGGGCTGGGTCGGCGACGCGCGCTCCCCGGGGATCGGGGATTTCGGGACCTGCCGCTGCTCGATCGGCCAGACCGGGTCCCCGGTCTTGCGGTCAAACACGAAGGTCAGCCCCTGCTTTGTCAGTACCGTCACGGCCTTGATGACTTTGCCGTCCTTTTTCACATCATGCAGGATCGGCGCGGCGGGCAGGTCATAGTCCCAGATGCCGTGCTTCACGATCTGATAGTACCAGACCAGCTTGCCGGTTTTTCCATCGAGGCAGACGATGGATTCTCCGAACAGTCCGTCGCCTGGGCGCTGCCCGCCATAGAACTCGTTCGTCGGCGTTTCATGCGGGATGTAGAGATAACCGGTCTCCGGGTCGGCGCTCATCATCGCCCACGCGCCGCCGGCGCCCGTATACAGGTTGCTTCCCTCCAGCCAGGTCTCCGCGCCCGCCTGACCCGGCTTTGCGATGGGATCGAACCGCCAGACCTCCTTGCCTGTCCGGACATCGTATCCGCGGATATACCCCGGCGCGCTTTCCTTGTTGCGACCGCCACCGACAATGATCTGCGCAACAACGATGTCGCCGACGACAAGCGCCGGGGAGACCGAACTCACATCGGTTACCGGCGTGCCCTCGATCGCGCCTTCGCGCAGGTTTACCGTTCCATTCCTGCCAAATCCGGCGGCTGCCTTGCCCGTCTTCGCATCGACCGCGAGCAGTCGGCCGTCGGAGGAATTGTGGAACAGGCGCTTGTCGACGCCGTCGGTCCAGTAGGCCAGCGATCGCGCCGCGAGTGACGCGCCACGTCCGCCAATGTCGGCAGGCTGGGGTTCGTAAGTCCAGAGCGTCTTGCCCGTCCCGGCGTCGAGCGCCGCCATGCCGTGATTGACCCAGGGCATGTAGAGAACGCCATCGTCGAGCAGGGGTGTCGACTTGTAGTTGGAGGACGATGCGTCGCCCGAGGAGTCCGCCGTCCAGCGCCATGCAATCTTGAGCCGATCTACCGTATCCAGGTTAATCTGGCTGAGCGGGGCATAACGCGTCTGGCCGGCGTCGCCACCCCAGTAGATCCACTCGGTCGCGTCATAAGCCGCCGTGCTCGATGCGCCGGCAAACGATCCCCCGCCAGCCGTCCCGGGCGGCAGGGCGCAGGCAAACGCCAGAGTCAGGGCGAGAACCGACGCGACCGCGCCGCCCGCAAGCTTGCGGTTCAAACTGGACATGCACTCCTCCCGGCGGGCTTGCGCTCACGTGGCGTCGCCCTGATCTGCCCTGAGCTTTAGCGACCGGGCGTCCGGGCGCAATCCATCCGGTCAGGCCATTCGCGCATGCGCGCGCTCATTTGCTGCGGCACCATTCCTGCTTGTCTATCAACAACTTGCGCCCGGGTCCGGCGCAGTCGGGGACGGCGGACGATGGCGTGGGGGCGTGTATTGGCCGCAGCGAGTGCTGCCGCCTTCACGATAGCGAGCGTTTCCGGTCTGACGGAGGCGCCGGAGCGCGGGTCCAAGCCGGTCAATTCCGGACGGCCGGCGCAGGGCGCCTTCCTCGTCGATTTCAGCAAGGGACACGACGAGGAGACCCAGCTGCTCGTCGACCTGGACATCGACGCAGAATGGCTGGGCGTTTCCTATCGCGACGAGAATGTGGGATTTGGCCGACAGGGGATGAGCCTTGTGGCCAGGCGAGATCCGACGCCTGTCTCGACCCATTCCAGCGCCGAGTTCCAGTATGTTGGCTTCTACGGCTACGGCCGGTACGAAGCCGTCATTCGCGCCTCGAATGCGAAGGGCGTCGTGACCGCCTTTTTCGTCTACACCGGCGAGGACATGGGTGACCCTCACGACGAAATAGACGTCGAACTGGTCGGGCGCGACTCAGGAAGGCTTCACGTCAACTCCTTTCGCCACGGGAAGGGCACAGCGAAGGACATCGACCTGAGGTTCGACACATCTGAGGGGGAGCACCTCTACGCGTTCGAGTGGCTGCCCGATTCCATCACATGGTTTGTCGACGGTGTTCAGGTTCACCGGATCGCCGCGCCCGATACAGAGATTCCGACCACGACCGGCCGCGTCATGGCCAGTGTCTGGGCCGCCAACCGGACGTCCGTGGATTGGGTCGGAGACGCGGAGTTCGACACAACGGTCGCTTTCATCCGTTGCATCTCGCATGTGCCGCTTGGACGCGCCGCGGCTCAATGCAGCGACAGCTTCGCGTTGCCGGTCCCCTAGGAAGCGTGACGCCGCAGCTTGCTACTGGCGACTTTCGCAAAGCTGACGATCGTATAGGCGCTCGACTCAAGGTCAGCCGCGAGCAGGCGCAGGAATTCGCCGAAGCGGTGCGACTTCAGCGCCTGGGTTGCAGCAATCAGCTGGTCGACATGGCGAAGCGCACGGCTCCGCCGCGCCAACGCCTGCTGCTGTCCGGCGGTGAGCGCGGCGCCATAGCGCCGGACGTAGCGGGCTTCAGCGTCCAGCCATGCGCGCGTATGCTCAGACTTCAGTCGGTGTGATGTCGAGGCCGGGGAGCGTGTGTAGCGGTAGCCGGGCTCGGACACGTATAGCATGCGGGCACCCTGCACGAGCAGTTCCGCCACCAGATAGTAGTCCTCGCTGTTACGGAGCGCGGGATCATAAATTGCTCGAAACCGGTCGAGACTCGCCCTTCGGATCAGCGGCTTGAGATAGCCAATGCAGTCGCCAGCCTTCATCGGCTGATTGAAAGTTATCCAAGTCTCCAGATCGATATTGCGGTCTGTCGAGAACGCAGGCGACTTCACAAACAGCCCCGAGGACAGCAGACGGCCGCTCGCGTCGACTTCCTTCATGTTGTCGACAACGATATCGGCGGCGCGTCGTTCTGCGCGGGCGACCAGCCGTGACAGCCTGTCCGGCTCGATCGCGTCGTCGGCGTCCAGGATCGCGATGAATTTGCCGGAAGCCAGGTCGATCGCGCGATTGCGTGCGACGGAAGGGCCGCCATTGCTCGCGAGCCGATCGATGATCACCCGGGAGTCATGCGCTGCAAGCTGCTTTAGGACCGCGAAGGTGCGATCGGGGGATGCGT
Source organism: Hyphomonadaceae bacterium (assembly GCA_022844475.1). GTDB lineage: Bacteria > Pseudomonadota > Alphaproteobacteria > Caulobacterales > Hyphomonadaceae > UBA7672. The sequence continues at coordinate 27,532 of JALHLR010000028.1, read as the reverse complement.
CGTCCACGACGATGACTTCGATCGTAACGCCCCGGCTCATCAGTGCGGAACGAACTGCGCGTTCCACCAGGTCCGCTACTTTCCACGCGGCGATGATGACGCTGACATCGGGCCGGGTCATGTAACTGCTCCCGTGGCCCTGTCCTGTCGGACCGCGCCCATGAAGAGCAGCGTGGCGGTAGCCGAGAACTCAAGCGCCAGATCGATCTCGGTCGTGGAGCGGATGATGATCATGGCGGCAAGGATCAGGAAGGCGGCGTTCACCGTATTCTGGTTCTTGAGCCAGTTGACCCCCGGCCGCCACAGCGCCCATGCGGCCAGAAACACCGTCGCCCAATAGCCCGGATATCCGAAGGCCACACCGTTCTCGAGATAGGAATTGTGGAAGGAGAACTTCACATAATGGTCGTAGTGGAAGAACTCCAGGATCGTGTTGGCGGCGCCATATTCGGAGCGCCAGAAGCCGTCGGCGCCTCGGCCCAGCCAAGGGTTCTCGGCCATCTCGCGCTGTGCTGTTTCCCAGAGATAGGTGCGGCCGGTCAGCGTGGAGTCCTTGCCGAGCGCGTTGAGCACGCTGGCTTGTGCGTCGAACTGCATGAAGCCGAACAGGACAAGCGCGAGAATGATCGCAAAGGCTGCGCCTGTCAGGACCAGCAGGAAGCGCATGTGGCGAATGCGGCTGGCAGGTTGCCAGAAAAATGCGTGACCGAGCAGCGCGGCCGTGGCGCCGATGACCATGATCGTGGTCGTACCTGACTTGGCGAAGACAACAAGCGCGAGGGCTACCGGTGCGATCAACAAGGCCGTCAGCCGGAACCAGCGCCATGATCCCTTGTCGAGCGCGACTGCAAGCGCGCAGACATAGAGAATGAACATGTTCATGGCGAGAAAGTTCTTCTGGCCGAAAATGCCCGTCCACGCGCCATCCACGATCTGCGGCGAGCGCAGTGTCATCAGCGCGGCGATCGTCTCGACGCCCATGAAGATCAGCAGGATGTTACGGCCCGAGACGCGCGTCGCCGCATAGATGGCGACGATGGAGGTAAGCGCGAACAGAAGGCCCTTGCGGATCGCATCGCTGGCGGACGGCGCCCAGAGCGCTGAAACGATGCAGAAAAGTGGGATCAACAGCGTCGGCCAGGCCCTCGAGACCGAGGGCATGGTCTGGCGTGCGAAGATGATCATGCTGCCGACGAAGTAGGCCGCGGCCAGATATCGAAGCGGCTGCATCCAGTCGAGTTGCAGAGTGGTTGAGGCTACCCAGACGAACAGGACCAGTGCATCCAGCTTGCCAAAATAACTCAGCAGCGATCGCGCGCGGGCGCGCCATACCGGCAGGGGCGCGGCGGTCGGCGGTGGAATAGCTGCTATGCCGGGGCTGAAGCCCATCGATAACCGATCCCGCGGTTCAGGTCGGCCCCGGCGTCGCGAGATCACGGGACGGGACCGGCCTTGGCGCTCAGTCAGCAAACGGCGTACCAGAACGGGAGCAGATGCAGGCTGCGTCGCGCCTTGCGCGAACGCCCGCCGTTAACCCTGCCAGCGTCGGATTTGGGCCGACATGGCGACATGGCCTTCCAGTCTGGTTTATGGTGAGACAGTGCAGCAGGAGATGCCATGTCCCAGATCACGGTTGCTTGCGTCCAGATGCGGTCCGGAACGGATGTGGTGGAGAATATCCGCGCCGCCGATGCACTGATCCGTGAAGCGGCGCGCGCCGGCGCCGAGCTGATCGCAACGCCAGAGATGACGACGCTGCTTGATCGCGCACGGGGCGCCTCCTGGGAGAAATCGACGCACGAGGCGGGCGATCCTGGTCTGGCACATTTCAGGGCGCTGGCGAGGGAGCTTGGTCGCACGCTGCTGATCGGCTCGCTGGCGATCCGGGCGGATGCCGGCAAATGCGCCAATCGCAGCTACCTCATCCGTCCGGATGGCGAGGTGGCCGCGCGCTACGACAAGATCCACATGTTCGACGTGCAGCTGAACGCCGGCAACATCTATCGCGAGTCCGATAGCTATGCAGCTGGCGGGGCAGCCATCGTCGCCGATCTTCCGGCGGCGAAGCTCGGCATGTCGGTCTGCTATGATGTGCGCTTCCCTGAACTGTTCCGGCAGCTCGCCATGGCGGGCGCCCAGATCATCGCCGTGCCCGCCGCATTCACGCGCATCACCGGCGAGGCACACTGGCATATTCTGCTCCGCGCCCGCGCGATCGAGACGGGGTGCTTCGTCATTGCGCCCGCGCAGGCGGGCAAACACCAGGATGGCCGCGAGACCTATGGGCATTCGTTGATCATTGATCCATGGGGCGAGATACTCGCAGAGGGCGGAACCGAACCCGGCGTGATCTCCGCGACGCTCGATCTTGCAAAGGTCGATGAGGTACGCGGCAAGATACCGTCGCTCAGCCATGTTCGCCCGTTCCGCGCGCCCGCATGAATTCGATCTACGCATCGCTCGGAGACACGATCTTCGATGTCATGTCAGGTCTCGCGCGCGAGACGGGCGCGGTCAATCTTGGGCAGGGGTTCACGGAATGGGATGGGCCCGAAGACGTTCGCCGCCGTGCGGCCGATGCGCTGATCACCGGGCCGAACCAGTATCCACCGATGCGAGGCCTGCCTGCGTTGCGCGAGGCAGTGGCTGAACACTACGGACGGCTGCAGGGCGTGGCCCTCGACTGGCAGAGCGAAGTGACGATCACATCCGGCGCGACCGAGGCTTTGGCTGCAGCGCTGCTCGCCGTGCTTTCGCCGGGCGACCAGGTCGTGCTGTGCGAGCCGATGTATGACAGCTATCTGCCAATGCTGCGCCGGGCCGGGGCCACGGCGCGCTTCGTCAGGCTTCAGCCGCCTGACTGGCGGATTGATCGGCAGGCATTGGCCGCGGCTTTCACTGACAAGACCCGAGCCGTCTTGCTAAACACGCCGCTCAATCCGTCATCCAGCCTGATCGCCGCGGAAGACCTCGCGCTGATCGCCGAGCAGTGCGTGAAGCATGATTGCGTCGCCATCTCCGACGAGGTTTGGGAACATAGTGTGTTCGATGGCGCGCACCACATCTCCATGCTGTCCGTGCCCGGCATGCGCGAGCGGACCATCAAGATCGGCTCTGCTGGCAAGATTTTCGAGATGACCGGCTGGAAGGTTGGCTTTGCCTGCGCCGCGCCGCCCCTGACACGGGCGTTTGCCAGGGCGCATCAATTTCTGACTTTCACCACGCCGCCCAATCTCCAGGAGGCTGTTGCCTTCGGACTCGGCAAGCCCGCCACGCATTTCGACGTGATGCGCCAGAAGCTTGCGCGCGCGAGGGACAGGCTGGCCCAGGCACTAGCGCACGAAGGCTTCGTGACCCTGCCGGCTGCGGGCACGTACTTCATGGCGATCGACCTTGCCAACTCCGGCATCAACCTTGGTGACACGACGTTTGCGACCCGCGCCGTCAAAGAGGCGGGCGTTGCGACGATCCCGTTTTCTGCATTCTACGAAACGCCGCCGGACAGCGCCCTGGTGCGGCTGTGCTTTGCGAAGTTGGACGACACGCTGGACAGGGGCGTAGAGGCGCTGGCCAAGGCGCGGCGCTTGCTGACCTGAGCCAGAAAGTGCTTGCGCTTCCCGTGCTGCTCGCTTCGATGCTCACGAGGGAGAGTGGCATGGCAGCAATCAGGATCACCGCGCGGTTGATCGCGAAGGGCGAGCGGGCGTTCGGGCCCGGAAAGGCCGAACTGCTGGAGCGAATCGCGGCGGAGGGTTCCATCTCGAAAGCCGCCAAGTCGATGGAGATGAGCTATTCGCGGGCATGGCAGCTCGTCGATGCCATGAACCAGTCCTTCCGGCAGCCGCTTGTCGAATCCACCGCAGGCGGCAGGAAGGGTGGCGGTGCCGTGCTGACCCGCATGGGCGAGGAAGTGCTGGCCCTGTTCCGGCGCATGGAGGGCAGGCTGAATGCCGAGGCTGATGGATTTTTCGCCGAGTTCGAGAAGCGACTGAAATAGCGTGCTTGCGAAGGTGTGCGCAGCACCCCATTGAATCTCGGGAAGCGGAGGGGTGATGGCGACCGAAGCAGGCGGAATGGATCTCGGGCACGCTGTCGCCCTGCTTGCGGCCGGCGTCGTCGCCGTGCCGATATTCCGGAAACTCGGGCTTGGCGCAGTGCTCGGTTATCTCGCGGCCGGCGTGGCCGTGGGGCCGTTTGGATTCAAGCTGTTCGCTGATTCGGAAGCGATCATCCACGTCGCCGAACTCGGCGTGGTCATGTTCCTGTTCCTGATCGGACTTGAAATGCGCCCGGCCAAGCTGTGGGCGATGCGGCGGGACATTTTCGGGCTCGGGGTCGTCCAGGTTCTGGCTTGCGGTGCGCTGCTGTCAGGCGCCGGGATTGCCTATGGGCTGCCACCGGCCGCCGCAGTGATCGGGGCCATGGGCTTCGTGCTGTCGTCAACGGCGGTCATCATGAAGATGTTGGACGATCGCGGCGAGACGGCCTTGCCCAGCGGCCAGCGCTCGGTTGCGATCCTGCTCCTCGAAGACCTCGCCATCATCCCGCTGCTTGCTCTGGTTGCGCTGCTTGCGACGTTGTTGCCCACCGCGGCTGCGATTGAGGCGACGCAACCGTGGTGGCAGGCGCCGCTTATCGCGGTCGGCGCGGTGGCTGTCGTGTTCGCTGCGGGCAAGTGGCTGATGAACCCGATCTTCAGCGTGCTGGCCGCATCCGGCGCACGTGAGGTGATGACGGCGGCCGCGCTGCTGGTCGTGCTGGGCGCCGCCGTGTTCATGGACTGGGCCGGCCTGTCGATGGGCATGGGCGCCTTCCTGGCGGGTGTACTGCTGTCAGAGTCCACATTCAGGCACCAGCTGGAGGCCGACGTCGAGCCCTTCCGGGGTATCCTGCTTGGGCTGTTCTTCCTCGGTGTGGGCATGTCGCTGGATTTGCTGTTGGTCTGGAATCAATGGCCAGTGATCATCGGCGGTGTGCTCGTGTTCATGCTGGTCAAGTCGATTGGCATCTACACGGTCGCGCGGATCTTCAGGGCGAAGCACCGCGAGGCGTTGCGGCGCGCCGTGCTTTTCGCGCAGGGCGGCGAGTTCGCTTTCGTACTCTACTCCGAGGCCCTCCGCGCCGGCGTGCTCGAAGGGGAGATCACAGCGAGCATGACGGCGATCGTGATCCTGTCGATGGCGTTGACGCCCCTCGCCGCAATCCTGCTGGAGCGGCTCCTGCCAGCGGAAAAGCAGTCCATGGAGGGTATCGAGAGCGCTAGCGATCTGCACGGCCGTGTTCTGTTCGTTGGCTTCGGCAGGTTTGCACAGGTCGTGTCTCAGCCCCTGCTGGCCAAGGGGATCGACGTGTCGATCATCGAGATCGACGTTGAGATGATCCGTGCCGCGGGACAGTTCGGCTTCAAGGTCTATTACGGCGACGGAACACGGCTCGATGTGCTGCGGGCGTCAGGAGCTGAGCGGGCTGAGGCAATTCTGGTCTGTGTCGACAGGCAGGAAGCTGCCGACAAGATCGTCGAGCTGGCGAAATCGGAATTCCCGCACGCCAAGCTGTATGTGCGCGCCTTCGACCGCGGACATGCACTGCGGTTGATCAATGCCGGTGTCGACTACCAGTTGCGCGAAGTACTGGAGTCCGCGTTCGTGTTCGGGCGGAAGGTTCTGGTCGATCTCGGCGTCGAGGAAGACGAGGCCGACGAAATCCTCCGTGACGTACGGCAGCGTGATGAACAGCGCCTGGAAATGCAGATAGCGGGCGGCCTGCGCGCCGGCCTGTCGCTGATGCGGGGAAACATCGCCACGACCCAACCGGCCCCGCTGATCGTCCCCCGCCGCGAAGGCGAAGCGCTGAACAAGGAAGCTGCCGAAGCCATCGGCGATCGCGATTAGGCTCGCGGGCGGCTTGACCCGTTGCGGGATGGGCGGCATCGGGTGCGGATGGCGACGTCTTCGGCACTGGTGTTGTTTTCTGGCGGGCAGGATTCCGCCGTCTGCCTGGCATGGGCGCTGGCGCGCTATGAGCGCGTCGAGACAGTGGCTTTCGACTACCGGCAGCGGCATCGCGTGGAGTTGGATTGCCGAGGCGTGTTCCTTTCGAAGCTGCGCAAGCAATTTCCTGCCTGGGAGGCGACTCTCGGCGAGGATCGCGTCCTCGATCTCGGCGTGCTGGGCGAGGTGTCTGATACCGCCCTGACGCGGGAGCAGGCGATCGGATTTGCCGAGAGCGGCTTGCCGTCGACCTTCGTGCCGGGGCGCAACCTCGTGTTCCTGACATTTGCCGGAGCGATGGCGTATCGGCGCGGTCTGAATGTGCTGGTCGGCGGCATGTGCGAGACGGACTATTCCGGCTATCCTGATTGCCGACGCGCGACGATGGATGCAATGGCGAAGGCAATGACGCTAGGCATGGATCGTTCGATGCCTGTCGAGACGCCGCTAATGTCTCTCGACAAGGCGCAGACTTGGGCGTTGGCCGATGATCTGGGTGGCGCTGCGCTGGTCGACTTGATCGTGGAAGAGACCCACACCTGCTATCTTGGCGACCGTTCGCAACGACACGACTGGGGCTATGGTTGTGGGACGTGCCCGGCCTGCGATCTCCGCGCGAAGGGTTGGGCGAAGTGGCGGGCAGGGCGATGACCTACTCGATCAAGGAATGCTTCTACACGCTGCAGGGCGAGGGTGCGCAAACGGGCCGAGCGGCGGTGTTCCTGCGCTTTGCCGGATGCAACCTCTGGAGCGGGCTGGAGCGTGACCGCGCAAGCGCCCTGTGCAAATTCTGCGATACTGACTTTGTCGGCGTCGACGGCGATGGTGGCGGCAAGTTCACCTCACCCGATGCTATGGCGGCGCATGTCGCCGCGAAGTGGGGCGGGGCGAGCGGCAAGCCCTATGTAGTGTGCACTGGGGGCGAGCCATTGCTGCAGTTAGACGAAGTCCTGATCGCGGCCTTGCATGCGCGCGGCTTCGAAGTGGCGGTCGAGACAAATGGCACGATCGCGGCACCGTCTTCGCTCGACTGGGTGTGCGTCTCGCCCAAGTCGGCCGCGCGGCTGGAGCAGGTGACAGGGGACGAACTGAAACTCGTCTATCCGCAAACTGATGCGCCGCCAGAAAACTTTTCGGCGCTCGGCTTTCGGAATTTCTTCCTGCAACCAATGGACGGTCCCCGGCGCGATGATAACACGGCCGCATGCATCGCTTACTGTCTCGCGCATCCCCAGTGGCGGCTGAGTCTGCAGACGCACAAGGTGACGGGGATTCCCTGAATCAAAAGCGCCGCCCCTTCCGGAGCGGCGTTTTCGCGTCGGTGGAGAGGGTAAACTAGGAAAGCTTGTCCGCAAACCGGCGTGAGAACCGATCGAAGGCGGTGCGCGCGTCGGTCCATGTGGTGGAGCCGACCGTGTTGGAGAGGTCGCTCTCATACCAGTCATAGTCCAGCGTGCCGATCTCCTGGCCAGCCGCGTCGTAGGCGACCCCCGTAACGCGGGCGCCGCCGAGGCTGATCGAGCGCATACCATCGAGTCCAGGCTTGCTGGAGACCTGCTCGAATGTGGGCCGGTTGGGCTTGGCGTCTTCGATAGTCACAACCACGCGCTCGGCGTTTATACCCCGGCTCACGAAGATGCTGCGCACCTTGTTTGTAAGGGCATCTGTGAGGACTCGGGTCTCGCGGACGCCGATGTCTTCGTCGAGCTTCTTCTGGAATTCAGGCGAAACCCTTGCTTCGACTGTTACGGCGGCGGCTGGCATCGCCAGGAGAATGGCGGCGAAGGCGGACGCGGCGAGAGTGGCGATACGCATGTTCTGCTCCCTGTAGTCCTGTGGCCTTGAAAGCCTGGGTCCTTCCCAGGTCAGCGCCGTGTGCACGGCGCGATTAACGGACCAGACCTAACATGAAAGTGGGATGAACGGCAGCGCGATTGAAGGGGCGCTATTGCGGTTTCGTGGCTTGCTGCTGTTTACGCAGTTCCTCGTTGTCCTTCTTCAGCTGGTCGATCTCTTGCTGCTGGCGTTCATCTTCGTCAGTTGTCACGAGGTCGATTGCCGCACCGCCGACTGCGCCGACCGCAGCTCCTGTCACCCCGATCGCAACGCCAGCGACATCGGCCACCAGACAGCCCTGCAGCAGAGGTGCGGAGGCCAGCAGCGTCGCGACAACTATGGATTTTCTCATGGAGTCGATTCCCCTGCAGGCCCGGCCTGACGCAAGGCTAGCGCAGGCCGGGCAAGAGGAGAATGCCGGAGGACAGGGTCAGCCCGTCAAAGCGTATCGGTGAGCACGATCTCTGCGGGGCCCTCGACCGCACGGAAGACGATACGGTTCGAACCGGTGACCGCCACGCCATCACGAGCCTTGGCGTGATTGCCTTCAACCTCGATCGTGCCGGTCGCGGCCACGGCGTAGACATGCCGCTCCGGCGTTGTTTCCCAGACGATTTCCTGGCCTGCTTCAAGCGTCACGCCCGCGACACGAGCGTCGGCCTGAATGCCAAGCGCGCCTTCATCGCCCTTGCCGGATGCAAGAATGGACCAGGCGCCGGTCCGATTGGATTTCGGGAACTGCCTCGCCCCCCAGCTCGGTTTCTGGCCGTGACGGTCAGGCTCGATCCAGATCTGGAAGATCATCGTAGTCTCATCCTCGAGATTGTACTCTGCATGGCGCACGCCCGTCCCCGCCGACATGACCTGAACGTCGCCCGCGGCGGTTCGGCCCTTGTTGCCCAGTGAATCCTGGTGGGTGATGGCGCCCGTGCGGACGTATGTGATGATCTCCATGTCGCGGTGCGGGTGCGGTGGGAAGCCGGACTTGGGTGCGATCATGTCGTCATTCCAGACCCGAAGCTTGCCCCAGCTCATGCGCTTGGGGTCGTAGTATTCCGCGAACGAAAAGTGGTGGTGGGCGTCGAGCCAGCCATGGTTGGCGCCGCCAAGGGTCGAGAAAGGGCGGACTTCGATCATTTGCGAACTCCTAAGTTGCTGCGCTGGCGGTAAATAGTTGCAAATGCAACGACGTTCAAGGGGCTGGTCCGACCAGTTTCTGAGCGGGTCGAAGGTCAACAGGAATTAGGAATTGGGCAATTCCTAACGTTCGTAGGAATGCCCGAATTCCTAATGTGCGTAAGGAATGGGGGTAGTCGCGACGACCCGGAACGCCGGGCGCGAAAAAGCCCCCGACGGTGCGCCGGGGGCTCTGGATCGGTTAGGCGGTTTGCCTAGCGGAGCGGCGAGTAGTCGGTCGGGGTCAGCTGGACCGAGACCACGCCGCCCGGAGTCTTGAGCAGCTGGCCGTCGACCTGGCTTTCAGCGGAGACTTTCTTCCACTCATCGTCGGCACCGAAGGCCTGCCACATCGTGGTGCGGGCTGCGGGTGTCGGGTAGGCCATCAGGTACATCATCTTGTCGGTTTGTGCCGGTTGGTCGGCTACCGGGCGCCAGTAGAGATAGTTCGTCATGCCGATCCGTGAGAATATGCGCGTCGTGTGATCGCGGAAGCGGGCGTGGATGTTCTCGAGCTTGCCCGGGTTGGCGGTGTAGGTGCGATACTCGAAATGGCGCGCGACGGGGGACGGGCTGAGGTTCAGCTTTGGCGAGTACTCCGCCGGGCTGAGGAAGATATTCTGGATGCCGCCCGGCGCCGTTAGCGATCCGTCCTTCTGGCTCTCCGCATAGACCTTCTGCCACTCCGGATCCTGCGCGAAAGCGGACCAGGCGGTGTCACGCGTGGCGCGGTCCTTGTAGCCCATGATGTAGAACAGGCGGTCATCGGCCGGTGCGCCCGGCGCGGTGTAGACGTGGAAGAAACCGACCGGCGTCATACCATGCTTCTTGAACAGGCCGATCGTGTGGTCGCGGAAGCGCGCGTCGAGCTCCGCCTTCTTGCCAGGAGCGGCGGTGTAGATCCGCATTTCATAGAGCCCGATGGCGGGCTGCTGCGGTTCTCCCATCATGTTCCCCACGCTTGCACAGGCGGAGGCGAATAGCGCCGACGCAGCGGCGAGCGCGACGGTGGCGCGTCGGAAGAGGCTTGAGCGGGGACGGTGTGCAGCGAGCGTGGTCATGTTTCCTGCCTGACGGTTTCAGCCGGTTTCTCCGGCTTTGACCCTGAATTAGCGCAGGATTGGTCGGAGCAACAGGGCGTGCACGCACTCGTCAGTGGGCGAGTTCACCCGAAAGCAAACGCATCCATCCTGAGGATGCCGTAGGTTGTGCTCTGGTGGAGGTGCGAAATGCGGCCGGTACCCGCGCCAAGCGCTACGTAAAGCGGCAGAAGATGTTCTTCGGTCGGGTGGTTGTGGGCGGCTTCCGGGGCTCGCGTGCGGTAGTTCAGAAGGTCATCGATGCGCCCTTCGAGCAGGGCCAACGCCATCCAGTCAGCGAACCTTCGCACCCAGTCCTGTTCGGGCGCATCGATGCGCCCGCCAGATACGCGGAAGCTCGACAAATCATGCGTAAAGCTGCCCGAGCCGAAGATCAGCACCCCTTCATCGCGCAGCGGCGCAAGCAGCTGGCCAAGCTGGAAATGGTGCTGGGGGCCGAGGTGGGTCTGCACCGAAAGCTGCAGTACGGGAACGTCCGCATCCGGCCAGGCTACGATCAGCGGTACCCATGCGCCATGGTCAAGGCCGCGGCGGGTATCGATGTCGGTGGGCAGGCCGCCGCCCGTCAGCAGCTCGGCAACGCGGCGAGCGAGCGCCTGAGCGGGCGGGGCGGGGTATTGAAGGTCGAACAGGGCCTGCGGGAAGCCGCCAAAATCATGGATGGTCTCGTTGTGCGCGGGCGCGTTCACGGCCGGCCGCAGCCGCTCCCAATGGGCAGATACGACAAGGATCGCCTTAGGCGCCTCGGGCAGGAGCTGCGGCAACCCAATGAGAAAATCGCGCGCGGCTGCCGGCTCGATAGCGAGCATGGGAGAGCCGTGCGAAATGAAAACTGCTGGCAACATGAATCTCAACATGGATATTGTTGCACTTGCACACAAGTGGTCTGCCCGCGTTGACGAATTGCGAGGGATGTCTGCCGCAGTCTGCGCTTTGGGTGGGCGTCGGCCAAGGATCGCGGATGCGCGGATTTCTGTTTGCTGCAGTGCTTCTGGCTGGCTGCGATGGCGCCCGCGAGCCCGTGGCTGAGCCTGCGGCTGTGGTCGATCTCGACCGCGTCGAGGCGGAGAAGGCGTGCGCTGTGATCACAGGATATCGTCAGGGCGGGTCGGACGAGTTGCTGGCAGAGGAATTCAGGGCTTGCGTGGGAGCGGTGGCAGAGGAGGGAGCGCCCGAATTGCGCGGGCGCTCCGAGGATCCCGCCTAGCTCTCCATGTCCTTCCTGATCGTCAGAATGGTGAGCGCGAATGCGATCCAGCTGAGGATGTGGATCGAGGTCGACCAGTATATTGTGTTGCGCAGGCCCTCGACCTGGTTGGCAAAACAGGTCGCGAACTGCGTCGCCTCAGGCGCAACTGACTTGCAGGTAGCGACGTCGAGCCCCGTGCCCGCTTGCGTGTGATGCCAGTTGGCGAAGGCGTCGCTCGCAATGCCGAACAGCGTCGGGCCGGCGCCGAGACCTATCATGTTGACTACGAACAGCAGGATCGCGGCAGCGGTCGCACGCATGGCTGGTGGCACGAGTCCAGGCACGCCGCCGTAGACGGGGCCATACCAGATCGCGACGCCGATATTTGGGATGATCATCAGGATCATCGCGAGCACCATGTCGTCCATCTGCGCGACGTACCAGAAGGCGGGCAGGCCGATGAAGGGGAAGATCAGCGGGAGAGTCGCAAACTGGCGCAGGTCTTTCGCGCCATACTTGTCGCACCACCAGCCGCCGATCCAGGAACCGATGACGCCGCCAATGCCGGCCGAGAAACCAAGGCCCAGGCCGAGATAGGACGTGCCCGCATTGTTTCCACCGATGCCGTAGAACGCCGCAGCGTCTGCGAGGCCCTGCGGCTGTGTGTAGAGAAAATACCCCGCAAGGAAGAAGGAGTGCGAATAGGAAACAGTCGCGGCGAACGCAGCACCCAGCGCAAAGAACCAGAAAGTCGGCTTCTTGCTCAGCACCTTCAGCGCGATCTTGGTTGGAATGGCGGCAGCGGCTCTGGCGGCGGCTTGAGCCGCAATGAGATTTGATGCGCGGCGCGGTTCAAGCAGCGTCATCGCTGACACCACGGCGAGGATCAGGCCCGGCGCGCCAGCCACGAAAAAGGCGGTACGCCAGCCCCAGTTGGCTGCGATGATGCCGCCGAGGGCCATGCCCAGAAGCGAGCCGATGGAAATGCCCATCGAGTAAATCGCCAGCGCACGCGCACGCGATTCCTTTGGGAAGTAGTCGGTCAGGAGAGAGTGTGCCGTCGGCGTGCAACCCGCTTCACCAACGCCGACGCCTGCGCGGCTGATCGCCAGCATGAGGAAGTTCTGTGCGAAACCGGCCAGCACGGTGAATCCGCTCCACACGGCAAGCGAGGCGGTCATGATGAAGGGTCGGTCGCCCCGGTCCGCCCAGCGTGCGATCGGAATGCCGAGGGTTGTGTAGAGTATCGCAAACCATAGCCCGGCCATCGCGCCGACTTCGCTGTCGGAAAGATTGAGGTCGCGCTTGATGTCGGGGATCAGGATGGTGACGATCTGACGGTCGAGGAAGTTGACAGTGTAGATCGCAACGAGAAGTCCAAGTGCATAACGGCGATAAGGCATAGGCATCGGCGAGGACAAGGGCTGAACGGTGGCCGAGGCCGCTGGGGTGCTCGTCATCAACGTCCCTCCCGCCAGCGCTCTTGGGCGCCGTTGCCGCGACTATGCAGCACACATCAGGGATGCCAAGCCGTTTTCTCCCCGCACCATCGCCAGTTTGGCTCGACGCGAATTGCGACCGCATCGTGATCGGCCTTCTTGCGGCTTTCGGTTGACGATCGATCTGATGGGCGTAGCTTTCGCTGGTCCGCGGAGCTCAAGCGGCTCCTGTGACGTGACACGGCACTCCGTGAGCGGCGTGCCCCGAACGAAGTCAGGTTGTAGCGCTGCGCCAGCGGACGCGGTGAAACACAAGGAGAGACGCATGGAGGCTCCACCTGCTTAGCGACCCGGGCTCCACCGCATCGGCGGAGCCTCGGCTCGATCGAAAGCGTACCTGGCCAGGACGTGTCGAGCCGTCATCAGCAAAAGCAAAATTCGGAACAACATATGCAGGCATTCAAAGGCCTGCTTGAACAGCCGCTCTCTTGAGCGACGAAGGCGCAAGCCAGAAGAGCCTCGTGTCCATCGGACACGGGGTTCTTCGCTGCATAAGGCCGGAACAATCGGCGCTAGTCATTTGCGTTCGGCTGATCGAGAGTGCGAGTGAAGCACTTTCAGGACATATCTCATGCTCACCGTTCACCACCTCAACGAGTCACGCTCGCAGCGCATCCTGTGGCTGCTGGAGGAGTTGGAGCATCCCTATGACCTGAAGATCTACCAGCGTGATGCGCAGACGCGACTGGCCCCGCCGGAGCTCAAGACGGTCAGCCCGCTGGGCAAGAGCCCGGTCATCACCGAGGGCGACGTCACCATAATCGAGACCGGCGCGATCATCGACTACATCATCAGGCATCATGGCCGCGGGAGCATGCAGCCGGCTGTATCGACGCCCGCCTACGACAGCTACGTACAGTGGCTCCATTATGGCGAAGGCTCGGCGATGTTGCCGCTGATGCTCCGGCTGTATGTGGGACGCCTGAGGGAGGCGGGAGCACCGCTCGAGCCGCGGATTTCAAGTGAGACAGCGAACCACCTTAGCTTCATCGAGGGTCATCTCGCCGGTCGCCAGTTCTTCGTCGGCGACAGTCTGACGGGCGCGGATGTGCAGATGAGCTTCGTTGCCGAAGTGGCGCGGGCGCAAGGCGCGCTACCGTCCTATCCGAACTTCAACGCGTGGCTCGACCGCATTCATGCTCGCCCGGCATGGAAACGCGCCATTTCGAAGGGCGGCGAGTACGCGCTGGGCCGCTGATTACTGTGGGGCCGCGATCTGCTTGCGGACTTCGGCGACGCCGCGGATCACCGACTTGATGCCGTCGTCGGGCGTTGCAGACAGCGCCCCACGATACGCCTCGATGTTGAGATCTGGCCCCACGAGAAGGTAGGCCGGCGATGTCGGCGGTGCGAGCGTGCTGAGAAGCATGCCGCCGTCTTCCATCATTGGCCAGGGCGGCGCGGGCTGCGGCGCGGTTCCTGCGGCGTGGATGACCAGAACATCGAGATCGGGATCCTGGTCTGCTGCTGAACTCAACGCCGCCGTGAAGCTGGCTTCATCAGCAGGCGGCGGGCTGGACCACAGGCCGAGAATCGTCCAGCGACCACGCATAGAGTCAGAGTCGAAGGCTGATCCGTCGGCTTTCGAGCCCGTCATTGAACCAAGCGGCGTGTTGATCTTCGCGTAGGCTGTCTGATCGATTTCCCACCCGTCGATCGGAGGGGACGGAATTGGCGCGACGACGTTGGATGTTTCTGGCGTCACGGCAGTTGCGCCAGGTTCAGGTTGACCGCAGGAGGCCACTGCGAGTCCGGCTATCGCAAGGATTATCGAGCGCATGACTGGTCTCCTGTTCAGAGGCTCGATGGAAAATCAGGCAGATGAATGGCACAATGCCTAGTGCAAAACGGCCCGATGCTTCCACCGGGCCGTCTTCGATCCGATCGTTCGTCAAGCTCAGTTGAAGATTTCGAACAGTCCTGCTGCGCCTTGACCGCCTCCGATGCACATCGTCACGACGCCGTACTTCGCCTTGCGACGCCTGCCCTCGAGCAGGAGGTGGCCTGCGCAGCGGGCGCCGGTCACGCCGTACGGGTGGCCGATCGAGATCGAGCCGCCGTTGACGTTGTACTTGGCAGGATCGATCCCGAGCTTGTCGCGTGAATAGAGGCACTGCGACGCAAACGCCTCGTTCAGCTCCCAGAGGTCGATGTCATCAACTTTCAGGCCATGACGCGCGAGCAGGCGCGGAACTGCGAACACCGGGCCAATGCCCATCTCGTCAGGCTCGCAGCCGGCGACGGCAAAACCGCGGAAGGCGCCGAGCGGGGAGAGACCGCGTCGGGCGGCTTCCTTCGCTTCCATCAGCACAAGCGCTGCGCCACCGTCCGAGAACTGCGAAGCGTTGCCGGCGGTGACGTACTTACCTTCCTGGATCTTCTGGCCACCCTTGAAGACAGGCGGAAGTTTCTGGAGATCAGCGAGCGTCGTCTGCGGACGGTTGCAATCGTCACGCGTGACATCGCCGTCCTGCATGGTGACTTCGCCGGTCTCCTTGTTGGTGACGGCGTATTTGGTCTTCATAGGTACGATCTCGTCCTTGTAGAGACCAGCGGCCTGCGCGGCGGCCGTGCGCTGCTGCGACTGCAGGGCGTACTCGTCCTGGGATTCGCGGCTCACGCCGTAGCGCTCGGCGACGATTTCGGCAGTCTCGATCATCGTCATGTAGATGGCGGGGATCTTCGCGAGCAGTTTTTCATCCAGTGCGCGATTACGGCCATCCGGGGCGGCCGGAGCACGCGGTCCAAACTGCACCAGCGATATCGACTCGACACCGCCGCCGACCATGATGTCCGCGCCGTCGTGGATCTGGTGAGCGGCAAGAGCGATGGCGTTGAGGCCCGAGGAGCAGAAGCGGTTGATCGTCCCGCCGGCCACGGACACCGGCATGTCGGCCCAGAGGGCAGCCTGACGTGCGATGTTGCCGCCGGTTGCGCCTTCAGGGTTGGCGCAGCCGAGATAGACATCTTCCACTTCCTTGGGGTCGAGCTTGGCGCGTTCGACGGCGTGCTTGATCGCATGCCCGCCAAGCGCCGCGCCGTGGGTCATGTTGAACCCGCCTCGAACCGATTTCGCGAGCCCCGTCCGGGCTGTCGAAACGATCACTGCCTCACGCATCAAAAAAATCCTCCGTACGTGTCCGTTTGGAGGTAGCTTAAGCGACAGATTTTGCCGGATTGCAACAAGACGCGCCCGGCTGCCTGAAGCGGCCCGGCGCGAGTCGTCGCGGGAAGGTGGTCCGGAGCGGCGTCAGCCGCGTTCTTTTGATGTCGGGCGCAAGTTCACGGACCGTTTCGAGCTGCGTCCTGAGCGGGATCGTGTCAGTGAAAACACGCCAGTCCATCGGGGCCGCGGCGATGGCCTGGAAGATCAAAAACATGCCCAGAACGAGATTTCCGTCACCAGCAGGCCGCGATTGTCCTGCAGCACGCGCCAGAAAACGCAATCGACTAATTCCCACCAGTGACGCAGTTGAATGGGGGTGGGAGGGGCTGCCTCATGACGGGTCTTCATGGCAGCCGAAGCGCCGCTGTGTCTTCCGAGTTCCCGCCAAGGTTTGTCGCGGCGTGCCGGGTTACGTAGTCTCGGCGCATGACACCTGATCTGATTCACCTCAAGAGCCGTGTCCTGCCTTCTTCGGCGGCGGCGCAAACCCGCAAGCGTGGCTACCGCCAGGATGTACCGATTGCGGGCGATGGCGCCCTGGCCAGCGAGCCTTGCGTCGAGGCGACAGCGTTCGGGCTGGCGGGGGTCAACCACTACAACATGCCCTTCAACCCTCCCTACCATGAGCCCATCCCGGGCTCGATCGCAGGTCTCTTCATCCGCCAGTCCGTGGGCGAGAAGCTGCTTGCGTTGAATACGCGCCTCGCAAGCGCGGGGCTCGAAGTATACCTGTTCGATGCATGGCGTCCGCAGGCTGTGCAGCGCCACTTTCATGACGTCTGGTTTCCGGCCTGGCTGCGTCAGCGTGCACCGCATCTCGACGGGCAGGGGCTCGTCGATGAGGTGGAGAAATACTGGGCCGCACCAAGCGCCGGCGATGCATCGCCATCGCCGCATTCAACCGGCGGCGCCGTCGACCTCACCCTTCGCTTCAGGGCCACCGGCCAGCCGCTCTTCATGGGCGGCCTGTTCGATGATGTGACTGAGGATGCGTGGACAGATGCCTTTGAGCAGAAGCCGATTGTATCGATGTCGGATGAAGAGGCGCGCGCCAACCGCCGGCTTCTCTACTGGGTGATGGCCGAGGCGGGCTTCGCCAACAATCCGACCGAGTGGTGGCACTATTCCTGGGGCGACCAGATGTGGGCCAAGCTTTGCGGCGAGCCTGCCGCACTCTATGGTGCCTGTGACCCGACGGATTCTGCTGGGAACTCGCAGCCTTAAGACCCCGGCAACCTTAGCCCGGCACTGTCGCTTTCATATTGATTGCGGAGTCCGGATGCTGAACGCGTTCATCAACGAGGTGTCGAAGACCGCCGGTCTCACGCACGCGAAGGCCGAGGCCGCCATCGGCATCGTGCTGAATGCGGCAGAACGACAGGGCGCCCCCATCGCAGATGAGTTCTTCGAGCGCATTCCCGGCGCTCGGACCCTGGCGGCAACCATGGGCAGCCAGATCGGTGCGCCCACCGGTGTGGTGGCCCGCCTCATCGAGCGTACGCCGGGTGGCCGTATGGCCGTTGTGGAGCGCCTCATGGCCGACCTGCATTCGGTCGGGCTCGGTCCCACCGAAATTGGCCGGCTGTTTCCGGCGATCGGCAAGTTTTCTCAATCCGCGTTCGGTGTTTCCGGTGTCGGCCACTTAGGCGACATTTTCGGGGCACTGAACGCTCCAGCCAGTACAGTGCGTAGCGTAGCTTGATCTCCTTGTAGCGTGCCAACCTGACGGGCGGTCCTGTGGGGCCGCCCGTTTTGGTTTGAGCTCTTCAGAATCAACCACGTAACTACGCGGACCGGGCTGTGAACCGAGAATCAGAGAAAAGTCGCGCACCGCTGGAACCGCTTTTGGCAGATCGCGTTTTCCAGTTGTGCTTCCCGGCGGTGGCGATCTTATCCGTCCCCCCAGACCCCCCGAGACCACTCCGTCGGGAAGTCGCTGCCTCCGCCCTCTGCGGAGTGAACCGCCCGCTTCACAGCGGGCGGCTCTGGATCTAGGCCTGCGTGATGGCCATTGAAGATCAATCCCTTTCCACGCTACCACCCGATCGCCTCGGCGGGCCCGGTGCTCCAGATCCTCAAAAATGTTCGGCACATGCAATGGCTGCGCTGGGCGAGGCAGCCGGAACAGACATGCGGCTGGCCTCCCTGTCGCTGGATGTGACGTCTCAGGAACTTGGACACCGCGACGTTTGCTGCACGCTCCGTGTGGACAAGCGCGCGCGATCCATAGTGTTCGCGTCGATCGAGGCCCGGTCGGACGGTCGGCTTGTCTATTCCGCTCAGGGTCTGTTCAGCCGCGCCGCCTAGATCGGGCCATCCCGCAACGGCAGAAGGTCGGGAAACGCGGGGTCCCGCTTCTCCGCCTTTGCGACGAATGCCTCGCGCATATGCGCGCCCGAAAGCATCGCGGCATTCCACACGCCGATATAGTCCAGCCCGTCCGCAATCGTGTGATCGCGCGCGTAGTTGATCATCGCCTTGGAGCCGGTGATCGCGAGCGGGCTCTTGGACGCAATCTCGCGGGCCAGCGCCATCGCGTGATCGAGCATCGCTTCCTGCGTGTCGAACACCTCGTTGACCAGCCCAAGGTCCCGCGCGCGCATCGCGGGTAGCCGCTCGCCCGTATATGAAATCTGGCGTACCCAGCCCTCAGGCAGAAGCTTGCACAGGCGAGGGAAGGTGCCGACGTCAGCTGTCATGCCGATATTGATTTCCTGGATGCAGAAGAACGCATCCTTCGTCGCCAGCCGGATATCGCACGCTGAAATCATGTCGACGCCAGCGCCAATGCAGCCGCCCTGAACACAGACGATCACCGGCATTCGGGCCTGATCGAGGCAGGTGAACGCATCCTGCAACGCAGAAAGGTCCGCACGGAATTTCTCCGCGCGCAGATGCGGGTCGCGGGCCTCGCTGGTGATCCCCTCCGGCTTGGTAAAAACTGCGAGGTCCATGCCGGCGGTGAAATGCTTGCCGGTCGACGATACCACGATGCAGCGCGCCCGTGCATTGCGATCGATATCCTTCACGATCGCCGGCAGCTCGATCCAGGCCTCCGGGATAAATGTATTCAGCCTTTCAGGGCGAGAAAGCCGGATATGGGCGACCCGATCAGTGATTGAGACCTCGAAACAGGAATGCTGGGCTGGCATGATTTACGTCCTTGGATTGCGTTTCTGCCCCCAGCCTAGCCAACCAGAGCCAGCAGTGCGACCCGTTTGACGTGGCCCCTCTTTGCCTGTCCTATCGGCCCGGGTGGCGCAGCGGGAGGCAGTATGCACGCCGGAAGAGCAGGATTGGGCCTCGCGCTTTGCGTGGTGCTGGCCGCCTCCACGCCGGCGCGCGCGCAGGATCTTGGCAAGATCGCCTCCGACATCCTCCACAAGTCCCTGCCCGGCGACAAAGGCAACCTTACCAAGGGTGACGTCGCGGCCGGCCTGAAGGAAGCTCTGTCAGTTGCCGGCGGACTGGCAACCAAGCGGCTGTCTGCCGAGAACGGGTATATGGGCGATCCCGCTATCCGTATTCCGCTGCCAGGCGTGCTGGGGCAGGCGCACAAGCGACTTTCGCCATTCGGGATGGCCGGGCCGCTCGATGATCTGCAGCGGCGTGTAAACCGTGCTGCCGAGGCTGCCGCGCCAGCAGCGGGCAAGATGGTGGCCGAGGCTCTCAAGTCGATGACGTTCGAGGATGCCATGACCATACTTCGCGGCGGTGATTCAGCCGCAACGACTTTCCTGCGCCAGAAGACCGAGGTGAACCTCCGGCAGGCTCTGCGTCCCCAGTTTACGCAGGCGTTGCAATCCGCCGGCGCGCTCAGCGCCCTCGACGGGGCGGTAGCCAAGTACGGCGCAGGCATGCTGAAGACCGACACGAAGACCTGGCTTGCCGAGGAGGCGACGACTGGTGCGCTGAACGGATTGTTCTATTACCTCGCCCGCGAAGAGCAGGCGATTCGCCGCGACCCCGTGAAGCGGACAAGCGATCTTCTGCGCAAGGTGTTTGGAGGCTAGACGCGCTGCATGCGCAGGTTTCGTGTAGAGTTGAAAGACGGGGAAGCATCGGGGATCGCCTTTGGCGATCCTGTGCGGCCGATCGACGTGTTGTTCCTGCATGCGACCGGGTTCAACGCCATCACCTACCAGTCGATCCTCGAGCCGCTAGGCGGCCAGATGCACGCCGCCGCCGTCGACTTGCGCGGACACGGACGGTCACGCCTGCCGGCCAATCCGCAGCGGATGAAGTCCTGGGCGAAGTTTCGCGACGACGTCATCCAGCTGCTGGAGAAGACTGCGCCGGATGGGGCAGTGCTCGGCGGCCACTCCATGGGCGGGACCGTCGCCCTGCTGGTCGCGGGCAAGCGGCCGGATCTCGTGAAAGGCCTCGTCCTCGTCGACCCCGTCTTGATGCGGAAAAGCGTCTACAGGGCGTACAATTTCCCGATCCTCAACATGTTTATCCAGAAGCACGCACTGGCGAAGCAGGCGCTCAGGCGACGCCGCGACTTTGGATCGCCCAGTGAAGCCGCCGAGGCTCTGCGCGGCCGGGGCGCCTTCAAGACGTGGCGCTCGCCGTTCCTCGACGACTATGTCGTCGACGGCGTGCTGCGTCAGGACGACGGCACGTTCCAGCTCGCCTGCACCCCCGAATGGGAGTCCGCCGTGTTCGCGGCGCACCGCTATCGGCCATGGGCCGCATTGCGCCGCCTGCGCAAGAAGCGCATTCCCATCATCCTGCTGCAGGCGGACAAGGAATCTACCACGGTCCCCGATGCCGACGGTCGCATCCACGCGATCCGCCCCGACGCCGCCGTCACGCGGGTCCCCGGCACCACACACTTCATCCCGATGGAGCGCCCCTACGTGGTCCGCGACGCGCTCAAGATGCTCTACGAGGCCATGATCGAAGGTCACCAGCTCATCGACTATGTTGGCGCCGTGCGCCGTACCATCGACGACAGCATCGGGATCATGGGGTGAGGCGCGGTCCTCGTAGCGGATGATCTGGTCCGGGGGACGACATCAATCGCCGAACGCCGCAGCGCAAGCGAAGGCCGGGTCGACGCTAGTCTTCCAACACCCCCGCCTTTACCCAAGCCTCTTTCGGCCAGCGGTTATGCATCCAGAACCACTGCTCTGGCGCCTCGCATATCCGGGCCTCGACCCACTGGTTGATGCGCAGCACCGTGTTGTAGATTGCCCTGTCTTCGTCCGGATCGGTATCCGGCATAAAGGGCTCGTGCACCGTCACACGATAGCGGCCTGGCGCCGTTCGCAGGCATGAAATCGGGACCAGCGGCGCGCCGAACTTCATCGCGAGGCGCGTGGGGCCCGGCGCCGTCATTGCATCGTACCCGAAAAAGGGAACCGCGACCCCCTGGTTGAATTTCTGGTCGTTCATGAGCGCGATAGGCTGGCCGCGCCCCAGCGCCCGCATCAGCTCGCGCGTGCCTGCGCCCTTTGGTGTCAGCACATTGATGCCATAGGCGTGCCGCGCCTTCGCGATGCGGCGGTCGATGTAGGGATTGTTCGCGGAGCGGTAGGTTATCTGCGCATCCAGCGGCCGGTTGCAGATCGACGACGCCATCACCTCCCAGTTCGCAAAGTGGCCGCCGATCAGCACTGCCGGCTTGCCGGACTCGCGGATCGCATCGAGCCGTTCCGCGCCGATCACCTCCACCTGGCTGTTTGGGACATACGGCTTCATCCGCGCGAGATGTGGCATCTCTCCAGCGGTGCGTCCGAGCGTCTCCCACGCGCCGCGCGCCACCTCGTCCGCCTGCTGCCGCGTCCACTTCGGGAACGCCATGCGCAGGTTCCTGATCATGGTTCGGTGCTGAGATGTGAATGGTCCGGCTGCCTTGAGGATCGCCGCAATCGTGTTCGACGCCCATGTGATCGGCATGAGGCTCATGGGGATCCAGAACAGCCAGTCCCAAGCGAACGCCTCGAGTCGCCAGATCAACTGCGCCGTCCACGTGGTGCGCTGGGCGTTGTCGAGATCCTTCGGCCGGATAAAGCGGCTTTGGTCGTCGCTCAACGGACCACGCTATCGAGAAGACGGGCGAGCGCCTCTTCGTCCTGGAAGGCAGCTTTGACAGAGGCGCGTACGACCTTGTCCTTCATGTCGGCAGGCAGCCGCACATGATCCTTGTCGGTGGTGACGAGCCGGGCGTCATGATCGGCGGCGAGTTTCATCAGGAAGGAGATATCGTACGGGGTGAAAGCGTGATGGTCGGGATAGGGCGCTCCTTCCGCGACTTCAACTCCCGGCTGTTTGCCGAGCGCGTCGAAAAAGCGTGACGGCCTGCCGATGCCCGCGAAGGCCACATAGCGGCCGGGCGGCAGGGGGCTGGTCGCGGCAAGGCGAGCGCGCAGGATCGGCCCCGGGAAGCCAGCAAAGGCGTCGGGTGCTTCGCCATCGCCCATGAGCACGACGGCGTCGGCCCGCGAAAGGCCCGCAGCCACCGGCTCGCGCAAAGGACCTTTCGGAAAGACATGCCCATTGCCGAACGGGTTTCCAGCGTCGACCACGACGATCGACAGCGACTTCTTGAGAGTTGGGTTCTGGTGTCCATCGTCCATCACGATAAGCTGCAACCCATCCGACTTCATGACGCGCGCGCCAGCCAGACGATCCTTCGACACCCATGATTCTCCGCTGGCGGAGAGCATCAACGGCTCGTCGCCCACCTCGCGGAAGATATGGCGCGCAGGATCGACCCGATGGACGCCCTCTAGCGACCCACGATAGCCGCGCGAGAGACTCGCGGCGCGAAGCCCTCTCCCGGCATAGTGCGTGCGGACGGCTTCCGTCACAGGTGTCTTGCCGGCGCCGCCGAGCGTCAGGTTGCCGATGCAGACGACGGGCAGGCCGACATCCTCAGGCGTGGTGCTGCGAATGCGCCGCTCACCGGCGATGCGATAGGCCATGGCAAGCGGGCTCAGCAGCAGCTTGGTCATCGGCGCCGAAGCGCGCGACCGCTTCTCGGTAACGCTCCAGAAATAGGGCTCACGCATCGCTGGCGGCCTTTATCGGCAGCGTCGCTAGGATCGCCTCGATCGTACGATCGAACGGCGCGCGGAAATCGTCAAACAGGGCAGCGCGAAGCGGTGCGGACCGGCCGGAGAGTTCGCCGCGCCAGAAGTCGGCCAGCTGTCCCGCCGTCTTGCCGATCACCAACGCGTCATTCTCCGCCAGAATCTCGAACGTCTCGCGAAAATTGTATCCGTGCGGACCCGTGAACACGCGCTTGCCCAGCTGCGCCGGCTCGACGGCGTTGTGTCCGCCCACATCCTGCCTGGTGGCGCCGCCAAGATAGATCCCGCCAGCCACGGCATACCAGAACAGCAACTCGCCCATCGTGTCGGCGACCACCACGCTGGTCCCCTGTTGCGGCGGCGAGCGCTCCTTTGACCATTGCTGTACCGTGAAGCCGCGACCGCGCGCTTCATCGACCATTGTCGAACCGCGATCCGGATGCCGCGGCACGATCACCAGCAGCGCGTCTGGTGTCGATATACGAAATGCCGCGAACGCCTCGATCGCAAACGCATCCTCGCCGGGATGCGTGGAGGCAGCGAGAAGGATCGGTCTGCCGATCGCCTTCGCGAACGCAACAACCTTGTCCTGAGGGGGCGGCGTGATGCGTGCCGCCATTTTCAGGTTGCCGACCGTGGTGATCTCGTGGCCCGTCGCGCGGCCAAGGCCCTCTGCAGTCTGTCTGTCCGCGGCCCCGATAAACTGGAAAGCGCCAAAAAGCGCGCGCGCGGAGGATTTGCGGCTGTTCCAGCCGTCGATCGATCTCGTTGTCATGCGGGCATTTGCCATCACGGCCGGTATGCGCCCGCGCTTCAGTCCGAGCAGCATGTTTGGCCAGATCTCGCCCTCTGCGAACACCGCTGCGTCCGGGCGCCAGTGCTGCAGAAACCGCGTCACAGCGCGTGGGCCGTCCACGGGCGCCATCTGATGGATGACGTGCTGCGGCGCGCTGGCCGCGATCATGTCGGCTGAAGTTGTCGTCTGTGTCGTGACGAGGGCGTATGCGTCGGGCCGCTGCGTGTGGATCGCTTCGAACAGGTCTAGCAGCAGTCTGGATTCCCCGACGCTTGCTCCATGCATCCAGATGAGTGCCCCCCCTGGTCGCGCCAGGTCCGTACGCCCGAAACGTTCGCCGCTTCGCTCAGGACGTTCCTTGCCGCCTTTCACACGGTTGCGGACGAGGATCGGTGCAAACGGTTCCAGCAGGGTCGCGCCTATGCGATAGAGCGTGAGTGTTGCGGTCACGTGCCGCGATGCTCAAGGGCAGGTTCGGCTTCCGGCCTTGCCCCGGGTTGGGGCGCAACGACCAGGGCGGGCGCCGGAGGCGGAACAGTGTCGGGCGCGAGTCCTGCCAGTTCGTCTGCCCGCGCCGTCGCTTCCTTCAGCGCGTTTTCCACGCGCAGGCGGAGCTCCTCCGAGTCCATGTTCTTGGAGGTCGGAATCGGTTCCGGTATCACGACCGCGCCGCGTGCGAATGGCCTTGGCCACAGCAGCCGGTCCCAGGTGTCCAACCGCTTTGCGTTGGCGGACAGGCCATAGATCAAGATCGGCGCGCCCATCTGCTGCGCAAGCTTGATTGTGCCGATGCCGACAATCTCGCGCGGACCTTTCGGTCCATCGATCGTCATGACGATGCAGCCGCCCTTCTTCATCACCTCCATCGACTCACGCGCCGCCGAGACCCCGCGCTTGCTCTTGTCAGAGCGTCCCGATGACGATCCGCGAATAATGTGCAGGCCCAGCCAGGTGCCGGCGCGCTTGGTGAACTCGCCATCCTTCGACGGCGAGACCATCAGTGTGGCGGGGTGTGGCGGCTTGGGCCATTTCGGGCGCATCTTGATCTGCGCGAAAGGCATCAGGAGGATGCGCGAATGCCATGTGGCGGCAACCCAGCCCTGCGGGCTGCCCCAAAGGTTGCGCATATTTTCGATGCCCTCCACGCGCCACCGCATGGTGTGGGCGAGGAGCGACATGTAGGCCCAGATCAGGGTGCCCCCGATCCAGGGAATCACAGGCGACTGGCTGCGTGGCTTGGACATTGTCGCCTATATACTCCCTGCGTTCGCTGCCGCCAGACACCGGGCATGCGGCGAGATCGGCGCTGACAGCGCGCTGCGACGCTCAGGGGCGGCCTGCCGCCTTGCAATCCCGCCCAGAAACGGCATCTACCGCGCATGAGCGGCACTGTGGCCATGACCCAATCCATCGACCTCGCGACACCGGCCGGCCGCCGCAGGGCGCGCCGCGAGTTGGTGTGGGGCGACCACGGCTTCCTGAGGGTCAGGTTCCGCAACCTGCACCGCATCTCCGAGGAAATGTTCCGCGCCAACCAGCCTTCGCCCGAACACATCAATCGCTATGCCGAAGAGCTCGGCCTTAAGACGATCCTCAACCTCCGGGGGACAAGCCCCAGGGGCCATTACGTGCTTGAGAAGGAAGCGTGCGAGCGGCACGGGATCAAACTGGTTGATTTCCAGGTCTTCTCGCGCGAAATTCCTCCGCCTGCAGCCATTCTTGAGACGAAAACGTTATTCGATTCAATCGCCTATCCTGCCCTGATGCACTGCAAGTCGGGCGCGGACCGGGCCGGTATCATGGCCGTGCTTTACCAGCATTTCCGCAGGGGCCAGCCGATCGAAAAGGCGCTGGAACAGCTCTCCGGCAAGTATCTGCACATCCGCCACGGCAAGACCGGTGTCCTGGACTTCTTCTTCGAAACCTATCTTCGCGAGGGCAAGCCGGCTGGACTGAGCTTCACCCAATGGGTCGAGAAGGGGTATGACCCTGCCGAGCTTAAACGAAGTTTCCTTGGCGGCAGGAAGTCGAAAGTTGATCTCGACCAGTTGCTGCGCCGCGAATAGTGGCGCTGGCGGGCGCTCGCCAGACAATCCGAAAAAACCGTTCGCGTGTTGTCTGGCCACGGGCTAGACAGTTACCCAGTTCGCGTGGAGGGGTCGTCTATGAAATTCTTTATCATCAACAGCTTCCGCTTTCTGGTCTACAACGCTTACTTCGGGATCATCGCGCTTTACACGTTCGGTGTCTTCCTGGAGCGACAGCAGATCCAGGGCGTGATTTCGCAGTTCACCACCAGCGGCAAGGTTCTGGTTGAGCGCGGAATGGTTGATCCGCAAACCGGCATCATCGCCATGGAGCCTATCATGGACCGCGGGATGGTCCTGTCCGATCCGTCGCTATCGGCCCTGTCGATCGTGATCGGTCTGATCGTTGGCTGGGTCGCTGCAACGCTGATCTGCGGCGTGCTGGTCACGCTGCTGGACATCCGCGACGACATCAACGACCGCCTGCCGCGCTCCAAATAGCCCAGATCGTCATGACTTGACTGAGCGCCGGTCTTCTCAGGCCGGCGCCGTTTCGTTCTCGAGCCAGATGACCCTTGGCGATTCCTCCCAGCGACGTCACATAGGGCCCATGAACTCTTCCTCCGCCGAACTGCTTGAGTCGCTGATCGAAGCCACGCTGAAGGCCGGCGCCGACGCCGCCGACGCCCGCCTATCCGAAAGCGCCAGCCTGTCCGTCGAGGTTCGCAACGGCGATCTCGAAACTGTCGAGCGCGAGGAATCGCGTGGCATCGCGCTGCGCGCGCTCGTGGGCCGACGTCAGGCCACCGTCTCGGCCACCGACCTTTCGCCCGACGCGCTGAAGGCGCTCAGCGACCGTGTCGTCGCGATGGCGCGGCTGGCCCCAGAGGATAAATTCTGCGGCATAGCCGACGCCAGCGAGATCGCGCACCACCATCCCGACCTGAAACTTGAAACAGACGACCTGCCCGAAGCCGACGAACTGGAGCGCCGTGGCCGCGAAATCGAAGCCGCCGCGATGGCCATTCCCGGCGTCAAGCAGATGTCCCACTGCGGAGCGTCCTGGAGCACCGGGCAGACATGGCTTGCAGCCTCGAACGGTTTCCGCGCTCACAAATCTGCGGGCATGTCCTCGATGGCGGCCGTCGCGATCGCCGAACGCGATGGCGCAATGGAGCGGGACTACGAGTCCTCCTCCGAACGCCGCCGCAACAGGCACAAAACGCCTGAATGGATCGGTCGCGAGGCCGGAACGCGCGCTGTCTCCCGTCTCGGCGCGCGAAAGGTCGACAGCCAGACAGCCGCTGTGATCTACGACCACAAGCTCTCCAGCCGCCTCATCGGCGCCTTCATCGGCGCCATTTCCGGCCCCGCAGTTGCCCGCGGCGTCTCGTTCCTGAAAGATAAGCTCGGCAGGCAGGTCTTCGCACCCGGCGTGAACCTGATCGACGATCCCCTTCGCGAAACCGGCTTCGGCTCCCGCGCCTTCGACGGTGAGGGAAGGCCGGTCAAACGCACCGCGCTGGTCGAAGACGGTGTGCTGACGCAATGGCTGCTCAACGGCCCCTCAGCCCGCCAGCTTGGCCTCACGCCCAACGGCTTCGCCAGCACCGCCTTCGGCGATCCACCTGGCGTCACCACCTCCAATCTCGACCTCCAGCCGGGCAAGCAGACGCTCGACCAGCTGATGGCCGACGCAGGCAAGGGGTTGCT
>JALHLR010000027.1:39484-52829 GCA_022844475.1 Hyphomonadaceae bacterium | reverse complement strand
AGGACGGGGAAGTGTAGCGTGCGGTCTTGGGATCCTGATGACAAGAACTCAGGTTCGCGGCGGCCGGGCCGGCAGGGCCGGCAGGGCTTACCGCAGCCCTTCGTCCTGCTTTCGAGGACGAAGAGTGGCCAGTCTGCCCCGCAAGCAAGGGCGATCGCGGTATCGGACGCCATACGGCCCGACATTGTATCAATAGAACGAGCTGTCGTCCTCGCGATCAGGCTGTTGGCGCTGCTGGTTTGCGCAGGCTTCTGGATCGCCGTCATCACTCTTGCCGGCTGACGACACCGGACTCCTTGAGAAGGAAACAGGTCTGGTCTGGCGCAACGGCGTTGCACTTCGACAAAAGTCATAGACCAATGTAAGATTGTGGCTGTCAGTCACCACTGTAGAAACGTCATGCGGAGCACGTCCCCCAACCCAGTGCTCGGCATAAAAGGGGTCAGCCTAAGCGCTGGCCCCTTTTTTCTGTTTGTCGACTTGGGCTGGCCCATGCTGGGTCTTGGCCGGAAACGCGCTGACGGCAGTTAGCGTCCGTTGGCCTGATCTTGTCGAACAGCATATGTCGTTTGCTCAACGGCTGGCCTAGCGCACAGGCTCTCCAAGTAGTGAGCCGGCAGGGTCACGCCCCCGTCCGGCAAAACAGCTGCTTCGACCAGGGCGCGCGGCGGGCGCGCCAGAGCGCCTGACCTAGAGACCTGCTAAAGGTCGAATCGACACCGGCGAGCCGGGCGGTGGACAGAAGCTACTGAGAACGTTTCCACCAAACCGTTCGCAGAATTGAAATCGGCGCTGCGACAGCAGTGCCGATTTGCATTTGTCCAATGTTCGGAACCGAACAGACCAACTGCAACTGAGTGGCTTACGCGATAAGGGAAGATACCCGCTTCGCTTTGGCTCAGCCGACGCTTCCAGGGCGAGTACAGAAACGGCCCGCGCATCGCGCGACGTCACCTTCACGAACAAAAGACCTGAACTCGCTCTCCCGGAACCCCGCCTAGTAAACTCGAAATCAAATGAGAGACGCGTTGAAGAGAGTACTCTGCTCAGGTATCGCAATCAGCGTCTTCCACCTGCGCAATTGCTACGATAGCAGCCTCGACCTTTCTTGTTTCGTTGTCTGAAGAGAGCGAACCTACGCGTGACACTTGCCGTCCTCATTGTTCAACGTGACGCACTCCTCTGCGAAGGGCTGAAGGTGGTCTTGAGCATGGCGGTAGAAAAGCACGAGACTGTCTCGCTCCCCTCTTTTGAAGAAGGCATGTGTGCCGCAAGGGGAGGAGGCTTTGATCTGATCCTTGCGGATATCAGCCTTGCGCCCAACGGCGCCGCAGAGGCTGCCCGCGCCCTCAAGGTAGCATCACCCAACTCTCGCATCATCATGCTTGCGAGCAACATCGCAAAAAGTGAACTGCTGGAGTCGCTGGCCGTGGGGGCACATGGCTTTCTCCCGAAAGACGCATCGCTGGAAGAAGCGGTGCTCGCCATCCGCGATGTGGCGTCAGGACGCATCTATGTTCCGAACGAGATTCACCTGCCCCCCCCTGATGCGGCACAGCTTCTCTCCGGCATGCCGGAGTATTCCCGCCTGACTCCTCGCCAGATGCAGGTGGCGCGCGAGCTGGCCAGGGGCGCAAGGACCAAGCAGATCGCGCGCGACCTGAACCTGTCAGAGGGAACAGTGAAACTGCATCTTGGCGCGATCTTTCGCGTTCTCAGGTGCAACAGCCGGGCCGAAGCGGCCGCTGTCCTGGCGCGTTATCCGCTCGCCTGATTACTCGCAATGCGCGCAGACTCATTATTCGGTTCGGACGGCTTAGCCGTTTATGCCGCGCGTCTCCTGCTGTCCTAAACAGCGGGGATCAGCCGGGTCATCGACAAGGCAAATTCCTGAACGACCGGCCTGTGGCGACCGGCGGTTACGAGCTGCGCATGGCCCACTTCCTCGATCACGCCGAGCGCTATCAGCTCGTTGACCTTGCGCCGTACCGTTTCACGGGGAATGCGAAGCTGTTCTGCTATTTTCAGACGACTGACAGAGGCCCGCCCTTCTCTCGTCACGTTCCCCGATGAACGCGAATGGAGAGTATCGGAGCTAGAATCGGAGAAGGTCACCTTGTGAACCAGCAAGGCAATGGCGACCGCCTCATAGTCGTCCCCATAAATGGACTGTAGATCCCGAAGCAGGCGCAGCAAAGCGCCGAATGTTTCCGCCATGAGCGCCTGATCAGACGTGCCGGGAGAGGACTTTTTACGATTACGACCCATCAGCAGTTCATCCTCGTAGCGCGATCGCCTTGCATCACTGCAGGCGCATGCCGCGCTCGAAGCCCGACCCGACATCCGTCGCAGCATTCCCACGGCTGGACCCGAACGAGGCCGCCGTCAGGCAGTGGCCCGATGGTTCGAAACGGTCCTGTGAGCCTGGAGATACTGTAGTGTGATCCACATCAAACGAAAGCTCGACGGAAGGCCTAGCCAACCGACTGCAACCAGCGCGGAAGTGCGAGGGAGGCGTCCTTCTCAGCCTGACCTCGGCAGGCTCGCCGCATATTCAGCTGCACAACATGCGTACGCCGAACCATCTCTGCGCGTGCGATGTCACACTGACGACCGACCAGGATACGTTGCAGTCGACCCTTGGCCTGATCAATCCGGATCGACCCTCGCCAGATAGCGCAGCGCCTTCTCCAAAAGCTCATCTGGGCGCATGGGCTTGGCGCAATGATCGTCAGCGCCTGCGTCGAGCGACCGCCGCCGATCAGCCTCCGACGCATCCGCAGAGAGGATTATGATCGGGGTCCGGCGGCGCCCGAGCTGGTTCTCAAGCTCACGAATACGGCGGGTCGCCTCGAGCCCTCCAATACCAGGCATCCGGAGATCCATAAGGATCAATCCGAAGTCACATTCCTGCCACGCATCAACGGCGCCTTCGCCACTCACCGCCAGTCCGATCTTGTCGGAAAGCCCCACCAACATCTGTCGCGCCACTTCCCGGTTGTGGTCCTGATCGTCGACGATGAGAAGCGGCACAGCGCGATGAACGTCGCCTGGGGAGGCGGCTACAGAAGAAGCCACGTGGTGTTCCGCTGGCGCGCTCACGCGTTCAAAGGGCAGCTGCAGTCTGAACCGAGCTCCGTTGTCGACGTCAGACTCAACCGTGACATCTCCGCCCATGGCTGTCGCAAGTTCACGGCAGATAGCCAGCCCAAGACCTGAACCGCCGAACCTTTCGGCGACTTGGTCATTGGCCTGCCGAAAGCGGGAAAAGATCTCGCCCAGGACTTCGCCGGAGATTCCGGGTCCAGTGTCAGAGACGTCAATAACAACACGATCCTCAGCCTGCGCAGCACTAACCGTGACCCTGCCGGACTGAGTGAACTTGACGGCGTTGCCTGCAAGGTTCGACACAATCTGTCTGAAGCGGGTGGCGTCGCCCATGGCCCAGGCGAGGCTGTGTGGCGCGAATTCCAGCGTGAAGTCGAGCCCTTTGGAGCGAGCCTGCTGCTGGCTTAGGCCGATAGCGGCGAAGAGCTCGAACGCAACGTCGAATGGCGCAGAGCTGATCCGCAACTTGCCGGCATCGGCGCTCGCGAGGTCAAGTAGATCGCCCAGCAGCGTCTCAAGGGTCCTGCCAGCCGATCGTATCACATCGATGCTGGCCTTGATCGACTGGGGAACAGAAGCAGTCCCAGCCATGATTTCGGACATGCCAAGAATACCGTTGAGCGGATTGCGGATCTCGTGGCTCACGTCAGCCAGAAATTTTGTCTTTGCCCGATCAGCAGATTCAGCGGCGGCCCGCGCCAGATGCAACTGCGAGATAAGCGCCTCCGCTTCGACCAGGCTGTTGCGCTGCAACTCGGCAACGAGAATGGCGTCAAGGGAGCTGTCCAACTCCGAGAAGTCGTCAAAGCGAAGACCTGAGGGTTCTCCCACACGATGATGGTCGATTGCTGGGCTTAGGAGGAGAAAAGTCTGATCGTCCGAATTGACCACAATACCTTTCAGCCGAAGATTGCCCGCTGCTGGGATTGCCATGATGAGCAGACCTTGCGTCGCCCGAAGAGCCTCGAACGAGAGGACAGACTTCGGGCGCTCGATCTTGAATACCGTCAGGAACTCGGATCCGACAACATCCGTATCAAGGCGGCGGCGCAGTGCGGGCCCTACACGGAGTATACGGCCGATCGCGTCAAGAACCGTATGAGCCGGGAAGATCCGGTCCAGCTCTGGCCCGTTGAGCAGTAGGGTCATCTCCCCCTCAGACGGCGCGAGGCTGGTGGTAGGCGATGTCGAATACTGGCGGAGCTCCATCGGATGACCAGCTTACCTCGCCATCAATCCCGAAACGATTGAGGAGTCCCTCGAGCAGCCCGGCAACAAAGGGCTCAAGTCCGGACCGGTCAGAGATGTATCGAACCGAAAGACCAGTCGCTTCGTGACGGACCAGCGCGAATTCGGGCAATATAGCGCTGGGCATGGACGACTGTATCGCGCCATGCATGCGATTGAGGTTTGAGATGAATGCCGGAAGATCATCTCCGGCCATCTCCATCACTGAAGCAAACGCACTTTCACCAGCGAATCTGATCCAGTACTGTCCGAAATCGCGCAACACGTCGGCGGCGCCTGTGCCCGTCACGACCGCGGTCGCATCTACGATCGAGAGTGTGATCCTGTCTTCGTAGCTGGCGCCGCTGATGAAGTGATCTTCGCTCACGCCGGCCGCCACTTCGATCTGACGCCAAACGATGGCTCCCAACTGCTCGGTTACCATTTGACGCGCTGCGCGATGAATCATTCCGTACATACAGCTTCGCTCCACAGAAACTGGCGCAAGCTACAAATGCGGGCTCAAAATTGCCCTAACGCCCACGTGTGGTGTCAGACAATTGCATTCATCCCTAAGGCCATCACGCCTGCGGGATTATCACATGTCCCTAGAGGGAAATGATGTCCCGCCGTAGCTTTTCGCGAGGGCATCGACGTTCGGGCTATCCGTTTGTCTATGTATCCTGCTGACCTGAACTGGTGTCGACTCTTTACATCGGTTGTCTTCCGTCTGCGACCCGGTTGCCGGGCGGTAGCAATTCGACCGCGTCGTCGGTCCCGTCTCGTCGGGCGGGTCAGTTGGTTGGCCAAGAGCATACATGCTGCCAGACTTTATACCCCGGAGGCCCTTCGCGTGACGCAGGAAACCGACCTCCTTGTTTCCGCGTCGGGAACGCCGGTCGGACTGGTCGCGGTCCTCGTTGAAGAGCTCGAAAGGGCTGGCAGCCTGTCGCGCGATCAGTTCACGCGGCGACTTGAAGCATCGCTGCGGGCGCTGACAGCACAAACGAACCACGACCGCAGAGCCGGGGACAAGCTCGAGGCTGAAATCATTGAGGAGCTTCTCAATGCCCTGGTGAGACAAGGGCCTTGCGAGACGAGCCTCAGTCCCTCGCCGCCCGACAGTGGTCGGTGGAATCTCATCGGCGTGTTTAACTCCGATGCAGGCCGCATGAGGTGTGAATCGGCGTGGGGCCGCGGTGCCGACAAGCGCGCTTCGCCATTGATTTCGTAGCAAGCCGAGGGGGCAGCTTCCGATGCCTGTTCACACCCGAAGCCTGGGTAGCATCCGAAGCCCAGAAAATGGTGCTCACGCGGTTCCGGCACACGAATCGCTAACTCGCGAAGCAGCTCTTCAACAGGGACGCACTGATATCTCGAACTGCTCCAGGGGTTTGGCATGACAAATGCCGTCGGCAAGTTGGCGCTGTTGATAGACTTGGCCAAAGAGGGCTCGAGCGAAAAACGTCGCGAGTTGCTCCGCAAGGTTTCGGATGCATTCCTGGACACACCTCACAGCCGAACGGAGCGCGAAGCCGAACTGTTTGACGAGATCGTTGGCGCTGTTGCAGCCGATCTTGAAACGCAGGTCCGGGCGGAACTCGCGCGGAAAGTTGCGACAAGTCGTCTTCCGATCCGACGGACGGCCCGGCGCCTCGCACTTGACGTGATCGACGTGGCTCGGCCCGTCATCGAGACGTCACGGGCGCTTACCCAGGGTGATCTTGTCGATGTCATTCAGCAAACGACCCAAGACCACATGATCGCGGTCACCAAACGACCCGACATTGGCGAGCGGGTCTCCAGCGCCCTGGTAGCGAAGGGTGGCGACAACGTGGTGGCCGCGCTTCTCCAGAATGCCACAGCGCGATTGAGTCGGGAGACGTACGACCGCGTTGCGGACAGAGCATCGCTTTCTGCAGTTCTGCACGCGCCTTTCATTCGCAACCTCTCCGTACCCCTGGACCTTCTGAACGACGTCTACCTCAAGGTATCAGCAGCTTTGCGCCGGGAAATCATCGTCAAGTTCCAGGGCGCAACGGCCGCTGAGGTCGAAGCTGCACTGGAGGCAGGCCGAGAGCACCTTTCCACTGCGTATGGAGCTCTGCCGGGCGACTATCAACTCGCGAAGGAATACGTCGACGACCTCGCGAGGCGCGGCGCCCTTCAGCCCGCGATGCTTGAGACGATCTTGCGGGACAACAAGCACACATCCTTCCTTATCGCACTCGCACGCCTGGTAGAGGTGGAATTCGATCTCGCGAGCCGGCTGGTCAAGGCAAAGGATCTCGATGCGCTGGCGATCCTCTGCCGCAATGCCGGGTTCGAACGCGATCTCTTCGTGACACTGTGCATGTTGATCATCGGAGGCGGCGGCGGCCTCAACAAGGCGCAGCAGTACGGCGAAACCTATGCGCGAGTGCCTGTCGCCTCGGCGCAAAGGGCAGTTCGGTTCTGGAAGGTCAGAGCCAACACAGGCTTGACCCCGAGCAGCGCGGCTTGACTGTTGGTGCGATGAAGTGATGAGCAGCCAGCCCCATGTAATTCTCATTGCTGACGCCGTTCAGCAGACGCGAAACCTCATCGCAGATGTGCTTCGCTCTGTCGGGTTCGAGCACATCGTGTACGCCAATGATGGGCGCGAATTGCTTGAACTGACGGCGGATCGTCATCCCCGGATCGTGATAACGTCATCCCGCTTGCCTGAGCTCTCGGGCCTGGAATTCACGCGCCTCATACGGGCCGGATACAAGGACGTGCCGCGACAATTGTCGATAATCGTGATGACCAACACGTCGACGTTGGACTTTCTGGAAGCGGCGCGCGAAAGCGGCGCGGATGAGTTGCTCGTTCGTCCGTTCAACGCTCACGCCTTGCTGGCGCGTGTTCAGGCAGCGATCGAGCATCCGCGGGAGTTTATCGATAGCGCCGCCTATATTGGCCCCTCTCGTCGCCGCAAGACAATCCATCGACCCAAAGGCCCCATGCGACGGCTTGTTGATCCTGTCGGCAGAGCGGCTGGCGGGGCAGACTGGGTGTCGGCGCCAGATCGCGAGGCCGTCCGAAATTGTGTGAAGTCGATCAGCGAGATGACACAGGGGCTCAACTCTGGAGAACGTCTCAAGCTGCAGCAGATATACGCTGCGGTGAATGCCACGGAGACCCTTGCCAACGACACCAGGGACGCAATGATGGGAGCAGCGGCTCGATCGCTTGGCCACTACATCAATGCCATAGGGGCAACGGGCGTTCTTGATCCTGAAGTCACGACGACGCACATTGATGCCATGCACTCGCTGAGATTGCTCGCAAGCGATCAGCATCAGCAAGGTCAGACTCTGATCGAAGGCTTGAGGCGTATCGTCGACAAGAAGCTTGGGCGCACGAAGGCTACCTGAACCATCAAGCCAATCACATGGACCACAAAATTGGCGCCGAGGACGAGTCTTCGCCACTTGCTTCTTGGAGCGTCCATGTGAGCTTCGGCATTCCGCTTCGGAAAGACGTCAACCTGTCCAATCGCTGCGGTGGATCGCTACGCGGACCATTCAAGTGACTCGCTGAAACTGCAAAATTTTCGCGCTTTCGGATTTGACCTGAGCTCGCCAAAAGCTCCGTTGCACTCCCTTTCGCCTGACCCGTCGCGCTGGCGCTGACGCCAATCGCCCGAATGTCCACTCTGGGCCCCCGAGTTTCACGAATCCGCCTCTAACTTGGTCTGGTCAGCATCTTCAGCGTCACTGAGCCTCCGGCCCACGCGACGGTGTCATGATCACTGGAACGATATGTTTGATTCCGAACCGACGAGAGTAGCCCGGCGTCTGTATCTCCCTCCATCGAATTGCGTGCCGAGAGACCGCGGCCTCATGTGTTCCGCGCTTTTCCAGCGCCTGCGGCCAACGAATTCGACAGGCGAGGAAGATCGAGATGTCAGCAAGCCTCAAATGGACAAACCGCTTTCGCCTCGACCTGGCATTCGAGATCGCGCAGCTGGAAACCGGGGGCCGCAGAGTGACACAGAGCACGCCGAGCGGACCAGTTGATGTCACCGATCAGGTTCTGGAAGTTCTGAAAGAGCGTTTCGAGCAGCTGGAAGAGTTTGTCCAGGCGCCGGGTCAAAAGCTGCAGGACGATTGAACTCACGAAACCAAAAGCGATGACCCGGCCGCGCTCTCAATCCCCGAGCAGCCGGTCGAACTCCTTCTTTGAGACGCCATAGCATTCGCAAGACAGCTTCTCCAGGCCCACCCTGTCCAGGATCGCGACGTTGCCCCGGTTGTAGGTGATGAGGCCCGCGCGCTGGAGTCCACCTGCGGCTATCGACACGCCCGGACGTTGAACGCCCAGCATCATTGCGAGGAACTCCTGCGTCAGCAAGAACTTGTCCGTATCCATGCGATCCCGCGTCATGAGCAGCCAACGACAGCAGCGTTGTTCCAGTGAGTGGAAATGATTGCACGCTGCAGACTGCGCTACCTGATTGAAGAGGGCATGGACGTAGCGAAGCATGACAACCTGCATCGCTGGGCTCTGCGCGAGCGCCTGCCTGAAAAGAGGCGCCTTCATCCTGAGGCCTTCTCCCGGAACCTGAATGTACACGGCGGTCGGCGCCCGATCGTCTCCAAGCACAAGCGGCAGACCGACCACGCCTTCATTGCCAATGGTTCCAACCTCCGCAGCCTGGCCGTTGGCCATGGTGTTTACGAGCGATCCCACGCCGGTCTCAATGAAGTAGACAAATTCCAGCTTCTCGTCGGCTTGATAGAGCGACTGCCCGTATCCGAGAGGCAACCGTTCAAGATGTGGCCTCAGGCTGGCGTAGTCGCGCGGCGTGAGCAAGGCGAGCAGCCTGTTGGTGGGGGGCTCGTCCGCACTCGGCTTCGTCACCATGGTTGCTGCTCCCCCCCTCCCCCGCCAGACAGGCGTGAGGCCAATTCGGCGCTTTGCGCGTCCGCCATGCTTGGTGATCTAGCTCGACGGCCGCTGAAGTCGATGAGCCGCGACAACGGCAAGGTCGATCCACATTATGTCGCGATATTCGCTCTATACGGCCTCGAAACACTCGCAGGCGGAGTTCTCGAGGCCAACGTGGTCAACAATGGTGGTCTACCTGTGCTGATAGTGAATGCCCCCGGCTTTCCCGAGCATTCCAGTCGCTATGCTGACGGTGACGCGACGAAATCTTCGCGGCAGCCCTCGGCCCGACCTGCGAGGTCCAAGCGTTGTTCGTCTCGCAGGAAACGTCGATGCCCTGCTGCGCGAGCATGTCTTTAAGCTCTTCGATAGCCGGATCCGACATCGGCACATGACGGGCCCGGCCCAACTTCATGCCCGCAGCTGGGATGCTCCAGATACGCGCACCAAAGTCGAGCTGGTCGCGGTGCATCTGCTCGATCCAGTCGCGAGGTCGTCCAGCATCTCAGCGATGCGCCGGCCGTGACATCATTTCTTGCTGATGAACGCAACGCTCGCGAGGGTGGCGGCGAAGAGGCCCATGAGGGTCAGGACGACGGAAATGAAAAGCGGTGGGAATGACATCTGGGTCTCCGTGATGATGACTTCAGGCTTGGGGCGAGCAGGACGGCAAGCGATAGAGATCGTCTGAGTCGCAGGCGTAGGTTTTCTCGCCCGCGGTCACGCGCCACGAAATCTTGGCAGGCTGCCGGTGGACATCGGAGATCACGATCTGCTCCGGGTTGATACCCTGGATGGCGGCAAGAGTGGCTTCGCGGATCTTTGCTTCCGATGTCGGCAACGGCGCGCCGACAGCACACGCGGAGAGCGCCAGGGCACCGCCGGCGATGATCAGGGTGAGGTTGATTGGCGTCCGCATTGTCAGGCCTCCTGCTTCGATTTGGCCGCGCAGCAGCAGTCACGCTGCTTCGCTGGAAGGTGCTGGGCGACCCGGTAAGTCAGGTCGCGTCCATCACTTTCATGAATTGTGATGTAGCTGCCGAGTGCGAGCGCATGATCGCCGAGGCGATAGAGCGGTTCGTCATCGCCCTCGTGCGCTTCGTCGTAGTGCAGGAACCAGTGCGATCCGCGATGTGTCAGCTTGCCATCCGCATCACGATCGTCGCCCGGCTTGAACCGAATGACCGAGCATTCGTCGCGGAGCTTCTGCCATTCCTCCACGGAGAGCTTGAAGTCACCGTCCAGTGGGGCGGTGATGACGTACCCCTGGCTATCGTCGCCTGCAGGAAAACCGGGGTTTCGCGCCAATCGCAACACAACCTGCGTCAAGGACATGCACGCCTCCATTGCTTGGGGCATGCTGCAACTGTCCGCGCGTGCACTGTCTGATTCAGATCAAGCGCCCGATTTGCTCATTGCGACAAATTCGGCCGTCAGCCGCAAAATCCGCCTGGGTCAGTCGATGAGGGACAAATCGCCAACTCGCGACGGCCTTCCGCCTTCTGGCGCCAAGCCGAGCGATCCAATAGGATTGTCCGATGTGTGGAAGCTGCCGGAGACCGACTTGACGTCACTCTTCACCGACGAGCGCTTCCGGATCGTGCCGGAAACCATGGTCGATGGCCTGATCGTGATCGATGCTGCGGGGACGATCCAGTATGTGAACCCCGGTTGCGAGAAGCTGTTCAGATACAAGCCCGATGAACTGATCGGGCGCAATGTGTCAGTACTCATGCCGGTTTCGCAGGCTGCCACGCACGACGGATACCTGTCGCGCCATCGCGAGACGCGCGTGAAGCGTATCATCGGGATGGGACGGGAGCTGAGCGGCCTCAAGTCCGACGGGACGGTCTTCCCGATGTATCTGTCTGTCGGCGAAGCAGAGACTGCCGATGGCGTGATCTTTGTCGGCATCATCTATGATCTCACGGAAAAGAAGCGCGCCGAGGAGATGATCCTGCATCACCAGAAGCTGGACGCGATAGGCCAGCTTTCCGGCGGTGTCGCGCATGACTTCAACAATATTCTCAGCGTAATCGGCGGCAATCTGGAGATGATCGCTGCGGGGGATCTGCCTCCCGCTGCACGCCGGGCAGTTGCGCGGGCACAGGAGGCGGCGGTGCGCGCCGCGCGGATCACACAGCGCCTGCTCGCCTTCGCGCGGAAACAGCCGCTGATCCGCGAGCCCCTAAACCTCAACAAGGCGCTCGAGGACATGGAGGAGATGCTGCGACGCACGATCGGCGAGCAGATCCAGGTGCGCATGCACCTGTCCGACGATCCTGGAATTGTCGAGACGGATATCGACCAGTTCGAGACTGCTATCCTGAACCTCGCCGTGAATTCGCGCGACGCGATGCCGGATGGCGGCGTCATCGACATCGAGACTGAAGGGGTTCGCTTCGAGGATGACGCGCGCACCGCGCAGGAGGTGCCGCCCGGAGAGTACCTGTGCGTTTCGATTTCCGACACGGGCGTCGGCATGACGCCCGACGTATGCGCACGAGCGATCGAGCCATTCTTCACGACCAAGGAGACTGGCTCGGGAACAGGCCTTGGGCTCAGCATGGTCTATGGGCTGATGAAGCAGTTGGGGGGCCATGCAAGGCTCTACAGCGAAGTGGGACGCGGCACGCGTGTGAGCCTGTTCTTCCCGCGCGAAAAGGGCACAGCCGCTGTCAGGAGCGTGACGTCAAATCAGACCATTCGCAGGGGCAATGCTGAAGTTGTGCTGGTCGTCGAGGATGATCCGGATGTGCGGCTGGTCACGGTCTCGCGCCTGGAGGGTCTGGGCTATCGCGTAAGGATCGCCGCAGATGGGCCAGGTGCCCTGGAGGTGGTGGCGCGCGACTCGGACATCGCGCTTGCGCTGATCGATGTCGTCATGCCGGGGGGCATGGACGGACACGCGCTAGCCGACGAAATCGACAAGCGCCTTCCGCAGATGAAGATCGTCCTGACATCTGGCTATTCGCCGCGCATGGCGAAAGCAGGTGCGCAGACAGACCGGCCATTCCTGCCCAAACCATCGTCGCGCACGCAACTGGCCCAGGTCATTCACGACACGCTTTATCCGAAAGGATGATCAAGCCTCACGCGGGCCCGACCACACCACAGTACTGGCGAGGACATAGCCCTCCCCGCGTACGGTCTGGATCAATTGCGAAGAGTCCGTGTGACCAGCCAGTTTGCGGCGCAGGCGACTGACCAGTGTATCAATGCTGCGGTCGAAGGCGCTCCAGTCATCTTTCCGCGTCACATCGGCGATGGCGTCGCGCGTCAGAACACGATTGGGGCGTTCGGCGAAAGCCGCAATGAGATTGTACTCGGCCCCGGTGAGATCGATGTGATCGCCGGTGCTGGTCTTCAGCTCGCGGCGCGACGGCGTCAGCACGAACGAATCGAAACGGCACTGACGCTCCGGCGCGACGGGCTCTCCGGCGGCAGCAGGCGGTCGCGCGCGACGCAGGACCGCCCGGATGCGGGCCAATAGCTCGCGCAATTCGAACGGCTTTGCGATATAGTCATCGGCGCCCACTTCGAGGCCGACGACACGGTCGACCATCGCGCCCTTGCCCGACAGGATGATGATCGGGATCTCAGTCGAGCGGCGAAGATCCCTCGCAAGCGAGAGCCCGTCACCGCCCGGCATATTGATGTCGAGCAGGATGAGGTCGGGACGGCCGGCAGCGATTTGCGCCCGCGCCTCGGTCACGTTTCCAGCTTCGCGGATGGCATAGCCTTCCACGGAGAGAAAATCGGCCACGGTCTCGCGCAGACCGTTGTCGTCGTCCACCACGAGTATATGGCCTTGGGTGCCGATCCCGGACACGTGTCGCTCCCACGGGAAGCGGCCCGTCACAGGCGCCGCCCCTTATGGATTGAAGGGCCATTGTCCGGAACGACTGTCAACACGTCTTGCCTGCGGCAGCGTATCACGCGGGCGCAAGCTCATTCGGGACGGTCGTTGTCCAGGAGCACGCGAGCGGCGGCGCCCGTGGGATCGTCGTACTGGCCGGATCGCAGCGACCAGATGAAAGCTGCAAGTGCAACAAGGGCAAGTACGACGGCACCCAGGATCATGAAGATGACCACG
>JALHLR010000027.1:0-39384 GCA_022844475.1 Hyphomonadaceae bacterium | reverse complement strand
CTCCACGGAGAGGCCCATGCGACGGAGCTGCTCAACCGCGGCCCTGGCATCGGGCCGCAGCCTGTCTTCGAACTGGAACATCACGGGATCGGCGCCCTCGATCGCAAACCACAGATGTGATCCGTCGACGCCCCCGGCGCCCACAAACTCCGCGCGCCCCAGCATTGCGGCGCGCCCATCGACGAGGCCCGAGACACCGCTGCCGCTATGCTCTTCCACGGCTTGTGCAACCGGGCCTGGACCTGCCGCCTGAGCGATTGCGCGCGAGAACGGATGGCGGCTGGCCCGTGCCAGCTGGGCTGCCGAGGCCAGCTGGGCGGGAGTCAATCCAGTCTGCAGGAGCATCGGGTCGCCGAGGGTAAGCGTGCCCGTCTTGTCGAGGATAACATGCGTGACCGTCGCGATCCGCTCCAGGGCATCGCCGGAGGACAGGTATGCGCCCTCGCGGAAGAGCCTGCCGGCGGCGACGATCTGGACGAGAGGAGCTGCGAGCGCGATGGCGCAGGGACAGGTGATGATCAGAACCGTAACGGCGACGAAGGCCGCGTGCGACAGGGGTGCGCCCGCGATCAGCCAGCCTACAAATCCCAACGCTGCCGTGACGTGGACTTGCGGCACATAGAAGGCAACAGCTTTATCGGCGATGCGGCGATAGGAGGATTTCTTCTGCTCGCCTGCCTCCAGCAGGCGCGCGATGTCAGCCATCAATGATTGGCTTGCCGGCGCAAGTGCGAGCACCTCAATCGGGGCCGACAGGTTGACCGCGCCAGCGTAAAGCGTCTGACCCGGGAATGTACGCGCAGGCTCCACCTCGCCCGTGACGAGCCGCAGATCTGCCTCGCTCTCCCCTGTCACGACCTGTGCGTTGACCGGCAACCTCTCACCGGCGGCGATCAGCAGCCTGTCGCCGGGGCGGATTTCAGATGCTCGCACCGCCTCCGCGAGACCTCTGGAGCCAAGACGCGTTGCGCTTGTGGTCTGCATGGCAGCCAACGCGTTGGCTGCCGCGTAAGCCTGCCGTCGGAGTCGCGCGTCGAGATAGCGGCCGATGAGCAGGAAGAGCAGGAGCATGACGGAAGCGTCGAAATAGGTGTGGGCGCCGCCCGTGATGGTTGCGTGCAGGCTGAGCGCCAGCGCCATAAGGAGCGCCAGGGAAATCGGGACATCCATATTGAGCTGCCAGCGTCTGATGGCCGCCCACGCGGATTGAAAGAATGTGCGCCCCGAAAACAGGGTTGCCGGAATGGAGATAAACGCAGACAGCCAGTGAAGCTGGGTGCGGGTCTCCGCCGGCAGGTCCGTGCCGAACCACAACGCTTCCGACATAAGCATCACGCCAGCGGTCGCGATGCCCGCTACGGTCAGGGCGAGCAGCAGACTCTTTTCGGGGCGCGAGATGGCGCCGTCAGCTTGCCCGGGATCAACCGCGGCTGCGCCATAGCCGAGTTTGACAATGGCCTCGATGATAACTCTTGGTGCGAGACCTCCCGTCCATTCAGTGCGTATACGTCCGATGGAGAGATTCAGCCGCGCGACCTGCATGCCGGGAAGGCGCATCAGCGCCGTTTCGATCTTCGCGATGCACCCGGCGCAGCTGGCGCCACGAA
This sequence comes from Hyphomonadaceae bacterium, assembly GCA_022844475.1. Lineage (GTDB taxonomy): Bacteria > Pseudomonadota > Alphaproteobacteria > Caulobacterales > Hyphomonadaceae > UBA7672. The sequence continues at coordinate 37,777 of JALHLR010000027.1, read as the reverse complement.
TCATGAGGTCGAGCGCGCGCCTGCCTTTGACCTCGGTCACGAAAGCCGATGGATCCTGCATCACGGCGGCAGGCGCGGCAGGCGCAAGCCCGCTCGGACAGCCTGAAGCGAGCGCGATCATGAGACCACCTCCAGAACCTTGGTGGCCTCGAACACGGGCGTCGCCGCACCGGGCTTGCTGGCGCTGATCTCCAGCTCGGCGCGACGGGCGCCACTCAGCACAACGGCTCCCGAATATTCTCCTGGGGCATGCTCGGTCAGTGACAGCGTCTGGGCGCCCCTGCCCGGAAGGATCATGTCGACGTCGACAGTCAGGCCTGTTACCGGGCCGGCATCAGAGTTGAGCCGCACCAGCAGCATCGGACCCTCGCCGCCGACGAGGCCCGCTTCCGCGGTCCAGCCGAGCTTCAACTGGGCCTCGCGGCGTGCGAGCTGATGGTTGTAGTCGAGCCCGAGCACGTAGGAGTTCTTGACCTGCTCTCCGGGAAACGTACCGACCGCACGCACCACAAAGTACGTATCGGCGGCGATCACCAGGGCGAAGAAGCTCGCGATCCACCAGAAGACATGAATTCCGCGTATTGGTTTCGTTGCCATATCAGGTCTCCGGACCTTCGAAGGGGGCCGCCACGCTGGACGTGCCGCTGGCGTCGGACAGGACAAACCGGACGGTTGCCCCGCCCGAGACGACAGAGGCAGCCGGCGCAGTGACGAGCACGCGATAGCGATCGACGCCATCGGGCTCGGCGGTGACGTGCGCTGCGCCCGACATGAGGCCTTCGCCTATGATCTCGATCCTCGCGCCGGAGAGGCCTTCGACTACCAGACCGAGTGTCCGGACATTCCGCTGCTTGTTCGCGACCTTGAGTGTATAGGCGTTTCGAATGTCGCCGCTGACCAGCTTCACATAGGGGACGGCGCGATCCTTCAGCACCGATATGTCGATGTCCGAGCGAGTCGTGAGACCGAACAGCATGATCGATCCGGCCAGCGCGAACACGACGACGTAGAGCATGGTGCGCGCCCGAAGGGGGCGGAATGGCTTTGCCGGCTTCTTGTCGCAGCGCAGCGCGACGTTCTCGTCCGTGTCGTAGGCGATCAGATTTGCCGGGCGGCCGATCTTCTTCATGACGCCATTGCACGCGTCGATGCAAAGGCCGCACTGGATGCATTCGAGCTGCGCGCCGTCACGTATGTCGATACCCATCGGACAGACGACAACGCATTGCTGGCAATCGATACAGTCGCCCCGCCCCTCCCAGGTTTCACCTTTCTTGTGTGGAGCGCGCGGCTCACCGCGTTCATAGCGATAGGTGATCGTCAGCGTGTCCTTGTCGACCAGCGCGCCCTGGATACGTGGCCAGGGGCACATGTAGGTGCAGACCTGCTCACGCATGGTGCCCGCCAGCGCATAGGTGGTGAGCGTCAGCATGCCGGCGAACACGTAGGCAGTCATCGGCGCCTGGCCCGCGAAGAACGTCAGCGCGAGCGATGGCGCATCGTGCCAGTACAGAATGAATGCGCCGCCGGTCGCGAAGGAGACCAGCAGCCACGTGGCATGCTTGGCTGTCTTGCGCGCAACCTTGTTGGCGGAAAGCGGCGACTTGTCGAGTTTCATCCGGGCGTTGCGATCGCCCTCGAAGAAGCGCTCGACGACGAGGAAGAGGTCGGTCCAGACTGTCTGCGGACAGAAGTAACCGCACCACACGCGCCCAAACAACGCTGTCGCGAGGAACAGGCCCACAGCCGCAAGGATCAGGAGGCCTGTGATATAGTAAACCTCCTGCGGCCAGATCTCGAGGCCGAAGAAATAGAACCTGCCACCGGCAAAATCGGCAAGTACGGCCTGGTCGGGCGCGCCGGGACCGCGATCCCAGCGGATCCATGGAATGATGTAATAGAGGCCGAGGGTCGCGAAGAGCAGCAACCACTTTATGGACCGGACACGTCCGAAGACCAGCTTCGGGTAAATCTGCTTCCGTTTCGCATAGAGAACCGGCGGTTCATCGCCCTCCGGCGGACGCGGCGGCAGTGACCCGCCCTGCGCGCCACGCTCCGCGCGAAGATCAATGAGCGTGGATTTGCCCATTCTATTCACCGCCCCCGAGCGAGTGAACGTAGACTGCAAGCGCACGGATCGTCGCCGGATCGAAACGCGTCGTCCATGCGGGCATCACGCCCCGACGCGCGCCGAAGATCGTGGCCTGGAGCGTGTCGCGATCACCGCCATAGAGCCATTCGGCATCAGTGAGATTCGGAGCCCCCTGCGCGCGATCGCCACGCGCATCGACACCATGACAGGACGCGCAGTTCGTCTGGAAAATCGGCCGGGCGCGATCAACCGCGGCGAGATTCGCTTTTCGACCCGAGATGGCGGTTACAAATTCCACCATATCCTTGATCTCGGCCGATGTAAGGAATTCGTCACGGCCAAAGGCGGGCATGTCAGTCATGCGCGCATCGGGATCATCGGATCTGATGCCATGGCGGATCGTGGTTTCGATGTCGGTGAGCGTGCCGCCCCAGAGCCAGATGTCATCAGCAAGTCGCGGATAGCCCTTGGCGCCGCGTCCGCCCGCCCCGTGACAGGTCGCGCAGTTGTCGCCGAATGCGCTTTCGCCGAGGCCGAGGGCCAGTTGGCTCAGGTCATGGTCCTGCAGTATGGCGCTGGCATCGACGGCAGAGAGGCGGCTAGCCAGTTCGGCGCGCATTTTCGCAGTCTCTGACACCTCAGCGGCGACGGTTGCGCGATCTGACTGGCCAAGCACGCCAAGCGTATTGCCCTGCATGCCCGGAGGCGCCGGCCACGCCGGCATCAGAACCCAATAGATGATCGCCACAACGATCGTCCCCCAGAAGATGAACAGCCACCATCGCGGCAGCGGATTGTTCAACTCCTTGATGCCGTCCCACTCGTGGCCGGTTGTCTCCACCTGGCTGTGCGGATCGATCTCAGGCGAGCGGTCGGTCATCGCCGTTATCCTTTTCGGTGATGGGGAGTTGTGCGGCCCGGCGGAAGCCCTTGCCGTTGCGCGGCCAAAGCGCATAGGCCAGCGCGCAGAAGAAGATTGCCGTAAAATACAGCGTGCCCCAGGTCTGCGCGAAGGATGACCAGTCTTCGTAGGTCATGTGGGCTACCTCCGGTTCGAGAGATCGCCGGCTTCGTAGGTCTTGAAGTCAACCAGCGTGCCAAGCATCTGCAGGTAGGCGATCAGCGCATCGAGCTCGGTCGGGGCGCCGTCCATGCCATCGAAGTTTCGGACGGGCACGGTGCCATCCCTGCCCGCGATTCCGTCGTAGGACTTGCGCAATGCCTCGACATCGTAGTCGCCGCCCGCCTGAGCCATCGTGTTGTCGAGGGCTGCGTCGATCATCGGCGTCGTGTAGGGCACGCCTTCGAATTGCAGCGTCCGCATCTGGTCCTGGATGGTCGACAGGTCGAGCGTCCGACCCGCCAGAAAGGCATAGGGCGGCATGATCGATTCCGGCACGAGCGCGCGGGGATTGATCAGGTGATCCCTGTGCCAGTCGTCGGAATACTTGCCGCCGACGCGCGCCAGATCAGGCCCGGTGCGCTTGGATCCCCACTGGAAGGGGTGGTCGTACATGCTCTCGGCAGCGAGCGAATAGTGACCATAACGCTCGACCTCGTCGCGGAGCGGGCGGATCATCTGGGAATGACAGGTATTGCAACCCTCGCGGATGTAAATGTTCTGCCCGGCGAGTTCGAGCGGCGTGTACGGCCGCATACCCTCGACCTTCTCGATGGTGTTCTTCAGATAGAACAGCGGCACGATCTCGATGAGGCCGCCAATCGCCACCACCACCAGGATACCTAGCAGGAGGACGAATGTGTGTCGTTCGAAAAGCTTGTGCTTGTTGAACAGCTTGCTCTGGCGCGTCGCCATGCGTGCCTCCTATTCGGCAGGTTGAATGGCGGGCGTGGCGCCTGACCTGCGCCGCTCGCCAGCGGGTACGTCGCCGCGCGCCGTGCGCACGAGGTTGTAGACCATGATCAGCGCGCCGGTCAGGTAGAGCCCGCCGCCAAGGGCGCGGATGATGTATGAGATGTGCTTGGCGCTGACGGTTTCGATGAAGGAGTATTCAAGGAAACCGAACTCATTGTAGGCGCGCCACATCAGGCCTTCCATGATGCCCGACACCCACATCGACGTGATGTAGAGCACGATGCCTATCGTCGCGATCCAGAAATGCCATTCGACAAGGGCGTTAGAGTAGAGGCGGTCGCGCTTCCACACCCATTGCGTCATGCAGTAAAGGGCGCCGAAGGTGACAAAACCCACCCAGCCCAGCGCGCCGGAATGCACATGCCCAATGCCCCAGTCAGTGTAGTGCGAGAGGGCGTTCACTTCACGCACCGACATGACGGGACCTTCGAAGGTCGCCATGCCGTAGAACGCGACCGAGACCACGAGCATGCGGACAACAGGATCAGTGCGCAGCTTGTCCCACGCGCCCGACAGCGTCATCAGGCCGTTGATCATCCCGCCCCAGCTCGGCATCCAGAGCATGATCGAGAACGTCATACCCAGCGTCTGCGCCCACTGGGGCAGAGCGGTGTAGTGGAGGTGGTGGGGACCGGCCCAGATGTAGATGAAAATGAGCGACCAGAAATGGACGATCGACAAGCGGTATGACCAGACCGGGCGCTCGATGCGCTTCGGGATGAAGTAGTACATGATCGCGAGAAATCCGGCGGTCAGGAAGAAGCCGACTGCGTTGTGGCCATACCACCACTGGATCAGCGCGCTCTGCACGCCGCTGAAAACGGAGACGGACCTGGATCCGGCGAGATTGATCGGGATCGACAGGCTGTTGACCACGTGCAACAGCGCGATGGTGACGATGAAGGCGAGGTAGAACCAGTTCGCCACGTAGATGTGCGGCTCCTTGCGGCGGAGAATCGTCGCTACAAACACCGCGAGGTAGGTGACCCACACAATGGTGAGCCAGATATCGGCATACCATTCGGGCTCGGCATACTCCTTCGACTGGGTCACACCCATGAGGTAGCCGGTTGCGGCGATAACGATGAAGAGCTGGTAACCCCAGAACACGAACCACGGCCACATCCCGCCGGCGAGGCGCGTGCGGCAGGTTCGCTGCACGACATAGAAGGATGTCGCGATGAGCGCATTGCCGCCGAAGGCGAAGATCACGGCTGACGTGTGCAGCGGACGCAGGCGTCCGAAATTGGTCCAGCCGAGTTCAGGGAAATAGAAGAGAGTCGGGAAGGTCAGCTGCAAAGCGATGATCAGGCCAACCAGAAAGCCTGCGATACCCCAGAACATGGTGGCGGCGATGCCAGCCTTGACGATGCTCTCCTCATAGAACGTCTTGTCGAAGCGCGGCTGACGCTCCGAAAGTTCATGCCACCCAAGCAGGCCCGCCAGTCCGATGGCTGAGGCCAGAAGGAAGATAAAGGCGTGCGCGCGGAATGCATGGTCCGCAGCGTTTGCTACTCCGCTGAAGGACAGAATCAGCACGACGAGCATCAGGAAGCCGACCGCAAATGTGCTTACGTCGATGCGCTCGCGGGAAAATGCTGCCGCCATGAACTTGCCCTCTCAAGCGGAGCGCTCTCCAGTCTGGAGGCGCGACGAGCGGGCTTTGACATACCGGCATTCCAGGTCGCTTGATCCATCGCAAAGAGGGGGCGACGCAGAGGCGTACAAAGGGTGCGCGGTCGCTACGTTCCCAAATCCTACGCGACCGCGAGGTGGAGACGCTCGTGAAGCGATTGGTCGTATTCCTGTCCGGCTTGGCGACCACGATCACGGGCGTCTTCATTCGGTCCTGCGATAGCGGCGTCGAGATGACTCTCGCCAGCGCATGGTGTGGCAAAGCATCGCCTGGGACTGTGATGCTGGGCGAGCACGCGCACTGCGCTGGGTGTGTGATCACCTTCGCGGGGCTGGCCGCGATGGGACTGGTAGCAGCTAGCCTGGTCACAGCGCGTGGTCTGGCGAACGCTGGTGCGAGGGCCGATCAATGAGTGACCTCACCTATCGCGCTCGCAGCGAGAAAGACGTGTGGGACTACCTGCCCGAATTCGCGTCCGAACAGCTGCCGCGGTACACGAGCTATCCTCCTGCCAACCGGTTCTCCGGGGACATCGATGCCGCCGCCGCCAGCTCAGCGCGTGCGCGCTTGTCCGCCGACGCGGCCATTTCGCTCTACCTTCACATTCCCTTCTGCCAGAAGCTCTGCTGGTACTGTGGTTGCCACACGACCGTTCCAACGCTCGCGGATCCGGTCGACACGTATGTCAAGGCGCTGAAGGCGGAGATCGCCCTCGTCGCATCTGATGTGCCGTCCGGCGCCCGTGTCACCCGGATACATTTTGGCGGCGGGTCGCCGGACATTCTCTCGCCGCAGCAGGTGGATGAGCTGTTCGCTGCGATACGTACGCATTTCAACCTCTCGCCGCTCGCAGACATTGCCGTCGAGCTTGATCCGCGCGGGGTTTCGCCGGGGCTGATCCAGGCGTTTGCGAATGCCGGCCTCACCCGCGCCAGTCTCGGTGTTCAGGTGCTGAATGCCGACGTGCAGAAGCGCATCAATCGCATCCAGCCGAAAGCGGTGATCGAGAATGCGATAAAGATGCTGCGTGGAACGGGTGTCGAAAGCATCAATATTGACATGATGTACGGCCTTCCGGGGCAAACCATCGCAGATGTCGTGGAGACCGGACTCTTCGCGGCGACGCAGGACGCCGATCGAATCGCCGTCTTTGGTTACGCGCACGTTCCGTGGATGAAGAAGTACCAGAAGGCCTTCCGCACCGATGATCTCCCTTCGGGCGAGACGCGCTTCCGTCAGGCTGAGGCGGCGGCCCGCACGCTGACATCGGCGGGCTACATGCCGATCGGATTTGATCATTTTGCGGCGCCGGGGGACGCGTTGTCGACGGCAGAGCGAAATGGCCGGCTTCACCGGAATTTCCAGGGGTACACAGACGATGCGAGCGACGCCCTCATCGGCCTTGGCGCTTCGGCGATCTCCTCGCTGCCCGATCTCTTCTACCAGAACACGACGGACACCGGCGCCTATCGCGCAAGCCTTGGCGAAGGGAAGTCGCCGGTCGTCCGTGGCCTGAAGCCAACGCGGGAGGAGCTATCGATCGGCCGGCTGATCGAGGGCGTGCTCTGCAATTTCGAGGTCAATCTCGACGCCGACACCAGGAAAGCCATCTATCCGAAACTCGCGCCGCTGATGCGGGCCGGCCTCGTTGGCCTGCACGGGAACACCCTCACCGTGTCGGCGCGCGGCAAGCCCTACGCCCGCAATGTTGCCGCCTGTCTTGATCCCGGTTTCGCTGCGAAGCCCAGCGTCCATAGTCTCGCGATCTGAGCGAGGCCAGGCTCGACCCTGCCCTGCGACAAATGCGCTGAGACATGCGCAGGAAGGGCGAAATCGGGCCTTCACGGGCCAGATGTCACGTTTCGTCACAAAGCCAGACACGCTTCGGCAAATGGCTGCAAGTTTCGCGAGACACGGTTCACGCATTGGAACCGGACAAGGACCATCTCAATGTGCATCGCTGGCGGCCGAATTGACTCCCTCACACAGGCATCCTTCGGGAAAATCGAAGACTCCCGACCAGGCCCCTTGAAGCAGGTCGGAGCGCACGAACACCTGTTCTTCGAAGGCGACGACCGGTCAGGTTTATACATCGTCGAAAGCGGATGGGTGAAGCTCTATCGCACGCTGATCGACGGTCAGCGCCAGGTCGTCGGCTTCGCCAATGCGGGCTCGATCCTCGGCCTCGAGAGCGACGACACGTACGTCAATGGCTGCGAGACGATCACAGCCGTCACTGTGCGCGCCATACCCGGTGGATCGCTGAAGGATATCTGTCAGCGCGACGCGTTGCTTGCTGAACAGCTGCTTCGCCAGGTCGGACGGCAGCTTGGGGCCGCGCAAGCGCAGCTTGCAGCTGTCGGCGCCCAGTCCGCCGAGCAGAAACTCGCGAGCTTCCTGCTGTCGGTGGCCGATCTGTGCGACGCGACCCACGGCGGCGACTTCGACCTTCCCATGCGCCGCGGAGACATGGCCGAGTTCCTCGGTCTGCGGCTTGAGACCGTCTCACGCAAGATGACGGAGTTTCAACGTCGCGGGTGGATCGAGATGACATCGCTCTATCACTGTCGCATTGCGCGCCGTCACATGCTTCAGGAACTCGCCGAGGGCGGCGAATGCAATGAAGCTGTGCTGAAAACAATCCCGCCGCGCGCCCGCACCACCTCATCGGGGCTCGCGGCCTAGGCACGCGTTATCCGGCACGCGCGCCATGATTTGGTGGACGCGCGGGTGCCGAGTCGAGGCTCGACGATCGTGCCGGGCGGAGAGGTATCGCAATACTTCCGTCGGTGTGTTGGGTCTCGACAATGCGCGCGTCCCTCCCGCTCGGCGGCATCATCGCGTTCGGCCGATAGTTAACGAAGTTGCCGGCGAAGCCTCGTCCCGGACCGTTTGCGTGACAGCCCTGCCGATTTGCCAGCAGGAATAGGCCGACTGAACCTTTCCTGCTCGGCAGGATCGACGCCGCCCGAACCGTTCTCATCGACGCCACGACGACGTTCGTTTGCAGCCAGCGGGGCGGCCGAGGGCAAGGCGCGGCCCTTGCGCAGGCCACCGGGGCGGCGAAGCCGGCCCGGAAACGGTGAAACTGAGGGGAAACAGGTGAGAATCGTTGGACGGTGGGTTAATCTTTCCCCTTCAGCGTTAGCGACAGCCATGCGATCCGGAGCGGTACGCGAGTTGCAAGGCGGGATCGAATGCGGTCGCGTTCGCCCTGGCGGCGAACGCGCCAGGCGGGGAGTGATAGCAAGCCGTGAAACTGCTTGTCATCGAAGATACGGCGAAGCTGGGAGCGGTGATCGTTGAGGCGATGTCGCGGGCGCAGTTCACCTGCGAGCTCGCGACCAACCTGCGCGAAGCCCAGGCCCGGGTCGACGGCGCGGACTATGACTTGATCCTGCTCGACCTCAGCCTGCCTGATGGCGACGGCCTCGATTTCCTGCGCAAGCTGCGTGCGGCATCGGTGCGCACGCCGGTTATCGTGCTGACGGCGCGCGGCGGACTCAACGACCGCATCTCCGGTCTTGACGACGGCGCTGACGACTATCTCGTGAAGCCATTCGAACTCAACGAGATGGTGTCGCGCTGCAGGGCGATCCTGCGCCGAACCGACCGCGCGATGGCGGACTCGTTCAAGGTCGGCAAGCTCCTGTTCGACCAGCGGTCGGGCATGGTGAGCGCCGAGGGTCACCCGACGCCCCTACCCCGCCGCGACAGCCAGCTCCTTGCCGCCTTGATGCGCAGGCATGGCAAGGTTTGCACCCGCAAGCATCTCGAGGATGCGGTGTACGAACCCAACACGGAAGTGTCGACGAACGCGCTCGAGGCAAGCATCTATCGTCTGCGCGCGTTCCTCACAGCCGCTAAAGCGGGTGTGGAAGTTCGGACCGTGAGGGGGGTGGGCTATGTTCTGGTGGTTGAATAGGCCCAGGGCATCGGGCTGGTCGCTGTCCCAGCGGCTGATGTCGCGGATCATCTTGATCTCGACCTTCATCACCGTGCTGGTCACCGCGTCGGTGACCGCCCACTACGGCTATGATATTCCGGAATTGCAGCAGCGCACCGTTTTCGGCCTTGCGCAGGACGTGGCCCGCGACATGCCCTACGATGGCTCGAGCGATGATATGCGCGAGGCTGTGAACACGAAGCACGATCTCTTCACACGCCATCCAAACGCCTATGAGTGGTTCGTTCTGAACGGCGATGGGGAGGTCATCGCATCATCGGCCCACGGGACGGTTGATCGCAAACTGTTTCCGCCCGGCCTGCCTCCGCCAGAATGGGATGCGCCAACCCTCAAGGGCGGATGGATGGCGGGAAAGACATTCGTAAAGGACGGCCACATTCGCCATGTGATCACGGCGGCCCATTCAGACCCTGGCGGGCTGCTGGTCGGCCTCGCGCTTGGCGAAGCGCTGATGCACATCGCGCTGCCGCTGGTGCCGTTCATCGTGCTGATCTGGATCTTCGTCTCAGCCGTGGTGCGCAAGACGCTGGCGCCGCTGGAATCCCTCGCCGAGCAGGCCAAACGCGTTCAGAGGATGGAGGACATCCGCCCGCTCGATCCCAAGGATGCGCCGCGTGAGGTGGCGGAACTGGTGAAGGCGCTGAATATCTCGCTTGAGAAGCTGAGAGCCTCGATCGAGGCGGAAAAGCGCTTCCTGCAGGACGCCGCGCACGCGCTGCGCACACCTCTCGCGATCGTGAAGGCACGGCTCGAGCTGGACGGCGAGAATGTCGACAAGCAGAGCCTGGTCGAGGAAGTCGACGCACTGATCCGGCTCGCGACACAGCTTCTGGCGAGCGCCAATGCCGAACGGCTGGTGCTGGGCGCGGATGCGCGCGCAGAGCTTGGCGCTTTGGCGCATGATGTCGTGTCCAACATGACCCCGCTGGCGATCCGCGCGGGCGTGGACCTGGGGTTCTCCAGCGACGGGCACGAAACACCGGTACGCGGCGACGCCGACGCGATCAGCCATGCCCTCAAGAATCTGATCGAGAACGCGCTGAAATTCACGCCGCGTGGCAAAGCTGTGACGGTGCATGTAAGCCACGATCCGCCGGCGGTCTTCGTTCATGACGAGGGCCCGGGCGTGCCTCCCGCAAAGGCGGAGGCGGTGTTCGAACGTCACTCGCGCGGCAAGTTCGGCGACGGCAAGGGCGCGGGCCTTGGTCTGTCGATCGTGCGGCGCATCATGCAGGCCCATGGCGGCGATGTTGTGCTGGTGCTGTCGGAAAAATCGGGCGCGTCGTTCAGGCTGTCCTTTCCGGGCATGCTCCGCGAGTCGACTGCAAACGACGACACGCCTTTGCAGGCTGCAGTCGCCGCCTAGCCGCCTGCTTCAAACACCGCGCGGGCGATGGCGCGCGCCAGCGTGCTGGCTGCAAGCTCGCCGATGCGGGCCAGCATGAACGGACGATGCTCGCTGCGCTCGACCTGCGCGGTCGAGAGACAGAACACCACATCGCCATCGAAGGGTGCGAACGCCGGCCGGACGGCGCGCGCGACGCCCGCCATCGCCATCTTCGCGATCCGCTGCGCTTCCGCAGGCGCGAGCGCCACATTGGTCGCGACACAACAAAGCGTGGTGTTGGTGCGCCCTGCCATCGGCGGCAGGGGACGGATGCCGGGATTGCTCTTGGCGCCGCCCCAGTCATCCGGATCGAGCGCGTAGTCGCCCGCGGGCCGTGCGCCGCCGAACTCGCCTGCTTGTTCGTAGGGCCATGCCCAGAACGCATCCGACCCGGGCATTTTCACCGCGCCATGCGAGTTTACCGCTGCAAGCGCCCCCACCACGACGCCGTCATGCGTGGCGATGCTTGCTGAGCCGAGGCCTCCGGGGCCCCCTCCCGCGCGCGCGCCAAAGCCTGCGCCTGCACGGCCGAGGTCGAAAGCCGGCTTTGCATTTGCGAGCGCCTGCATGCCCAGGTCGCGATAGGGCGGCCTCTCCCCCCATGCCTTGTCGCCGGCATTGGCGAGATCATAGAGTATGGCCGCTGGCACGATGGGGGACGTGGGAATGGCGCTGTTGGGAAAGAGCGCGAAGCCGTGCCCCGCCGCCCCGAGCGCTGCGGTAACGCCATCGGCGGCCGCAAGGCCATAGACCGAGCCGCCCGAGAACACGATCGCATCCACCGCATCGACAAGTGTATCGGGCGCCAACGCGTCCGTTTCGCGCGTGCCAGGTCCGCCACCGGCGACGACAACCGCTGTCACGGCGCGCACCTCGGGGCGGATCACGGTGACGCCCGTAGCCACGGATGCGTCATGGGCCGAGCCGACGAGTAGCCCCCCCACGTCGGTTATGAGGTTTGCCGGGCCGGGTCGCGCGCTCAAGTGGCAATTCCCGTCATTTCACAGGCCTCAAGGCAGGCTTCAGTTGCCGTCATTGCAGGACGGTATAATGGGGCTGTATGACCGCCCTCTCCCTCCTGCGCAACAAGGAGCGCCCGCGCATGCGCCACACCAGGCTTGCCGGCATCGCCGCTTTCGCCATTCTGATCGCAGTGTCTGGCTGCACCAGCCCGCCAGCGGCCACGCCAACATCAGAGTGGAAACTCTCGGGCCGCGCCATGATCTCGGCGGCGGACAAGCGGGCGGTTGAAGCAGGCCTTGCCGCGATCAAGGCCGGCGGCAGCGCGGTCGATGCGGCGATCGCAGCACATGCCGTGCTGGGCCTTGTCGAGCCGCAGAGCTCCGGAATTGGCGGTGGCGGCTACATGGTCGTCTACGACCGCAAATCCAACACCACGACCGTCTTTGACGGACGCGAGACCGCGCCGGCGGCGGCGACGGCGGACTACTTCACCGTTAACGGACAGAATCTCGGGTTTGGACCAGCCGTCACATCCGGAAGATCGATCGGCGTGCCGGGCGCGGTCGCGCTCTACAAGGCCGCGCACGACAAGTACGGCAAGCAGCCATGGGCGGCAAACTTCGACGCGGCGATCAAGCTGGCGGATGAAGGCTTCATCGTGTCGCCTCGCCTCGCAAGCGCACTGGGATCGTCCTACTACAAGAACGGCCCGCTCGCGAAGAATCCAGAGACCAGCGCTTATTTCTATCCGAATGGAAAGGCATTGGCCGCCGGCGACCGGCGTATCAATCCCGAATATGCGGCCACGCTGCGCTCGGTCGCCAAGGACGGACCGGCCGTCTTTTACAGCGGCCAGATCGCGCAGGACATCGTCGACACTGTCCACTCCGGCGACATCCAAGGTGCGCTGTCGGTGAAGGACATCGCCGACTACAAGGTGCTTGAGAAGCCCGCCGTCTGCGGCCCGTTCCGTACCTATCGGATCTGCTCGGCGCCGCCCTCCTCTTCCGGCGGCGTGGCGATGAACCTGATCATGTCGTTGTACGACAAGATCGCCGCGGCGACCCCGGAGGAAACGCCCGCAGCCAACCTGCGCGATTTCGTTCTGGCGCAGCAACTTGGCTATGCCGACCGCGACCACTATGTCGCCGATCCGGACGCCGTGTCCGTGCCGGTCGCTGACCTTCTCAACCCGACTTACATCAGCGCCCGCGCCGCCAGCGGCTTCAAGCCGGGCGATGCGCCGAAACCGGGCGACCCCGGTGCCGTGCTGCACGGCAAGCCGATCGTCGACATGTGGGGACGCGATGCCAACGCAGCCCAGCAGGGCACAACGCACCTGTCCTTCATCGACTATGAAGGCAATGCCGTCTCATTCACCGCCACGGTGGAAAGCGGCTTCGGCTCGCAGCGCTGGACCAACGGCTTCCTGCTCAACAACCAGCTCACTGACTTCACGCGCCCGCCGACCCTCGGCGGCAAGCCCGTCGCCAACGCGCCGGGGCCGGGAAAGCGCCCGCGCTCATCCATGTCGCCGACCATCGTGTTCGACCAGGCGGGCGATCCCTTCATGATCACCGGCTCACCAGGCGGCAACTCCATCATCGGCTATGTGTCGAAGACGCTGGTGGCCGTGCTGGACTGGGGCGCGACTGCCCAACAGGCGAGTTCGCTGCCCAACGTGGTGGCGCGCGGTCCCGTGGTGAGCGTCGAGACCGCTGACGAGACCGGCAAGCTATGGTCGAAATTCCTGTCGGATGCCGGCTTCAGGATCCGCGAAGTGGCGGGCGAGAATTCAGGGCTCAACCTGATCGTCGTGCGTCCGGATCGTCTTGAGGGCGGCGCTGATCCAAGACGCGAAGGCGTGGCGCTGGAAATCGTGCGCTAGACCCGCGCGGTCAGGCAGCCTTCGCCTGCAGGCGAAGCTGTTTGCATCGTCAGTTTCGTCACGGGTTCCATCGGAACCCGCGGTGAGCACTCAGAATTCCACGGGACAGTGGCGCTCGACGCGTCCGATGCGGGCAACGTGACCGGTTCGCCGGGCAGTACCTGATCCAAAAAAGGGGAACGGACGCGCTCCGGTCCCGACACCGCTGGCGTCCATGAGGGCTCACGGCTTGCCGTGGGCCCTCTGCTTGCGCGGAGTCACAAAGATCATGACTCTCAATCGCTGCGATCGGTCGAGTTGACGCACCACGAAGTATCCGACCGCGTACAGATCCATGCGCGCCGGTGACGTAGACGTTAGCCCAGAAGCGAGGCGCTACCTCATGCAACATCTCAGACGTGCCAGACACTATGGGCTAGTCGCCCACCTGGCTTGGGCATGCGTCCTCGTGATGATGGCGCTGCTCGGAGCGTTCGCGCTCTTTCCGTAGGTGTCACGCTTGCCTAGGCAGCTGGAACGCGCAGCGTGAAGGCAGCGCCCTCTGAACCGTTCGATGACATAACCAGCTCACCCTTCATGCCGCGAGCGAGCTCGCGCGCAATCGCAAGGCCCAGGCCTGCCCCCCCGCGCGACGCCGAGCCGGCGAAGGGCTGGAACAGCCGGCCCACCACCATCGCCGGCACGCCGGGACCATTGTCGGCGATTTCGACCACGGCCGAGTCACCGTCGAGAAAAACGCGCGCGCTGACCTTGCCGGGGCAGGATCGGTCCTTCTGGTCGCGTATGGCCCGCGCGGCATTGCGGACAAGGTTGGCGACGATGCGATGCACATGGTCGACGTCAGCGACCGCATTGACCGGCCCCGTCGCGTCAAGCTTCCATTCGATCTCGCCGGCGCCTGCGAGGCCCTCGGCCGCGGCTTCATCGATGGCAGGAATGAGGTTCACAGTGCACAGGTTCGGCGCAGAGGGATCTTGGCGCGCATGGCTCAGCGTCGCCTCGGCGAGATTGACCGCGCGCTGAATCGCCCGCTCAAGGCGTGGCGCGGCGCGTCTGACGCGAGGGTCTTCGGACTCGGCAAGGCCTTCAGAGACGATTTGGGCGGCGGAGAGCGAGTTGCGCAGGTCGTGGTTGATCTTGGCGACCGCCTCGCCGAGCTCGGCCAGCCGCTTGCGCTGGCGAAAGGCTGCGGACACCGTCTTCTGCATCGCCTGCAGCGCCACGTTGGCGCGACGCATCTCGTCGGCGCCTCTGGGCATCGGCTCGAACTCGGCGCCCTCGGGCGCATTTGCGAAGCGGACGATGCCCAACGTCAGGCGCCGCATTGGCTGGATCACCAGCCGGTAGATTGCGAAATAGACCAGCGCGCCGACCATCGCGGCGATCAAAAGCGAGAGCAGCAGCAGCGTACGGGAGAACGCGATCAGCCCGTCCTTCAGCCCCTGCTCCTGCACGATCACTTCCATCACCTCGTCGCGCGTCAGGGATGGCGAGAGCAGGATGCGCAGGAAACGGCCCCGGGGCGCGAACATGTGGCTGAATGCGCCAGCAATACCGTCCACGAAATTCTCGGTTCGAAGATCGATCACCACCAGGTCGCCGGAGATGTCGATGGCGGGCGGCAGGATCTCGCCGCGGAAATCCTGCTCCTGCACGGCAACCGAGACGACCTGCGCGCGCTCCAGTAGCTGGCGGGACAGTTCGTCCCCCACCCGCCCGTCAGGCGCCGCCTCGACGGCGAGTGCGGCGATCTGGGCCGCCTGCCCTCGCTCCTCCAGCCAGTTGTTGCGGTAGGTCCCAGCCAGGACGGGATAGGCCAGCGACACGGCGATCAGAACGAAAGCGGCGGTCGAGATGAGCAGACGACCGCGCAGGCCGGACAAAAAGCGTCCCTTTCCGCCTTCCGGCGTGCTGGCCGGGGCGGCATCTCCCTCCGGATGATCGATCTCGCTCAGCTGGTGGTCCCCTGGGCGTTCCCGGTTCGCCCGGCTTTGCCGTCTTTTCATGTGGTTGTACGGCCTAGCAGTCACAATCCCGTCGCCGGAAGGTGACTTCATGCGACAGTCCGGTCGTGCTTGACTTGCACGGATCGAGCATGTAGTTCCCCCGCCTCCTAAAGGAATAAGGGGCAGTGACCCGTGTCCACCAAACGGACTTTCCAGCCGAGCAACCTGAAGCGCAAGCGGCGCCACGGGTTCCGCGCGCGCATGGCGACCAAGAACGGCCAGAAAATCCTGGCATCCCGCCGCGCCAAGGGCCGCAAGCGTCTGAGCGCGTAAGCGTTCCCGCGACCTACGACACAGCGCCGCAGATTGAGGTGCTTCGCCTTCGGGTGAGGCGCGAATTCCTCTTTGTTGCAGAGGGTTTTGCCGAAAGACGGCGCCTGATCGTCGTTCAGGCCCGTCACCGCAAGCCGCCGCGGGGCGAGGCCGGCGCAGGATTCACCACCACCAAGAAGATCGGCAACGCCGTCATCCGTAACCGCGCCAGGCGCCGGTTGCGTGAGGCGGCGCGGTCGCTATTGCCCGTCCATGGCATTGGAGGCGCCGACTACGTCTTTGTGGCGCGTCAGGAAACTGCCACAGCGCCATGGCCGCGTTTGCTTGACGATATGGAAAAGGCGTTGATAAGCCTCCGCCGCCGCCTCCTGACTTCAGATGGCGCCTTTCAGGCGGACGCCAGCGCCTCCAGCTCCCGGACCTGATCCATGGAACAGCAAGACCAGCGCAATCTCCTGCTGGCGCTCGCCCTGTGCTTCGGGCTGTTCATGATTTACAACATCTTCGTGCTGGACCCCCAGCAGAGGGCTGCACAGGCCGCCCGCCAGCAGGCCACCGCAAACGCCGTCGAACAGGCCGCATCGCCGACTCCGACCATCCGCCCCCGCGAAGAAATCGTCACCGCCGGACTGGCCTCCGGACAGCGCGTCGTCGTGGACGCGCCATCGGTCGAAGGATCGATTTCGCTGCTCGGCTCGCGCATCGACGATGTATCGCTGAAGAATTTCTACGAGACGATCGGCGACAAGGAAGCGAAGAACCCCGTCGGCGAGATCAAACTGCTGGCGCCGGCGGAATCCGAGCGCGCCTTCTACGCGACGGTCGCCTGGACGACCCCGAGCACAACCACCGACGATGTGCTGTGGACGCAGACGAGCGCCGGCCCCCTGACCTTCGATAATCCGCTGAAGCTGTCCTATACGGCAGCAGCCGTTCACATCGACCGCACGATCACCGTCGACGGCGACTACATGTTCACCGTGGCCGACGTCGTTGCCAACACGGGCGCGACCCCAATCACGTTGACGCAGAAGACGCAGCTTCGCCAGCGCCAGACGCCCGACCTCGTGACCACACCGCATCAGGAACAAGGCGCACACCGCGGAGCGCTCGGTGTCTACGGCACCGACAAGAACCAGATGAAGAACTATCACGACCTGACCCAGGGCCAGGCCGTGTCGCGCGCCGTGACGGGCGGCTGGAATTCACTGACCACGAAATACTGGATGGCCGCCGCAGTGCCCGAACAGGGCGAGACCGTTACGATGGTGGCGAGGTCGGAGGCGCTCAACGGCGCAGTCACCTATTCAGCCGGCTACGATCTGTCGCCCTACGAGATCCAGCCCGGACAATCGATCACCAAGACCGCACGTATCTTCGCCGGCGCAAAACGGCTTAGCGTGCTCGAGCGCTATGAGAACAAGGAGGGCGTGCCCTCCTTCACCGATGCGATCGACTGGTCGTTCATGTTCTTCATCACCAAGCCGTTCTTCTACTTCCTCATGCTTCTGCAGGGCTGGGTCGGCTATTTCGGCATCGCCATCCTCGTGCTGACGGTCGTGGTGAAGACGCTGTTCTTCCCCCTGCAGTACAACATGTACAAATCAATGTCGAAGATGCGGCTGCTGCAGCCCGAGATGAAGTCCATCCAGGAACGCTTCGCCGCCGACCCGCAGCGCATGCGCACGGAGCAGGCCAACCTGTTCAAGCGCGAGAAGGTGAACCCGGTCGCGGGCTGCCTGCCGCTGATCCCGACCATGTTCGTGTTCTACGCGCTCTTCCACGTGCTCAACGTGACGATCGAGATGCGCCATACGCCCTTCGTGGGCTGGATCAGGGACATGTCTGCCGCTGACCCGACCTCGATCTTCAACCTGTTCGGCCTGATCCCGTGGGAGCCGCGCTCGGTGCCGCTCATCGGCGGCCTGCTCGGCATCGGTGTCTGGCCGATCCTGTACGGCATCACCATGGTTGGCCTGCAAGGCCTGTCGGCGCCGCCGGCCGACCCGATGCAGAAGGCGATCATGAAGTGGATCCCGCTTCTCTTCACTGTGCTGTTCGCGGGCTTCGCAGCGGGCCTCGTGATCTACTATGTCTGGTCGAACCTGATCTCGATCCTGCAGCAATACATCATCATGCGCCGCACCGGCGTCGAGACCGAGTTCGACAAGTGGATGAAGAAGCGGTTCGGCGGAGCCAAGAAGCCCGCCTAGGCCCGAAGCACATCATCGCCCTTCGAGACGCTGGTTGTTGAGCCCCCATCCAGATGAGAGCCCGAAGGGCTCATCTCGAAGGAGTTCGCTGCGGTCCGCGCAGCGGACGATTTGGTCCGGGGGACCAATTCGAGCGGCGGACGCGGGCTCACAGACCGGGCAACAAAAATGGACGACACGACCTTCACCCCCGAGCAGATCGAAGCCGCCCGCAAGCTTTTCGCTGGGCCGGTGGCGTTCGTCATGGGCGCAGTGTCGATCAGCGCGATGCCGCCCAGCGATCGGCCCGAGATCGCCTTCGCTGGCCGCTCCAATGTAGGCAAGTCGAGCCTCATCAATGCGCTGTGCAACCGGAAAAACCTCGCGCGCGCATCCAACACGCCGGGCCGCACGCAGGAGATCAATTTCTTCGATCTCGCCGAGGGCAAATTCTATCTCGTCGACCTGCCTGGCTACGGCTTTGCCGATGCGCCCAAGAAAAACGTCGACACCTGGAGCCGCCTCAATCTCAACTACCTGCGCAGCCGTTCGAAACTGCGGCGCGTCTTCATGCTGATTGATGCGCGCCGCGGCGTGGGCGACGTTGACCGCACGGTGATGAAGGACCTCGACAGCGCGGCAGTGCAGTATCAGGTCGTGCTGACCAAGTCGGACAAGATCAAGAAGGCGGACCTGCCGGAGCTCGTCGAGGCGACAAAAGCGGTGCTGATGAAACAGCCGGCCGCACATCCGTATGTGCTGGTAACGTCCAGCGAGAAGGGCCTCGGCATTCCGGAGCTGCGGGCGACGATTCTCTCGCTGGCTTGAGTGTAATTCCGGACGTATGCGCCGCGTGCGCGCCGGGACCCAGGAGAGCCGCCCTCCGCTTGCAATGACCGGGGCGGGAGGCTGATCACAGATCGGATCGGACTTCCTGCCAACGCAGTGTCAGCTACCGCGCGGGCCGCATTGGAAAATCGTTACCTGCCATTGTCGGCTTTGATATTCCCTGCCCGTCCTCTGGACACAGGCAGCGGCGGGCCCCACATGGCGGGAGGCCGCCTGAAGAGCCACAACGACGCGCCCGGGGGTCTACTACATCATGCAACCCGTTCTCTCGATCCGGGGTCTCAGCAAGTCCTACAAGGGCGGGCTGCAGGCGCTCAAGACTGTCGATCTCGACATCCAGAAGGGCGAGATCTTCGCGCTGCTGGGCCCAAATGGCGCGGGCAAGACGACGCTGATCAATGCGGTATGCGGGATCGTGACGCCGACGACGGGCGTGATCACGGCCGCAGGCTATGACACGCGCAGAGAATACCGCGCCGCGCGTTCGCTCATCGGCCTCGTGCCGCAGGAGATGCATATCGACATCTTCGAGACTGTCTGGGCCGTAACGACCTATTCGCGCGGGCTGTTCGGCCTGCCGGCCAACAACGCTCACATCGAAAAAACCCTGAAGGATCTGTCTCTTTGGGACAAGAAGGACGAGAAGCTGCAGGCGCTCTCCGGCGGCATGAAGCGACGCGTCCTGATCGCCAAAGCGCTGGCGCACGAGCCTGAAATCCTGTTCCTCGACGAACCCACGGCAGGCGTCGACGTCGAACTTCGTCGCGACATGTGGAACCTCGTGCGCAAGCTGCGCGACAAGGGTGTCACCGTGATCCTCACCACCCACTACATCGAGGAGGCCGAAGAGATGGCCGACCGCGTCGGCGTCATTGCCAAGGGCGAGCTGATCCTCGTTGAGGAGAAGAAGACGCTGATGAAGAAGTTGGGCAAGAAGCAGGTGAATTTCGAACTCGCCGAGCCGCTAGGCGCCCTGCCCGAGGGGCTCTCGGGATGGGACCTTCAGCTCGCCGACAAGGGTCGCCGCCTCGAATATACGTTCGACACCACGGGGGAGCGCACCGGCGTCGCCTCGCTGATCAGCCGCATGAGCGAACTGGGCGTGCAGTTCAAGGATCTCGAGACGAAGTCTTCCTCGCTTGAGGATATTTTTGTCAGCCTCGTCCACGCGCCGAAATCCGGAACGGCCAAGGAGCTCCAGCGATGACGGAAGCAACAGCCGCCTCCCCGGCCCAGCCGCTCGACCGGCCTGTCCGGCACGTTACCGCCTTCAACGGCCATAGCGTCTGGGCGATGTACCGCTTCCAGATGGTGCGCTTCTTCCGCACCATCGGCGAAAGCCTCGCGACACCCGTGATCACCACTGCGCTTTATTTCGTGGTGTTCGGCTCGGCGATCGGCAGCCGCATGGCGCCCATCGTTCCGGGTCTCGAATACGGCTCCTTCCTGGTGCCGGGCCTGATCATGCTATCGATCTTTACCAACTCGATCTTCAATGCGAGCTTCGGCATCTACTTCCCGAAGTTCACCGGCACGATCTATGAACTCCTGTCGGCGCCGGTGTCCTACTTCGAGATCGTCATCGCCTTCGTCGGCGCGGCGGCGACCAAGTCGGTTATCCTCGGGCTGGTCATCCTCGCGACGGCCTATCTCTTCGTGCCGGTCACGATCCTGCACCCTGTGGAGATGGTGGCGCTCCTGATCCTGGTGTCGTTCGCCTTCAGCCTGTTCGGCTTCATCATCGGCATCTGGGCGCAGAGCTTCGAGCAGCTGAACTTCATTCCGATGCTGATCGTCACGCCCCTGACCTTCCTCGGCGGCGCGTTCTACACGGTCGACATGCTGCCGGAGGCCTGGCAGGGCATCGCCCAGCTGAACCCTGTGGTGCACCTGATCTCGGGCTACCGCTGGGCCTTCTTCGGCCTTGAGGGCGACAATGTGATGCTGAGCCTCGGCGTCACCGCCGTGTTCATCGTCGTCCTGCTCGCCGTCGTAAGCTGGATGTTCAAAACGGGCTACCGGCTGAAGAACTAGGTTTCAGGCGGGGTCTTCTACCCCCGCCCGAAACCCGCTACACCGCGCGCCATGACGAAGATACCTGCCCTGATCGCGGACCCGAACGCGGATGCGTTTGCGACCGCGCGCCTGCTGTCCGAAGCGCTTCCTTACATCCAGCGCTATGACAGGCAGACCATCGTCATCAAGTATGGCGGCCACGCCATGGAGAACCAGGAGCTGGCGGACCTTTTCGCCCGCGACGTGGTTCTCCTCAAGCTGCTCGGCATCAACCCCGTCGTGGTCCATGGGGGCGGGCCGCAGATCGGCCGCATGCTGGAAAAGCTGGGAATCAAATCGACCTTTGAAGATGGCCTGCGCGTCACCGATGCCGCCTCAATGGAGATCGTCGAGATGGTGCTGGCTGGCGGCATCAACAAATCCATCGTCCGCGCCATCAACGCCGCCGGCAACCAGGCTTTCCAGATCGACGGCGCAGACCCGGATCGCGTGACGAAAGTGAAGGCCGTCGGCCTCTCGGGCATCGACGCCAACCTGATCACCGCCCAGAAGTTAACCCGGACCAAGCGCGACCCTGATTCGAACATCGAGCGGGTGGTCGAGCTCGGCTATGTCGGCGAGCCTGACAAGGTAGACATTTCGGTACTGGAAGCATTGGCAGCCCAGGCCGACGACGATTTCATCCCCGTGGTCGCACCCGTCGGCATCGGGCCGGACGGAAAGAGCTTCAACATCAACGCAGACACCGCCGCCGGCGCCATCGCCGGCGCACTCAAGGCCGAAAGGGTTCTGTTCCTCACCGACATCACCGGCGTGCTCGACAAGGACAAGAAGCTGATCGAGCGCCTGTCCGTGGACGAGGCGCGCGGACTTATCGCAGACGGAACTGCTCAGGGGGGGATGATTCCCAAGCTTGAAACCGCCATTCAGGCAGTGGAGAAGGGAGTGGGCGCCGCCGTCATCATGGACGGGAGGCAGCGCCATGCCCTGCTGATGGAGCTGTTCACCGAACATGGCGCCGGTACGCTGGTTCACAACGGCAAACCCCGTGGCTAGCTGGCCAATAGCTGGCTGGAGTGCCCGGCTTGGCGTGCTGATCGCGATGCTGGCAGCCTTCATCGTTCCGTCCTCCGCGCAGAGCGGATCCAGCGGCTGGGAGCTCTGCAACCGCACGAGCTATGTGGTCGAAGCCGCCACCGGCCGCCCCGACGGCGAGGACGTTATCGTCGAGGGCTGGACCCGCATCCGCCCCGGCCAGTGCGAGACGGCCCTCGAAGGCCCGCTCAAGCCTGGCGTCTACTTCGTCTTCGCCCGCTCCTCCAAGGCGCACCGCGGCGGCCAGCGCGACTGGAGCGGCAAGACTCCGCTCTGCGTCGACACAAACGGCTCGTTCGCGGTCGAGAACCCCTCCTCCTGCCAGTCCATGGGTATGGAGCAGCGCGGCTTCAGCGCCGTGCGCGTCGAAGGCAAGGGCGCCTCGATGACGCTCAAGGAAACCGAGCTCTACGACAAGGCGAACCAGTCGCCACAGAATGCCGGCATCCAGCGCCTCCTCAACGACGCCGGCATTTTCCAGGATGTGGTTGACGGCTATCTTGGCCGCGAAAGTCGCGCGGCGATCAACGCCTTCCTCGCCGAACGCAAGCTACCGCCGAACACGACACAGGCTGAGCTGATCGACGTGCTGGAAGATGTCGCCAACCGCCGCGCCCGCCAGGTTGGCATGGAGCTGTGCAATCGCACTGGCAACCGCATTCTCGCTGCGATGGCGCGCAGCCGCCCCGATGGTCTTGAGTCACGCGGCTGGTGGCTGATCGACGCCAATCTATGCGTCCGCGCCGTTGACGAAAGCCTGATCACCGCGCCTCACTATGTCTTTGCGGAGATGCAGACAGACGACGGCATCCGCCGCCTGAAGAACGCGTCGACCGTCTTCTGCACGTCGCGCGCCCAGTTCGCCATCCTCGGCAACCAGGCCTGCGAACAGCGCCGCTATCGTCCCGAGAAATTCATCGAGACGACGCCTCCCGAAGAAGGCAAGCTCGTCTACGAATTTTTCGAAAGCGCCTTTGGCCCGCCACAGCTGGATTGAGCTCCGTCGCGGCGGGCTCGCCTACTTCGCCTGCTTCGCAGCCTCGTCCACCTTCACCGGCTCCTGAGTGCTCGTCTTCGGCTTGCCGTTCGCCTTCACCCTCTTCTCCGGCTTCGGCGGCGCAGGCACCAGGACCGGCCTGAACGGCTTCAGCGGACCCGGATTGTAACGCGGCTTCAAGTCAGGCGCCGACAGACGCTGCACGACGCTGGGGTCGAGAACGTTGCCCGCATAGTCGATCGTGGGCAACTCCTTGCGCGACTTGGCCGCCCAGATGCGCCGCGAGGCGAACGGATAGTTCATCGGCGACAGAGAGTCCCAGAAGCGCGGACGCGAGATACGGCCGCTGAACACCAGCCCCGCCTCGCGCACTGCAATGCTCAAAGGCGATTCATCGCCGCCGTAGCTGCCATAGAAGCGCAGCCCGCAATCGGCCGCACCTTCGGCGATCCATTTCAGCGGAGCCGCCGACAGGGGCGACCCCTCGCCGCCGCCAATGTCGCCATGCGTGCCGATGAACCAGCGCTGCGCATAGCGCTGACGTCCATCGGCGCAGTGCTCGCGACTGTTTGCCTCGTCCACGCCCTCCCACAGCGTCGGTGGAAAGCCGAGCCGGTTCTCGTCCACGGCCACTGCATGGCGCGCCGAGAGCACGCACTTGCCGATCTCCATGTCATGAAAACCGAAGCGCTTGTTGAACATCGACGCCAGGCCGCCCAGCGCGCTCGGTACGCCGCGCTGGCCCACCGTGTCGAAAATACCGAGATAGGTGATCTTCGGCGCCTCGTCCGACTTTATCCGCGTGCCGTCGGCTGCGCGCTTGCCCTTGCCATAGCTCGCGCGGAAGTCGCGCCGCGCGCGCTCATAGTCTTCCAGCTCGAACTTTGTCGCCTTCCTGCCAGGATTTGCACGATAGAGCCGGAATGCGTCCCATGCCTTCTCGGCATGCATGCGGCTGACAATACCCGCGGACCCGACCAGCCCGGCAAAGCTGCGGGCGCAGAATGCGCCGCGGCTGAAGCCGAACACATAGATCTCGTCGCCGTCCTCATAGTTGAAGGCCAACCGCAGATAGGTCTCGACGATGTTGTCTTCCAGCCCTTCGCCGAACACACCACCAAGAATGCGATTCAACCACTCGCTGAACCCGTCCAGGAATCCGTCCTTACCGAGCGCATCCACGTTGGACCCGACGCCCTGGCTGTAGAGCACAATCTGCGGAATCTGCGTGCCATCTGGAAGCGTGTGCGTGTGGGCGATGCTGCGTGCGATAATGGCGATGTTGGTGGGTTTTGGCTGGCGCAATTTCTGCCAGGTGCCGTCAAAACAGACCACGAAACGCTTCAAAACCGCCACCTACGCCAGAACACGGCGAACCTATCAGAGCCGCCACGGACCGCCAGCCTGCTCGCCTGTATTCGTGATACGCAACAGATGCGACTAAGGCATAGCCTTCAGCGCAGCTTCCAGGCCGGGCTGCAGGACATCGTCCCCAGGGTCGGCGCCAACCACGACGTTCACATACAATGCCTGCAGGAACGCATTCGCGTTGTGTCGCCAGGTCAAGCCCGCCTCGCTTGCAAAGACTTTGTCTGCATCCCTGGGCGTCGCGATTGCAGTCAACCACGCGGTCCACGCCGACTCGTCCATCACTCCACGCGCTGCCGCAAACAGGACCGGTCGCGCCAGCCTTTCGCTCTCGCCATGAGTATATGCAGCAACGTCAGGAGCGGCCTGCGCGCCAATCGCAGATACGATGAGCCGCAGCCCCTCAGCGTCGACCTTCGGGTTGAGCGCCAGCTGCATCAGCAGGTCGGACCCGTGCGCCACGGCATGCCGCCAACCATCTGTGTCATCGAAGCCGCGATAGTCGGTGATGTTGATGAACCAGTGCTGCGCGTCGACTAACAGCTTGATGCGCTCTTCCTCCATAAGGAAGGCCTGCACGCGATCAGCGCGGGCAACTTCCGAGAGGGCCAGCGCCGCAAACGATTGCCCGAACCCGTACGGATCCGGCGCCTGCAGGTGCGTCGTGAGATCGACGAGTAGCGTCCGCATCGTGGAATCGTCGAGCTGTCTAGCGCGCAGCATGTGCGTCAGCGCCCCGAATGCAATCCCGTCGCGCACGGCGGGTCGCGGGCTGGCCAGACAGGTGGTGATGGCCGTCGCAATCACCTGACGCTCACGCTCATCCGCAATCTCGAACTTTGCCGCTTTCAGCTCATCCAGACGCGCACGATCCCAACCGGCTGGCGGACATCCAGTGGGCTCCACCATAGGCATCGCCGGCCTCGACAAAGCCGGATCGAGCACCCAGCCGCCGCCAAAATGTCCGGCTGCAGCCGGCATTCCGGGGTCGCCGGGGCTTGCACACGCCGCCCCGGCGAGCGCCAAAGCCGAAAACATGATCACCTTCATCGTGCAAGCCCATTTTTCGCCGCTGCACTATGTCATCAGCCAGCCGCGGCCGCCAATGCGTGATCGACTTTCGCAACAACCTGCGCTTTTGTCGGGGTCGTTCACAGTATCATGCCCAAGCGTCAGGGAAACCGCATGAACCGCCTTCTTCGGCTCTCCACAACCACCCTTGTCGCCTGTCTGTTCGTCGCCTGCTCGCCCCAGGCGCCGGCGCCGCAAGTCGCAGAGACGCCTCCATCAGAAGAGGCGGATGAAGGCGGCCACGACGGCCCGCTCGTGCCGATGATGACCTGCAATTCGAACGCGATGTTCAATGCATCGACGACGAAGGCCTCGCTCATTGCAACCCACGGCGCCGAAAACATGCGCGAAGAGCGAGTCCCCTGGGTCGACAGCGAACTCGACGCCATGGTGATGTGGCCTGACAACCCCGCCATGCGTGCCGAGGTTCTCTGGTTCGGCAATAAGTCGGGCATGCCCGAGGGCGCGCGCGTATCGGGAGGGCCGGAGTCCCTGTGGGTCGGGCCCGAAGGTCTCCTGCTGGGCGCCACGATCGCTGACATTGAGGCGGCCAATGGCGGCCCATTCATGATGACCGCGTTCGAGAACCACAATCATGGCGAGGTGTCGAACTTCCTCGGCGGCAAACTCGACGCCGAAGTGGGCGGCTGCCGCGTCAGCCTCGCGCTCGACGCCGCGCCCGATGCACCTGAGGCGGCCCTGGCCGCCCTATCCGGCGACTCCGAAAAATCCTTCCGCTCCGACAGCCCCGAAATGCGCGCGATGCAACCTGTGCTGGCCGAGATGACAATCCTGTTCTCCAAGCCATGATATTCGCCCCGCCCTTATCTGGCTCCCGGCAGGACGAGACCGTCGAGCTGCGTCCAAAGTTCGATGCCGATGGCCTCGTCGCGGCGATCGCGCAAGATGCCGACACGGGCGAAGTCCTGATGCTGGCGTGGATGAACGCAGAGGCGCTGCAGCTGACCATCGACACCGGCCGCGTGGTCTACTGGTCACGCTCGCGCAAGGCGCTCTGGCGCAAGGGCGATACATCCGGCCACGAACAGCATGTTGCCGAAATCCGCGTCGATTGCGATCAGGACGTCGTGCTCCTCAAGGTGCGCCAGACGGGCGCTGCCTGCCACACAGGCCGCCGTTCGTGTTTTTACCGGATCGCCACGCCCGCGGGCCTGACGAAGACCTGAGCCCTTCCGGTTCGGGCCACGCCACGTTAGCGTGGGCCAAGGCTAAGGAGACTTGGATGCTCAGGTCAGCGTTGATCGCGGCGACCGTCGCGCTTGCCTCATGCGCGGCCGTCCCGTCTTCGGGCGAACCACAGACAATGGCCGCCGCGGCAAGCTGGAACACTGCCGCCCTGGCCGACGTCGCATCCTACGTCCGGGCGCAGAAGACGACTGGTTTCCTGATCATCCAGGGCGGAAAGACCATCACTGAACATTACTGGCCCCTGCCGGACGATCCCGCCTCGCAGACCTTCCGCGCCAACTTCGTACACGGCGAACTGCCGGGGGGCGCATTGCGCGAGGACGTGGCCTCGCAACAGAAAAGCCTGATCGCGCTTCTCGTCGGTGTCGGTGTGGACAAGGGACTGATCGACGTCGGGAAGTCCGTGACATCCTACATCGGCGCCGGCTGGTCGAAGGCCGCGTCCGAAAAGGAAGCCGCGATCACCGTCCGCCACCTGCTCGAGATGAACACGGGCCTGAAGGAGGATCTCTCCTACGAGTCTCCGGCGGGCGCAGAATTCTTCTACAATACGCCCGCCTACGCCAAGCTGAAGTCCGTGCTCGAGAAGGCGGCGGGACAGGACCTCCGGGTTCTTACCCAGCTCTGGTTCACCAAGATCGCAGACATGCATAACACGGGCTGGGAACAGCGACCCGGCGCGTTCAGCGATGTCGGCAATCCGACAGGCCTCGTCACCACGCCGCGTGATCTTGCCATCCTGGGTCAGATCATTCTCGATCGCGGGCGCAAGCCCAACGGCGCGCGCCTCATCTCCGAAGCCCAGTTCGAAGCGATCTTCACGCCGAGCGCGACCAACCCGGCCTATGGCCGCCTGTGGTGGCTCAATAACGGCGCCTACGCCCTGAACGTTGGCCCCAACGCCCCTCGCCGCGAAGGCCGCTTCATTCCTTCGGCGCCGGCTGACACGTTCTCCGCCCTCGGCGCACAGGACCGGAAGCTGTTCGTCGTTCCCTCGATGAAACTGATCGTCGTGCGCACCGGGCAGGCCGCCCCCGACCGTGACTTCAACGACCGCCTATGGCAATTGCTGTCGAAGGCTGCATCGCAACAATAGGCGTTGCCAGCCGCCCTCCCTCTTCCCATCTCCGGCAGGCATGCTAACGCAAATCTACATTTGCTAAGGAGCACACCGATGAAGAGCCAGGCCATCGTCGCTTACGGGGCGCCGCTCGAAGAGGTCACCTCCGACATCCCGACCCCGAAAGGCACGGAAGTGGTGGTGAAGATCACTCATTCCGGGGTCTGCCATTCCGACGTCCACCTGCAGGACGGCCATGTTGACATTGGCGACGGTGACAAGATCGACTGGTCCAAGGGCCGCACCCTGCCCCACACGCTCGGCCACGAGATCGAGGGAACGCTCTCTGCTGTGGGCCCGGATGCGCAGGGCCTGCTTGAAGGCCGTGCAGTCGGCCAGCGCTTCGTCGTCTTCCCCTGGATCGGCTGCGGCGAGTGCGCCACCTGCAAGCGCGATCAGGAGCATATCTGCGCCAAGCCGCGCCAGCTCGGCATCCAGGTAGCGGGTGGTTACTCCGAATACGTCCTGGTCCCCCACCCGAAATACCTGCTCGACGCAACCGGCGTCCCCGAAGGCCTTGCCGCCACTTACATGTGCTCAGGTATCACGGCGTTCTCGGCGCTGAAGAAAGTGCGCACCGCGTATGAAGACGAGTCCATCGCCATCGTCGGTCTCGGCGGGGTCGGCATGATGGGCCTGCAGTTCGCGCGCGCCATGTTCCCGAACAACAAAATCATCGGCTGCGACATCGATGCGAAGAAGCTTGATGCAGCGATGGCCGCGGGCGCGCACGCCGTCTACAATTCGAAGGAAGCGGACTCGCTGAAGAAGCTGAAGCTCGACACCGGCGGCGGCGTTGCGGCCGCGGTTGATTTCGTCGGCTCCACGCCGTCGCTCAACTACGCCAACGGCGCCATCCGCCGAGGCGGCGAGATCATCGTGGTCGGCTTGTTCGGCGGCAAGTTCGCAGCCCCGATCCCAACCTTCCCCGGCCGGCCTTATTCGATAGTTGGCTCCTACACCGGCCCACTCGGCGAGACGCGCGAGATGATGGATCTGGTGAAGACCGGAAAGATCGCCCCGATCCCCGTCGAGATGCGCGCGCTCGATCAAGCCGAGCGTACGCTCAACCAGCTGCGCGAAGGGACGATTGTCGGGCGAGTTGTGCTGAAACCCTAGACGGGTGACCAGAAGGCGAGATTGCCGGTCAGGCAGCAGCAGCGGCGTTCGCCAGAAGCGGGCGCTCGCCCATCGCCAGCGCGATCTTGTGCGTGAGCTCGCGCTGGTCCAGCGGCTTGGAGACATAGTCCGTCATGCCAAGCGCGAGATAGCGCTCACGGTCGCCACTCATCGCATCGGCCGTCAGCGCGATCACCGGCAGCTCGGCCCAGGGCTCGCGTGATCCGCGGATGCGCCTGATCGCTTCCTTGCCGTCCATCACCGGCATGTGCACATCGAGTAGCACAATGTCGAACGGCTCGTCACGCAGGCGATCGAGCGCCTCCTGCCCGTTCACAGCCTCGACATAGCGCGCCGAGAGCTGCGCGGTGAACAGCTTCACGACCTGGCGGTTCACGGCGTTGTCGTCCACCAGCAGGATCTTGATCCCGCGAAGGCTGCCCAACTGGCTGTCGCTGACGGCGGATGCAAAGGCCTCGGCTGGCTTGCCAGCGTGGTCCTGCATGGCGGCTTCGGCCACGAAGGTCAGTGTGAAGGTAGAGCCGATGCCGGGCTCGCTCTGAACCGTCACATCACCGCCCATCAGGCGCGCCAGCTGACGCGTGATGGCAAGGCCAAGTCCCGATCCACCAAAGCGGCGCGATATCGTGGCGTCGGCCTGGGTGAAAGTCGTGAACAGCCTGCTCATCACGGCGGGCGTGATGCCGATGCCGGTATCCCGCACGGCGACAGCGATGCGCCACAGGCCGGGCTGGAACTCTTCCGATGTTACGTCGACCTTCACAGCGCCGCGTTCGGTGAACTTGATTGCGTTGGACAGGAGATTGCCAACGCACTGACGCACGCGAACGGGATCGAAGTGCAGCATCGCCGGCATTCCGGGTGCAATGTGAAGATCGATCTTGAGGCCACGCTCGACAGCCCTGGACAGGAAAAGCTGACGCAACCTGTCCAGCGCAACTGACAACTCCCCGTCCGTGCAGGCGATCTCGATCTTGCCCGCTTCGATCTTGGAAAGGTCGAGCACGTCGTTCAGAAGCGCCGTCAGCGTGCGGCCAGACTCGAGGATGATGTCGACCTTCTCGCGCTGGTCGGCCAGCAGTCCATCGCTGACCAGCGACTGCGCCATGCCGAGAACGCCGTTGAGCGGCGTGCGGATCTCGTGGCTCATCGAGGCGAGGAAGTTCGATTTCGCGATGGTCGCTGCTTCCGCCTGTTTCTTCGCTTCGATCAGCGCAAGCTCCTGGGCCTTCTGCTGCTGGATATCCAGCATCAGGCCAACCGCGCGCACCGGCACCAGGTGGGCGTCGCGCTGCACGCGCATGAAGAGGCGCACCCACTGCTCGCCGCCATGCGGACGATAAAGACGCGCATCGATCGACTCGACCTCGCGCGAACGCAGGCAGCGCTCCCAGCTGTCGCGAACCGCGGGAATGTCGTCGTCATGATACATGCCGAACGGCTTCATCGAATGGCGCGCCAGCGCTTCAGGGCCGGCAAGGGCCTGGTATTGCGGCGAGGTCCACCGCTCGGACGATCGCAGGTCGATCTCATAGACACCTGCGCTCGCCGCGCTCATGGCGATCTCGAGACGGTCATGCATCACCGCCGCCTGGTCGCGCGCATCCACAAGCTCGGTAATGTTCTGCGACAATCCGAAGATCTCGAACTTGCCGGACGGCAGCCTGCGTCCGGAGATGAACTGGGCAAGCGTGTGCCGCCAGGCGCCATCCGCCTTGCGCCGCCGCAGATGCAGCGTGGCCGTGCCGCCTTCACGCGACAGGCGTTCGCGCACCTGCGCATCCTTCTCGACATCGTCCTGGTGCAGGTCCTTGACCACGTCAGAGATATGGTAGCCTGGCAGCTCTTCGCCACGGCGAACCAGCGCCTCGGAAAACTGCAGCGTGCCGTCGTCAGGGTTGTAGCGGAAAATGCCGATGTCGGCATCGCGCATCAGCCTGTCGCGCACCTGGATGGTGGTCACCAGCTTGCCGAGCATGCTCCACTCGCTGGTGACGTCGGAGAGCGTGATCATGCCCTCGGCCAGGCCGCGGCCCGAGCGGGGTCTCAGCCAGCGGTCGCCACGCGGGGTCGCGAAGCGGTAGACAGACGTCTCGCCACCATACGCGTTGTGCTCGACCGCGCTGGTCTCGAGCACGTCCGCCAGGCGTTGTCCGATCAGGGCTTCAGCGCTGATCCCGGTGAGCTGGAAGAAAAGTTCGTTGGCCTCGGCGACGGCGTCGTCCTGGCCCAGCCGCACAGCCCCGATGCCGAGCGCGCTAAGCTGCTCCAGCATGAGCGTGGCGTCCGATGCGGACTGGTGCAGCAATTCAGGTCCCCTGCCGTCAACCGACGTGGAGGGAACTTCTAGCCTGCTCCGTGTTAATGTGGCCTTTCCGACCCGGCCTGTTTCCCGAAAACAGCAGGATTATCGGGGGTTTTCAGCCTTGGAATTGAGGCCTCCGCATCCTCAGCCCATTACCCGCTGAAGCCCGCCCATGCCGCCGATCTCATTGGTACGAGCAAGGAATTTGGCGTCCGTACTGGCGTAGTAATCCCGTGACCTGACCGTGGAGACTTTGACGAACTCGGCCTCGACCTGATCGGCGGTGAGCGTCAGCACCGTGAACCCCTTCGAGAACGCGTTGTAGTACACGACCTCGTCGTTCGCCTCCGGCATCAGCCAGTTGAGCTCCTGCAGCGGCAGGCTGTCCCCCGCTCCGTTCGAGGTGACTGACGTGCAGCCGAACTCGACGCCGCGCTTCTGCCCTGAAGCATCGTGCAGCTCGTTGGCCCAGGCCGTGTGGGTATCGCCGGTCAGCGTCACGAGCCGTGCATTGGCCGCCTTCGCAGCCTGGTAGAGCCGCTCTCGTGCTTGCGGAAAGCCTGACCAGGCATCAGGATTCCATTCGAGGCCCCAGCGTGCGGTCGAATAGGACCGCTTGGCGCCCTGCGGCACGGTCGCGTACTGCTCGGGCGTCAGGTGGCGCTGCAGGTCGGGCATCTGCACCTTCGCCATCGTCACCTGGTTGCCGAGCACCTGCCACTTCTTGCCCGCCGCCGCCGACTGCTTCAGCCCATCGGCCAGCCAGGCCTCCTGCTCGAAGCCGAGCATCGTGCGGTTCGGATCGCTGATCCTGGCCTTGATCCGGTCGACGATCGCAGGACGGTCGACGTCGGCCGCGAGATAGATCTCGCCATACGTGATATCCTCGCCGCGCCCGACCAGACGGCTTTCCAGCAGGAAAAGCGTTGCCAGATCACCGATCTCGAACTTGCGCCAGATCGCCTCGCGCGCCTTGCCGGCTTCGGGATCGCGCACCGGCATCCATTCGAGATACGCCTGAACCGCAACAGCCTTGCGAACGCTCCAGTCGCCCTCGGTGTCGGCCTGATGGTTCTCGGCCCCCGTGCGATAGGAATTGTTGGTCGATTCATGATCGTCCCACGTGCAGAACCACGGTGCCACTGCATGGGCCGCCTGCAGATCGGGATCGGACTTGTACTGAGCGTGCCGCTGCCGGTAATCGGCCAGCGTGATGATCTCGTGCTCGGGGACGTGATTGCGGCCAAGCTCCTTGCCGATCGCGCTACCATACCCGTTGATGCTGTATTCGTAGATGTAGTCTCCAAGATGGATCACGGCGTCGAGCTGGCCCTGCGTCCCGCGCTTTGCGATCTCGCGATAGGCGTTGAAATACCCGAACGGCCAGTTCGAGCACGATACCACCGCCATGCGGTAATCGCTGACCCCCGTCGCGGGCAGCGTGCGCGTCGCCCCACCCGGCGACGATGTCCGTCCCACCGAGAACCAGTAGTAGTACAGTTGTCCCGGCTCGAGCCCCTGCACATCCACCTTGACCGTATAGTCGCGCTCGGGACCCGTATTGAACGTTCCACGCTTCACGACGTCCTTGAACCCGGAATCCCGCGCGACGCCCCAGGCAACCGACATGGGTCCTTCCACCTCCGGCGTTACGCGCGTCCAGATCAGCACGCTGGTCTGGGTCGGATCGCCCGAGGCGATACCGTGCTGGAAAGCGCCTTTTGAGCTCGCGACATCGCCCGTCGTGGCGCAGCCAGCCGCCCCGAGACCGGCAACCCCCAGACCCGCACCAAGTCCCAGCGCACCGCGCCTTGTCAGCCTGGTCATGGATTTATCCTCCCCGCCGGGTTAGTTGCCGCCTGAAGTACTCAAGACTCCCTACCTCGCAGCGCATCGCGACGAAAGCATGACGTCAGACCCCTCCCCCGCCCTGACCCTGACCGCCCCGGCGGAAGCTGCAGGCGCGCGCCTCGATAAATGGCTGGCGGACGCCGGAACCGGCATGTCCCGCTCGCGCCTGCGCGTCCTGATCGAGGAGGGCCGCGTCACCGCCAACGGCCAGCCCGCCACCGACGCCAGCGCCAAGGTGATCACGGGCGCAGTCTACGCCATCGACCTGCCCGCCCCCGTCTCCGCCCTGCCGGAAGCCGAGGACATACCGCTCGACATCGTCTTCGAGGACAAGCACCTCATCGTCATCAACAAGCCGCCTGGCCTCGTGGTTCACCCTGCCGGCGGATCCGAGCGCGGCACGCTGGTCAACGCGTTGCTTTTCCACTGCGGACCGGAGCTGACCGGCATCGGGGGCGTCGCGCGCCCCGGCATCGTGCATCGTCTCGACAAGGATACGTCAGGCGTGATGGTCGCTGCAAAGTCCGAAGCCGCGCACACAGCCCTCACGACCATGTTCGCCGCGCACGACATCGAGCGCGCCTATCTCGCCGTCACGCGCGGCGCGCCGCGTCCGCTGGTCGGACGGATCGAGACAAACATCGGCCGCTCGCCGAACGACCGCAAGAAGATGGCGGTGATGAAGGAGAAGCACTTCCGCGCCGATCACTGGTCCGACGATTCAAGCCAGGAGAACGACGCGCCGCAAGGCAAGATCGCGATCACCAACTATCGCGCGCTGGAAACCTTCGGGCGTCTTGATGAAACAGGAACACAGCCCGCCGCAGCCCTCGTCGAGTGCCGCCTCGAAACCGGCCGCACCCACCAGATCCGCGTGCACATGGCGCACATCCAGGCGCCCGTCCTCGGCGACCAGACCTATGGCAGGCACCGCTGGCTCCGCGCCGCCGGCAAAGGTGGAGCCTTCGAGCGCGCCACAGCAACGGCGAAGGCCTTCCCGCGACAGGCCCTGCACGCGGCCATTCTCGGCTTCGTGCATCCCATCACCGGCAAGGCGATGCGCTTCGAACGCGACCCGCCTGACGACATGGCGGACCTGATCGACGCTTTGCGCGCGATGCCCGCCTAGGGCGGAAGTCTCCAGGTCAAGAAGTAGGTAAACTCACAGAAGGCGACAATTTTGCCGTCGACCTCTCCCGGGTGGAAGTCGACCTTCTTCAAGGTGTTGATTGATTGACGATCCAGTGCGTCGTTCCCGGACGACTTCGTGACTTCAGCCGACGTGACCTTGCCATGCACATCCAGGCATAGCTGCAGGGTCACATCGCCCTCAACGCGGTTCCGAACAGCACTCGCGGGATAATCAACGCGCATGGAGCCGGCCTTGGGGGTTGGCTTCCTTGTGAGCGTCAGTTCCTTGCCGTCGAGACCGCGTACATGGATCGGCCCACCCGGCGCAGGCGGCGGTCCGCTTTCGGGCAGCTTCCATTCCTGCACAAACCTGTAGTTGCAGACAGCGACCGGCTGACCATCAGCCCGCGCTGGCTTGAACCGCATGCCATTGGCAGTCCAGTCGAGCGCTGCCTGGTCCAGCGCGGCATGCCCGGAAGATTTGGCCACCCACGGCGCGAAGGCCTTTCCGCTCGCATCGATGCATGTGCTGATCGATACACGGCCTTCCAGCCGGTCGCGGAGCGCCTCAAAAGGATAAGGCGGCGCCGTTCCGGTATGCGCCTGATCCACCGCTGGCCGCTGGGTGATCGACGAGTCCTTCACGTCACGTGCGGCTTCCTGGCCTGAGGCAAGGCCAGACCCTGCCGCGGCGCACACGACAATGACGGCGATTCGAAACATGACCGAGCCGCTCCCCAACCACTCGGCGGGAAAGCTAACGTGCGAGCAGCATTGGCGCTACCCTGCCGCCCCTACCGCGACTGCCGCTCCTGCACACGCCACTCATAGTCGAGGCGGTATCCGCACACGGCCATCGGCTCGCCGTTGAACTCTGCCGGCGCAAACTTCGCCGTCTGCGCCCAGGCCAGCGTCGCGCTGTCCAGCGTCACGGAGCCCGAAGATTGCGCGAGCTTCACATCGACCATCCGTCCCTCGACCGTCACGCAGGATTCGAGCGAGGTGACGCCGGTCTCCGCTTTGCGGATCGCATCTTCCGGGTAGACGGGCAGCGCGGTCGAGGCATCGATGCGAGGTCGTCGCGTGAGGCCGGGCATCTGAGGTTTCCATTGCACGAAGAAGGCCGGTCGGTCCGACGCCATCATGTCGCGCGCAGACACAGCGGCACGCTCGATGACAGGATCACCCGATAGAGGCACCGGCTCCATAGCCGGTGTGACTTCAGCCTGTGCGAACCCCGGAAGGCTCGGCATCGGAATCGACATGTCGGTCAACGGTATCGGTATCGCAGAACAACCCGCGAGTGATGCCGCGCCTAGAACTAGCCACCCCGCCCCGGATAGTTGCGCAGCACGCATGCCGCTTACCTCCGTTATGTGGTCTAGAAGAAACCCAGCATGCCACGCGCTTGCGCGCCGCGCGAGACAAATCGTTCGTCGGAGCGAACGTTGTCATCCAGCCGCCGCCATGATCTCCGACCATTCCTCAGCCGACATGAATCCGTCCTTGTCGCTGTCGACATAGTTCTTGAAGACCCATGCGTGGTAGCCGAGGAACTCCTTCTGCGAGAGCGTGCGTCCGCCCTCGGCATTGGCGTTCTTGAACACGAAGGCAGCGTTCATCTTCGACTTCCCCTGCAGCGACTCCCGGAACTCGCCGAGGTTCAGACCGCCATCGCCATCCTTGTCGAACTGCGCCAGCCGCGGTTGCTGGAAGGTGAGGTACTCGTTGAGATCGCACTTCCCGTCAGCATTCTTGTCGAGGAAGGCGATCACCATCCCGGGCTGCTGGGCGAACGCCGGCTCCACGCCGAGCACCGCCGCAATGATGAGGCCGACCACCGCCAATACCTTTGCATTGAGCCGCATTGCGCCCTCCATGGTGTATGACGCACGGCTACCATGCGCCAGCGGCCCACGACAGTTGACGCTTGCGGAACCCTCTGTCGGGACACCCTTGAAACCGTCGCCCATTGTCACAAATACGTTGTCAAAGGACCCGCACGGCTGCTGGCCAGGTTGTCTTTAGCCCGGCTGTGCCCGTCGCATAGATTTCATCGCGGGTCGTACCCCTTTTTCGCCGCCCTGCTGTCCCCCATTTAAGAAATCGGACGACCAATTGGACGGTTAGGGGGGTGGGACCATAATCCTGCCAGATAGCCTTCGTAGGTCCGTTTCGTGAGGGTCCTCGTAGACACACAAAGAGGGGCCCCGCGCGACGCCTGAAGAACAAGAATGCGAGCTTTCCTCCCCAGGACAGAGCTGGCGAAAAGAAGGAGACGAAAATGGCAAGCCTTGCGATCTCACTCAGCCCGGAACAGGGCCTTTCGCGCTACCTCTCAGAAATCCGCAAGTTCCCGCTTCTGGAGAAGAACGAGGAGTTCATGCTCGCCCAACGGTGGGCGCAGCACCAGGACGCCGAAGCCGCCGAGCGGATGGTAACCTCCCACCTGCGCCTCGTGGCCAAGATCGCCATGGGCTATCGCGGCTATGGCCTGCCCATGGGCGAGGTCATCTCCGAGGGCAATGTCGGCCTCATGCAGGCCGTGAAGAAGTTCGACCCGGACAAGGGTTTCCGCCTGGCCACCTACGCCATGTGGTGGATCCGCGCCGCGATCCAGGAATACATCCTGCGCTCGTGGTCGCTGGTGAAACTCGGCACCACGGCAGCGCAGAAGAAGCTGTTCTTCAACCTGCGCCGCCTCAAGGGCGAAATCAGCGCGCTGGAAGAAGGCGACCTGCGCCCGGAAAACGTGGCTGAAATCTCCCGCCGCCTGGGCGTCACGGAAGAAGAAGTGACGTCGATGAACCGGCGCATGGCCTCCGGCGGCGACGCCTCCCTCAACGCCCCGATCGGCGGGATGGAAGGCGAAGCTGAGTGGCAGGACTGGATCGCCGACGACACGCCTGGCCAGGCCGAGCGGATGGCGGAGAGCGACGAGTTCGGCGCGCGGATGAACTTGCTTGAAAGCGCGATGGGGTCGCTCAACGAACGTGAGCGCCACATCATCACCGAGCGCCGCCTGAAGGAAGAACCGACCACGCTGGAAGACCTATCGGCGCACTACAATGTGAGCCGCGAGCGCATCCGTCAGATCGAGGTCCGCGCCTTCGAGAAGCTGCAGAAAGCGATGCGGGAAGCCGCACGCGAACACGGCCTGGTAGACGCGAACTAGAACAAGTCCGGCCCGGTCGAAAGACCGGGCCGGATCGCTTCAGGGGCCGGTCTGGTTGACGCGGGCCCCGACCGAGACGCGCGAGCGTTTTTCCCTGAGCGCCATCTACGATGGCCTCCTGGAGAAACCCGCGCTGCCCGCCTCTGGATCGTGCGGTGGTCCCCGCGATC
>JALHLR010000026.1:52095-53526 GCA_022844475.1 Hyphomonadaceae bacterium | reverse complement strand
GATGTTCTCATCGCTCCTGATCGCCAACCGCGGCGAAATCTCCCGCCGGATCATGCGTACCGCCCGAAGGCTCGGGATAGGCACGGTCGCTGTCTATTCGGACGCTGACGCCGGTTCAGCCTTCGTGCGCGAGGCGGATGAAGCCGTTCATATCGGCCCCGCGCCCTCGGCCGAAAGCTATCTCCGGGGCGACCGCATCATCGCCGCTGCTCGGGAGTCGGGCGCGGAAGCGATCCATCCCGGCTATGGCTTCCTGTCAGAAAATGCAGCCTTCGCCGAAGCCGTCGCCAAGGCAGGGCTGACCTGGATCGGGCCGCCGCCTGAAGCGATCCGCGCCATGGGCCTCAAGGACGCCGCCAAGGCGCTGATGGAAAAGCACGGCGTCCCTGTTACGCCGGGCTATCATGGGGAGGACCAGTCCCTCAAAACGCTGAAGGCTGCTGCGAAGAAGATCGGCTACCCCGTGCTCATCAAGGCCATCGCCGGCGGCGGCGGCCGCGGCATGCGAAAGGTCGATGCCGACGCCGATTTTGAAGCCGCCCTCGCCAGCGCCCAGCGCGAGGCGAAGGCCAGTTTCGGCGATGATCGCGTGCTGGTCGAGAAGTTCGTGCAGAGCCCGCGCCACATCGAGGTGCAGGTTTTCGGCGACAGTCACGGAAACTACATCCACCTGTTCGAGCGCGACTGCTCGCTGCAGCGCCGTCGCCAGAAGGTGATCGAGGAGGCGCCCGCCCCAGGCATGACCGCGGAAGTCCGCAAGGCAATGACCGACGCCGCCCTCATGGCCGCGAAGGCTGTTGGCTATCGCAACGCCGGCACCATCGAGTTCATCGTCGACGGCTCAGGCCCGCTGCGTCCCGACGGCTTCTGGTTCATGGAAATGAACACACGCCTGCAGGTCGAGCACCCCGTCACCGAACTGATCACCGGCCTCGACCTCGTCGAACTCCAGTTTCGGGTCGCCAGCGGCGAAAAGCTCCCCGCCCAATCGCAGATCGCGCTCACCGGCCACGCCGTCGAAGCGCGCCTCTGCGCCGAGGACCCTGCACGCGGCTTCCTCCCATCCTCCGGCCGCCTTGAGCGCTTCGATCTCTCCGCCTTCACCGACGAAGCCGACGACGATGACCACGGCATCAGCCTCCGCCTCGACAGCGCAGTGGACGAGGGCGACGAAATCCCCGCGACCTATGACAGCATGATCGCCAAGGCGATCGCCCACGGCCCCACGCGCGATGATGCGCTCGACGCCCTTGGCGACGCCCTCCGCGAGGCCGAAATCTGGCCCGTGACAACCAACCTCACCTTGCTCGCCAACCTGCTCGACCACGACGACTTCCGCGCAGGCGTTGCGACTACCGACACCGTCGAAGCCGATCTCGCCGAGCTTGCTGAGCCAACTGACGCCGAACTTGCCGACATGATGATCCTCGG
>JALHLR010000026.1:0-51995 GCA_022844475.1 Hyphomonadaceae bacterium | reverse complement strand
CCGAGGTCTCCGCTAGTGCCGGCATGCAGACCACCGACGGCGCCATTCTGGTGCGTCTGGAAGCCCTGCCAGTGTAGGGGGCCGGAATAATCGCAGCTCCGCCCCAATCACGCCCCGTGTGATTCGGACTTCGTTCACCTTGGCCGCCGCACACTGGGCATCAGCAGCCGCCGGTTCGAATTCATGTTGCGGGGCCAATTCCAGCCACATTCCGTGGCAAGGGTTGCCCTTTCGACAAGGGTCGTCTTCCCCGGGGCCGGAACGGATCGCGCGAAATGTCCGCCTTAATTCTCTTCGCCATCACGTGGGCCGGTTTGCCCCCGGAACAGGCGCTTGAGCGCGCGCTCGACGCTGTTGAGCCGCCCGCCGCCATGCGCGCCGCCTTCCATGCCACCCTGACCAGCGGCAACGCTATCCGCCGGATTGAGTACGACCCCTACGCGCCGGCCGCCGAACGCTTCAAGCTCACCCTCCGACAAGGCGACAATGACGAGCTCGACGCCGTCGTTGATGGCTGGCGCGCCGAACGGCAGGCCGACAGCCGCCTCTTTGCCGACGATCTCCGCCCCAGCCTAGGCGACGCCCGCATTGCTGGCGCTCCCGAGGCGATGGCCGTCGCCTTCAAGCACAGGATGTCGGAGAACGACACGGAGTTCGATGCGCCATTCTCGGCCGGCATGGCAGGCCGCGTGCAGCTTGACCCGGGATCGGGCTTCATCAGCCGCATCGATTATACGATCGAGCGCCCCGTGACGCTCGAGGACGGCACGGAAGTGTCGCAATACCGCCAGCGGTACAATTTCGGATACTCCGAACGCTGGGGCGTTTCTTACGTCATGGACTATGAAGTGTACGCCAAGGGTGGCCGCTGGGGCATCTCCGAGGAACGTACCATCAGGGTCCAGCTCACCGACATCGCCTTCGGCCTCGCAGGCGATGGCGAACAGGACCTGGCTTCGCGCGAACAACCCTACAACGTGGCGCCCAGCCTCATGGCTCGGGCGCAGTAGCCCGCGCGACAACGCGTCCCCAGCTATCATGCACCGCCCGGTTGCCCCGGCCGAGACTCATGGCTTAGCTCCCCCGCATGGCGCTTCACATGATCAAGCTGTGCGTCGGCGCGGAAAACGTCGAAGACCTTGCCGAATGGCAGGGCAAGTGCGTTGCCAGCATTGCGAAGAAGGGCAAGCCGGCAACGCCCTGGCACGACACCCGTATGTCGCCAAAGCGCGCGGCCGAAATGCTCGATGGCGGCTCCCTCTACTGGGTCATCAAGCACTTCATCATCGTGCGCCAGCGCATCATCGGCTTCGAGGAGTTCAAGGACAAGGACGGAAAATCCATGTGCCGCATCCTCCTCGACCCCGAACTGATCCGCACCAAGTCGCGCAAGAAGCGCCCCTTCCAGGGCTGGCGCTATCTCGAGCCAGGCGACGCGCCGTCCGATCTCGACGGGAAGGGGCCCGCCCTGTCAGCCGATCTGGAAGCGGCGCTGAAGGAAGCGTTGGCGTGGTGAGCGTCTGAAGCTGCCACAACGCGGATGGTTGGTGTCGATCGAGATCTAACCATCCGTGCACGAATCAACCCGACCTGACCTGCTCCCGAAACCAAGACGGTAGCCATTCGATTCAGCTGCGATCGCTCGGTCGCGTCAGAGCGTTAACGTCGCCGCGCCCTCTGTAAACGAAACTCTGTCTCTCGCAGCCAGATTGCGCTTGCTACCTATGGTGGGGCGCTGAAAGAGCCGCCGGATGGCTTGATTAACCTTTGCTTCGCGCGACTGGACGATTTTCCTCCTGTCAGTCGGGGGATTGGCAGACGAAACGAACGGCAGGGGCAATTGAATGCATGTCCGTATACGGAAGCGGCGCGAAAGCGTCGGCGAGAACCCATGCGAACCAGACGGGCGGCGAGGCTTCACCAGCGCGCTTCGCCTGCTGAACGCACTTGAGTCGAGGGCGTCCGGTATCGAGGCGGCAGGTGTCGATGAAAGACTTCCCGCACTGATAGCGGCGATCAAGTCCGCAAGGCTGATCATCGAGATGTCGGCGCAAAGCTCCGAGACAGCCAAGCATCTCGTGCCGTGTGCAACTGCTGCGCTTCTGCATGTTCGATCGGAGATGCTGCTGATTGCTAGCAAAGGCGGAGAGCGTACCCGAAATCCGGCTGGCGCGCCTCATCCATGCCGTCTCTCAAGCGTCGCGCCATAGTGGTCGACGTCAAGTTCTCCATCAACCAGCGAAGTGCGCCGCGCACGCTTGGAACCGGGTCGATGTATCGCGCTTTTTCAGGAGTTCTACAGTGAACATTCGTCAGAATCTGGCCTTCAGCGCCTTGATTTCAGTTTTGGTGACCTTGGCGGTCGGGGCCATTGGCCTGACCGGCATGACCATCGCGGCGACCGGCGTTGATCGGGTCAATACGCTCGCCGACGCTATTCGGAATCACATGCAAGCGGACATGATGCACGACGCGCTTCGGGGCGATGTACTGCTCGGGCTGAAGGCAAGCGCAGAGGGCGACGGCGCCGCTGTTTCCGCGGCTGCCGCTGAGGTCCGCCAGCACAGCGAAGATTTCAAGGCGAGCATCGGACAAAACGCGCAACTGAAACTGTCCGACGACATAGAACAGACCTTGCTCGCCTTGCAGCCCCGCC
Source organism: Hyphomonadaceae bacterium (assembly GCA_022844475.1). GTDB lineage: Bacteria > Pseudomonadota > Alphaproteobacteria > Caulobacterales > Hyphomonadaceae > UBA7672. The sequence continues at coordinate 49,339 of JALHLR010000026.1, read as the reverse complement.
TGGACGCTTACGTCGCGAGCGCAAGCGCCATAGTCGAGCTTGCGAGAACTGACAGCGCGGCGGCAAGCGCCGGGTTTCCCGAGTTCATCCGCAATTTCGAGGCCCTGGAGGCCGACATGGAGGCGGCAGGAGACCGGATCCAGAGCGCTGCAGGCCAGACAAACACTGATGTCGCGCAGGAGAAGCAAGCCCTCCAGCTCATCATCGTCGCTGTTCTCATCGTCGCAGCGGCACTCATCGCCGCAGTGAATTTTCTCGCGATGCGGGGCATAATCAAGCCAATTGCCAGCATGACTCGCGCGATGACCGCCCTGTCGGCAGGCAATACCACGACGGAAATCCCTGCGCGAAATCGGCGGGACGAGATCGGGCTGATGGCCGGGGCGGTCGAGATCTTCAAAAGCGGGATGGTTGAATCCGCAAACCTGCGCGTCGCGCAGGAGGAGGCTGCACGCCGCGCCGTGACAGATCGCAGCAAGATCATGCAGGACCTGGCGCACGGGTTCGAGGTGTCCGTGGGTGGAATTGTCACAGCCGTAAGCACCGCAGCGACGGAATTGCAAGTCACTGCACAATCGCTATCGCAAACGGCAGACCTCGCGTCTCGTCAGTCGCAGGTCGTGGCCTCGGCGTCGCAGCAGACGACGGACAATGTTCAATCTGTCGCCGCGGCCACAGAGCAACTGTCTGCATCGATTATGGAGATCGGCAATCAGGTGGACCGCTCGAGCGATGCAATCGCGGGCGCGGTAATGCAGGCAGGGCAGACAAACGAGAAGATCAAGGCGCTCGCTGCAGCAAGCCAGAGGATCGGCACCGTCGTTACGTTGATCAACGAAATTGCAGGCCAAACCAACCTTCTTGCACTCAACGCGACGATCGAGGCTGCCCGCGCAGGCGAGTCAGGTCGGGGGTTCGCGGTTGTGGCAGCGGAGGTCAAGAACCTTGCTACCCAGACGGCGAGGGCGACCGAAGAAATTGCAGGACAGGTTCGCGCCATTCAGGAAGCCACGAGTCTGTCGACAGAGGCGATCGAGGAGATCACGCTCACCATCAACCGGGTGCAGGAGTTCGGCATGAGCATCTCGTCAGCTGTTTCACAACAGGCCGCGGCGACTCAGGAAATCTCACGCAACGTCCAGCAGGCGTCCGCAGCGACGTCGGAAGTCTCGGAGAACATAAACGGCGTCACCGAGGCGTCCGCCGCGACAAGCTCCGGGTCGGCCGAGGTGTTGGACGCCGCAGCGCAGCTGGCCGAGAGCGGCGAACGCCTCAAGAGGGATGTCGAAGACTTCTTGCGGACCGTTAGAAGCGCTTGAGCCTGCTTGAGCAGGGTTTGTGCGGCGGCATCAACCCCGCCGCACAAACCCCACATTGTCGATCAGCCGAGTCTTGCCCATGCGTGCGGCCACAAGCAGGCGGCCGCTCGCCCCCACCGGTGCGCACTCCAGGCCGAACGGGGCCAGCGTGTCTGCGCGCCGCGCCTCGACATAATCGATCGAGGTGAATCCCGCGGCCAGGATTTCGGCCTTCGCCGCGTCCGTCGCCGCGCGGATGCCGGCCCCGCCTTCCAGCAGCGCCGCCGTCTCACGCATCACACGCGCCAGCCCTGCCGAACGCGCGCGCTCCTCGGCGCTGAGATAGGCATTGCGCGACGACATAGCGAGACCATCCGCCTCACGTACGGTCGGCCCGCCCAAGATCTCGATCCCGAAGCCGAGGTCCTGCACCATGCGCCTGATCACCAGAAGCTGCTGGTAGTCCTTCTCGCCGAACACGGCGACGTCCGGCCCGACATGAAGGAACAGTCGGCTCACCACGCTCGCCACGCCTTCGAAGAAGTGCGGCCGAACTTCGCCCTCAAGAATGTGGGAAAGGTCCTTCACCATCACCCGCGTCGAATCCCCCGGCGGATACATCTCGGTGGGCGAGGGGCAGTAGCAAAACGTACACCCCGCCTCGGCCAGCTTCGCTAGGTCGTTCGCCTCGGAGCGCGGATAGGTCGACAGGTCCTCATGAGCCGCAAACTGCGTGGGGTTCACGAAGATTGAGGATGCTGCCACATCCGCCTTTTCCAGCCCCAGCTTGATCAGGCTGACATGCCCGGCATGCAGCGCCCCCATGGTCGGCGCAAATGCGATGCGCTTGCCCTGCGCCCGCATCTGCCTGCGCCAGTCCAGCGCCTCGGCGCGGGTGCGGGCGACGACCATTCCGTTTCGCTTCGCCAAAACCAACCCTTCCAGAGCCGCAGACGTGCGGAGCGCCGATCAGGCGGCGGCTTCTAGGCCTGTTCCAGATGCGGATCAATCGCGCCAGACCGCGCAGGCGCCCGCACGCTTTATCGGTCCTTAACCCACCCGACCGATCTTTCGCTGATGCGTGATTATCTCGTGAGCTACCTGCGATTATTTGGCTTCAGCGTCTGCACGCTGGCGGTGGCGCTGTGCGTCCGTTTTGGCCCTGCTGCGAACGCCGCAACTCTGGCTCCCGAACCACGCTTCTCCGCGCCGCCACCCGAAGCCGACATGGCGGCCCTCCCGCTGCCGCCGACCGAAGAAGAGCTGGTCACCAGTCTCGAAGCGAAACTGACGGCATTGTCAGCTGAAATCGCCGATCTAACCCTGGCGCTGGACGTTCTGGGCCCCCTTCCGGATCATCCGGGCCTGTTCATTCCGGTGATGCTGTCCGGCAGCGGGGACAGCACCCCCGCGGATACCGCGCGCCGCTTCTCGCCCGTCGCCCGTTCAGGCAATCCGCACTGCGGAATGACCCATGCCGGCCTCGCCGTCATTGCCGGCCTCCAGCGGCGCACCTCAGATATTGGAGGCGCCCTGGCCAGATATGATGCGCCGCCCCACAATGTCCGGATGGACTGGTACGATGCGGAAGACGCGACACTCGCCGCCCTGTGCGTGGAACTCTCCGGCATCTCCGGCCCGCCCCGCGTCGTAGCGCCGATCCGGACCTGGTAGCGCGATGGTCGCCACGCTCATGACAGCCCCCAATGCTGGCTCCGATCTGGATGCGAAGGGCCGCAGCAGGCTCGCGCATACGATCGTCGTCGGCAACGAAAAGGGCGGCGCGGGCAAGTCCACGGTGGCGATGCACCTGTCGATCGGCCTCCTGCGCATGGGCATGACCGTCGGCATCATGGACCTCGACGTCCGCCAGCGGTCGCTCGCCCGCTATCTCGAAAACCGCAGCCGCTGGATCCGCAACACCGGCGCGCCCCTGCCGATGCCGGAAATGGTCCGTATCGACGCCAGCCAGGCGCGTGACCTCGACGCGGCCGAGCAGGAAGAGTCCCGGCATTTCGAGGAGAGCCTCAAGCGGCTGTCGGAAAAGTGCAATTTCATCATCATCGACGCTCCCGGCGGCGACACTTTCCTCTCGCGCACCGCTCATTCCGCCGCCGACACGCTCATCACGCCGCTGAACGACAGTTTCGTGGACTTCGACCTGCTGGGCGATGTCGACCCCCAGACCCTCGAAGTCGCTCGCCCCAGCTTCTACGCCGAGCTGGTCTGGGAGTGCCGGAAACAGAAGGCACAGAGTAGCCGCAAGCCGATCGACTGGATCGTCATGCGCAACCGCATGTCGCCCCTCGACGCCCGCAACAAGCAGCGCGTGGGCGAGGCCCTGGAAAACCTCTCGCGCCGCATCGGCTTCCGGATCTCGCCCGGCCTGTCCGAGCGTGTGATCTACCGTGAACTCTTCCCCATGGGCCTCAGCCTGCTGGACCTCACCGACGCCGGTTCCAACGTCCCCTTCACCATGAGCCACGTCGCCGCCCGCCAGGAAATCCGCGATCTCATGATCGTGCTGAAACTGCCGGGGCTGGAAGGCAAGGACATCAGCTTCTAGGGCGCGGCTCCCATCCGCCCAGCGGGGTCATTTTTGGGGCAGGCCCGGGCATGACGCCGGTGAGATCATTGGCGATGATGCGGGCAGGGGAGCCTCCCCGCCTACATCCAAAACGCCCGCCAGGAAGGCGCCGGCAAAGGCAAAGCCCGCCAAGCGCATCGTCCAGACACTGAACGTCAACGCCCCGGGCAAGACTTACCCACGCGACGCCGACAAATATGAAGCCGCCCGACGGGCCTTCCTGAAAGCGCTCCCGAGATCAGGCCCGGACGTCACACAATCGGAGATGTTGGCCCTGATGAAGCAGGCGCTGCCAGCCAGCAAATGGGGCACGACTCAGGGTTGATGGACCAAGACGGTTCAACTCGATGCCGAAGCGTGCGGCGAGGTGATACGCGATGGAGGCAAGAGGCTTCGCTGGAAACGCAAAAAACTGGGAGAATTGCCGGCCGAAATCGGAACGTTACGGTGTGGTCAGCTGATTCAGCAGGTCGAGCGCCTGAGGCGGGGCTCCCGATGGGGCCTCGCTTGTCACCATGATCGCGTCTTCCGCAGCAACCGTGGTGATCGGGGTCGGGACTGGCGTCGCCGCAAGTTCTGCCGCTGGGGCCGGAGAAGCCTCGATCAGGTCGCCGATCGGATCGTAGCCCTCGCCATCGCCCTCGGAGACTTCCTCAAGCAGGCTTTCATCGCCTTCCTCTGTCGTTCCGACGGCGTCGGCGAATGCATCATTGTCCAGCGACGCGACCAGAGCAGCATCCGGCTCCTGCAGGCGACGCAGTTGCGCCAGCGCCAGATCATCAGCCGAAACGTTTCCGCGCTCGCCAAATGCGATCCGCGTGCGCAGGTCGTCATCCGAGACAACGCCGCCGCCGATTTCCAGGAAAGCCGCCTCGATCAGGTCGCGAACGTGGGCGTCGCGCGACTTGCCCGTCTTGCCACCCAGCATGATCGCGATAACCCGGCGTCCGCCACGCTCCGCCGACGCCATAAGGTTGTAGCCCGAGGCGTTCGTGAAGCCGGTCTTGATGCCGTCCACGCCGTCGACCTTCCGCAGAAGTTCGTTATGATTCATGTACTTACGCTTGCCCCACGTGAACGAGGACAGCGAAAAGTAGTTATACCGGTCCTTGTGGTCCATGTAGACCGCCTCGGCGAGCTTCGCCATGTCGCGGGCGGTGGTGATCTGTTTCTTGTCAGGCAGCCCCGAAGCGTTGCGGAACGTCGTGGCGTTCATGCCGAGTTCCTTGGCCTTGGCGTTCATCTTGGTGACGAACTTGGCCTCGGATCCGCCCCCCAGTTTCTCGGCAATCACGATGGCCACATCATTGGCCGACTTGGTCACCAGCGCGCGAATCGCATCCTCGACCTTGATGGTCGAGCCGGCCTTCAGGCCCAGCTTGGAGGGTTGCGCGCGCGAGGCGGCCTTTGAGACCGTCAAGCGCTCGGAAAGCTTGAGTTTCCCTGATTCAATGGCGTCGAACACCATGTACAGAGTCATCACCTTGGTCAGCGAGGCGGGGTGGCGCGCTTCGTCTGCGGCGCGGTCGTGAAGGACCTGCCCGTTCTCCATATCGATCACGATCGAGGCGTATTTGTCGGCCCAGGCCGGGCTCGCCGCACACAGCACGGCTGCGAGAGCGATAGTGGCTCTGCGGAACCAGGCGATCAGGGGGATCGTCTCCATACGCAACGGAATCCTCAATCAGAAGCACTACAAAGACGAGATTGAGGGTCCACCGGTGACCTTACCCAACCTTTAAGCTCCGTCACCCCTGTTAGTCCGATTGCCCCACTTTTCTCCCGGCATGCCCACGATTGGGTCTGCCATTGTCCAATTGGAGCGCACTCCGGTTTAACCCTGCATGAACCATGCAAACTTGCCGCAGTGAGCATCCCGCGCTTCGGGAGAATGCTCACTCTGCCTGCTGACTTTGAACAAACCAAGGCGCCTTCTGCGGTTTATTGGTTCACAGCCCTTGGACTTCTCGCACGTGTTGGCCCTTTCACTTGGCCGCGAGATCAATATCTAATGGGGTGAACCCGCCGGACCGTCCCGGATCCCAGCCCGGCCCCAGACAGACAAGCATGACCGACAAGAAGCACCCCCCCGGAACGGCCAAGGAGCTCGGCGTCGCCACGCGGACCAAGCCCAAGCCGAAGAAGCCGTCCCTGTACCGGGTCCTGCTGCTGAACGATGACTATACCCCCATGGAGTTCGTGGTCCTCGTCCTGGAGCACTTCTTCAACAAGTCACGCGAGGAGGCCACCCGCATCATGCTGCACGTTCATAACTATGGCGTCGGCGTCTGCGGGGTGTTCCCGATCGAAGTCGCCGAAACGAAAGTGGCCCAGGTGATGGACCTGGCCCGCGAGCACCAGCATCCTCTCCAATGCACCAAAGAACGCGAGGACTAGAAAGCCCTAGATGCCCTCATTGACCCCAAGCCTCGAAAGAGCCCTCGAACGCGCCCTCAACCTGGCCGCCGAGAGGAAGCATGAGTACGCCACGCTGGAGCACCTGCTCCTCGCCCTGACAGAGGACGAGGATGCCGCAGAGGTTATGACGGCGTGCAAGCTCGATATCGAGAAGCTTCGCCGAGACCTTGCCAACTATCTCGACAACGACTGCGCCTCGTTCGTCGTCGAGGATGGCGGGCAAGTCCACCCAACCGCCGCCTTCCAGCGCGTCGTCCAGCGCGCCGTACTGCACGTAGAATCCTCGTCCCGCGACGAAGTCTCCGGCGCCAACGTGCTCGTCTCGATCTTCGCCGAGCGCGACAGTCACGCCGCCTACTTCCTGCAGGAGCAGGACATGACGCGTTACGACGCGGTCAACTACATCAGCCACGGCGTTGCCAAGAAGCCTGGCATGTCGAAGGCCAAGCCCGTCGAAGGCGCCGCCGAGAAGGAAGAAGATCAGACCAAGCCCGTCGGCGAAGCCCTCGGCGCCTATTGCGTCGACCTCAACCAGCGCGCCCGCGAGGGCAAGACCGATCCGCTCATCGGCCGTCACGCCGAGGTCGAACGCGCGATCCAGATCCTATGCCGACGCCGCAAGAACAACCCGCTGCTCGTGGGTGACCCCGGCGTCGGCAAGACCGCCATCGCCGAAGGCCTCGCCAAGAAGATCGTCGATGGCGAAGCGCCGGCCATTCTAGCCGACGCCGTCATCTATTCGCTCGACATGGGCGCGCTGCTTGCCGGCACGCGCTATCGCGGCGACTTCGAAGAGCGTCTCAAGGCCGTCGTGAAGGAACTCGAGGAACAGCCCAAGGCCGTCCTCTTCATCGACGAGATCCACACCGTGATCGGCGCCGGCGCTACGTCCGGCGGCGCGATGGATGCGTCCAATCTGCTGAAGCCCGCGCTCCAGTCAGGCCAGCTGCGCTGCATGGGCTCGACCACCTATAAGGAGTACCGCCAGCACTTCGAGAAGGACCGCGCCCTCGCACGGCGCTTTCAGAAGATCGACGTGGTTGAGCCGTCCATCGATGACACGATCAAGATCGTGATGGGCCTCAAGCCCTATTTCGAGGAATTCCATGGCCTCAAATACACCAACGACGCCATCAAGACCGCAGTGGACCTGTCGGCCAAATACATGACCGACCGTAAACTGCCGGACAAGGCGATCGACGTGATCGACGAGGCTGGCGCTGCGCAGTGGCTCCTGCCCGAAGGCAAACGTCGCAAGCAGATCGGCGCGAAGGAAATCGAGATCGTCATCTCAAAGATGGCGCGCATCCCGGCCAAGCAGGTGTCGAAATCCGATAGCGAACAACTGCGCTCGCTCGAGAACGATCTCAAGCGCGTGGTGTTCGGACAGGACAACGCTATCAAGGCGCTTTCCACCGCGATCAAGCTCGCACGCGCGGGCCTGCGCGAACCGAACAAGCCGATCGGCTGCTACCTGTTCTCCGGCCCTACCGGCGTCGGCAAGACGGAAGTCGCCAAACAGCTCTCGTCCATCCTTGGCGTGGAGATGCTGCGCTTCGACATGTCGGAGTACATGGAGCGCCACACGGTCTCGCGTCTCATCGGCGCGCCTCCGGGCTATGTCGGCTTCGACCAGGGCGGCCTGCTCACCGACGGTGTCGACCAGCATCCGCACTGCGTCCTCCTGCTCGACGAAATCGAAAAGGCGCACCCGGACCTGTTCAACATCCTCCTCCAGGTGATGGACAACGGTACGCTCACCGACTCGAACGGCAAGAAGGTCGACTTCAGGAACGTGATCCTCATCATGACCACAAACGCCGGCGCCTCTGACGCTGCGAAGGAATCCATCGGCTTCGGTCGCGGCAAGCGCGAAGACGAGAATGAAGAGGCGATCAAGCGCCTGTTCACGCCTGAATTCCGCAATCGACTCGATGCGACGATCCCCTTCGCTGGCCTCAGCCAGGAGATCATCGAGATGGTCGTCGACAAGTTCATCCTCCAGCTCGAAGCCCAGCTGGCGGACCGCAACGTCACGATCGCACTGACCGCCAAGGCCAGAAAGTGGCTCGCTGTCCGCGGCTACGACGAAGCCTTCGGCGCGCGTCCCCTCGGCCGGCTCATCCAGGAGCATGTCAAGAAACCGATGGCCGACGAACTTCTCTTCGGTTCGCTCCAGAAGGGCGGCGGCGTGAAGATCGACGTGGACAAGAGCGATCCCGATAAGCTGTCGTTCAAATTCATCGCAGACCCCAAGCCGACGACCAAGGAAAAGAACGAACCCGAAGCGGTCGAATAGTCCTCGCCCACGCTACGGCAAGGGCGGCTCGCAAGAGCCGCCCTTTTGCTTTTGCCTGCTCCCACTCCGCCCTTCCGTGTCCCCGGCTTCGTAGAGCAAGGACTTCCTCCCAATGTTGCTCTCCCCGCGGTGCACGCGGAAGAGGAAACGCCCTGGTGGCTTTCCTCCTCCAGCCAAAGTCTGGGGTAGGTGGCGCGCGAAGTGGGACGGAGGGGGCAACCGCCGGCTTGTGCTCGCCGCACAGCCGCGCGTTCTGCGCGCAATCCCCAATCGAAAACTGTCACCCACCCAATGCTGCAGCGCGCCCGGACGACTGAGATCGCGCACGCATGACCGCAACGAAAAAGGCCGCCCCGATCCGGAGCGGCCTCTTCAATCCAAACTTGCAACCCGATCAGCTCGTCGTGCCGCCCGGAGGAGGCTCGGCCATCGGATCCTGCGCGTGCTTCACGGCGCCTTCGAAGATTGCGTTCGGCTCGATTGCCAGCGAGGCGTGGAAGATGTCGCCGCGCACCTTCGCGCCGGAGCAGAGCTGGACCTTGCGGGCGCGGATTCGGCCTTCGACCGTTCCACGAACGACCACCGACTCGGCGACCACTTCGCCCTTGATCGCGCCGGTCTCGCCGACGGTCAGGGCTGAGGCGCGGACATCGCCCTCGATCTGGCCGTTGATGTCGAGTTCGCCGGTCGAGACCAGCTTGCCGACCATCTTGACGTCAGCCGAGATTATCGACGGCCCCGAGCGCGCGACGGGCGCGCGCTTTGGTGCGACGTCGGGAAGCGCAGGCTTCGGCGCCAGTTGCGGCGGAGCAGGCGGCTCCGGTGTCTTGCCCTTAGTGAACATGCTTGCCAGCCCTCAGGAATTTCAGCGGATCGTATGATTTGCCGCGAAAGTATATCTCGTAATGCAGGTGCGGTCCCGTGCTTCTACCAGTTGAACCCATCGTGCCCATTTTCTGGCCGATGACCACTTCCTGGCCGACTTTCACGGATATCGAGTTCATGTGGCCGTAACGTGTCTTGAACCCAGCCCCATGGTCGATTTCGACAGTCCGTCCATAGGCCCCCTTGACCCCCGCGTGGATAACTCTTCCCGGAGCGGGGGCGATGATCGGCGCGCCGGTGAAGGCTGCAAGGTCCGTGCCTTCATGGAACGTCGCCCGCCGTGTGAACGGGTCGGAGCGGTAACCAAAGCCGGACGTTTCGCGATAGGCGCCCTGCACCGGCAGGCCAAGCGGCAGCGACCGCATCGCCCGCTCGTAGTCCTGTGCCTCGCGCAACCGCGCCTCGACTTCGTAGATTCGCTGTTCGAACGGGTCGGCATCTGCGCCGTTCGGGCCTGACGCCGTAAAGTTGATCGGGATGAGCGGGCCGCCCATGCCGTTCTGCTCAAGCACACGCGAAGCCGGGACGCCGGTCAGCCGGATCACGCCGCGCGCGCTCTCGGCCTTCTGCACGGCTTCTTCCTCGAGCATGTCAAGGAAGCTGGCCTGGTCATCGATCAGTTTGTCGGTCCGTGCGCGAAAGGACGAACTGCCTCCGGCATTGGCCTCCGTGCCCTCAGGACGGGGCTGGCGAGGGTCGCCTTCCTCGATGGTCGAGTCGATCAGAAGCTCTTGCTTTCCGCTTAGGGCGATCGCCGACGCCGAGTCCTGCCCCTGCAGGCTGGCCATCAGCCGCTTCAGCACCACATGCCGGTCTTCGGCTTCCTTGATCGCCTGATTGAAATCGGTTGTGCGGGTTTCCAGAAGGGTAAGGGCGGTCTGCTCGGCGGCCTTGGCTTGGCGCAGCTCCCGTTCCAGACGCGCGGACTTGCGATCAGACCCGCCGCCCTGGATTTCGACCCCCGGGCCCTTCAGCAGAACTGCGGCCGTTGCGAACAGGCACCAGCCAACCACGAGCGTAGCGAGCCCGGCCATCATCGCCTGACGCCACGGTGAAATGGAGACGTAACGCACCGAGCCGCCGCTGCGGTGGTAGATCTGACGTTCTGGAAAAGCCTTCTCGAAGAAGGCTCTAGTCTTAGCCTTCAGGTGCTTGACCGCCATTTACTGTGCCCGATCAACTGCTCTACGCGCCAAGCCCCGCTCCGCCCGCTTGTAGTGCCCGGCAAGGGGCATGAATAACTCAGAAATCCGGAGACGCGAACCCCCGTCTCCAGCTTTTTCATCACACTCGTCTGCGGCGATTAAGCTCTGATTAACAGTGATTCTCGCCCGGATTCGCGTCTAAGTCGATGCGTCCAATTCAGCAAGGACTGCATCTGCGTGACCAGGCACCCGAACGTTTCGCCAGACGCGCCGAATCGTACCGTCCGGATCGATCAGGAAAGTCGACCGCACGATGCCCATGTAGCGACGCCCATAAAGCTGCTTTTCGGCCCACACACCGTAGGCATTGCAGGCCGTGCCGTCTTCGTCCGATCCCAGCTGTACCGTTAGGGAATGCTTCTTGATGAAGGCCTTGTGAGCTTCAACACTGTCGCGTGAGACGCCCAGCAGATCACACTTTTTGCGGGTAAATCGCGACCGCATGCCGCTGAAGGCGACTGCCTCCCGGGTGCAGACCTCGGTGTCGTCCTGCGGATAGAAGAATAGCACGAGAGACCGGCCCGAATAGCTGGAAAGTACAGCGGGGCCGCCCTTGGCCGTTGGCAGTTCGAATGCTGGGGCCGGGTCGCCCGCTTGGAGTGGCTGTGACACAATCGGTCCGTAATGTTCTGGTGTTATGAGGATGGAGTGTACCGCCCCGAACCTGAACTCGTGAAGCATGATCCTTCGGGGTCAGGAGCCGCGCCGGCCTGCGCGCGCGAGGGGGCGGCGCATTGAAATTCTCGATCAAGCGCCTCCTTCTCGAAATTCTTGCCTTCACAGCGTTCGTCATTCTGGTCGGGGCGGGCGCGCTTGCCTGGCGCCTGTCGCAGGGGCCGATTGATCTTGAGATGTTCCGCGGCCAAGTCGAACGCTCGCTCCAGGATGCGCGCGGCGGACAGCCCGTGAAGATCGACCGGCTCGCCCTCGAATGGGTGCGGGACCGCGGCCGGGTCGAGGCCGTCGCGCGCGGCTTCACAGCCATGGACAAGGACCGCGAAGTCACCTTCCGGGCGAACCGCGCCATGATCGCGCTCGACGCCGGCGCGCTGTTCACCTTGAAGTTCAAAACGCAGCAGCTGCGGCTCGAGGATGGCGCCGCAACCGTGGTCCGCTCCGCCGATGGCGTATGGACGCTGGCCGACATGATCATCGCGAAGGAGCCGGACCCGTCCGACAAGCCCTTCGACCCGATCCGTGACATCAACTGGACCACGCTCGCCACCCCGATCCGCGCGCTGATCTCGGCCGGATCGTTCGAACAGGTCGAGCTTTCCAACTTCCGCCTAGATGTCGATGACCGCAAGTCGAACAACACATGGAGCGCCAATCCCGTCGCCGGGATCTGGAAGGCCAATCGTGAGGGCGTCTCGCTCACGCTCAACATCACGCTCGCCGACGCGATCCCCGGCGAGCCCAATCGCATCAGCATCGCGCTTGCGTCCGACGGCCAGGTCGAACGCGCCGCAGCAACCCTGAAGCTCGAAGGTGTCGATCCGCTCTCGATCGCCGGCATGTTCGGCTACACCGGCGACGCGTTCACCTCGGGCCGCCCCGCCAGCGCCGCCTTCTCGGTTGCAGCCACTGAACGCGCTGGCCTTCTAAGCACCAGCCTCTCGCTGTCCGGCGTCACGGGCAGCGTGAGGATCGCCGACCAGGATGTGGCGGTGAAGAACCTCGCCTTCGACGCATCGTATGATCCAACGAGCAAGAAGGTCACGCTGAAATCGCTCGCGCTCGAAAGCGACTGGCTGAGCGGCGAGTTCAGCGGCGATCTGGATGCCGCCGCCATCATGCGCGGGGAGGCGGCGCCTACGCCCTTCACGCTTGCCGGTTCTGGCGTCATCCTCAACGCGCAGCCCGTGTTCGAAAATCCCTGGCAGTTCGAACAGGCCAGCTTGCAGGGCGCGCTCTCGATCGATCAGCAGCGGCTCACCCTGACTAGCATCGATGCGGTCACCGGCGGCCTCACTGCGAATGGTGCAGGCGAGGTGTGGCTCGACATGACCGGCGAGACGCCAAGGGTCGGCGTCAAGGGGAATGCGACCGGCACAGGCACGATCACGCCCCAGCAGGTTCTCGACTTCTGGCCGCAGTACCTGAGCCCGCAGGCCCGCCAGTGGGTCGGCGAGCGCATCACCAAGGGCACGGCCAACAAGGCGATCTTCACCGTTGACTGGCCACCCGGCGCTGACGCGAAGGGCTTCCTGCCGGACGAGCATCTCGCGCTCGAATTCCACGTCCAGGACGCTACCGTCCGCATCGTCAGTGACCTGCCGGAAATCTCCGGGATCAACGGCATTGGCCGCCTCAAGGGCAACAGCCTGACCTTCGACGCTGTCTCCGGCGCGATGGGCGCATGGCGGCTGGGGGAGGCGAAAATCGTCCTCCCGCAATTCTTTCCCGGCGGCGCGATGATGGAGATCTCAGCCTCCGGAACCGGAGAGCTTGGAGACCTGCTGCGCGCGGTCGACCAGAGTCAGTTCGGCTTCGGCTCCCGCTACGCGATCGACATTGCCCCCATCGGCGGCTCCGGCGCGATCGACGTGACCGTGAAGCAGCCCATGTTGGACGTCGTGAAGCCGGAGGACGTCGTCTACGATATTCGCGGGCGCTTCCAGCAGGTGGTCATGCCCGACCTGCTCGGCGAGTTCGGCTTGGCCGACGCCAACCTCTCGTTCGCGTTGAATCCGCAGGGCATGAGCGCCACCGGCAGTGGCGAATTCGGTCCCGCCCCCGTCACATTCGAATGGCGCGAGCGCTTCGCGCTTGATGGCGAGGGCGGCGTCGAGCTGATCGCCAGCGCGCGCGCAACACCGGACCTGCTCAACTCGCTCGGCCTTGCGGCGCGCAACTTCATGCAGGGCGAAGCCGCCGTCGAATTGCGCGCAACCGGACCCGACGGCGCCAATTTCGACGCCATCTCCGCGAGCGTCGATCTCACCCACGCCGAACTTGAAGTCGCCGAGTTCGGCTGGCGCAAGAAATTCGACGAGCCCGCGCGCGGCACATTCCGCTACGGGGCAGATGCAGCCGGCGCCATCGTCACAGGCGACATCCGCGCCGACGGCCTCGAACTGCTTGGCGAGGCGCGGTTGGACAAGGACAGCGTTGTCACGGGCGTCGATATCGAGCGCATGTATTCGCGGGGTACTGTCGACCTTCGCGGCACCGCGACGCGCAAGCAGGATGGCGGTTACCGGGTCGCCCTGACCGGGCCCTTCTTCGACGCCAGCCCATGGATGGACGGGATTCTTGATATGTCGGGCGGGCAGGGCGCCAGCGACGCCGTCGGCGGGCCGGGTGATCCAGGGCCCCTGTTCGAGGTGCTGGTCAATGCAGACCGCCTGAAACTGCGAGAAGACGCCGATATCCGCAACACGAAGATCGCTCTGGCGCTGGACGCACAGGGGCCGCGCTCCGGGTCCATCACCGGAGACATCGAGGAGGGCAAGACTCTCAGCGTGACGATCGGCTCCGCCGGCGGCGCACGCACGATAGGTCTCAAATCGGACGATGCAGGCTTTGCCGCGCGGGTTCTCCTCAAGGCGGACTACCTGCTCGGCGGCAAGCTCGCATTCGACGGCAAGTTCGAGGGCGCGGACGGGCAGGCGCTTGTCAACATGTCGAATGTTCGGTTGAAGGACGCGCCACTGGTCGCCCAGCTCTTTTCGCTCGCTTCGCTGCAGGGGCTTGCCGATGTGTTGAGCGGCGAGGGTGTGATGTTCACCGACGTGCACGCGCCGGTGAGGTTCGTCGGTGGTCGCATCGATTTCCCGGGCATGCGGGCCACGGGCCCAGCCATGGGCCTCACCGCCCGCGGCTGGATCGCGCCTGAGTCTGGCGAGCTGTCGCTCGATGGCGTGTTGGCGCCGTCGATCGTCGGCGCCAACGCCGTACTCGGCGTACTCCCGGTCATCGGCGACCTGTTCGTCTCGCGTCAGGGCGAGGGCATGTTCGCGCCGACCTACTCGGTGCGCGGCACGTTCGCGCGCGCCAACATATCGATCAACCCTATCGCCGCACTCACCCCCGGCGTCCTCCGCCGCATCTTCGAGAACCCGGCCGAGCCACCGCCCGTGGAGAGCACGGCGGCGGACTGATCCTCAAAGGCAAACGGCCCGGCTTGTGGCCGGGCCGCTGACGTCATGGAGCGTGGGCGATCAGCCTTCGGCCAGTTTCTTGATGTTCTGTAGCGCCGCCTCGAACTGCTTGCGGCGGCCGTTCACGTCGGCGTCCTTTGCGGCCTGGTCGGCCTTGTCCGACACGTCGAGCATCAGCGTGTAGTTGATCTTCGTCGTCTTGGCATCGACAGCTACGGCTTCGATGAAGCCGTGGTAGAGGTTGTAGAACTTCCCTTCGACGGGGGGCTGCGTGTAGCCGTAGCCGTGTTGCGATTTGGCGGTCATAATCTCGGTCACGCGGCCTGCGATCACCCGCACCGAGCCGATATTGCTGTGGCTCGACTTAACTTCGCATGGCACGCCGCCCGTCGGGGTGATCCATTTGGAGATGTCACACCAGCCGCCGACCTTGGCCCAGACATCGGCCACTGGCTTGTTGATCGTGATCTCCATCGGGATGGAGACATATTCAGGCGTCGTCTGCGACCAAGCCGCGCCGCCGCCAGCGGCCGCCACACCCAAAGCGCACGCCGCCAGCCTTGCTGTCATCTTCATGGTTCGTCTCTCCCTGTCCGCGCTTCCTAGCGGTGCGCGTAAGCAAGCTTACGGAGACGGAAAGCGCCAGCGGTTTTTGCTGTGGATACAGTCACGAATGCGGTACGGGGCAGCTTGCGCAGCGTTCGGGCGCAGGCCGATTTCAAGGGAGCGACTGGAGCGGGTAGAGGGAATCGAACCCTCGTATTCAGCTTGGAAGGCTGCTGCTCTACCATTGAGCTATACCCGCGAGCCGGGCCGCAGATAGGCGAAAACGCGGGGGAAGTCTACCGGTCGTCAGCCATCCAGATCCTTCCGGATGGCGTCAAAGACATCATGAAACATTTGCTCCGTCAGCCGGCCCGTGTTCGTATTGTACCGGCTGCAATGATAGCTGTCGTGCAGGATCACCGGCCCCCGCGGCCCCTCCAGCGGGTGCCGTCGGGCGTGCCCGAATACCGCTGAACGCGGCTTGGCGCCCAGCGCCCGCACTGTCGAGTCATGGGCGATCCGGCCGAGCGCCATGATCACCTTCAGCTTCGGCAGCTGGTTCAGGCGGGATATGAGGAACTGTCGGCAGGTCAGGATTTCTGCGCCCGTCGGCTTGTTCTCGGGAGGAACGCAGCGGACCGCGTTGGTGATCATCGCGTCCTTCAGCCGAATTCCGTCATCCGGCCGCGCCTTGAACTCCCCGATCGAAAACCCGTACTTCGCAAGCGAGGAATAGAGCAGTTCGCCCGCATAGTCTCCGGTAAATGGCCGCCCCGTCTTGTTCGCCCCCTGCAACCCCGGGGCGAGTCCCACGATGACAAGCCGCCCGGAAGCGTCCCCGAACGACGGAACCGCGCCATTGAACCACTCGGGGTGTGCCTGCTGGGTCGCGGCCCGGAAAGCCGTCAGCCGGGGGCAGAGCGGGCATCCCGGCGGCGCTTCCGGGGGCGCGGCGGTGCTACCCTTCGGCATGCTTTCTCCCTTGGCCAGCCCCCTCCTGCACCGGGGGCCAGCCTCGGGTCAAACCCTCCAGTCCTGGTTACCGCATTGAAATCCGAGGATTGCTGGCAAAATGACGCGATCAGCCTTATGTTGCGTGCGCGAACCGCTTCCTGTAGAGGGATCGGCCCCGCAAAGGAGACTCGCATGGCCCGCGTGACGGTTGAAGACTGCGTTGAAAAGGTGCCTAACCGGTTCAACCTCGTCCTGCTCGCCGCCCACCGCGCCCGCGTGATCCGCGAGGGCGCCCCCATCACGATCGACCGCGACAACGACAAGGACCCGGTTGTGGCCCTTCGCGAAATTGCTGCCGAGACGGTTGATCTCGAAACCATCCGGGACAGCCTGGTGGCCGAGCTGCAGGTCGTTCGCCCCGGCGAGGAGGCCGAGAAGGAAGCCGACAAGCGCGCCCTGGCTGCCGCTCCGGTCTCGTCGGAAGAGGAAGTCCTCAAGGCCTATCAGGTCGAGCTTGAGTCTGCGCGCGAAGAGCGCTTCTGAGGTCGTGATGCATGGGGCAACCGGGTAGCGTAGCCCCCTTCAAGAAACCCGATACGGCCCCTTCCGCCGCTGCAAAGCCGCGTGGCCGCAAATTCTTGCGCCAGAACGAACTCGTTGATCGCGTGCAGGCGTACCAGCCCGACGCGTCCGATGACGAACTCAACAAGGCCTACGTTTTCGCCGTCATGAAGCACGGCCAGCAGCTTCGTCATTCGGGCGATCCATACTTTGCGCACCCGGTCGCTGTGGCCGGCCTGCTGACCGACCTGAGGATGGACCAGTCCACCATCATCGCTGGCCTGCTGCACGACGTGGTCGAGGATTGCGATGTCTCGGTAGACGACATCCGCGGCCTGTTCGGCAAAGACGTGGCAGAGCTTGTCGATGGCGTCACCAAGCTGCCCAAGGTGACTGGCAGCAACAGCCCACGCGCACTGATCCAGGCGGAGAACTTCCAGAAGTTCATCCTCGCAACGACCAAGGACATCCGCGTGCTTCTGGTGAAGCTCGCTGATCGCCTGCACAACATGCGCACGATCGAGTTCATGCCGACCGAGGAGTCGCGCCTGCGCATCTCGCGCGAAACGCTCGACATCTATGCGCCGCTCGCACGCCGAGTTGGCCTCTCCATATTTGCAGGCGAGCTGGAAGACCTCGCCTTCCGGCAGGTGAACCCCGTCGCCTATGCAGCGATCTCGAAGCGCCTCGAGGAGCTGACCACCGACGACACCTCGATTCTCGACCGTATTCGATCAGACATCGAGACCGTGATGCTCGCCCGCGGCATCCGGGGCGAGCTGAAAGGGCGGATGAAGCGCCCGTATTCGATCTGGCGGAAGCTCGAAAACAAGTCGATCTCGTTCAAGGACCTCGGCGATGTCTTCGCCTACCGCCTGATCGTGCCCACAACAGACGACTGCTATAGGGCGCTCGGCGCGGCACACCAGCAATGGGCCGCTCTGTCCGAGAAGTTTGCCGACTACATCTCCGTGCCGAAGCCGAACGGCTACCGCTCGCTCCACACCACCTTCCTCGGCCCGGGCAATCGTCGCGTCGAACTGCAGATCCGCACCACGGACATGGAAGCTGTCGCCGAACGCGGCGTCGCGGCCCATTGGAAGTACAAGAACTCGCAATACGGTTTCGACGCCGAGTCCGCGCGCGAAGCCGGCCTCGACGCTGAAGGCGAACTCATAGAATTTGCTGACATGTTGAAGCATGGCGGCTCGCCCGAGGAATTCCTCGAGCACGCCAAGCTGCAGATGTACCGCGACAGCGTGTTCGTCTTCACGCCGAAGGGCCAGCTCGTGCGTCTACCGGCCGGCGCCACGCCGCTCGATTTCGCCTATGCCGTCCACACCGAGATCGGTGACACCACAATCGGCGCGCGCATCAACGGTCAGGAGCGCCCGCTGCGCACGGCGCTGGAGAATGGCGACACGGTCGAGATTCAACGCGGGACGAAACCCGCCGCCCAGCCGCACTGGGAAAATCTGGCCGTCACTGGCCGCGCGCGCTCCGCGATCCGCCGGCTTACGCGTGTCGCCGAGCGCGGCGAGTTCATCGCCATCGGCCGGCGCCTCATCGAACATGCGTTGCGCCGCATCGGCCTCGATCCGGCCGAGGTCGATCAGGCCGAGATGACCGAGCGCGCCGGATTCGAGAAAGCGGACGCTCTCGCCGAAGCCATCGGTCGCGGCCGCCTCTCGACAGCAGACATGCTGGAGAAAGCCTTCCCCGGTCTGGACGACCCGGGTCGGCAAGCCAGCGCCTCGCGCGACCAGGACGGCCCAAGCCTCGTCGCAGGTGGCGAGATGACGGCTGGCGTCACAATGCATCTGGCCGAATGCTGCTCGCCCCTGCCGGGAGACCGCATCATCGGCGTGCTGATCCCGGAAAAGGGCATCGAGGTCCACGTGATCGACTGCGCGCGTCTCGCCGACTATGAAGGCCAGGCCGATCACTGGCTCGACCTGCGCTGGAAACCGAAAGGCGACGCTGACGCACTGGCCGTTGGCCGCATCCACGTCACCACCGCCAACCGACGCGGCGCGCTCGCCCTGCTGGCGAAGACGGTGTCTGACGCTCAGGGCAACATCATCAACGTGAAGACCCTGAAACGCTCGCCCGACTTCTTCGATTTCGAGTTCGACGTGGAAGTCGAGGACAGCAAGCGCCTGACCCAGATCGTCGCTGCGCTGAGAGCGCTGGCGGTTGTGGACTCGGCCGAGCGGGTCAAGGGGTGAGCGCGCGCTGAACTGCCGTTGAGCCAAGCCTACGAAACCGCTAGAGCCACCCCATGAACACCCAAGATGTCCTGAACGAATTCAAGAAAGTCGGCGCTCTGCTGGAGGGCCACTTCATCCTGTCGTCCGGCCGGCGCAGTCCCGTCTTCCTGCAGAAGGCGCTGGTCTTTTCGCACCCTCCGACGACAGAGCGCCTGTGCGCAGCACTTGCCCGCAAGCTGGAGGCCGAATTCGGCAAGATTGACGTGGTGGTCGGACCCGCCGTCGGTGGCCTGATCCCGGGCTATGAGACGGCCCGGGCGCTCGGTTGCCGTTCGATCTACACAGAGCGCGAAGGCGGCGTGATGAGTCTGCGCCGCGGCTTCACCATCACGCGGGACGACCGCGTGATAATCGTCGAGGATATCGTCACCACCGGCATCTCGATGCGCGAAACACTGGAGGCGCTAAAAGGCGCCGGCGCCAATGTCATCGGCGCGGCCTGCATCGTCGACCGCTCGAACGGCAAGGCCGATGTCGGCGGCCTGAAATTCGTCTCGCTCGCCGCGGTCGATTTCCCCGACTACGACGCCAACGACCTGCCGCCTGAACTCGCGAAGCTGCCGGCCATCAAGCCGGGCAGCCGGGGTCTCAAATGAAGCTTGAGCGCGCCCGCCTCGGGGTCAACATCGATCACATCGCCACCATCCGCAACGCGCGTGGCGGCGTGCATCCCGATCCCGCCAAGGCCGCCGCAATCGCACAGGCCGCCGGCGCCGACGGCATCACCATCCACCTCCGCGAAGACCGCCGCCACATCCGCGACGCGGATCTTGAAGCCGTGCGCGGCGCCGTGAACCTGCCGATCAATCTCGAAATGGCGACGACCGACGAGATGCTGGCCATCGCGCTCGCCTACAAGCCGCATGCCGCCTGCCTGGTGCCGGAGCGACGGGAAGAACGCACCACCGAAGGCGGCCTAGACGTCGCTCGCCTGCATAATTCGGTCGAGCCATTCGTGCGCGCGCTCCGCGATGGCGGCAGCCGCGTCTCGCTGTTCATAGAGCCCAGCAAGGTGCAGATCGCCGTCGCCGAGGCGATGGGCGCGCCGGTCGTTGAACTGCACACCGGCAAGTATGTCGAGCTCGTCTTCGCTGGCGACCATGCCGCCGCCGATGAGGAGCTGAACCGCCTCCGCGAAGCCGCCGCCTACGGCCACGACAAAGGCATCGAAATTCATGTCGGCCACGGGCTGACCTACGACACTGTCCGCCCGGTGGCAGCCATCCCGGAAGTACGTGAACTCAACATCGGTCATTTCATCATGGGCGAAGCGCTGTTTGTCGGGCTGGACGCCGCCGTCCGCCGGATGCGCAATGAGATCGATCTCGCGCGTGGTCACGCATGATCATCGGCATCGGTCAGGACATCTGCGATATACGTCGCATCGAGAAGACGCTGGAGAAGTTCGGCGACCGGTTTACGCATCGCGTCTTCACCGAAGTCGAGCGCCGCACCGCTGACCGCCGCCGCCAGCGCGCGTCTACCTACGCCAAGCGCTTCGCTGCCAAGGAAGCCTGCGCCAAGGCGCTTGGCACAGGTGTCCCGCGTCGTGGCGTCCACTGGCAGCACATGGGCGTCGTAAACCTGCCAACCGGCGCGCCCACGATGGCGCTGCTCGGCGGCGCGGCCGAGCGCCTCGCAGAGCTCACGCCGCCCCGCATGACCTGCGTCATCCACGTCACCATCACCGACGAATACCCTTACGCGCAGGCGCAGGTGATCATCGAAGCGCGCCCTGCGGAGCCGGGCGCTTGACCCGCCCCAACTCCAGCAACACCGGAAAGCGACGCCGCAACCGCGCCCGTGCGGAGGGGCCGCCCGGCCTGACGTCCGAGCAGCGTGATGCTTGCCAGGACGCCATCAGCTATCGCTTCAAGGACCCCGATCTGCTCGACCGCGCGATGACCCATCGCAGCGCCACGCAGGGCAAGACCGCCGAGTGGAGCAATGAGCGTCTCGAATTCCTCGGCGACCGCGTGCTCGGCCTTGTGATGGTCGAGGCGCTGATGGAGCGCTTCCCGAAGCTGCGCGAGGGGGAGCTAGCCCCACGCCTCAACACGCTGGTCAGCCGCAAGGCCTGCGCCGTCATCGGCGCTGAACTGGGCCTCGGCCGCTTCATCATTGTCGATCAGTCGGAGCGCAGCACAGGCGGCGCAGACAAGCCGTCTCTGCTCGCCAACGCCATCGAGGCGATCATTGGCGCGATCTACACCGACGCCGGGCTGGATCGGGCGCGCAAGGTGACACTGAAGCTCTGGCGCAGGCTGCTCGGCGAAACGAGCGAAACGCCGCGCGATCCCAAGTCCGCTCTGCAGGAATGGGCGCAGGGCGCCGGCCTGCCTGCGCCCGCCTATCGCCAGATCGCGCGCGAAGGTCCAGACCATGCGCCTGTATTCACCGTCACGGTTCTGATCGACGGACACGAACCCCTGCCGGGTATCGGCAGTTCGAAACAGCTGGCGGAGCGCGAGGCTGCGCGCGCCATGCTCACCGCGATTGGAGGACCGGCATGACCGGACAGACACGCGCCGGCTTCACCGCCATCATCGGCGCGCCAAACGCAGGCAAGTCCACGCTGGTGAACCAGCTGGTGGGGACGAAGATCACCATCGTGACGCATAAGGTGCAGACCACGCGCTTCCCCGTGCGGGGCGTGATGATGCACGGCAATTCACAAGTGGTGCTGGTCGACACGCCTGGCATCTTCGCGCCGCGCCGCCGCCTCGACCGCGCCATGGTGAAGTCCGCATGGGAAGGTGCAGGCGATGCCGATGCTATCGTCCATCTCATCGATGCACGCCACTGGACCGGGCACGGTGACCGGGCGGAAGACGAGGCGATCATCGATCGTCTCAGAGTCATTGGGGCAAAGGCGATCCTGGCCATCAACAAGATCGATCTCGTCGAGCGGTCTCTGCTGCTCGGCGCCACCAAGGCGCTGTTCGACACGGGCGTCTATTCGGATGTACTTATGGTGTCCGGCCTCAATGGTGATGGCGTCGACCAACTTGCAGACCTCCTCGCCAGTCGCATGCCAGAAGGGCCGTATCTGTTCCCGGAGGATCAGGCCGCGGACATGCCTAGCCGCCTGATCGCCGCAGAGGTCACCCGCGAGAAGCTGATGCTCCGCCTGCATCAGGAAATTCCCTACCAGCTAACCGTCGAAACCGAGAACTGGACACAGCACGACGATGGCGCCGTCCGCATCGACCAGATGATCCATGTCAGCCGTGATGGTCACAAGTCGATCGTGCTGGGCAAGGGCGGGCAGACGATCAGGGATATCGGCATGGCGGCCCGCAAGGAACTGACTGAAATCCTCGGCCGCCCCGTCCACCTCTTCCTGCGCGTGAAAGTCTCCGAGCGCTGGCAGGAAAATCGCGAGCGTTTCTCTGCAATCGGACTCGATTTCGACGTCTGACGCACCTAATCGGTGAAATTTCACCGATCGGATAAACGTTGCTTTTGTAGCCCTCAGCTATTCTTGGATCGTCTCAACGCCGAGGGGGCAACATGCAGCGCGCGTCGAAAGGCTTCGGGGCCAATAGCCCGACGCGTATTGCTGATCTGCGCGCGAGCCTTCGCCAGCAGCCTGCGGCCGAGGCAAATCTCGCTAGGCCGCCCAAGCCGCGCAAGGCAGTGATCCGCGAGAGTGAGGAAGATCGGGCGGCGAAGGCTGAGAAACAGGCTCTGGCCCAGCACACCACATCGCTCCTCAAGGGCGGCAAGCCCGCCGGCAAGAACTACAAGCGGCCCGGCGAACGCAATGAGCGAAAGGGAACGGTGACTGGATTCGTGTTCCAGCTCCTGTTGGTCCTCTGCATCGCAGCCGGTGTCGCCTACGCCCTCGATCCGACCATCCTGCCTGAGGAGTGGAGGGCCAGGGCGCTCGAGTTTGTCTCACAATACGTCAAGGTCTGACGCAACCCATGGCGCGTCTCGAGGGACCCGGCTACGAGCGGCGGCTTGCGAGGGTGAGGCGAGGCTTCCACAGGTCGGGCGTTGGATCCGGCAGGAACGGCAACCCCCGCGTCCTGAGAAAGCTGGCTTTGCCATTTGGCTTGCTGGCTCTCGGCGCTGGCATCGGCGCGAGCAGTCTGATCCTGCTGGATGCAAGCCAGCGGTCAGATCAGGCAAGCCGGGATAGCTCGTTCGAGGAAGGTCCAGCGTACTATCTGAATTGCCGCGACGCCTTCCAGGATGGCCGCACGCACATCCTCAGAGGCGAGCCGGCCTATCGCGAAACCCTTGATGCCGATGCCGATGGCAAGGCATGCGAGCCCTACGCGCCCATCGACCGTTAGGCATACCCCAGCAGCGCGCGAAGCCCCGGCGCTGCATAGTCGACGAGTTTCTTCTGTGCGTCAGGCAGCTCATCAGGAAGATCGGTGAGCCCGCCCCCGAGGTTCTCCCGCGCCGTGCCGCTCTGCTTGCGATCTGCGCCGATGACCACGCGCTCGCGCCAGTCATCCGGCGGAACGATGCCGCACAGCTCGAACAGCCTGAAGAAGTAGTCTTTCGCTTCCGGCGTACCGAGACGCTTCACATGGCCGACCAGGTCCTCATAACGGATCATGAATGTGGTCGAGCCCATCCACGCAGCCGCGTTGTGACGGAAGATCTCCTCGAGGCCCGGCGCCTTCTTGTGAATGCCGAAGATCATCATGTTGAGGATGTCGTTGGTGTCGAACGCGCCCGACTTCAGCCTGTCGGTCCTGCCTTCGAAGTTCTCGGAGAGGAAGAAGCGCGCACGCGCGAGAACCCAGTCGTAGGGATCGCGAACAAGCACAAGGTGCCTCGCATATCGCGTGAAGGCGGCCGAATCATCCGAGAAAAGAAGGTGCCCCCAGGAGAGTTTTGGAATGTTCGGATTGAATGCGATGGGCCCGTGATGAAGCAGGCTGGGGAACTGGATGAACGTCGCGTTGTACTGCTGCTCCACAGGCACGAACATCCGCATCACGTTCTTGATCAGATGTGTCCCGCACTTTGGCACGGAGTTCAGGAACAGCGGATTGGTCAGCGGTGTCTGGACGAACTCCTTGTTCCGTTCATCCAGGTTGTCTTTCTCAAGCATGATGCGCGGCACGACATACTCCGTCTGTTCAGACGAAGCTTAGCTGCACGTGAACGCGCTAGCCAGACGCAAACCGGCGGCGGATTGTCTCCGCCAGGGTGCCGGGAGGGGACATCAGGCCGGCTTTGTCAGCACAAACTGACCGACATTGATCGTCCCTGTCCTGAAACCTGCCGAGCAGTAGGATAGATAATAGATCCACAGCCGCCGGAACTGCTCGTCGAACTTGCCGCCCTTGATGCGGTCCCAGGCTAGATCGAAACGCTGCGACCACTCGTCCACCGTGCGCGCATAGTCCTTCCCGAACATTCGATCCACCGAATAGCCGAGCCCTGCGCGCTCGGTCTCCTCCCGAAGGCGCGTCGGCGAGGGTAGCATGCCACCCGGGAAGACGTAGTGCTGGATGAAATCGGCGCGGCTGCGGTACTCCTCGAAATGCTCGTCAGCGATGGTGATAATCTGGAGCGCGGCGCGCCCGCCTGGTTTCAGGACTTCGGCAATCTTGGAGAAGTAGCTCGGCCAGTATTCTTCACCCACCGCTTCGAACATCTCGATCGAAGCGACCGCGTCGAACTGGCCTTTCACGTCACGATAGTCGGACATGACGATCTGCACCGTGTCGGCGAGTCCGGCCGCAGAGATGCGCTGCGTAGCGAGCGAATGCTGGGCGTTCGAGATGGTGATCGACGTCACGCGCGCGCCATACTCCTTCGCCGCGACCTCTGCAAAGCCGCCCCAGCCGGAGCCGATCTCGAGGACATGATCGCCGGGCTTCAGCTGCAGGTTGCGGGCGATCGAGCGATACTTCGCCATTTGCCCCTCCTCGAGCGTCTGCTCGGCCGAAGCGAATAGCGCCGACGAATAGGTCATCGTCGGGTCGAGCCATGATGCGTAGAAATCGTTGCCGAGGTCGTAGTGCGCGAGGATGTTTCTCTTCGAGCCCTTTTTCGTGTTGGCGCGCAGCATGTGCCGAAAATTGCCGAAGAATCGGGCGATCGCGCCGCCGAGCCCGAATGGGCCGATATTCTCCCAGTTGGCGTTGAAGTACTCCAGCAGCAGTGGCAGATCCGGCGTATCCACCTTGCCGTCGATGAACGCCTCGGCAAACCCGACATCGCCGCGCGCCGCAGCCGTGCGGACGAACTTCAGGTCGTGAACAATCAGCTCGGCCATCGGGCCGGGCTCCTTGCCCATGAAGCGCAGGATGCGTCCGTCAGGCAGGCTCATGTCCAGCCGCCCACGACGCAGCCGCGTAAGGATCATCGCCGCAAAGCTGAGGCTCGCGGGCAGGCCGTGCAGCTTGTTGAGGTCGCCCGGACCGCCGATGTCCAGCATCATTCTCTCGACGCGGCTCATGCACGTTTCCTTGGCTTGGGCGTCTCTTCCGCCGGTTCATCCTCTGGCCGGGCGAGCGTGATGCGTTTCTCGCGCTGGACAGGTTTATCACGATATCGCGCGCCTTTAAGCAGGAGGCACAGGGCCTGCCAATGGATTGCGATCACGACGCCGAGTCCGGACAGGGGCATCGCCACCATCCACTTGAGAACCTCGGCAGATGTAAGTTCACGCGGCCTCACGGAGAGGCTCGCCGCATGCTGGGCGCCTTCGGCGTCAAAGTTCACCACGGTCACCGTCAGCACATCCTGCGAGCGCCGGATGCCAAACTGGTACTTCCCGTCAACGGCGAAGAAGGGCGAGACGTGAAACTCCTTGTTGGCGCGCTGCCGACTTTCTGAAGGCGCCGGCGCGCTTACGTAGGCATGTGTCTCGCCAAAAGTGTTGTGCACCTCATAGATGACGCCGCGCAACGCGCCGTCGGGCGCAAAACCATACCAGACCGAGATCGGCGCAAAGCCATAGCCCAGCACACGCGGGAAGGTGAGCAGGCGTATTGCGCCGCCGCCAAGGTCGATGCCCGCCTCGGCGAAATGCTGTTCAGCCCATTCGCGAAGCGGCATGCCGTCGGTGCGGGGACCATGGTCTTTCGCCTTGAACGCGATGACGTTCCCGCGCTCGACCGAGAAAAGCTTCGCCAGCTCATCGGCCTCGCCCAGCCGGTCGATGTCGATCTCCAGCATGGCGATACGATGCGTGAAGCTGCGGCGGAAAGGCCGCTGCCGCGTGTGCACCGTCTTGCCGAACCAGAGCTGGGCTGCCGGAAGCGTCATGGGGTTCCTGCGACTGCCGCCAGTTGCGGCGCCGGTCGCGCGGCCGACTCATGCGACAGGGTATGCGCATGCTGCGTCGTGGCCTTCCACGGGACGCTGCCGCCAAGCGCGAACGCAGCTTCCAGACCGGTCCGCAGACCGGCCTCGTGAAATCCGTCGCCGAGCCACGAGCCGGCGAAGAACAGGCCGTCCTGGCCCTGAAGCCGCTGGATCCCGCGACGTCCTGCAGCCGAGGCCGTGTCGTACATGGGGTGCTCGAATTCGTAGACGCCAAATGTTCTGCTCGGATCCGGTCGGCGCACCGGGTTCAGCGTAACGAAGACCGGATGCGATTTCGGCAGCTTCTGCAGCCGGTTCATCCAGTAAGTCACGCAGACGCTGTCGTCAGCGCCCTTTGCGACGTTCCATGAGGCCCAGGCCGCCCGGCGCCGCGGCATCATCGCGCCGTCATGGTGCAGCACCGCCGTGTTCCTGGAGAAGCGGATCGATCCCAGGGCCATGCGCTGATCTTCGCAGCCCTGATCCAGCATCCGCTTCGCCTCGTCGGCGTGGCAGGCGAAGATCACGGCGTCGAACATTTCGGGCTGGCGATTGCGCTCCGTTACCTGGACCTTGCCGCCACCGATCGGGCGCACATTCTGGATGTTGGCCGACGGTCTGAGCGATCCCGCGAGGTCAGCGAGCAGGCGCTGAACATAAGACCGGCTGCCGCCCTTCACGGTCCGCCACATCGGGCGGATCGTGTGCATCAGGCGGTGATTGTCGAAGAACTGCAGGAAGCTGACGACCGGATAGTCCAGCATCAGCTTCTCGGGGGTCGACCAGATCGCGGCGCTCATGGGCAGGAGATAGGCTTCGCGGAACAGCTGGGAATAGCCATGCATGTCCAGCCACGCGCCAAGGCTCATGTCCGGAACAGTGTCCTTCGCCAGTTCCGCGCGAGCCCGGTTGTTGAAGTCGAGGATCTCCCCGATCATGCCGCGGAACTTCTTGTCCAGCAGATTGCGCTTCCAGGCGAATAGTCCCAGCGGATCGGACGACCACTCATAACCGTCCGGGTCGGAAACGGCGAACGCCATGTCGGTCATCACCGTAGGCACGTCGATATGGTTCAGCAGTGCCGTGAAGTTGGGATAGTTCGGGCGGTTGAAGCAGATGAAGCCGATGTCCACTGACATGGGCACGCCCCGATGATCGATGTCGATCGTCCAGGCATGACCGCCAAAGCGCTCGGCGCTGTCATAGACAACGACGTCCGACGTCTCGCGCAGCGCCCATGCTGCGCCGAGGCCCGCCACGCCCCCACCGATAACAGCGATGCGCTTGCGTCGAGAGATCATGCGGCAGTCTCCTGACTGGAACCCTTGTAGGTTTCAAGAGCTCGCTTGCGTGCAAAGTCATGATCGACAATTGGTTGAGGATAAGTATCGCCGAGCTTCACCCCGGCAGATGTCAGCACTTCGGCAGGCGCTTCCCAGGGATGGTGGATCCACTTGGGCGGCAGCTTTGCCAGTTCAGGAACCCATTCGCGGACATAGGCGCCTTCAGGATCAAACTTTTCGCCCTGCAGGATCGGGTTGAACACGCGGAAATAGGGGGCGGCGTCTGCGCCGGTTCCGGCCGTCCACTGCCAGCCATTGGCGTTGTTGGCTTCGTCAGCGTCCACCAGCGTATCCCAGAACCACTCCTCGCCCTTGCGCCAGTGGACCAGCAGGTCCTTCGCAAAGAACGACGCGACGATCATGCGGACGCGGTTGTGCATCCAGCCCGTGGTCCACAGCTGCCGCATGCCGGCATCGACGATCGGATAACCTGTCTTGCCGCGTTTCCACGCTTCAAGCTCGGCCCTGGTACCTTTGCGCCATTCGACAGCTTCGAACTGACGCCGCCAGCTCAGCCGAACCATGTCCGGATCATGATATAGCAGGTAGTACGAGAAATCCCGCCAGGCGATCTCGGAGAGGAATTTCAGGACTTCGCGCGGCGATGCTTCCCCGGATTCTTCCGCGTGGCGCGCCACGCGCCACACCTGATGCGGGCTGATCTCGCCGAAGTGCAGGTAGGGTGACAGGCGCGATGTGCTGTCCTGCGCGGGGATGTTGCGGCCGTCGGTGTAGCCGCCGATGCGGCCCGCGAGGAACTCGCACAGGCGTTTGCGCGCGCCGAGTTCCCCCGGCGCCCACATCTTGCCGAACTCGGTAGACCAGTCGGGCTTGCTCGGATGAAGGTCCCACGCGGCGATGTCATCGGATGCCAGCTGCGGCCCCGCCGCCAGTGTGCGCGGCTCGGGAGCTGGATCGGGAATCGTGATGCTAGCCTGCAGAGCCTTCCAGAACGGCGTGAACACCTTGAAGTCGCCGCCCGATCCGGTCTTGAGCGCAAACGGTTCGACCAGGAGCGAGCCATTGAAGCTGTGCGCCTCGACGCCATCCCTCTTCAGCGCCTTCTTGATCCGTTCGTCGGCCTTGCGAGCTGGACCATAGCGACGGTTCCAGTAGACCGCGACCGTCCCGGACTTTGCGACCAGCTCCGCGATGACAGTCTCGGCCGGACCCTTGCGCAGGATCAGCTTCCCACCCCTGGCGGCGATGCGCTCACTCAGGTTTCGCAGCGACTTGTCCAGCCACCAGCGGCTTGCCCCGCCCAGCGGGCGCGATTCGCGGCTCGATTCATCGAGTATGTAGATCAGGACCAGCGGTCGTCCGGTCGCATGCGCTGCAGCAAGAGCGGGATTGTCCGCCAGTCGCAGGTCGTCCCGAAACCAGTAGAGGACAGGGTTATCGGACAATTCTGCTCACGCGTCTGGATCGGGTCGGGCTCACTACGCGCCGGGGGGGTAAACGGATCAACCGGCGGCCTTGGTCCTAGCGTAAGCCTGCGTGCCTGCTTGGACAACGCCATCCGCGGGCAGCACGGTGTCGGCCGCGTAGTCAGACCCGTCGGCCAGCCGACCGTAGAGCGGCGCAAAGTCCGTATCGACGGTGGCGCGGAAGAGTTCGTCGTACGAGCGAATGACAAAATAGGTCTGCTGGAAATCGTCGATCCGATACCGCGTGCGCATCACGCGTTCGAGGTCAAAGCGCAGCCGGTTGGGTGAGGGATCGTCTAGGGCGAACATCGATTCGTCTTTCGATGATGAGATGCCCGCGCCATAGATACGAACGCCCTGGGGCGTCTCGATAAGTCCGAACTCGACGGTGTACCAGTACAGCGCCGCAAGGTTCTTCAGCCGGCCGAACTTCGTCGCGCGCAGGCCGCCCTTGCCATAGGCCTCCATGTAGTCGGCAAACACCGGATCGGTCAGCAGCGGCACATGACCGAACACGTCGTGGAAGATGTCCGGCTCCTGCAGGTAGTCGAGCTGCGCACGCGTGCGGATGAACTGGCCGGCGGGGAAGCGGCGGTTCGCGAGGTGGTTGAAGAATACTTCGTCCGGCACCAGCCCCGGCACTGCCACGACTTCAAACCCTGTCCGCGCCTTTAGCTCGATATTGATCTCCGCGAAGTTGGGGATGCCGCCGCGATTGAGGTTCAACGTCTCGAGCCCGCGCAACATGGCGGGGTCGGCGCGATCTTTCAGCAGGTCGCGTTGGCGCCGGTATAGAAGATCCCACACGGCGTGTTCCTCAGCCGTGTAGCCCTTCCAGTTCTGGTCGATGACGAAGTCATCTTCGCGCATCGTGATGTGGCTGCTGTTCATGGTCTGAATGTAGGCCGGTTGAGCGGGTTCGTCACGTCCCGCTAGGCTTCCTCAAGCACGCGCGGAATGCGGAACACCACGTCTTCCTGTGCGGTGACGATTTCCTGCACCGAAACCTCGAACCGCGCACGACATGCTGCAATCACGCCCTGCACCAGCGACTCCGGAGCCGATGCACCAGCAGTCAGTCCCAGAGTCTTCACGTCATCGAACCAGCGCCAGTCGATGTTTTCCGCCGACGCGATCAGAAAGGCCGCGTGCGCGCCCGAACGCTCCGCCACTTCCTT
The DNA here is from genome assembly GCA_022844475.1 of Hyphomonadaceae bacterium. Taxonomy (GTDB): domain Bacteria; phylum Pseudomonadota; class Alphaproteobacteria; order Caulobacterales; family Hyphomonadaceae; genus UBA7672. The sequence goes on along the minus strand of JALHLR010000026.1, from coordinate 18,981 downwards.
GAGTCGCACCGAGTTGGAGGAGTTCGCGGCGCCGATCACCAGCACAAGCTCCGCCTGTTCCGCGATAACCTTCACCGCGTCCTGGCGATTGGTGGTCGCATAGCAGATGTCGTCCTTCCGCGGCTCCGACAGTTGCGGGAAGCGGCGGCGCAGCGCCTCTACGATGTCACGCGTGTCGTCCACGCTCAGCGTCGTCTGCGTGACATAGGCGAGCTTGCTTGCATCCGCCGGCGTGAAAGTCTCGGCGTCCGCCACGGTCTCGATCAGGGTCATGGCCCCCGGTTCGATCTGACCCATCGTGCCGACAACTTCTGGATGCCCTTCATGTCCGATCAGCAGGGTATGCAATCCGTTGCGCGCGTGCCGCTGTGCTTCGGCATGCACTTTGGAGACGAGCGGGCAGGTCGCGTCCACAAAGGTCATCTGCCGCCGCGCCGCCTCGGCCGGCACCACCTTCGGCACGCCATGCGCAGAGAACACCACCGGCCTGTCGTCCGGGCACTCGGTCAGCTCCTCGACGAACACCGCGCCCATGGCTTCGAGGCGCTTTACAACGTGAGCATTGTGCACGATCTCGTGCCGCACGAAGACCGGCGCCCCCCATTTGGCCAGCGACTGCTCCACGATCTGGATGGCCCGGTCCACGCCGGCGCAGAATCCGCGGGGAGCAGCAAGAAGGATGGTCAGAGGTGGCTTGGTCATGCTTCCAGCAACGCGCAGTAGGGAGTGAGCGACAGACAATACGTAGCCGCGATTGATCTGTCGCCCTCAGCTAGTACGCCGGTAGCCGAAAAACGGCAAATCTTGGGCAGCTTCCCAGCGTTGCGCCCGCCCTCGGTTAGGCGCTATCACCGCCCGGAGTTCGAACCGTCCCGGCGCCAGGCCGACGACGGCCTGTGTCAGGATGTCCCCGTGAAGCGTTCAGTTGCCGCCTGCCTGGGTCTCTCCGCCATGCTGATGACCAGCTGCGCGGGCGTGGATCTGGACGATTCGCCCAACGTTGGTCCGTGCCCGGTGGCAGGAACGCTCTACGACGCCAGCCGTGTGGTCGAAATTGACGGCCCCGAACGGCACGAGAATGTGGTGTTCACTGGCGAAATCCAGGGCCTGCGCGGGTTCTGCCGCTATGTCGGCACCAATCCCATCACCATGGAAATCGAGATCGATTTTGCGTTCGGCAAGGGTCCGAAGGCCACTGCCTCAACACACACCTATCCGGTCTTCGTCACAGTCACCCGCCGCGACCGCAGCGTGCTGGCGAAGGAACGCTTCGACATTCAGGTTGCCTGGCCCGCCGGCAAGGACGTCGTACGCCACACGGAAACCGTGCCGGGCATCGTGATCCCGCGCGCCAACGAGACCATTTCGGGCTCGAATTTCGAGGTCCTCGTCGGCTTTGACCTGACGCCGGAACAGCTGGCCTACAACCGAAGCGGCACCCGGTTCACGATCAACGTTGCGAAACCCGCCGCCGGCCAGTAGTCCGGCGGGGCCCAGACCAGCCCCTCTTCGGACCTGACCATGACCAAGCCCCAGGACCTTGCCGACCAGCTGTCGGACGTCGCCGGCGCCGCCTTCGCGGCCTTGGGGGTCGATGCCGCAGCCGGCGCGATGCGCCGCTCCGACCGTCCGGACCTCGCCGACTTCCAGTGCAACGGCGCAATGGCCGCCGCCAAGAAGCTGGGCAAGAACCCGCGCGAGATAGCAACGGCCATCGTCGATGCGCTGAAGGCCTCGCCATTGGTAACCGCCTCCGAGGTCGCTGGCCCCGGTTTCATCAATGTGCGTCTGACCCCCGCAGCGCTCGCTGCCCGCGCCGAACAGATTGCCTCTGATCCGCGTTCCGGCGCGCGCATTGTCGAGACGCCGCGCCGCGTCGTGATCGATTTCGGCGGCTGGAACGTCGCGAAGGAAATGCACATCGGTCACCTGCGCTCGACGGTGATCGGGGATTCCCTGCAGCGCCTGTTCCGCTTCATGGGCGACGCCGTCACCAGCGATGTCCACCTCGGCGACTGGGGCCTGCAGATGGGCCAGCTCATCAACGAGGTGAAGCTGGAACAACCGGGTTTGCCATACTTCGACGCGAGCTTCACCGGCCCCTATCCCGAACAAAGCCCCGTCTCGATGGATGATCTCGGACGGCTCTATCCGCAGGCCTCCGCCAAGTCGAAGTCCGACGAAGCTCGTCGCGACGAAGACCGCAAGGCGACGCAGGAACTGCAGTCCGGCCGCCCCGGCTATCGCGCGCTCTGGCAACACTTCTGCAACGTCACGCGCGTGGGACTTGAGCGTGAATGCATCAGCCTTGGCGTGCGCTTCGACCTGTGGAAGGGCGAGAGCGATGCGGAGCCGTTCGTGCCAGCGCTTGTCGAAGATTTGAAAGCTCGCAGCATCGCTGAGCTGGATGCAGGCGCCTGGATCATCCGCGTTGCGCGCGAGACGGACAAGAAGGAGATGCCGCCGATCATCCTCGTGAACCGCGACGGCGCGATCGGCTATCACGGCTCCGACCTCGGCACGATTGTCGACCGCAAGCAGGGCATCGATCCGCAGCTGACCCTCTATGTCGTGGACCAACGCCAGGCGCTGCACTTTGAACAGGTCTTCCGCGCCAGCGACCGGGCAGGGCTGATGCCCGAAAGCGCGCTCGAACATCTTGGCTTCGGCACGGTGAACGGTCCGGATGGCAAGCCGTACAAGACCCGCGACGGCGGCACGCTGAAACTCCAGGCGTTTATCGCGCAAGCTGACGAAGTCGCCACGGCTCGCATGAAGGAGGCCGAACTTGGTGCGGATGTCTCCGCCGCCGAGCAGGCTGACATCGCGCACAAGGTCGCGGTCGCCGCGATAAAGTTTTCCGACCTCTCCAACGTCCGAACGACGAACTACATCTTCGACCTCGACCGCTTCATCTCGTTCGAGGGCAGGACCGGCCCGTACCTTCTCTACGCCGCGGTGCGCATCAAATCGCTCGCCCGCCGCGCCGAAGCGGAGGGCGTGAAGCCCGGCCCGATCATGACCGAACTGGACGCCGAACGCGCACTCGTGCTTGCGCTCGACGCCTTCAACGACGCTCTGCGCGGCGCCTATGACAAGCGCATGCCGCACATCCTCTGCGATCACGCTTACACGCTGGCGCAGGCCTTCTCCGCCTTCTACGCAGCGGCTCCGATCCTCGTCGAAACCAATGCCGAGAAGAAAGCATCCCGCTTCTCACTCGCCATGGCGACACTGAAGCAGCTGGAGCTGGCGCTGGGCCTGATCGGTATCGATACGCCTGAGCGGATGTAGACACATGCACGACATCGAATTTCGCATCGATGATCTGACAGCATCGCAGTCTCGTGCGCTCGTGCGCCGCCATCTCGAAGGCATGCACGCGAACTCGCCGCAGGACAGCGTACATGCCTTTGACATCGACAAGCTGCGTCAGTCCGGCGTCACCTTCTGGACCGGCTGGGTCGGTGAGGAGGTCGCCGTGATGGGCGCTCTCAAACGGCTCGATGAGGAGAGCGGTGAGATCAAGTCAATGCGCGTGGCTGACGCCTTCCTCGGCCGCGGTGCGGGCAGGGCGATGCTTGAGCATATTCTCTCCGAGGCGCGCGCCGCCGGAATGAAGCATCTCTGGCTCGAGACCGGCTCAACACCAGCCTTTGATCCCGCCATTGGCCTCTACAAGAAAGCCGGCTTCCGCTTCTGTGGCCCGTTCGCCAACTACAAGGACGACCCGTTCAGCCGGTTCATGACGCTGGCGCTGTAACGGGCGGCAAGTGCAGAAGCCTCACGTCTTCTTCGCTGGCGCCTTCTTTTTCGTTGCAGCTTTCTTCACTGCCGCCGCCCCCGACTGCCAGTCCGGCTTCAGATAGTAGGCGACCAGCGCATTCGCATGGCCATGCCCGAGACCAAGCGCCTCCATCGCATGGCTGCGCAGCTCACCATGCGTCTTGAGCCCGGACTTGGACAGCACGGCCAGCATCTCCTTCTCGGACTTGCCCGAAGCCTTCGAGGCGTTGTCGAGATAGGTGCGGATTCCCGCCGGCATCCCAGCCATCGGCTACTCCGCGCGCTGGGCGTCGCGCAACGCCCTGAACTCGTTGCCCTCATACCAGTTGGGCCAATCGGCCGAGTTGGCGAGACGGGTGACAACCTCCGTCGCAACCTTTGTGTCCGCCTCGATGCCCGACAGGTCCCAGGTGTCTTGGTATTCGTCAGCCGGCTTGTGATAGGCGTTGTCGGTATAGGTCTTCGCCGCGGCTTCGCCCGCCGCAACCCCGCCATTTACGAGGTCGATGCCGCTGTCGGGGTAGAGCATTGGCACGCCCTTCTTGGCGAGGCTGATATGGTCCGAGCGATAGAAGTATCCATTCTCGGGCGAAGGGTCCGGACGAATGACACGTCCGGATTCTGCCAGCACGGTATTCAGGGCATCTTCGAGCTGCGAGGCGCCAGCCCCAATCACGAGAAGATCCTTGGCCATGCCTGTGGGTTGCATCGCATCGATATTGATGCCGCCGACGATGTTCTTCAGCGGCATGAGCGGGTTCTCGCCGAAGTAGGCCGAGCCCAGCAGGCCCGACTCTTCCAGCGTCACCGCCAGCACTGTCACCGACCGCTTCGGCTGCGGCCCCGCCGCCACCTTCTCGCCGATCTCCAGGATCGCCGCCGTGCCGGTGGCGTTGTCGACGGCGCCATTGTTGATCACGTCCGCATTCGGATCATCGCTCGTGCCTTTGCCGAGGTGATCCCAGTGCGCCATGAGCAGGACATGCTCATCCGGCGCCTCGGAGCCCTTCACGGTCCCGATCACATTGCGCGAGTCCTTGAAGTCGATCGTCTGGTTGATAGTCGCCGACGCCTTGAGTCCCGTCATCGGCACAGGCTTGAAGCCGCGCTTGTTGGCAGCAGCGCGCATCTTGTCGATGTCGAGCCCGGCCGCCTTGAAAAGCTCCGTCGCGTGGCTGAGCTGGATCCAGCCCTCCAGCTTCGCGCGGCTCGCCCCGCCATCATTGCGCACGAGATCGGCCTGCTCGCCGGTCCACGATCCTTCCACAACGCCCCACCCATAGGATGCCGGCTTCTCCTCATGGATGATCAGCGCCGCCGTCGCGCCCTGCCGCGCCGCTTCCTCGAACTTGTAGGTCCAGCGGCCGTAATACGTCATCGCCTTGCCGTTGAAGAGCGTGTTGTCGTTGGTCACAAAGCCCGGGTCATTGACGAACATCACGACCGTCTTGCCCTTCACGTCGACGCCAGCGTAGTCGTTCCAGGTGGCCTCTGGCGCGACAACGCCATAGCCGACGAACACCAGATCGGAATCCGTGAACGACACGGTATTGTTCTTCTGGTCCTTGGTGATGAACACCGCATCGGGTCCCATCCTCAGGTCCCACGCCTTGTCGCCCGGACCAGCGATTTTCAGGGATGACGTCTTCGGGTCCGCCGTCTGCGCGACCATCTTCACGACCTGAAAGTACGTCCCGTCCGGATTGCCCGGCGCGAGACCGATGCGCTTCATCTCGGCTGCAATCCAGTCAGCTGCTTTCTCGCCTTCCGGATCACCCGGGCCGCGACCCTCATACCTGTCGTCCGCCAGCTCCTTGATGCGAGCGGCAATGTCTGCTGCCACGATCTCCGGCGATGTGGAGAGCGTCGAGGTGACGGCGTTGGCGTCAGCCGCGGGCGCCGCTGGTGCGGCAGGCTCCGTGGGGCCGCACCCGGCCAGTCCGATGCTCATCAGCGCGGCCGATACAGCCGTCAGCGCAGGCAATTTCATCCGGGTCTCCCTCGATTTCCGCGCACACTATCGCGCGCGGTCGAGGGAGCAAGTGCCGCTCAGCTCCTCCACTCCGTGTGCTTCTCGTCATGATCATCGGGTATATGATCGATCCCCGGAGGCTGCGGATCGCCGGGGAGGGGGATCCAGTGCGTCTCGCCAGGCGGTTGCGTGAAGCATGTCCCGTCAAAGGCGCCTGCGATCGATGCACGCCAGTCCGCCGCCGCCTTCGCCAGCCGCTCCTTGGACGACGCCACGAAGTTCCAGTCGAGAAAGCGCGGCCCGTCCAGCTTTTCGCCGCCCGCAAACATGATCCGTGTCCCCGCGGTCAGCTTCACCCGGCAAGGCCGCTGCTGCGACAGGATCGCCATTGTCGCCTGGCCAACATGCCTACCCTCCACCTCTGCCGCACCCTCCACCACGTAGAGGCAAAGTTCATCAGCATCGGGAGCCTCGAACGTCGTGTCGTGTTCCGCTGTCAGCACCAGCTGGCATATGCCGCTCGGGAACTCGACAGGCGAGTGATGGCCATAGGCAGATCCGGAGATCAGCACGCCGCTCGCCCCCTCAAGCGCAAGCTTTGGCAGCACTGCGGCGGGGTAGTGCTGGAATTTCGGTGCTTGTTCTTCATGGCTCCGTGGCAGCGCCACCCATGTCTGGATCCCCTCGATGCGGTGCCCTGCCTCGCGTTCCGCATGGGGTGTGCGCTCTGAATGTGTGATGCCGCGTCCAGAGGTCATCCAGTTAACTGCGCCCGGCCGAATGGTCTGGTGAGTTCCAGTACTGTCGCGATGGTCCAGCGCCCCATCAAACAGCCACGTTACCGTCGCCAGTCCGATATGTGGGTGCGAGCGGACGTCGATGCCCTTGCCTGCCGGCAACACTGCGGGCCCCAGATGGTCGAAGAAGACGAACGGCCCTACATTGCGCCGCGTTGCAAAAGGCAACAGCCGGCGCACGGAGAATCCTCCCAGGTCCCGCTCGCGCGGCTCGATAATCATCTCGATGGCGTCGGGCATGGCAACTTCCTCTGTCTGCGGTTGAGTATGGACGACAGCGCTCATGACGGCAAAGTAGGCGGATGACGGCACAAGGCGCCATCAATGCGAACGGTTCCCGCCTCCCCCTCGCTGGGCGAGACAGGAGTTGGGAGCCGTCAAGGCTACGGAAGCAGTGGCTTGCGGCCACCGTCCTGTCCTTGCTCATTTCCGCATGCGTGCCGCTTCAGCAGAAAGCGCTGGCTCCCGCGGCCGTCCCGGCGCCCGGCTTCTCCGACACTTGGTTCACCAGCTTTGACGGGGCCCGCCTTGGCCTTGACACATACCGCGCCCGTGCACCCGGGCAGGGCGCCGGACCATGCGATGACGGTGGCGGCATCGATCTCGGCACGGCTGCAGCCGCATCCGAGTCCACCTGCGCCGCCGCCGTCGAGGTCTACGCTGCCGAGCCTGATGTCGTGGTCATCGCCGTGCACGGCATGAACGACTATGCCGGCGCGTTCGTTGATGCTGGCGAATGGTGGTCCGCCAACGGCGCCACCGTCTACGCATACGACCAGCGCGGCTTCGGCCGGTCGCCCGGCTGGATGATCTGGCCCAGCCACGCTGTCATGCGAAAGGATCTCCAAACCGCTGTCGAGGTCGCACGCTCGCGACACCCGGGCGCGAAGGTCGCCGTCGTCGGCGAAAGCATGGGCGCCGCCGTCGCCGTCACCACCTTCGCCGACCCGGGCGCCAGCCAGCCTGACGCTCTGATTCTCTCTGGTCCCGGATTTCGTGGGTGGGGGGCGCTGCCCCTTCTCTACAGCGCCAGCCTCTGGGTCGCATCCCACGTCCGGCCCGACTGGGTCGTCGTGCCGCCCGACGGCGTCCGCATCGTAGCCACTGACAACAATCGCAAGCTGCGTGAGATGTGGTTTGACCCGTTCGTCCAGAAGTCCAACCGGATCGACAGCGTCTTTGGCGTCGTCTCGATCATGGAGGAGGCGGACCAGATGATCTCCCGCCTGCCGGGCAGCGTGCCTACGCTCATGCTTTACGGCGCCAGAGACGAGATGATCCCCGTCGAGGGCGTTCAGCGCGCCACGGCCAAGATGCCGCCCCATGTCCAGACGGCCTACTACCTGAACGGCTACCACCTGCTCCTGAACGACCTTCAGGCTCACAAGGTCTGGGGCGATATCCTCGCCTTCGCCAGAGACCCGGAATCACCCCGTCCGTCAGGTGCGCCGCCGTTGCCCTGGCTGGGGAATCGGGCCGCAAACCGTTGAAATTCGTGGGTTCCATGAAGCCCGAAAATTAACCAAAGCCGTTTAGTCTGTGCGCTCTGGTGAAGTGCATTCAAGGGTCGCGCGCGGGATGCTTGCGCAAGTGAAAAAGATGGCAGGCGGCGATGTCGCCGGGCGCCTTGGCGCCTGGTGGAGCGGCCGCGACTACGTCCCGCCGTTGGAAGGCGAGGCAGCTGCGTCGGAAGACAAGACAGCGGCCAAGGCTGACGCGCCGAAAGCCGAAGCCGCGAAGGCGCCCGTGACACCCGAGCCTGCCAAGGCTGAGCCGCCCGCCTCCATCGCTCCGATCCCGGCTGCGCCCGCGCCGGCTGCGCCGCCGCTCGACGGCGGTGAAATCCGCATCCGCGCTCTCGAGACTCTCTGGGGCGAGGGCAGGCTGTCGCCCGGTTCCTTCGCGCTCGACACCCACATGATCGACGCGGCGCTCGAACTGGCGGACCGCTCTGGAGCAATCGGCTTCATCGGTGCCGATGCGTCGCTCCTGAACGCGTTCGCCGCACAGTCCGATCGCAAGCCGATCGCGAACGAATGGCGCGCCGCCTGCGTCTCCCGCCTCAACCAGCTCGTCGCCAACGCCGCGTTCACTGTCAGCGAAGTGGACCGTCCGCGCGGCTTCCAGGATGGCGCGCTGCCAGCAATCGTCAGCGTCGAAGCCTTCGCTTACTCCGATCACAAGGCTGGCCTCGTCGGTCGCGTCTTCCGCGCGCTCGACGCTGGCGGCCGTTGGGTCTTCGTCGATACCACGCGCCGCACCAAGAAAACGCCGCCGCAGGCTTTCGCCTCCGCCTGGGCCGAACCACAGCTCGCCACCAACGACGAGATCGAGGAGCTTCTCACGCTCGCCGGGTTCAAGACGATCCGCCGCGCCTCCGTCGCCGACCTCGTCCTCTCCGCCGCGAAGCAGGGCTACGCCAATCTCACTCAGGTCGTTGAAAGCGCCGCCGGCTCCGGCCTCTCAGGCCGCGAAGGCGCTCTTTTCCTGCAGGAACTAGCATGGGAAGCGCAGAGCTGGCGCGCCCGCATGCGCGCCCTCGAAGGTGGCGCGCTCGAAATGAACCTGTGGGTCGCCGACCGCAGCGAACAGCAGGGCCCGCTGAAGATCGCGCTGGATCAATTGATCCGCCCGGACGATGCGGGCGCCGCGGACGCTTTGTTCGAGTAAGCCTGCTAGAAGCCATCCGGTTCAGGTTTGGCAGCAAGTTGTGCCGTAGCGGCATACTTGCCCCCGCCCAAGCGTCATGAAAACACCGCTTCCAACGCGTGGCGATCGGCTCACGCCATGGAGCGCAAGTCATGCCGCAGGTGACCCCCCTCTCGCGCCGGTCGTTCGTGGCGCTCGCCTTTGCGTTGTCGCTGGTCAGCTGCGCCCCTGCAGAAAAGGCTGCCGTACCAGACCAGGCGCCAAGCGAGGCGGCTATCGTTGAATCCGCCCGGGCGATCCATCAGGAGAGCCTCGCTCTGGATGCGCATGCCGACATAGTGGTTCCCTCCACCGCTGCCAATTTCCTCAGCGCCGACGGCTCGTCAAAGGTATCCCCCGAAAAGCTCAAGGCTGGGGGCGTGGGCGCTGTCGTCATGGCGATCGCCGTGGGACCTGGTCCACGCACGCGGGAAGACGACAGGAAGGCGCGCGTGGAAGCGGATGAGAAGCTTGCAGCTATCCAGGCGCTGGCGGCGGCCAACGCCGACATGGTGGCGATTGCAAGATCAGCCGATGAGATCCTCGCGATCCGTACAAGCGGCAGGACGGCGCTGATCCTCGGCTTCCAGAACGCAAGGGCTCTCGAAGGGCAGGTGGCTGCGATCGACACTTTCTACGAGGCAGGCGTGCGGGTTTTTGCCCTGAACCATCTTGCGCACAATGATTTCTCGGACTCCTCGCGTCCGTTCCACGACCCTGCCAGCAAACAGTACGAGCCGGACGCACATGGTGGGCTGTCGGCGCTGGGGCTGGCCGCGATCGATCGGATCAACGCGCTCGGCGGCGTGGTCGATGTGTCTCAGGCATCTAAGGCCGCGACGCTTGCAACCATCGCCCGCTCGAAGACGCCCGTGATCGCCAGCCACTCGAACGTGCGCGCCATCTCGGACGCAACACGCAATCTTTCGGACGAGGAAATCGATCGTATCGGACAGACCGGGGGCGTCATCCACGTCGCGCCGTTCACGGCTTACCTTGTCAACTTCTCGACGCCGGAAAAGCTGGAGGCGATAAGGAAGGCGCGAAGCGCTGCGGGCCTGCCCGAGACCTATTCCTATCCCTACGAACTCTACTGGGAACTTCCCGATCCCGCGGCGCGAGAGACGTTCACGACATCGATCCGCGAGGCGCTTGGGCCCGCAACGATCGACACGATGATCGACCACATCGACTACATCGTGAAACGCATCGGCATCGACCATGTCGGCATCGGCACGGATTTCAATCACGGCAGCGGTATTGAAGGCTATGCCGATGCTAGCGCCTCCTTCGCTGTGACGCTTGGGCTCGTCCGCCGTGGCTACGCGGCGGAGGACATCAAGAAGATCTGGGGCGGCAATTTCCTGCGTGTCATGCGCCAGGCGGAGGCGGCGGCCGCTAAGGCTGGGTCCTCGCAGTAGGTCCTCCCGGCGCGAGTCCTCCGCTTATTGGCAAGGCTATGGCCACAGGCGGCGCTGATTGCCCTGCGATAAGCAATTTCATGCTCCGCTGCGATGTTCACCCCGTCTGCACTTGGGGCTATACGCGCGCCAGACTGCGCTGACACTGATCCCTTCAGCGTTCTCCGGAGAAACCGATGTTCGACAAGCCTGCCTTCGCCGGCCACGAGAGTGTGCACCACTTCTTTGATGCGAAGACCGGCCTCCGCGCGATCATCGCGCTTCACTCCACAGTGCGCGGACCCGCTGCTGGCGGTTGTCGCATGTGGAAATACGCCTCCTCAGATGACGCCTTTGTCGACGCGCTGCGCCTCTCCGAAGGCATGAGCTACAAGAACGCCATGGCCGACCTGCCGCTCGGTGGCGGCAAGGCGGTGATCTGGGGCAATTCACGAACCGACAAGACCCCCGACCTGTTCCGCGCCCTTGGCCGCGCCATCAACTCGCTCAATGGGACGTACTGGTCGGCAGAAGACGTCGGTGTCTCCGTGCAGGACATGGCCTTCGCTGCAGAAGAGACGAAGTTCGTTTCGGGCCTCTCCACCGGCAAGGCCGCCAGCGGAGATCCTTCTCCCGTGACAGCCAAGGGCGTGTTCCTCGGTCTCAAGGCCGCCGCCCTGCGCGCCTTCGGCACGGATGACCTCACCAACCGCACCATCGCGGTACAGGGCGTGGGTCATGTCGGCGGTTATCTCTGCAGTCATCTGGCCAGCGCAGGCGCAAAGCTCGTCATCACCGACGTGAACGCCGAAGCGGTCGACCAGGTCGCACGCGCAACCGGCGCACAAGTCGTCGACCCTGCCGACATCTACGATGTTGCCGCGGACATCTTCTCGCCGAACGCTCTCGGCGCGGTCATCAACCCTGAGACGCTCCCGCGCCTGCGCGTGCGCGTGGTCGCTGGCGGCGCCAACAACCAGCTCGCCACGCCCGAAATGGGCGATCGCCTAAGCGAGAAGGGCGTCGTCTACGCCCCCGACTACGTCATCAATGGCGGAGGAATCATCAATGTCGCTTCCGAAATCTCTGGCGCCTACGACCCCGCCTGGGTGGAAGCAAAGCTCCAGCGCCTCATCCAGACCCTTGGCGACGTCCTCGACCGGGCCCAGAGCGAAGGCCGCGCCGCCAACCGTGTTGCGGACGCAATCGCCCGCAGCCGAATCATCCCCTGACGTCCGCGGGAGATGCTCCGGGCGCTGATCATTAAATCTGGCCCTCGGCAGTTGCATTTGTGTGACGCGGGTCTAGTTTGGCCGATTGTTGCAGTGCAGCGAAGGATCAGACGCCAGATGAATGGCGCGGCTCTTGCTGGGCTTGTGGGTTGATGTGGCCGCACGGCTGGATAGCGGCCTTCGGGGGTGGTGATGTCTGAAGTCGTCGTCTTCATGGGTGCGGAAGAAAGCCGCGATCCGTCGCGCCTGATGAACGCCATCGACGCCTTCGCCAAGTGGGCTTGCGAATCCGGCCTCTCCGGTGAGCAGAGCGACGCCCCGCACATCATGGTGAAGAGCGAGTTCTCCGGCGGTGAGATGCGCCGCAAGCTGGTTTTCCAGCACCGCGACCACGCCGCCCGGTTCCTGGTCTTCTGGCGCTCCGAGCGCCAGCGTTCGATGCCGTCCGACGCCGTAGCCGCTCAGGGTTGAAACTCACTCTGGCTGTTCGCGCTGACGCCAGTATAGAGGCGCGATGTCCGGCTCGCCGCCCACCCGAAAGCCAGCCTTGCGCGTCGCAATTGTCGGCGCCGGTGTTGTGGGACTCAGCATCGCGCTCGAATTGCGCAGCCGCGGCGCGGATGTGGCGGTGTACGACCGTGGCATCGAGCTCGGCGGAGGAGTCTCCATCCGTGCAGCCGGCATGCTGGGCGTCGCTTTCGATTGGGCGGCCGAGCAAGAGCAGCGCGCGCTTGCAGCATTTGCGCGACATGCTGGCCAGTTGTGGCCGGATCATGCCGCTCGCCTTGAGCGGCTTGGCGGCGGGCCAGTAGAGTACTCCCGTGAAGGCGCTCTCGTAGTTGCCCGCACGGCCGGCGAGGCAGAATGGATCGCCAGCCTCACCGCCGCCTGCCAGGCGCGCAATGTTCCCGCGTTTACCCTGCAGCTCAGGGACCTCGCCGTCCGCGAGCCCGCGCTCGCGCCAGACCTGCTCGCCGGCCTCTGGCTGGCCCACGACCAGCAGGTCGATCCAGTGCTTGTGCTCCAGCGCCTTGGCGCGGCGCTCGCCCGCACTGGCGTCGGCCTCCGCTTTGGCCGCCAGGTTGATCGCATTACCGCAGGCCAGCATTTTCTGATGCCCGATGGCGAACGCTACGATCGCGTGGTCATCGCCAACGGCGCCCAGCCCCCGCCGGTGTTCGTCGGCCCCCGCGGCGCGCGGCTGTCGCCCGGCCTGCCTGCGCCCGTGCCCGTGAAGGGCCACATCCTCGCGATCGCCCCGATCGAACAGGGCCCCCGGCACGTCATCCACACGCGAGACGTGTATATCGCCCCGAAATCCCGCTGGATCCTCGTCGGCGCCACGACGGAGAGAAACCGCGCTGACACTGAGGTCGACCGCGACGCCATCGCCCAGCTCCGCGCCCGCGCCGCCGCGCTCGTGCCCGCCCTGGCTGATGCGCCTGAACTGACCGCATGGGCTGGCGTTCGCCCTGGCAGCCCGGATGATCAGCCCCTGATCGGCCAGACTGCGATCCCCGGCGTCTTCGCCGCGCTCGGCCACTACCGGAATGGCGTACTCTTCGCTCCGGCCACGGCCGAAATCGTGGCCGATCAGGTGATTGACGGGAAAGTGAGCCCGTTGGCGGCCGCGTTTGACCCAACCCGGTTTGACAACCCGGACGCGGCGCCGCACTCGCCCTCCGTCAAAGGCTCCGATAACTAGCGTTACAACGAGAGCTGACAGGCCCCGGGAGAGTCACATGCACAACATCGCCCCCATGACGGAAGATCAGGAAGCGATCCGCGACGCCGTCGCCGCCGTGTGCGCCCAGTTCGACGCCGAATACTGGCGCAGGACCGACGAGACCGGCGAATGGCCTGAAGCCTTCACCAAGGCCATGGCTGACGGCGGCTGGCTCGGCATCGCCATGCCGGAAGAGGTCGGCGGCTCGGGCCTCGGCCTGATGGAAGCCTCCATCATGATGCAGGCCGTCGCGCGTTCCGGCGCTGGTTTCACTGGCTGCTCGTCGATCCACCTCAACATTTTCGGCGCAAAGCCGATCGAGAAATTCGGCACGTCCGAGCAGAAGCAGGAATTCCTGCCCAAGATCATCTCCGGCCAGCAGAAGATGTGCTTCGGCGTCACCGAGCCGAACTCGGGCCTCGACACCTCCAGCCTGCAGACGAAGGCTGAGCGCACCAATTCCGGCTACGTCATCAACGGCCGCAAGATCTGGACGACCGGCGCCCAGCGCGCCGACAAGATCATCCTGATCGCGCGCACGACGCCGCAGGAAAAAGTCGCCAAGCCCTATATGGGCCTTTCGCTGTTCTACATGGACATGAAGGGTGTCGACGCAAAGCCGATCCCGAAAATGGGCCGCAAGGCCGTCGAGTGCAACATGCTGTACTTCGACAACATTGAGATCCCGAAAGAATCGCTCATCGGTGAGGAAGGGCAGGGCTTCAAATACCTGCTGCAGGGCCTCAACCCGGAACGCGTCCTGTTCGCCGCCGAAGCCATCGGCCTCGGCTTCGCGGCGCTCGAACGTGCGACGACCTATGCGAAGGAGCGTGTCGTATTCGGCCGTCCCATCGGCCAGAACCAGGGCGTCGCCCACCCGCTGGCCAAGTGCTGGGCCGAGCTCTCCGCCGCAGAACTGCTGACCTACAAAGCCGCACGCCTGTACGACCAGGGTCTCGAATGCGGTGCTGAAGCCAACGCCGCGAAATACCTCGGCGCCGAGTACGGTTTCAATGCCTGCGAGGCGGCCGTCCTCGCGCACGGCGGAATGGGCTACGCGAAAGAGTACGATGTCGAACGCTACATGCGCGAAGCCATGATCGCCCGCATCGCCCCCGTGAGCCGCGAGATGATCCTGAACTATATTTCCGAGCGCGTGCTGGGCCTGCCGAAGAGCTACTGATCGGCTGCACGCTCGATTTGTCATCCCCAGCGTCGCGGCGGGCAGCCTGTACGCATTCAAGGACTGTGGAGCTCCCGCGACAGATCCCGAATGGCGCCACGCGCTTCCGGGATGACAATCTCGGCCAAATGGACGAGCCTCCCGAAGAATGATCACGGGAGAAAACGATGGGTCGTGTCTCAGGCAAGGTCGCGCTGGTAACTGGCGCTGCAAGCGGCATTGGCCGCGCGTCGGCGGAAGTGCTTGCACGTGAGGACGCGAGCGTCGTGCTAACCGATGTGCAGGATGGCGAGGAAGCCGCCGCAGCCATCCGCAGGTCCGGCGGCAAGGCGCGTTTCATTCGGCTCGACGTCACCAGCGAGAGCGAATGGCGTGATGTTATCGCTAGCATCGAGAAGCAGGAAGGCCGCTTGGACATCCTCGTCAACAATGCCGGCATCGCTGTCGCCGGGCTGATCCACGAACTGTCGCTTGAGGACTGGCGCCGCCAGATGGCTGTGAATGTCGACGGGGTCTTTCTCGGCGTGAAAACCGCCTTGCCGCTCATGCGGAAAGGCAAGAGCGGCTCCATCATCAACATCTCGTCGATCGCCGGCCTGCGCGGCGCGCCAAACCTGTCCGCTTACTGCACTTCGAAAGGCGCCGTACGTCTGTTCACCAAATCAGTCGCGCTCGAATGCGCTGCGATGCAGGACGGTATCCGCTGTAACTCCGTTCACCCCGGCCTGATCGAAACCCCAATCTGGAGCCAGGTCGTACCAGGCTCCAACGAGCCGATGGACCTCGACGCCGCCGCTGCGCTGCGTGTGCCCATGCGTCGCAAGGGCTGGCCGGACGACATCGCAAAAGTCGTTCTCTTCCTTGCGAGCGACGACAGCGGCTACATGACTGGTGAGGAAGTCGTGGTCGATGGCGGGATGACAGTGGGGACGTAGGGCGCGCTTACGAGCGTTGCCGCGCCTGCTACTGATCGTTCCGCCACTTCTCCATCGCCGCGGAGATCGCGAATGTCTCGCGATACTTCGGCGAGTCCGATGGTCGCGGCGCCTTCTGTGATGTCAGCGCCATGATCTCGGCCAGTTTGTTGTGCGCAGCGCCCGCCTGTCCGGCGCCGATGTAGGCATGCAGTTCCACGAGCGCAGAAGAGAGCAGGTCATGCGCGCGAATGACGAAGTAGGGCTCGTCCTCCGCCAGGTTGGGATAGGCGTCGTATTTCGACGGATTGGCCTTGGAGCCGATGGGGGCGGTCATGCGTGCCTCACAGATGATTCGGTGGCTCAGCCTGCCCGGATTCGGGTTAACCGGCCTGCCTCTCGAAAAGCACTACAACCACTCCAGCGCAATGGGCTATGCTGACATCGACCGGAACAGGGGGGCCGACATGGGCGGTAAGGTGACGTCAACTGCAAAGAAGGCCACGCCGAAGAAGACTGCGAAGAAAGCCGCGACCAAGACGCACGCCACGCCTGCGTCCGTCCCCGCCTACGTCGCCGCGGTTGAGAACGACACCCGCCGCGCGGATGCCGAAACACTTCTCAAGGTCTACGAGAAAGTCACCGGCTGGAAGCCGAAGATGTGGGGGCCGACCATCATTGGCTATGGATCCTACACATACACATACGACAGCGGCCGTTCCGGGGCCGCCCCTGTGGTCGGCTTCAGTCCGCGCGGCGCGGCGCTCTCGATCTACAGCGGCATGTATGCAGACCAGCCTGAATGCCAGGCCATCCTCAGGACGCTCGGCAAGCACAAGACGGCCAAGGCCTGCATCTACATCAACAAGCTCACCGACGTGGACATGGCTGCCTTCGAGAAGCTCATCCGCGCCGGGCTCGCGAACATGAAGACGAAGGCCAAGGAAAACGGCTGGCCGCTGTCAGGCGGCTGACGCTTCAACAGGAGGCCTCCGCGTGAAGCTGCTCTTCTTCATCCTGATCAGCCTGCTCATCACCGGCGTCGGCCTGACGATCCGCAACATGATCAACAAGAAGAAGCCGCCGTTGGAATAGGGCTCAGACCGATAACCCCTCCGGCGCCACCTCTCTCAAGGACGCCTGCAGCTCCGCCGTCGCCGGCATTATCTTCCGCGTCGCAAGATTCAGTACAACCGCGACCGCTTCCGTTGTGCACCACGCCTCGCCCGAGGCCGGATCGATCAGCCAGTGTACGAAGGAATGCGTCTTCTCCTTCTGGAATCCCCGCGACGAGCGGATCACGAACCGGTCCCCCGCGCGAGGCCAGCGCCGATAGGCCAGCCGGTATTCCAGCACAGCCCCGCCCAGCTTCACAATCTCGCCGCGCGCCTCAGCCTCCCGGCCGACCTTTTCGCGCCATGGCCGCAGAAGATGCCCGACGGAATCCGACACCCGCCCGATGAAGAATTCCGGCATCATCCGCCCGGTCAGGTCGATCTGCGGCGACAGCACCACGCCGCGCCCGATCACCGGTGCATTTATCGCATCCGCATTCGCCATCGTCGCGCTTGCCAGCGGCACCACGCCAAGATCGATGGACCGGGGCGCGCACGCCGCAGGCGCAACATCTCTCATCGCCTCCAGCCGCTCGCGTGTCTCGCCCGTCCACGCGAACGGCGCGCCCGTGCCGACGTCCACATGATCCACCCACGTCCGGATCGCCGCACACGGCTCACCTGATTGATGCGTGATCTGCTGGTACAGCAGCACCGACGTCTCGCTCACCTCCAGCACGCACCCCGTCATCGTGAACGGCGCGCCCGCATGCGCCTCCTTCATGAACCGGATGTGCTGGTCGCGCGGTCGCAACGTCGATTGCGCATTGGCCTGGAACGCATGCCCCAGCCCCACAATGTGAGCCAGCTCCGCCAGCCCCTCCATCATCTTCGCGACGTAGAAGCGCACATTCATGTGCCCCATCTCGTCGCATTCCCAGGTGTTGATGCTGCCGCGATAGAGTTCGATCACGCCTTCCCCGCCTTCCACTCAACCTTCACCGTCGCGCAGGTCGGCCCGCCCTTGGCGTCCGTCCCCTGATACGACCCCTCCAGAGCCAGACCGCCTCGCCCGGCGGCCTTCACCATCGCTGGCGTGATCTCCGGCAGGTCCACCTTTGCGCGCCTGTCCCACATTGCGCCCGCTTGACCAGCCTGACGTCCCGTCGCGACATAGACGAACCGCCGCGACTTGCCCTCGGCCCGCACGAAGTCGCCGAGAAAGCGCGGCCCGGTCTTGCCTTCCTCCAGCCGCGCGGGAAGCTCGAACACGATCGTCTTGCCGGTGGACATCCGCACATCCACGCAGACGCCCTCCTTGCCCTGCAGGCAGTGGGCCACACCTGCGGGCGGCGCTATCACGCTGAGGCGCAGAGAGACGTTGTCTGCCCCCATCGCGCAGTCCTAAACAGCACAGGCCTCGCACAGCCCCCGGATCTCGATCACGGCGCTGCGCATCTTGAAGTTCACGCTCTCCACTTCCTGCGTGAGCTTCTTCACACTGTCGTTCGCGTGCAGCTCTCCCGCCATCCCACATTTGTCGCAGATGAGAAACACAGCCGCGTGCCCATGCTTCCAGTGCCCACACGCGACATAGGCATTCAGGCTCTCGATCTTGTGCGCCAGCCCCATCTCCAGCAGGAAATCCAGCGAGCGATAGACGGACGGCGGCTTCGCCGCGCCATCATCCCCCAGATGCTCCAGCAGGTCGTAAGCCTTCGCCGGCCCCTCGGACTCCAGCAACAGCGTCAGCACCTTCTTGCGCAGCGGGGTCAGCTTGCCACCCCGTTGGCCGCATAGCACCTCGGCCTCCTTGAGGCTGTCGGAGAGACTGTCGGGCGCGCAGGCGAGGTGGGCATGAGCCATGCCCCAATGTCGGCTGCCCCGCCCCGATTCACAAGGCCCGGGCAATCACGGGGGAGGCAGGGCCGGCCAAGAAGCACAGGGCAGGGCCTCAGCCCACGGAAAACCGCCGGTTAACCAGCTTCATGCCCTAGTCCCTCCGGATTTGTACGGGCGAGAGGGGGACAAGGCATGTCGCAGCAAACCGCAGGGGCGACGGCCTCCAGCCCCATTCGCACCGGTCTCAACGGCGCCCTTGGCGCGCTTCGCTTCCTCGCCAGCGACCGGCTCGGGCTCCTCCTTCTTGTCTGGGCCGTCGTCGCCTTCGCCGTCCGCCCCGCCTTTCTCGCCGCGAATGCCGGCATCGCCGGCTGGCCGATGGACGC
>JALHLR010000025.1 GCA_022844475.1 Hyphomonadaceae bacterium | reverse complement strand
AATCCAGTCGCCACCTTCACCTTTCCAGCGTTCGGACGTGGCCACGGAGACGATAGCAAGTTTCTTGTCATCCTTGATCGACTTGATCTCAAGTTTGCCGACATTGCCGATGAGTTCGAATGATGCGCGATCCACGATGCTCTTCCTTGTGATCCCGCGGGATCATTCCCGCCGGGGTCGCGTTTGCGACGCCCTTCGAGAGCGCCCGGAAAGCAAGCGCAGCGGTGACCGCGCAAGGGGTTGGTGCGGCCTGCAGCGCGCAGCGCGAAGCCTCGGCCCCTTGAGCGGGCATGCGCCGGACGCTTGATGGGCGTGACAAGCAAACGCTGCCCTGGCGGGAAATCCGGGGTTGAAGGTGCAGTGGGGGACGCGTGCCAGGACGCTTCGTCTACAGGTCTCGCCTTTGAGCAATCGATGCCGAGGATGATTTGTAGATTCGCCGTCGCGTTGTCCGGCGCGTATCATGTGTAAGATTTAAAGCGACTGGAAGGTCAGCCATTCCATTCGCCGGGACGCAGGTAGGCGTCGTCGATGGTAGCTCCAGCAGCACGGAACCAGGCCACCCACTTCTCCGTCAGTTCAGGCGACTGCAGCGCCGCGGCGCGAGTGTTGCCCAACTGCACGATCTGCACAGTGAAGCCTTTCAAGAACTGACTTCTCGGCGGAGGAAGCTCAAACGGTCCCGAGTCATAGACCGACTGTTCGGTGGTGTTTTCGAGCAGGTCCGACAGGAGAATTATTTTTGCGGGACCACCAACGGCAGTAAGCGTGCGGTCCTTCGTTACCCGTTCGATCTGGCGCGTGATCGGAGAGTAATCTGATTTTGAGGGCTTCGAGAGCTGCGCGATTGCTTCGTCCAACGGCGCCAGGAACTTGTCCTTATAGGCCTTCTCCATCAACGCGCCGCTTTCCGTCCAGGCGTCAGCATCTTTGCGCCGACCAGGCGAACAAACGTCGAAGATCGGCGTGAGCGGCGCGCCTAGGTTGTCGGCGAAGGGGATGATGGTGAGACGCTCGGCGCGGAGCGCGGTCTCCCCAAGGCCAACCATCATCTGCTGAAAGCGCGGTCCATTTTCTTGAGCCAACGGGTCGGTGCGATCGACAAGAACGAGGGTGAGACCTGAAGGCGGTTTAGAAACGGAGCAGAGCGTTGCGGGATCGACTTCGCGGTCACGCCGCAGGTTGTCGGTCGACATCGTAGTTCCCGCTACAACGACCAGACTGAGAGCAATCATCGGCGCGCCGATGAGCATGCCCTTGTTGTCGCTTAACCAGTCGGCGAGCGAGAACCGTGACAATCTATGCCCCGAAAACCTTTGCGACCGCCGTTTCATGTTGCACCTGCCGGCGGCGGTTCATGACCGAGAGCGCGATTGATCGAGGCGCCAAGGATGCCGATCTCCATCAGTGCGTTGCGAATGATCTGCTCGATTTCCTCGAGTGCTTCTTGCACACGCCTGGCGACGACCTCGAAGGCCTCTTCGATCTGGTTGACGAGCTCTTCGATCCGTTCATCAAGCTTCAGCTGCGGCGGGTCGAGATCAGGTATGGTGCCGAAGTGATCGGGCGAGGCGTCTGATCGGACAGCTGAGTTGCCTTGCCAGAAGCTTGTCAAAGCCGTCTTGTGGGCGCCGCCGACGAGTTGGATCCAGTCGTAATATTTCCCGATAGCCAGCTGCGCCTCACCTTTGGCGCGGCGCGCTTGCTCGAGCCGAAGCTTCATCGCCTTGCGATGGTCATCGATTTCCCGTTGCGCATCCGCCCTCATCTCGCGGAGTTCATCGGCAGCATTTAGACGGAAGCGATTGAGCGCCCTATCGGCGTCTTCCAGTTCGATCGCGCGGGACCTGTAGCCTGGATATTGTCCGTAGGTTTTCATCGTCTCGTAATACGCGGCGACGCCACCGATCACCGACATTCCCATCAAGCTGCCGGTTTTGATGTCGACGCTGGGCGGCAAGAAGTTCACCCTGATGGTGTCCCATGCCGCCGTCATCGCGGTGCTGGGATCCGTCATGATCGCGTGCCGGTAGTGCGCCGCCAGCAGCGCCATCGAGACACCAAACACCGTCGCGATTGCGATTTGCGAGGCGCCCATAAACCTGGAGGCTTGGGAGGGACGACGAAGCTCGCGCCGACCGAACGCGATGGCAGAACCGACGCCGACGTTTATCGCGCTTGCCGCAAGCGCCAAGGGCCAACCGCCGACAGCGCCGAGCGCGTCGCCGTCAGCAAAGATGGGCGCATTCATCGCCGCTTCTGCGCCAATGCATAGGCTGAGAAGCCCTGCCGCCGGCCAAGCGGATTTCGCGTACGAAGAACTCCCCGAACCATTTTCGAGCACCTGCATCTTCCTCAGCTGCCGGCTCTTCTCGTTTCGTTTGGTCACCAGAGGATCAAGCTTGAGTTTGATTTCGGTCAGCGCAATCTGCGCTTCATCCCGCAGCCTGCCGACAAATCTGTCGACACTCATCTCGTCACGCTTGATCGCAGCGGCTTCAATGATCTGCTGCTGCCTGCTAACCACTTGGCCGGCCTGATCTGCGCCCGCTTCGTTGAGGTCGTAGAAATATGCGGTGACCCTCACCTCGTCCAAGCAAGGCTGGGTTGACGCCGAAGGCGGTTGACCGAGCTCCGCCATGTCGGCGCCACGACGCAGCAGATCTCCGAGATCTGCGTTCGTCAGCTTGAGGAGGTCGGGATAGCTTGGACGATTTCCGCTCAGGACGGCTTGCAGCGCGCGCTGCGAGTTTCTGCGGATCGGTTGTAGAGTGTCCCTCGTGCGCGCGCGCATTGCTGCGTCCCCTGTGTCATGGCCGCGCCCCATGCGCAGTCCATCGTCGACATCAGGTTCTGGCTGCACTCCGCCGACACACCGAAACGCAACTCTACACGCGGAGCTACCATCACCTGGCTAGGCCTTGGTGGTTTCGAGTTGCCGTTCGCCACGGAGAGGATTTTGTGGCTCAGTCCCGACCCACGTCTCTTTTTTAGTGACTTTTTAGTATCCTTTACGCGAAACGAAGTCAACGCGTACCGCTTAGGTCGCGAACGAAATCACGCGATTGTGGACGAGATCAGCTCGCAGCGAGCTCGGACATAACCAGCAACGCATCTCTCTCCCGCACATAGGCACTCTTGCTCGGAAGATAGATCGAAGCCTTCTGGCCCCGCTTCTGACAGTACGATTTCAACGAGCTCAGCAAGTCAGGATCGAGGCGGTTCAACTGAAATTGGTACAACAGCCCGCGATCGATCCACGGCCCCCAGACACGCCGAAGGAATTCGACGGGTCCTTCTTGCCTGCTTAGGCGCTGCGCATATCGCTCAGGTGCGATTTCAGGAAGTTTTCGCTGAGAATCCGTGGGTTTCGACGATGAATGTGGAGGAGCGGGCGGGACGACCATCCCTGAACCAACAAACTCTTGAAGCGCGCCAACGATCGCCTTTCGCACGGCCTCCTGCATGCGGTTGCGCAACGCCTGCGTAAACTGCTCAGCCACGGCGGCAGCGATTTCGTCCGGGCTCCCAATCAAATCTCCGCCCATAGCAGCGGCAATCGCGCGCTGCGCAGATTGCAGTCCTGCAGCTTCAGTAGATGCTGCTGGCTCGGCCGGAGAGGCCCCTTCCAGGACGATGCTTTCGTCGGATGCTTCAGATCTGTCGGGCGCTTTGTCCACCATACCCAAATCCGTCTTCAGCATCGCGTCCCCCAAAATCTTGCATCCCGCTTACCAACGGGTTACTGGCCAGCCACCAGAATTGCTCGAACTAGATCAATTCTGGCGCCACGGCAAGTCGTCGGCGCCACATTGCCGTGGACAAAAAACTTCAGTAAATCCAGCCCACTCGGATCGGCTTATGAATCGCCGCCGAGAAGCCGGGGGGCGAATGTCCGAATTCTCAGAGCTGTATCGCCGCGCGTTTGGCGTGACCGACAAGGCGATGCGCTCCAGGCTACGCCACTGGCACAAGACGGTCGGAGCCCTGCCGCATCCACCGGGATACTTCATCCCGCAGGCGCGGACGATCCGTAGTTGGGCGACGGGAAATCCTGGCGCCGATTCATTTGAGTTCTGCCGCGCCTTCCTCAACAGCGAGATTGCGCATGTCGTGGACCCGACCGCCTACGGCGCCCTGCTCGAGCTCTTTCAGCCGACCGATCACAGCGCCTTCAGTCGCGACTTTCTGAGTCAGGCGCATGGTCGGGACATATGGCCATTATCGATATGGAAACAGCACAAGGAGCGATGGCCCGGCTTCTATCGCCTGGTCCGCTATTCGACTCGCACGAAACAACTCGTGGCCGAACCTGTACGACTGACGCGCGGTCCGGGTCTGTGTCTTGTTCTCGAGTCGTTGGTGGTGGTTTCGGAGACTGGCGAAACGTCTCAATTTCGTGGCCAAGCGGTACCGATTGGAAGTCAGATCTGGCTCTCCAGTGTCAACCAGACTGGCGTGGCGTCCGCCGCCGCGGCCGTGCGGCAGTCGGTGTTCGAGGTTGATATCGATGCGTGGATGAATGGACTCTACGTCCGCAACGCTATCCGCTCCACGAGGCCGATCTGCTCTCCCGCTGTGCTGCAGCGTCTGTACAAAGGCCATGGCGCGCTGGATGCCCCTTTTTCTACCTGCCTGGAGAACGCTCACGCGCTCGGGGATCGGGAGAAACTGGATTCTTCCATTCTTGTCGCGGTGGAAGGCTTGACCGCCGGCGGGGTGTTTGGCGCCGTTGCCGACACCGACGCCCATTTTGAAAACCTTCAGGCGGCTTGCCGCACAAACGGATTCCCGGAGCACCTGGCAGAGAAGGATGAAGCAGTACCGCTCATGCCTATGCAAATCGCTTCAAAGCCCGCACCGCTTTCAAATTAGCCGGCCACGAACCCGGCCTTCTCGCAAGTGATGCCTGTGGCCCCGATGGCCAGTCGCAGACGAAAGGACTCACGCGGGCACGCCCGCACGAGTCCTCTCTTTTCAACGACTATTCGGCCGCTACAGCGGATTGGCCAAGAGCGGCCAGCCCCTGCGCAGTCAGGACGAGGCCGGCCTCCCCCACCGGCGCTACCAGGGTTGTCAGGTAAGTATCCGTGACCTTCAAACTCGGCGGAGACCTTTGCAGCAAGCTCGTCCTTCCTAAGCTTGGCATGCGCCTTAAGCAGCTCGTCCTGTGTCCGCGAAGTTCGGTCAGCCATGCTCGGAGCTTCTGAAAGGGCCGTCATCAGCGCGAACTTCGGCAACCGCACCCAGAACGCCAGGTCGGCGGCCCAGAACTGCCTCATGTCGATATCCAGATACTGAGCTAGGCGATCAGCGATCGCTTGCTTGCGCAGATCGCTAGGCGATGTGTCTTCGTGTGCGAGATCGACTGAGCCTGCGACCAGCACTGCGAGCACGGCAAGGAGGTGTTCGCGAGAAAGCCCAAGCGCCCAGTCCAAGACGCCCAGATCGTCAGCCGGCAGCCTCCCGTCTACTTCAGACCTGGCCTCGTCGAGCGCCGGAAGATCTTCGACGGGTCGTAACATTGCCGAGATAGACACGCCTGCGATCTCGGTATGATGGACGCTTCTCATCACCATAGCGGCAACGCAAAGCGCGAGGGCGACGTCTGGATCGCCGGACAGCATCAAGCGAATTGCGCGGGTCCGCACCTGCGTCAGGTCCTTGTTGACGCCCTTTGGAAGAGCGCTGGCCCGGCGCTGATCAGTTGCTGCCGATTCGTCACTGCTCGCCTCCCCTTCCGGCGGGCGACCCCGCCGGCGGAAGGCATCAGCCTTCTTCTGATCGTCCATTCGGACAACGCCCTCCGTCGCGACCACGTTGCCTTCATGATCGATGGACATGAGGACGCCTGCAAACTGCTTGACCTCGTCGTTCCAGCACCGGGCGGTCTGCCGCGTCGTTTCGAAAGCCGCCTCCAGATCGTCCCGTACAGACCAACGGGGATCATGATCCTGGCTGCTGGCCTCCAGCTCGGCATCGAGCTTCTCGATCTCCCCGGAGATGCGATCCAGTTCGGCCTGCTCCTCCGGCGTGGCGTCACGCCATTCGGGATGGAAGCGCGTCGGAGACAGGCTGTCGGGCCGCGATCCGCTTAGTTGCAGCTCGACCCAGCTCCAGCCTTGGGCAAGCCAATCCGTACGTGACGCGTCGAGCTTGTCTTCAGCAAGCTTGGCGAGAAGAGCCGGGTCTTCGATATAGACGGCATCGGCGTCGAAGAGGTCGCGCAGCACCTTGCCGCCAGCCTGTTCGTAAGCCTCAAGGCCGACGAAGACCACAAGGCGATCAGACGCTCGTACCCGACCGTCCATGAGACGTGCACGCACCGATCCGGCGTGCGTGATCGGGCGGCCCAGGCTGCGGAACACAGCCTCTTGTTGCCCATGGTCGTCGACGACGCAGAAAGCACGAGCAACATCGAGGGTTACATCGCCTCTCTTCCAGGCCGCTTTGATTTTCGGAGACAGGCCGGCAAGCGCGAGCCGCTGATCGACGTGCCTGCGCTCGACGCCAAAGCGCCGCGCGACTTCATCGGGCGTTTTGCCATCGGCGACGAGTGAAGCGTAGGCATCGACCTCGTCCATGGCGTCCATCGCGACCCGATGAACGTTTTCGGTGAGCGACACTTCGAGACCGTCTTCGCGAGCGACGACATGGCATGGGACCGGCCAGTCCTTGGCAAGTTTGCCTTCCTTGGCGAGAAGCTTGAGGGCAAGACGCCGGCGGCCGCCGGCCTCGACCTCGTAGCGATCGTTCTCGCCAGGCACGACACACAGGTTTTGCAGAAGTCCGCGCGCGTGAATCGAGGCGGCAAGCGACTCGATGTCGGCCTTCTGATGCTTGCGCCGGACGTTTCGCGGCGACGCAATGAGTTTGTTGAGTGGAATGTACTGGATGCTTTGAGCCAGTTCGGACATGGGATGCTCCAATGAGCTTCCCGGCGGCAGAATGCGAAGCCGGGGCCGCTTGCGCGACCCGACCCAAAAGCGCCTGTCGAATGAGCCGCCGCTCAAGGGCGAAGAGCGCAGCGTCCCTTGAACGGGGGGCGCGACAGGCGATGGCGTTACGCGTGCACGCGGCCCTCGCATTGCCCGCAGGTCACACGGAGCTAGCACGGGTTGAGCAAACCGAGCCCGGCCTCTTCAAACCGAATCAGTATCGCCACGATCTCTTGATGATCATATTGTCGAGGAACGCTAGCCTCGCGTACCATAGCTGCGGGCGCACACGCGGCGCGGGGACAGCAGGCAAACGAGTTCGTATGTCTACAATTGACCAAGGGTCCTCCGGCGGTGCAGCGGCGGCTGGAGGTTTTCAGTTCCAGGCTGATATCGGAGCATACTTCGCGGCGCATGCGTTGGCTGAACGGCCAATGGTTTCCGATTGGGGCTTTTCCGGAGACATCCCTGTACGAGTCACTTTTGAGACATCCGCTCCGGTCGACGACATTTTGGTCGAAACCAGATCAGGCAACAGAATATTTGTTCAAGCCAAAACAACGATCGCCTTAAGCCCAAAGCCCGACTCAGTACTGGCCTCTGCGCTCGACCAGGCCGTCCGGCTTTACCTTGTTGGCAAAGCTGCGGGTTCGAATGGTCCCTACGCAAACCTGAAACAAACGAATACGCGGATCATCCTCGCTGTTGAACCTCGTGCTCCACGCTCGGTGGTCGTCGACCTAGGCTCCGTGTTTGCGCGAACAGACAGCGCAAACTCTATGGCAAACTTGCGCGCTGGAATGACGAATCAGGCGCAGCGAGATGCGCTGGCCATTGTCGAAGCGCACGTTGGCAGATCATTTTCTGACCATCGCGCGACGCCTGCGCAAGACAATGAAATACTCGAGCTGCTCCAACTAATACGGGTTGCGCCTTTTGCTCTCAGGCCTGGCGAGCCAGACCGACGCTCGGCCATCACCGAGCTCGGAAGTGTAGTTGCGCAAGCGGCCCGAGCGGAGCCGGCCTTCACGTTTTTGTCGGGTCAAGCTCATCGACTAATCGCGACACGCGGTGGCCTGGACATGGGCGGTTGGCGTCGCGTGCTCGAAAGCGCGTCGATCGATCTTCACGCTGCTCCATCTTATCGCAACGACGTTGCCCGTCTGCGCAACTACTCAGACAGTGTCGGCACAAGGCTAGCTGAGCATGACGGCCTAGAGATCAACGGTTCACGCATCAAGGTCGTTCGCGAATGCGAGCCTATCCTAGTCGAAGGCGCGCGCGGAGGCCACCTTCTCGTGGTCGGCGAACCCGGAGCAGGCAAGTCTGGAGTGATTGGCACGGTAGCCGCGCAACTCCGCGACTATGGCGATGTCGTCACGCTTGCGGTTGATGAACTTGCAGTATCCGACCTTGATGCAGTCAGGCGGACGCTCGGTTTAGAACACAGCATAGTCGACGTGCTCGCCAACGGATTCGATCGTCCGCTCAATTTTCTTGTCATCGACGCGCTCGATGCAAGTCGCGGGGGACCTTCCGAACATGTGTTCGCAACACTTATAAATCGCGTGATTTCAGAGCTACCGGGATGGCGGGTTGTTGCCACCGTGAGAGAATTTGACTTGCGTCTCGGCAAACGCTTTCAGGACGCGTTCCGAGGGAAGCCGCCCGATCCAAACTTCGCCCACCCCGACTTTCCCACTGTGCGCAATGTCCACGTTCGGCAATGGTCAGACTCCGAAATCCAGAAACTCGCTGATGCGTCGCCTCTTCTGGCGCAACCAATTCTGCAAGGCTCACCGAAGTTTCGCGATGTAGTCAGAGTTCCCTTCAACACGCGGCTGGTTGCTGAACTTCTGGACAATGATGTACCGGCCGCCGCGTTTCAGGATATAGACGGTCAGGTCCAACTTTTGGACTTCTACTGGTTACGCCGGGTGGAGCCCCTTGGCTTATCGGCCGAAACAACGATCATTCTTGCGATTGGCGACATGGCCGCCAATCGAAGACTCTACGTCGATCTCACCGTCCTCCCGGATACAAGCGGCCTCACGCAGGTTCTCGCCGCCAACCTGCTCGTGCGAATCGGGACGAGGAGCATCGCGTTCCGACACCACCTTTTGTTCGACTACGTCGCCGCCCGATTTTTGCTCGACGTCGGGTCGATCGATACTCTGAAATCCTGGACTTTGCGCGCGCGTGAGACTGCTTTGCTTCTGGCGCCCGCAGTTGCGCTGTCATTATCGCGAGCCTGGAAGTCGACGGACACGCAGCTTTTTTGGAACGCGGTACTTTGGCTGTGTGGAAATCCCGAGGTTGATCCGATTGTCCGCGCAATCGCCGGCCGCGCTGCCGCGAGCAAACCTCAGAAGGACGAAGACGTCCAACCGCTCATTGCGGCTTTGCTGACGCACGACAAAGAGGAATTGCGGACGAGCCTTGACGCGATTGTCGGCGCCGTTGTGGGAATGGATATCGCGGCATCCCGTACCGCTCCCTGGGTCGCGCTGGCGAGCGCAATGCAATCCAAGGAGGCGTTCTTCCCGTTCTCCGTAAACGGCCTGCTTCACTGGATGCTCAATAACGGCCCCAGCGCCCAGGATCCCGCCGTCGGGCAAATCGCGCGGCGACACCTGGCTGCGGTCCTAAATGATGAGCACCTGGACCGTATCATCATCAATGCGATCAATTCCGTCGGCAAAACTTACGGTACCTCTGTCGAGGCGTCACGTGAGGCGTTTCGAGCTCTGATAACGCAAGACCGAATGCGCGATCACGCTGCCAACGATATGCAATGGCTTACGCGGCAGATCGACCAGATCATCGAATTGGACACCGAGTTCGCCGCCGACGTCTATTCGGCCGCGTTCGGACATCAGGTTTCCGACGATCGGAAAACCAATATCGGCGACAGCCAGATTTTGCCGCTCAGTTCGACCGCCAGCCAGGATTTCAGGATGGCTCAATGGGCGCTTGCAGAAGCCTTTCCAAAGTTCCTGAACCAACAACCAAAAAGCGCACTGCGCACTTTGGCTTCCTGCATTCGCACCTACGTTCACCAATATCATCCTGTTGAAGAAGCATCTCGAACCCCGGTCCCGTTCGAGAACCAGGAACTCGTCATCGAGGAAGACGGCAGTTATATCTGGGCGGCAGACCCCAATGACGCCCATTCTGACAATGCCGAAAGACTCATTCAAGCTTCAGTGGACTATCTGCGTCAGCGGACCGGGGCCGAGCTAGTTTCGCTTGCCCGCGAGATCTTGCCTCAGCTGGATGTGGCAGTCCTGTGGGCAAGGCTTTTCATGGTTTGCGCTGAGAAGCCTGAAGCTGCTGAGCTCTTGTATCCGATCGCCCTGCATCCACCGGTGGC
Organism: Hyphomonadaceae bacterium; assembly: GCA_022844475.1. Lineage (GTDB taxonomy): Bacteria > Pseudomonadota > Alphaproteobacteria > Caulobacterales > Hyphomonadaceae > UBA7672. The sequence goes on along the minus strand of JALHLR010000025.1, from coordinate 43,953 downwards.
GCATATCAACGATGTGAAGAAAGACGCCATCGATCTGATAGGGGCGGTCCTCGCTCGTCGCCCCGCAAATGAACAAGATGCGGTCTTGCGGGATGTCGAGGCGCAGGACTATGCGATTTATACGCACCCTGATGACGCCCGAGACGGCATGCTCCGTCGGATTCGCAGCGCCATTGCGCGAGGCAGGAGGAGCGCCGACCCTGGTTCTGATGATGATGCAGACGACGAAAATGATGACGACGACCTGAATCGGAGACTGTTCCGCATCACGACAGGACGCGGCACCTCGAGGGATGAATGGGCCTGGCTTGCGCGTGACGGTGTCGATCCGTACTCGGACGCCAATCTACCGCTCCTCGAGCTTTCAAAAGCGCTGTCAGCTCTGCTGGATCATCCTAGCAATGGCGGACCCAGTCGCGAGAAAGCCGACCAAATCGTTGCGGAGCTGAATTCTCTGCTGGCGGCGAAACTTGCAGCGGGCGAAGCATCGCAGCCCGTCTTGGACTACGCCGATGGCGTCATCGGAAGGGGCGCGCATGCGCTTGTCAGCCCGCGACAGGCCAAGGAGTGGCCAGATCTTCGGCGGGCGGCGCGGGAGTTCGCGCGGATCGCTCTGAAAAGTCCGTCTCCCAACTACCATCCTGACGAGCTGTCCGACTCTGTATCGTGGGGATCTCCCTCCCCTCGAATAGAGGCGGCCGAAACCATCATCGACCTAGCTCGGTTCAAGGAGGAGATGGACGAAGACCTCAGATCGCTTTTGCGACAATGCGCAGCCGATCCGGTGATGTCCGTTCGACATCAAATTGGGGTCAAGCTTAGCCATCTCTATGATACCGATCTCGACCTGATGTGGTCGCTCGCGCAGGAAATTGCAGAGAAGGAGCCTCATCGGGCGGCGTTGCGATATTTCGCGAACTACTTCCTCGGTCGCGTGACGAACGCTGCTCCGGCCAAAGTCGATGCGCTCGTCTCCATCCTCTATGAACGGTCAAAAGCTTTCGACCCTGTCAGCAAGGGCTTGCGGGAGGAAATTGCGAATCTCAGCACGTGGCTCGCCGTTTGGCACGATAGACCCGTTCCAGCGAAGCGTCTTGAAGCGTGGATTGAAGAGTTCGACGGTCATGAGGACGAACTTGGAGATGTCGTCCAGTTCTTGAGGGAGGCTTATGTCCTCGGACTGGGAGAAGATGATGATCGGAACAATGTCATCAGGGGCCGGGCTCTAGCGATCGCCGGCAAGATCGCAGCAGCAAGCGCGACCCGCCTGGACGCCGCAGCGAAAAACCCGTCAGAAGATCCTGCGCTGCGCGACAGGGCGAGAGAGGCTGCAAGGCTGCTCGACGCCGTTGGTATGCAGCTCTACTTCGCTTTTGCACCAAGAGAACCCGGACAAAATGAACGGGAGGCTACTCCTTATCCGAAGCAGTTCCTGGATGAGACGCGGGACATCTTGCATCTGCTCGCCCGCGCAGGAACACCGCATACAACGCATCAGCTTCTCGAGCTGCTTCAACAAACGGTCGATGCGGAACCAGAGCTAACTTGGGATCTCATTGCTGAAGCACTCCTCGTGGGTGGCAAACGTTATGGATACGCGGCTGAGAGCATGGGCGCAGATCTGTTCGTAGGTCTCGTGGGGCGCTACCTGGCCGATTACAAGGCGGTCTTTAATGATGCGACTCGTCGCACGAACCTGATCGACACAATCGATCTCTTCAATCGGTTCGGTTGGCCTGCCGCGAGAAAGTTCCTCAACGACCTACCCGATCTGTTGAGGTGATCTCATGCGTTGGGGGGGCGGACTTACCGAGTTTGGACAGTATCAGAGAAAATTTGACGCGGCCGCACGGCTCGAAGAGTTTACGATCCGAGACGAAAGTCAGGCGCAAGCAACCCGGACTGATACCGCACCAGAGCATAGGACCAGGCGCGATCTCATCGATCCGACGCTCGAAGCGTTGGGTTGGGATCTGAGCGGTTTCTCGGACACCATGATCCAGGAAGCCCGCTTGCGGGGAGGAAAGACAACTCTGTATGCCGACTACCTTGGCGTGGATGCGCGTGATGCGTCGCCGGCCGTTCTGGTTGAGGCCAAACCTTCCGATGTTCCTCCGCCAACCCCGCTTGGCGGCTGGCCTCGCGGCTCGCTTGGTCCAAGCCGCGAAGTCGACTTGGTTCGAAGTGCGATCGCTTACCTGGAAAACCCCTCCGCTGATGCGCCGGTCAATAAAACCTGGGTCGGCTGGCTCGAGAAGTTGCGTGAATATGTTGGCCTCATCAATGCGCGGAACAAGCTTCCACTGAAGGCAGCCGTAATCACCTCGGGTCAGTGGTGGATCGTATTCGACAACCCGGATCAGACTCTTTTCGGCGGCAAGGGCGACATCCAGTTCTTCGAATTTGCGGGCCTTCGCGAAGAACCTTTTTTTCACGCGATGGCGAAACGCGGATTTCTCCCTCGACCCTCGGCCGCAATTGAGGTTTCGCAGTTATCCTCTTTTTGCAGCCCCATGGAGGTGCGCTGGGTCGGTGTTGGAAATCGAGTTTCAACAGCGAACGATGCGTGGCCGCAATTTGAACGCCCTCGACAAAGGGTTGGTCCTGCAGTTGTGCTCAGATTGCACGATGACACGTGCATCCGCGTGATCGACGCCGCCGATGACGTGCTGCCTTACGAGTTCGATCAGTTTCCCGGACATCAGCAGCTTGTCGGGCAACAAACCGCGGCGCTTCTTGCACGTGTGAACGCTTGGCTCGGTTCGTCGGCCGCACCTGCCGATCTAGCGGATTTCGCCGGCAAGTTCGCAAATGAAGAACGGGAGATGGAGTGGCGCCCGCGCGGCTCCGATCGGGCGGTCATTCTGACGCTCGGCCAACCGAACCACTACCTGCGTCCTGACCCCACCTACTCTGACTGCACGCGCCACAACGCAGCAAACTCTGCCCGGGCAGACGATGGCCTGACCGTGATTGTCTATAACCCCTCAAACGAGCCACCCATCTATTTTCCTTCCGGACATCCCTTCCACTGTTCCAGCCGATCCGTCGCACAAGCAAAACGAGACCGATGCCTCATTGGGTACTTCGAACACGCTGTCTGCTGTCAGATGTGCGCGTATCGGAAAGTTTGCTGGTCCGCGGATGAGATAAGTCGCCTCCCCTGCAACACCGGACCAATTCCGCAAGAATGAAATGGAGAGCGGACCGCGTTCCCTGCCGCATCTTCTCAAGCAACGATCTATGTCCGGATGCGCTGCCCGGGATGCCCCCCCCCCCCCGGGGGGGGGTAACTAACCTTCCTTCTGGCGCCTGCGTTTGAGAATCTCGTTTGCGTGAAACTCAAAGGCAGGCGGTATGTCGTCGGTCAGCATGCGGCCCACGGAGAGCGGGTCATAGCGGCTCGTCATCAGGTCTATATCTGCGTTTTCAACGATCGCGAGTAACCTGGCCCAGCGTTGATGGCTGTCTCTGCGGGGAAATTCGGCAACCAGGTTGAGGAGATTGTTTTCCGACTTACGTCGATCGAGCGCAGCAAGCGCCGCTGTCCGAACGTCGCGATCCTGATCATCCGCAGCCATGCGGACAAGATGCGCGACCAAACGAGGGTCGGCTATCCATCCTGCGAGCTCCGCCACGACCTTGCGCTCCGCCACCGAACCGGAAGTTCGGGCAGCGATAATCTCTCCAACCTGCTCGGGGTCGAGACGGTGCAGCGCCCGACCGACCGCACGTCTCAACTCCTTTCGATCTGCTTGGATAGCGATTTGCACAAGTCGATGCGGAGCCACTTCCGGATCAATCCGCGCGATCAGAACACACAGCCGATCTGCAAGCTTTGGTTTTGATTGCAGAGCGAGCTCAGCCGCGTCGATCGCGCGCGCAGAGTTGAACTTGGCGAGCCCTTTGATCGCTCGGATGAGATGGCTGCCATCCGATTGTACCGCGAAGGCCTTGTCGAACACTTGTTCCCTGAGTACGGGATCGTTCTCTTCGGCGGCGATGTCGTAGAGGCCATCAAAGAAGTATCGCGTCCGTCGGCAGCGCTCGGCAGCAAATCGGACACCCTCTGAGCGGGTATCGGGATTGGCGTAGAGTGCACGAATGACCGACTGCTCGTCATCGTGACTCTTCTCGATAGTCTGGTCTTGCAGCCAGCGTTGCAGCACCGGCAATCCTGTCGCTTCCATCGCTAGCAATGCCTCCAGTGCGGCGTGCCTGTTGTCCGAGGTGTATAATAAGCGCCGAGCGAGCTCGGCGAACACGCTCGTCCGGTCTCCTAATGCACGCAACGCTTTGCATGCATATCGCGCAACTCTGGAAGACGGATTGACGCGTTCAAGAACACCCTGAAGGACGGGAATAAAGTCGATGTCATCGCTGAGCCACGCTACGTGAAGCGCTCGTAGTTTTGCTTCCTCAGTGGAGTTGATCTCGTTCAACACAAGGAACGCCAAGGCCGAGATATCTTTCGACATGGTGCGATCCGGCCTGAGCCAGGCGAGATCGATCGGCACATTTGCAGACACTTCGCTTTGCAATATGCCGACGAGCTGCTTGTCGGCGCCAAGCGCAGCGAGGGCCTTCATGGCCATGACGAATTCCATATTTTCGTTGGATTCGCGATCGCCAGGTCTTGCTAAACGTGTGCGTTCGGCGGCAGCGGCCAGGCGCGCCACCATAGCGTCCGCTCCGCGAAGCGCCGCCCACTTGAGACCGCAGTATCTCACCCAGAAGTGCGGGGAGGAAAGTTCGTGCAGCAGAAGTCGTGTCAGTCCTTCTCCAGGAATGAGCGTCAGAACGCGCCGACAGGCTTCGATCAGAAGCTCGCGGGAGTTGGAGTTGATACGTAGGCGTTTAATCGCTACTTCCGATATCCGCCGCTCAAGCTCACCGTCGGCTTCTTCCGCCAGAATCGCAAGGTAGTCAGGGCGCGTGATCTTGCCGAGAAACTCGAGCGTTCTGTAAGGCCAGAACGAATTTTCTTTTGAAGCTTCGGGCGGCGGTTGTTTCAACTCGCGCTCGAAATCGCGAAGAACGAACCGAAGCATTTCCTCGCTCATATCGTCCGGTCGCTCGGTAAAAAGCTGTTCGACGATGGTCCGCCCCTCACTCCCCCGAGCCAGATCAAGGATCCGACGGTGCGTGATTTCCGGATGCTTTAGGAGCAATGTTGGTAGCCACCATCCCCGCGTCAGATATCTCTCGCTCTCATTTACGACGACAAGCTTGTCGATCGCCGCAAGCGGATCGAGAATCGAAAGAACCCAAAGCGCGACGCCGCCCGCCCAGTCGGATGGGCTGGCAAGGTGATCAGTAACAAACTGCTGTCTTGTATGATCCGCGAAGCGAGCGATGCAGTTGAGTATCGCGCGCGGCTTATGCTGGCCAACTTTTGCTATCAAAAGGTCCGCAGTTTCTGCCCAGATCGTGGCCGCATCCGGGTGGTCCAAAGCGGCCAGCTGGTACGCTAGTTCGTGGAGCGGCTCGGCTGCTGCATCCGCGTGCAGAATGCGGTCACGCAGCCAGTTAGGTGCTTTTGCGATCGAGCAACGTAAGGCCTCGAATGACTTCTGATAAAGATCGAGGTAACGCCCCTCTCGATCTTTACTCAGATCACTGGAGTGATCTTGATGGATCTCCAAAAGGCGGTCGAGGAGACGCGGATCAGGCGATACGGCCAACACCGTCAACGCGATCCGATAGCTGTCGACTGACTGGCTATTCAACAGCGGCGCAACGACGCCGGTCAGATCGACACTTTCCTGGGTCGCAAGAGCTGCAAAGGCTTCTGCAATCAGTCCTAATCTGTATGACTTGTCGGAGCCGTCTGGAATTCGGCGCATGCGCCGTATCAAAATCGGAACAGCGCGCTGGCCGAGCGTTGGCAAAAGCGGCTCGTACAGCTCGTTGCCGTAACTGCCAAAATCACCGCTCTCTTCGAAGTAAGTGATGATCCGATCAATGGCATCGCCATTTGCCTCATGAGCGGACAGAAGCCATAGCGCGTCCATCGGAATGTAGGTCAGACTTCTCAGCTTGGTGTCACGCGTTCTCGAGACCGCTTGTGTGAGGCGCGTCGCGAGCTCATCTACGGAGATCCGTTGTCGCTGGAACTGGTACGTCAGAGCCTTCGCAGCAGCCCAGTTCAGAAGGCGATCATGCGTGAACTCGACCGCACCGTCCTCGCTCGTGCGCAGCCAGCCCGCGTCGGCGAGGCGCGTCAGCGCGTCCGCGCTCTCGAGCCCGACCTCGCGCCACAACGGCCGCGGCAGAGGGTACGACTCTCCCTGAAGAACGCGCATCGCCAGAGCGATCACGATGCCCTCGTCCCCTGGCGAGCCTTTGACAGCAATTCGTTCCCAGAAGCGGTCGAAGATCTCGTACTCGCTGCGGGGAGCCTTTTGAATGTCTTCGTACGGCAGCTCCAGAAACAGACCAGCAAGAACAGGCTTCAGCAACAGGCGTTTCTGGTCGTGAGCCAGATCGGCCCATCGGGTTCCCCGCGTCCGAAGAAGCGCGTCCAGCTCATCGATCGTGAAGTCGCCGACTGTGTGTACGTGAATGCTGCTCGCATCAGTCGAGCGCAGCGCATTCATGACAGGCGTCGAGACCGTCATGACCAGGCGCATGCCCCAAACGTCCCAGTCTTGCCGAACGAGATCGCGCGCCAGATCGATGTCCAGAACGTTATCGACGGCGATAACGATGCCCGTCCCGGCCAAGTTTGGCATCAACTCCCTCAGATGCGCGGCGAGCGCGGCAGGCGTTCGCTCCGACGTTTCGCCCAGCCCAACCTGCCAGAAGTCATTTGCTGCGTTGCGAAGAATTTCGTCCGCTGAGTTTCCGCTTCGAACGAGGGTAGCCGGTATCCCCGCTCTTGCGCACGACAGCAGAAAGCTTCCCAGTTGCCACGTCTTGCCGGCGCCACTCTCTCCCGCAATCAGAAGAACTGGTCGCTCTTCACTCCAGTTGGTGGGAGCGCGGACGTCTCGATCGGATCTATAACCGCTTTGCTCAAGGCGGCGCCGTGTCAGGCCCGAAATCGTATCTGATAGTCGCTTCGCGCGCCTCAACCGCTGCGGGCTTAACCCAGCGTGCCGCAAAATTTCGTCGATATCCTCGGCGCGAAGCTGCGCCTCTCCCTTGCTCAATCTTTCCATCAGGATGCCAACGAGATGCTCGCGGATCTTGGTCTCCGCGCCCAGATCAGACGCGTAGGGGCGAATTCGATTCTCGATGGCCGCCACGATGCTATTGGCATCGGCGCCAAACTCCATCTCAAAGTGTTGAAGCAGATGGAAGACCGCTCCAGCTTCATCATCGTTGAGCGACGTCGCGCTTCGTGTCTCCTGGACGATCCTGTCGAAATACTCGCGATTGGTTCCGGTAAAGGCGCCGTGGAAGCGCCGTGCGGCGAGATCGTCGAGTTCTGCGGGGCTTGCCGCCGATCTCACATGCTGGAGAAAGGACGTTAGCGGCTCCAGATTTCCTGACCTGCCATCTGTTACGAACCGATAGCTGGCGTTGAGTGGAAGCGGGCCCGGAACTGCTTTTCTCAGATCTTTCAGAACCGACTCAATGTCCAGTATCGCCCAAGTGGCGCCGCGGCGCGTTTTGTACTGCTCCACGAGGCGCTTGCTTGCGAGTTCAGCGCGAGCATCACCACCGGCTCTTGGCTCCAGCACCAGACGCGCATTGTCGACGGCCTCGCCGCTCAGCTCTCCGGACAGAGTGACGTCGGTAAGCCAGCCAAGATGCTGGATGATCTGATAGAGAAACCCGTTAAGTGCAGCTGGGCCGCCGGCCTGTGTCATCTGAGCGCCGTTTCTTCACCGTGCGACTGAAGGAAGCCAAGCAACTCGCTCAGCTCCTGTTTCAGATGCTCCCCTCAACTTTCAGGATATCGCGCACACGCAATCCTAGTTGAGTCTGGTGGTAGGACGTACCGAGATATGTGCCATCTTTGTCGAAACGCTTCCGTCTAACGACGATCCGATCAATCGGCGAAGCATCATGCGGAAATACGACCCGCATTGCCTTGGAGATGGCGCCAAAGGCATTTCGCAAAGCCGGATCGGGCGTGCCTTTCTGATCCCAGAAAGTGTCCCACCCGCCGAGCGCCGCTCGCAACGCTTCCTGTCGCATGCTCTGGCGGGCGTTTGGGCGGACAGCTACAGCGATTTTCGCGGCCAGCTCGTCCAGCGGATTCGCGGCGGCCGACGGTGCATCGGGCTGCAGTTCTTGAAAGACCTTGATTGAAGCTGGCGGCAGAATCTGAGCGACAGCCTTTTGGATCGCTGCGATCTGCGTAGGGTCATCAATTTCCAGGATCATCACGCTCATGCGTTTTCTCGTGCGTATTTACTTACGACGAGACTAACGGGAGCGGACCGGAAGGCAAGGGTCGCGTCGCGATTTGACTCTGCTTGTCATCTAGAACAAATCAGGAACATTGTGGGAGGCTGCTGTGCGAAACGAAGCGCTGTTGCGCAAGCTTCGAGACGACATCGCCCGCGTTGGAACGCCTGCGCGTGCCGATGCGGCGACGCTCCCATTTGGCGTTTCGGCGATCGACCACGCGCTTCCCCGCAAAGGTCTCGAGCTCGCCTCGCTGCATGAGATTGCTGGCGGCGCCTCCGGCGCCCTGCACGGAGCGGCCGCCATTCTCTTCGCCGCCGGCATCGCGGCGCGCACGCGAGGACTAATCCTGTGGTGCATGACCCGCCCGGATCTGTTTGCGCCAGCACTCGCCCAGGCCGGTCTCGATCCGGATCGCATCATCATCGTCGAAGCTGGCGATGAAGCCTCTCTCCTTGCCTGCTGCGAGGAAGGCCTTCGCCATGGCGGCCTCGGGACGGTTGTCGGCGAGATCGCCAAGCTCTCGATGACAGCCTCGCGCCGCCTCAAGCTTGCTGCGGAGACGTCCGGCACGCTTGCGCTAATAGTCCGCCGCTGGAAACGCGATCGCGACACATTCGACTTCGGGCAGCCCACCGCCGCGACAACGCGATGGCGCGTAACTGCCCTTCCCTCATCGCCGCTCCCCGTTCCCGGGGTCGGTCGACCCCGCTGGCTGGTCGAACTGATCCGATCCCAGGCCGGTCAATGTGCAGACTTCATCGTGGAGGCGTGTGATGAAACGGGTCGTCTCGCTCTTCCTCCCGACGTGGCCGACGGATCGCTACTACAGGGCGAGACCCGATACCGCGCCGCCTCGTGACCGGCCGCTGGTTCTCATCGGATCTGACGGGCGTTCGAAGGTGATCCACGCGGCTAACATGGCCGCCCGCAAGACAGGCGTTCGCGTCGGCATGCCTGCAACACAGGCGCAGGCGCTCGTCTCTGGCCTCGAGACGCAGCTTGCCGATCCAGCAGAAGACGTGGCCGCACTCGAACGCCTCGGTCTCTGGGCCGTCAGGCGCTACTCGCCGCACGTTGCTGTCGACCCTCCCGACGGTCTGGTGTTCGAAGCGACAGGAGTTTCGCACCTGTTCGGCGGCGAAGCCGCGATGCTGGACGACCTCTCGCAGAAGCTGAGGTCTTCCAGCATCGCGATGCGTGCGGCATGCGCGGCGAACTGGGGCGCCGCGCATGCTGTTGCTCGTTTCACCGCGCCGCGCCTCAACGTCGTCGAAGCATCGGAAACAGCGGATGCGCTCGCTTCCCTGCCGGTCGCTGCACTCCGTCTCCCGTCGGACGTCGTGCAACATCTCCGAACGCTGGGCTTCGCCAGCATTGGCGAACTCAACGCCACACCGCGAGCGCCGTTGACGCTGAGATTCGGGCAAAGTCTGCTGCAGCGCATCGATCAGGCCTATGGCCGCGTGAGCGAGCCCTTCATTCCGCTGGAGCCGCCCGAACTGCCGCGCGTCACGCGGGGCTTTCCCGAACCGATCTCGGCGCCCGAGACATTGCACCGTTACACCGAGAAACTTGCAGGCGAACTCGCAGCCCTGCTCGAGGACAAGATCTCCGGCGCCTCGCAGCTCGATCTCCTGTTCTTCCGGATCGACAGCCGCATTGAATCCATCCGCGCAGGATTGGCGCGACCCACGCGCGAGGCCCGCAGGATTTCTCGCCTTCTCACCGACCGCATCGAGACGATCGATCCCGGACCCGGCGTCGAGCGGATGACGCTTGTCGCCTCCCGCATGGACGACCTGCCCTGGCGCCCGGGCTCTGCTCTTGGCGAGACACCGGTTCGGGACATCGGCGAACTGATCGACACGCTGACCAACCGCGTTGGCGAAGACCGCCTGTATCGTCTTGCCGCTGTTGAAAGCGATATACCCGAACGCTCCGTGACGCGGATCCCGCCACTGGCGGAGCCCACGCAACTCCGCTGGCAGATCGACTGGCCACGGCCGTCCCGCCTTCTTGCCTACCCAGAGCTTGTCGAAACGGTCGCGCTGCTTCCCGATCATCCACCAATCCAGTTCACGTGGCGCGGGCAAAGACGCCGGATCAAACGCGCCGACGGACCCGAACGCATCTTCGGCGAATGGATCCGGAGCAAGGACGAGCTGCGATCAGTACGGGACTATTTCATTGTCGAGGACGAGGCCGGCGAGCGCTTCTGGCTCTTCCGCGCAGGCAATGGCGAAGATCCCAGGACCGGGGACCAGCGCTGGTATCTGCACGGGCTGTTCGGATGAAATACGTCGAACTCCAATGCACATCGCACTTCTCATTCCTGCGCGGGGCCAGTTCAGCTGAGGAGTTGTTCGCCGCGGCAAAACTCCTTGGCCACGACACGCTGGCAATCACCGATCGCAACACGCTGTCAGGCATCGTACGCGCGCACGAAGCTGCAAAGGTCACGGGCGTTCGTCTGATCGTTGGATGCCGCCTCGATCTGGACGATGGCGCATCAATTCTCGTCTACCCAACCAACCGCGCCGCCTATGCCCGCCTATGCCGGTTGCTGTCGCTGGGTAAAGGCCGCGGCGGCAAAGCAAAGTGCGTTCTGAACTGGGGTGATCTCCCCGATTACGCAGAAGGGTTGATTGCGATCCTCGTGCCCGACGCCCCGGATGAGACTTGCGCCAAGAACCTTCGGCGCATGCGAGATATCTTCGGCGACCGCGCCCATCTCGCCCTGACCCTGCGCCGGCGTCCGCGCGATCAGCTTCGGCTCCATGAACTACAGGCGCTCGCAATCACTGCCGGGGTTCCAACGGTCGTCACCAACGACGTCCTTTATCATTCGCCTGATCGCCGGCTCCTGCAGGACGTCATGACCTGCGTCCGCGAAAAATGCACAATCGACCAGCTGGGGTTCAAGCGTGAGCGTTATGCGGATCGTCATCTGAAGCCGCCTGTTGAAATGCACAGGCTGTTTCCCCGCTACGCGGAGGCGCTGGCGCGTTCGGCCAAGATTGCCGACGCCTGCCGTTTCTCCCTCAACGAGCTTGCCTATCAGTATCCCGACGAAGTCAGCGAACCCGGAAAGACGCCCCAGCAGACACTGGAGCAGCTGACGTGGGAAGGCGCAGCGCAATGTTATCCCGAAGGGCTCCCCGACAAGGTCCGAGCGACACTGAACCACGAGCTTACCCTGATCGAGAGCCTCGGCTACGCGCCCTACTTTCTCACCGTGAACTCCATCGTCCGCTTCGCGCGCAGCCGCGACATCCTCTGCCAGGGCCGCGGCTCGGCCGCCAACTCCGCTGTGTGCTTCGTCCTCGGCATCACGTCGATCGACCCCGATCGCAACGACCTCTTGTTCGAGCGCTTCGTAAGCCAGGAGCGGAAGGAGCCGCCCGATATCGATGTCGACTTCGAGCACGAGCGGCGCGAGATCGTCATGCAGTGGGTCTACGACACCTACGGGCGCGACCGTTCGGCCCTCTGCTCGACTGTCATCCGTTATCGTGCGCGCGGCGCCTTGCGGGACGTCGGCAAGGCGCTGGGCCTGCCCGAGGACATGATCGCCGGTCTATCCAGCCAGATCTGGGCCTGGAGCGATGGCGGCGTCGAGGAAAAGCACGCCGCAGGCCTGAACCTCAATCTCAAGGACCGCCGCCTTCGCCTCGCGCTCGTGCTCGCCCGTCAGCTCATCGGTACACCGCGCCATCTGTCCCAGCATCCAGGCGGGTTCGTTCTCACACAGGACCGCCTCGACGAACTCGTTCCCATCGAGCCCGCGGCCATGAAAGACCGGCAGGTGATCGAGTGGGACAAGGACGACGTCGACGCTCTGAAGTTCATGAAGGTCGATGTGCTCGCGCTCGGCATGCTAACGGCCATGAAGCGTTCGTTCGATCTCCTGAAGGAGCACAAAGGCATCGACCTCGACCTCTCAACCATTCCGGCTGAAGACCCGCGCACCTACGCCATGATCCGGAAGGCGGATACGCTGGGCGTCTTCCAGATCGAAAGCCGGGCGCAGATGGCAATGCTCCCGCGCCTTAAGCCGCGGACCTTCTATGACCTGGTGATTGAGGTCGCCATCGTCCGGCCGGGTCCGATCCAGGGTGACATGGTCCACCCCTATCTGCGCCGGCGTGAAGGCAGGGAACCTGTCATTTATCCAACGCCCGAGCTGGAGCGCGTCCTCGGCAAGACGCTTGGCGTTCCGCTCTTTCAGGAACAGGCGATGCGCGTCGCGATTGAATGCGCAGGCTTCACGGCTAGCGAGGCCGACCAACTCCGCCGCTCTATGGCGACTTTCAAGTTCACCGGCGGCGTCAGCCACTTCAAAGACAAGCTGGTCAACGGAATGGTCGAGCGTGGCTACACGCAGGCTTTCTCTGAGCGGACCTTCAGCCAGCTGGAGGGGTTCGGTTCCTACGGCTTCCCCGAAAGCCACGCCGCGTCCTTCGCGCTCATCGCCTACGCGTCGTCCTGGATGAAGTGCCATCATCCAGAGGTCTTCTGCGCCGCCCTGCTCAACGCGCAACCCATGGGGTTCTACGCACCTGCGCAGATCGTTCGTGATGCGCGTGATCATGGCGTCGAGGTGCGTCCGATCTGCGTCAACGCCTCGCACTGGGACTGCACGCTCGAACCCGCCAGCGACGGCGCACTCGCCGTCCGTCTCGGCATGCGTCAGGCCCGTGGCCTCGCCAACCTCGATGCCGCCCGCATCATCGCGGCGCGCGGCGAGGAAGCCTACGCCAGCGTGGACGATCTATGGCGCCGCGCATCCGCCCCGACTGGCAGCCTGGTCCGTCTGGCGCAGGCAGACGCCTTCCGCGACAGCCTCGGCCTTGCCCGGCGCGAAGCACTCTGGGCAATCAAACCGCTGCGTGACGATCCCCTTCCCTTGTTCGCGGCAGCCGACAAGCGCGAGGCAGGCTTCCAACCGGAAGCCAGCGAGCCCAGTGTCGCCCTCAAGCCGATGACGGCCGGCGGCGAAGTGGTCGAGGACTACGGGCATGTCGGCCTCACGCTCCGGCAGCATCCGGTGGCATTCCTGCGCGAAGATCTGACAAAGCAGAAGATCGTCACCTGCCGCGAAGCCGGCGACCTCGGCAACGGCCGCTGGGTGCGCACGGCTGGCCTGATCCTGGTGCGGCAAATGCCCGGCTCCGCGAAGGGCGTGATGTTCATCACGATCGAGGACGAGACCGGCGTCGCCAACCTCGTCATCTGGCCGAAGATCTTCGAGCAGAACCGGCGCGTCGTCCTTGGCAGCCGCATGCTGCGCGTCGACGGCCGCATTCAGCGCGAAGGCGGCGTGGTCCATCTGGTAGCCCGGCATCTCTACGATCTATCTGATGAGCTTGCCGGCATCGGCGACCGCGACGCCGCCTTCCCACTTCCCCATGGCCGCGGTGATGAAGGTCACACCGGCGGGTCCGGAACTGACAGTCGCTCGAAGACACCGCCGTCGGTAAAGCCGCGCGACATCTACGTTCCCGACCTGTCGCTTGAAGCCATCCGTTTGAAAACCCGCGATTTCCGCTAGCGCACACGGCATTTCCGGGCCGCTGGCCCGGAGGCCGCAAGGCCCCACGACAACATAGCAGCCGAGCCCGACAGCTCCCATATTCACCGTGCCACACGCCGTTCGGAAACAACAACGAGACCATCCCGTCATGACAGAAGAAGCCACGGTCAAGATCTACGTGACCGGCCATGCAGACGACCTGTACTCGTTCGCTATTCTTTATCCGGAAGGGGTTTACCCCGGTTTGGCGGTGCACACTTCCATCATCGGAAAGAAGGATGGCGTTGGGGACCGCGTAGTGGATGCCTCGAAGACCGAGACATTTGTGACGGGCGCGGGATGCCTCGCCGTGTTGGACGCCCGTTCGCCCGACGAAGGGGAATGGATCGCAACGGCAATTCTCTCGCCTCTAAACGGTTACGCTGTACTCGCAGACAGCAACTTCAAACCTGTTCGACCAGTATCGATTGCCGTCCGCGAGCATAGCGGGGCGAGAGTCGTAGCATTCGGCTCAACACCTCGCCCGCCCGGTACGCGCCTTGTCACAACCGCAAGGACACCCCTTCTTCGCGATGCGCTCTCTAGCCGCGTCGGGCTCATGAGCAGCAATCCGATCGCGGTCCAAGCGGCACTGGTTGTCGCCGGTCCCCCGTCCTGGTCGGAGTACTACCGAATCTTGGAGGACATCGCGGGCGCGTGCGGGACAACAATCGGCCAGCTTCACACAACTGGGTTTACCACGAAGGGCCAACTAACCGAGTTCACCAAGGCGGCCAACAATCGCTCATTTGGCCGCCACGGACTTTCGAACCGCAACGCATCTCTTCCGCAGCACGAACTCATGAACCTGCTTGAGGCCCGCGAATACGTCCGAACAGTTGTGAGCGCATGGTTCGACAAGGAGTGTGGCGGGCGCATGCCGCGCGATCGCGTCGATGGCGGCGCTCTCCGATTTGGCCTGGAGGGGAGATCTGATCCTTGATTGTGGCCAGTGGCCTCTCGCCCGCGCAAGCCAAAGTCCAAAGCCCCCGCTCCGCCACAGGGCGACCTATTTTAGCATCGCCCTCTGGAGCCGGCCCGACGTCTCCCAGACCTTCCGCTTGACCCAAGGGAGCGCGCCGCGACGCTGGCGCCTCACGACCTATCGATCCTCTCAGCTCTGCTTTGTTCGACAAACCGATATCGTCGCTCGTAAAGACCGGGAGCGAGATCGTGCAAAGCGGCGTGGATCTCCCGTCGCGCGCTCGCAACGTCCGCCAATGCGCTGTCTATTCCGACGTCTGCGAGCATGTCGAATGGCGCCCCAAGCCGTGGCAAGTCTGCGTAAGCATCAGCGATCCCGGCTGCCAGCGGTACGACCAAGTCCCTTCGTCCCCTCTCCGTCAACGTCGCGGCCACGGCGACCAAGGCAAGCCGTGCACGCTCGCGCGGAGCCGGATGTGTTCTGCCGCTGTCTTGATCAGCGCTGTCGAGAGCATGCCAAGTTAGGCCAAGCAAGGCCCCAGCCATCGGGATCAAAGCCAGCAAACCCGACATGTTCTGGTGATCTGAGGCCAGGATTGCATTGCACAGATAACTCGCTGCATGCCAGTCGGCCTGCATCTCTAGTGCACGCAAGGTCTCGGCGTGATCAGGCCGGAAGCTTCGCGACCGCTCATTCAGCGTCGTGAGGCTAAACTCTCGCACAAAATCGGCGTGAGCGAACTGAGCATGCGCGAGTTCATGCC
Source organism: Hyphomonadaceae bacterium (assembly GCA_022844475.1). Classification (GTDB taxonomy): domain Bacteria; phylum Pseudomonadota; class Alphaproteobacteria; order Caulobacterales; family Hyphomonadaceae; genus UBA7672. The sequence goes on along the minus strand of JALHLR010000025.1, from coordinate 28,329 downwards.
CCCAGACGAGCTTAAGCACCGTTTCGAAGAGATCGCCGCCGAACTGCGATCGCTCTCGCTCGGCCGGCCAAACGTCCTGCATGATCGTTGAGAAGGTAAGTATGGGGGGATCGAGCTGCGTGAGACGCAACCCAGATCCCGCTTCTGCCAAGATTGCCGGAGTCGTGAGGCCCATTGTCGTCAGTCGCGCAGCGACGAAGCCGCATAACTCCAATTGCTGGTAGAGAAGTCCGCGCGTCAGCAGCAGATCGAAATGATCACCCCTCCGGACGCAGGCGCCATTAGGCTCGGGGTCGTCGTCGAGATCGAAACGCACCAGAAATGGACGACCTTCGTGATTGCAAAGACCATGCTTCATGCCGGCCAGCGCGTGAGCGTAAATGACCGACCGTTCCACGTGTTCTGAGATCTGCGGCGCGTTTCGCAGATTGGTGGCCTTGAGATCGGATTCGAACCTGGCCGCGATCTCGTGGCCAGCAGGACCGAAGCGCTTTGCCGTTTCGTTATTCTGGGTCATAACATTGTTGAAACCATAACTTGGGCGTAGCGGCGAATGACGATTTCAGACGAAGAGATTTCGCGACTGCAAGCGCTGAGCGAAGATAATTTGCGTGTAGAGATCGGCCGAGCGATCTTGAAGGACCGAGGCGGTCTCCAGGCTCGCCCTCCGAGTATTCAAAAGCTGATTGCTGAAGCCAATGCTTGGATCACCGAGAAGAATGGTGAACTTCAGGATGCCATATGCTCCAGTGAGCGCGTGAGGGCAGTCGCTGGTTCATCGGCCGGGGCCCGTGAGAAGCTCGTGCGCGTCGTCGCCGATGTCGTCACGGCGATCGTTGTCTTTGTTCCTGTCGGCACAGTGGCGGAAATTCTCGTCCGCGACGGCATTCCTGAGTACTGCAAATCAAGATGGAACCAGAGACCGTAGGTCGCCCGAAGCGACCGCCCTCTGCAGTCTTCAAGGCGTTTGCCGCCTCGCTTGGGCCGGTCATCGAAACGTACGACCCGATAGGCCAGCTCATCCTCTATCCGAGCCTGATTGCTGCGCGCGGCCGCGCGCATTCGTTCGCGACTTACACAAACCGCAACGGTGACGTGTTTGCTGATGGTGAATGCCACTACGTCGAGGGTTCGTCGGCCGACGCTTTCGCCACGCGAAAGCAAGGTCAGTTCTGCTTTGCGGTATACGATGCGGTCGCATTTCAGATGCTTGACCTCTTCTCTCTTGCTTTCGCCACTCCGGGTTTTTTTCGCGAGATCGGAGATTGCTCGAAGGAAGACGCCCTGCGCGTCAGTGCCCGCACGAAGCCCGCCGGCTATGGGTTCTTCAGAAAGACTGAAGCAGAGCCGATCCGCTTTCAAACAGAGTTAGCGCATCCTCTTTGTCCGGCTCGCCAACAGGCGGCGCTCTACTTCACTGGCCTCGCAATGGATGGCGTTTGGACGCACGAACTGGCGCACGCGTTCATGGGTCACCTCGACTTTGCAGATCGCCATCTCGGCGTCCGGGCGATGAGCGAAACACCGAACGACTCTGGAGACTTGCGGCAAATGCCGCTCGAAGCGGAAGCCGATCGTTTTTCCGCCGCGACGTTGGTGCAGAGTGCGTTTGCGCCCTCCCCTTATCTCCCTATCGTCCTAAAGGACCTTAGCCCTGCAATTCGTGTAAAGGCCGGCTTTGTCGTGAGCGCCATTCTGACATGGTTCTGGGCCTTCCAGCAGCGCATTGAGCGAAATTATGACGGTGTAGATCCGTATGGTCGAGGGACACATCCACCCCCACTTGCCCGCCTGCATCTGGGGTTCGATGGAGCGCGCGAAATGCTCCAGACGTTGAAGATGCCGGTTGGCGCTATCCAGGCCGCCACGTTCGATGCGATGTCCGAACTGCAACATCTGGGCGAAGCCAAAGACTGGTTCTCAATTCTTGACCCCAAACGCAGCTTTTCGAAAGAGGCGCTCGTCTTCGTCAAAGACATCAAGACAATCATTGGCGACACGTTCATTACGATGCGAGATGACCTGGAGCCGTACCGGTACTTGAAGCCTTTACCGTAGCGGCGAAGACGTTTCCTTATACCGACATTATCGGCGTGAACTGACCGGCATACTCGGTCGACTCGTTCAACAGGACGTCACCCTGCTGCACCCAGCAATGCGCTCCGAATGGTTGCGCTTGAACGCCGAAGACCCAAGCCGGAAACAACTTGCGACGCGCCAGGAATTCGATCAGCGCCAGGCCATCGTAGAGGCACAAGTATCCGCGCGGATACCAAGGCCTCAGCTTGCGATAGATCGCTGTTTGCCTGCGAAGCGCGTCCACGTCACCGGCTCCATTGGCAGCACTCGCCTTCCTGCGACGTACGCCGCCGACGATGCCGTGGATGTGCCGGTTCTTGAGAAGCCTCGATGCGCGATATGAAGCCAGCAAGAAGTCTAGGACGTCCGCGATGCCAACCCGAACGCACTGCCCCAAGGGCTTAGCCATTCCAAACGCGCGCTGATCATCGGGATGAAAGATGTTCCGCTCCGGACGCACCAAAGCCTTGAAGGCCTGAACATCGCCTTTGTTCTGCGAAACCTCCTCGACGAGTTGGGCTTCGAGCAAGTCATGCCGATGGGTCTCAAAGGCCCGATCGATCGCGGCTTCCGAGGCGGGTTCTCCGGCATTGACGGCATCGCAGACGATCGGAATGGCGCTGTAGTCGTCTCGCCTCAGGTCCAGAAAGATTCCCTGACCTTCTGTGACACAAAAGTAGACGTCGCTACTGAGCGCGAGCCGGTGGGGCGGCGGTCTGGGAGATTTGGACGACGAGGCCATAGTCCTAGCCTACCTCGTTACTCCATTCGGATCGTCATCATTCCGATGAAGACCTAGGCAGCGACTAGCTCAATCGTCCGTATCGGAGAGCTGGCGCATGGCTAGCGCAAAGTGCTTTTCCACAGTCTTGGCGCTGACGTTGAGACGGCGGGCAATCTGGGCGTAAGTCAGCTCGTCCACGCGATGCATCAGAAATACCTCGCGGCGCTTCGGCGGCATCGCTTCGATTGCCGCCATCACCCTCTTCAGCCGCTGAGAGCCGATTATCTGCCGTTCCGGATTGGCAACCGCGTCCACGGCGTTGTCCCCCGCTTCGTCCGAATTGAAGGTTTGGCGACGATCCCTCAGCCGGGACCGATCGATGGTGAGGCAGCGGACAACGTGCCGAAGTAGGTTGTCAAGCTTGGGTATGTCTTCCGCCTGGGATCGCTCCACGATCTTCACAAAGGCGTCCTGATACAGATCTTCGACGTCCTGCTGGCCAACGCGCCGACCGATGTCACGAAGCTTCGCCTCACGACGCCGAAAGGCTTCGTCCACCGCGCGCAGCTTTGATCCGTGGTCTTTCACAGCAGCGCCTCAAGTCTGGCCGTTGTTTGCGATCGCATGTGTCTTGCGACGACGTTGGCCCGCATCAAACGTAACCAACGGGCAACGCAATACTGTCCCAGAACAGAGTGCGAGAATACGGAAAAAATGTCTACGCGAAAAGTGCGTATATCTAGGTGGCCGAATTCTGAGGTTCGGCCCTACGATGCCAAAGACCGTGTTTGGTGGCTCGCATAAGCACATGGTCGATGTGCTCAAGGCCGCACGTAAGAGGAGCGGCCTAAGCCAGGCCCAACTGGGCATGCGATTAGGCAAAGACCAGAAGTTCGTATCGATTATTGAGAAATCTCAGCGTCGTGTCGACGTTCTCGAATTCTACGCTATTGCGAAAGCTCTCGGCGTATCGCCAGTCACATTGTTCTCGGCTGTTGCGCGGCTGCTCCCCGACGACGTTGAAATATGAGACTCACAAATACGGAAAAAATGCGTACTCAAAAATTGGGTTTAATTAGGCCGCCGGTTTCGCAACGGCACGCCCTTTATGCCCAAATCGGTTTTTACCGGTGCCCATAAGCACCTCGTGGCCATTCTCATCGCGGCACGGCGAAGAGCTGACCTCAATCAAACGCAGCTTGGCGAGTTGATCGGAAAAGACCAAAAGTTCATTTCTTTGATCGAACGCTCCCAACGCCGTGTCGACGTGTTGGAGTTTTATGCCATAGCGAAAGCGTTGAACCTCGACCCTGTGAAACTCTACGCATCCCTGGTTAAACGACTGCCTGAGAAGGTGGACATCTAGCTCCGTAATGCTCGTTCGAGGACTGTTGGAGCGATCTGCGACTAGTTGACCAACGAGTCAGCTTCCTTCTTCCTCTCAACGCGCACGTCAAGCAACGCGGCCAGCGTCTCAATCGCGCCCTCGCGATTTTCCACTTGGAGGCGGACGGTAACCCGCCGATCAAGCAGTTCCGGCGCGGCGACCAACAGTTTCCGCTCGAAGTACCGGTTGAAATCTTCAACCAGCTCGCGGACCGTCGCGTCCTCGTACGTGACGACGCGCATCCGCCATTCGGCGACCTGTGAAGGCTGGATTGCCATAGGCCTCGGAGCCTTGGCGGCAGCAGGCATGGATGCCGGGATCTCCAGCACCTGGCCCGCGCTGACGTTCGCGACCACCGACTCCCCTGAACTGGTCAGCCGGCAAAGCTGGACCTGTCCCTCACTGACAGAGACCTGGAGTACCCCGTCTCTCCGCCGAACATTGAATGAAGTGCCGACTGCCCGGACCTCAAGATCCCCCACTCGCACCACGAAGGGCTTGTCGGGATCGGGCTTCACGGAGAATGCCGCTTCTCCGTCCGAAAGCGTGACGAGACGCTGTGTTTCAGTGAATTTGTAGCTGACGGTGGATGCGACGTTGACCGCAACGACGCTACCGTCCGGCATCGATTGCGTTTTCTGCTGCCCATCTGCCGTAACGATCGGCGTGTCTGTTGGAGTTAACATCAAGCTGGCAGCCGCGAGTCCGCCGACTACAAAGACGACGACGGCCGCTGCCAGGGGAAGGAACCGCGATACGGGTCTCTTCGCAGGCGCCGGATCTCGGCCCTTAAGGACCGCCAGATCATTCCAAAGCTCGCGCATGGCTTCGAGCGCGGCCACGTTGCGAGGGTCGGCTTTCCACGCGTCGAACTCGGCTCGTTGCTCCACGAGCATGACGCCTGCCCGCTCCGCCGCAAACCAGTTGGCGGCCTGATCCTGGCGACTGAGTTTTATCGCGTCGGAGGACATCTCATCTCTCCAGCCTGTCGCAGCCCAGCTGCCGATCCGATTGGTGAGTCACATATGCCGGAATCCGAAGTCAGAAAATTCAAACCCGCATGGATTCGAGAAAAACATATTTTCGCTCAAAGGCAGGTAGGGTTTTTGCTGTCTCGCGCGGCTAACACTGAATCACGCGTGTCGTCATCGGAACGACGACGAACTGCGACGCTGCCGGGTGTAAGCTGCGAACACACCCGCTCTCCTTCTCGCAAGGAGAGGACCCTTGCGCGCAGGCCCTTTTGGATCGCTTTATTGCATTCGCCTGGGATCCCGAGCACGGCGATAGCAACGCTCAGGTATCGCGTTGGATTGCCGAACTGAAGACTAGGCCAGCGGGCTGGATCAATGCCTTCAATCAACCCGGCCTTGTGGTCCTGGCGCTGAAGCCACCGACCACTGACCTGCGCCTGGTTACTCTTGAGGGAAACTCTGGCGTCGTTGTCGGGACGCTCTTCAGCACCAACTCGGACCGTCCTGATCCGATCGCCCGGCTGGACCTTAACTCGAGCGCGCGGATCGTCGCCACCGGCGGCCAAGAGCTCATCTCGGCATATTGGGGCAGCTACGTCGCCTTTGTTCGCGGCACCGACGCTTCGCTTCTACACGTCCTTCGAGACCCATGTGGTGCGGCCGCCTGCTATTTTACTCATGCAGGTAGCGTCGACATTCTGTGTGCCTTCGTTGACGACATCGCCGACCTTTCCGATGTGAAGCTTTCCATCGACTGGGCATCGGTGGGCGCATTTTTCCTGTCTGGCTACCAGCTCAACGAGCGCACTGGACTTACCGAACTGAGCGAGCTGCTGCCTGGTCAACGCATGACGTGGCGGCCAGGCCGCAGGCCCGAGCGAAACTGGATGTGGAACCCGGTTGCAGTTGCGGGCGAACCGAATCACCAATCCTACGACACAGCGCGAGACGAGTTTCGCGCCACGACGGAGCGCTGCGTTGAGGCGTGGGCCCGATCTAGCGGGGCCATCCTGGTTAGGATGTCCGGCGGATTGGACTCATCGATAGTTGCCAGCCTCGTCAGCCGGGCGCGTACGCTTCCTGTGTTCGGTCTTCATCTTGTCAGCGAAGGTTATGAATCGTCTGAGCTCAACTACGCGAGAGAAGCGGCAGCCTTCGCAGGCATTCCTTTGATTGAACAAGAGTTGAATCAAGAAGCCATGGGATTTCGTGGGGCCGTCTCCGGGCCTCGCCTTGCTCGTCCAACGCGGGAGCTTCTCGGCGCTGACGTGGACGCCTTGCTTGTCGCGGTCTGCCAGGCCACTGGCACCCAGAGCGTTTTCAGCGGACACGGCGGAGATGGCATTTTTTTGCAACGGTCGATCGCGGGCGACGCATTTGCCGACTATATCCGGTTGAAGGGTCTAGGGCGCGACGCCTGGAATGTCGCCTATGACACCGCCATGCTGCTTCAATCCTCGCTTTGGTACCTTGCGAAGGACGCCGCTTTAAAATTGGCCGGCGGCCGACGCTGGGATCCCGATGCGTCGTTGGCGAGAGCCAGGGTTAGTGATCACCAGGCGCTGACATCCGATGCCATTGCAGCGCTTCCGGAGGACACGCTGTCATCAGCATGGTTGAACGAGGCGCGGGCCCTGCCAAACGGAAAAGCGGAGCAGTTGCGCAGCATTCTAGCTCTTCGACACTATCATGGAACGCGCGGCCATGTCCTTTCGCACAACGCCGTCCAACCTCTTATTTCACAACCGTTGATAGAGCTTTCCTTGAGGACGCCGACCTTTGTGTTCGGGACCGGTGGAAAAGATCGCGCGCTTGAACGAGACGCGTTCGGAGATCTCCTTCCAAAGTCAGTAGCGCAAAGATTCAACAAGGGCTTCGTCAATCACAGCACGATCGCCGGCGTTGTCGGAGACCTCGGCTATATCCGCGAGTTGGTCCTGAACGGTGCCTGCATGAGCCGGGGCATTCTGGATCGCGGAAAAGTCGCCAGCATGCTTACGCCTGAGCATCTGTTGCAGGGCGAAGGCCTGGGGACAGTGATGGATCTGATCGCGGTCGAATCCTGGCTCGCATCATGGCGTCGCTGATTTCGAGTTGACGCGGCACTCTCGTGCTATGCGAAAATATTCCGGAAATATTCTCTCACACCCATAAGCGCGCATGACACGCTCTCTCGGTCGCAGCCCCGCGACACCTCAAAACAGGAGTAGACAATGATCAAGCTCGGACGGGTTTCGAAAGAGACACGCGGCACTCCGCTCGTGACTCACTATGAAGACCTCGTCTTCAAACGCGACGGCGAGAACATTCCGAAGGCGATGGGCTGATCTGCAGCCGGCGCCAGGTGCAAGACTTCCTCTCGCACCTGGCGTCACGCGCTGGTCGTGTCGCTCGACAGTGAAGACGCTCCCGGTTTCCGCTCAGTTCTCAATGCAGGAGTAGGTATGATCAAGCTTGGCGCCGTTTCGACATGCACCCGAGGACTCATCACTCCTCACTTCCTCGAAGACCTGATTATCCGCATTCACGGCCAATTCTTTCCCTGTCCGTCGGCTTAGCTACGCAACGACTGGGATGCCCGCGTACCGATGTTAGATCAGTGCCGCGGCGCACAAAACCACGGTGGATCTTCATCGCCTCGATCGCCTGCAGAAAGCGAGCACCGCCCTTCCCTCATTTCCTGCCATCGCACGTACTGATCGGCGAGGTCCGTGTGCGACGACTCTAATCCCTTCAGCCAGAACTCTATCCACTCCACATTCCGATCATACACGGTCAGTCGTTGCTTTGGGTCGTTCTTGTAGTGAAAGGCGCCTGCGAACACATACATCTCGACAGCTCTGCCATAGTCCAGCAGGGCGCCGTAGAGCTGCATCATCTCCGGGTATTCCGACTCGGGAAGCTGCATCAAAAGCGGCGTACGGATTTTGTCCGCGTTCCAAGCCGGAGAGTTTTTTAGAATACCCTCCCGCGCATCGTACGGACGCTCAAAGCCCTCTTGCTTCGCCAGTGTTTCGCAAGATCGGTAGGTTGCGGACAGGTAGCAGGTGATGGCGTCGAACGAACCGGCTGTGGTCACAATCGCGGCCGTGAATTTGCGGGATCGGGCCAAGGCCGAGGTCGTGTAAGTTGAAGAGGCGCTGTAACCGGAAATCGCGACCCGCTTCGGATCCGCGATCCCTGCGTCTGACAGCACATCGACGGCCGCCTCCACGAAGTCGAGCGCGCTGTTGTCGCCGGTGATAGATGTCATCTTGAAACCCGGAGCCTTCTGTACGGTTCCGGCTCCCATATCGACGCAAACCGCCGCGTAGCCGCGCGAAGCCAAGACATGCTCGGGCACGTCCCTTCCAGAACCGCCCAGCAAGAAGCCGCGGCAGGAATAGGACGTAATCACCAAGGGTAAGGGATGCTGTTCAGTTCGGCTTCTTGGCAGAATCACACGCCCGATTGTGATATTCCCATAGCGGTCGACGAGCCGCACTTGCATCGCATCACCCAACCTCAACTGAGTTAGTCCAGGATTTGGGTCGTGCAGTGTGGTGATCTGGCCAGACGCCAAGTCAATCGCGACTACGTGTGGCGGCTCGTTTGAGGCGGAGGCGATGCAGACGATACGATCCCCCGCCAGTCGGCATGCGCCAACGGTACCAGAATCATCGGAACCGACGACGCCGCTTTTCTCCATGGCGACGCGGACTTTGTTTGAAGAGATGTCCCAGACAAGCAACTGGGACACTCCGAGGCTCTCCGCCTGAAGGATCAATTCACGCTGCCCAGATCTCCATCCGACGAGCTGAAGCATGTCGGCGTTGATGCAGAGTGGATCCAGACACTGAATACGTTGAGCTGCGCTGGCGCCGACGCGGCCCCAGAACACACGCCGTTTTGCGCCAACCGATGTCGCAGGGACGAGACGCGGCTCGCCGCCCGTGTCCATAGTTGCGATCAGGTCGTCGCTCTGAACAGAGTGCTCGGAGACAACCGGCATATCTGCGGATCCGGTCGGGCCGAGCTGAATATTCTTTCCAACCAGAAACTTCCGCGCCGCTTCTTCTGAAACCCGGATCGCTTGCCCTCGGCCGGCTGGCAATCTCATAACCCGCGGATATCGCTTCGCCAGGAGCGTTCCACGGCGACCCCCATCAGCACCTTCAAGATATCGGTAGGTCGCCATGCGGCCGTTGAACGGGAAGCCGCGCTCAATACGGAGGCCCGCGATGATCGCAGGGCCCATCAAGACGCCACGACTGTGTTCTTCGATCTCGGCGAGTTTAATGTCGGTCCGCGTGGCCCCAGCCGTTACGTAAGTGATGGAGTCGTCAGGCCCAACCTCAAAAGCGGCGATGTCTGCTTCCTCTTGAGTAAGTTGCTGTGGCTGTCCCCCGTTGCTCGGCGCCTCCCAGACCTGAACCTCCTCCCCCGCGACTTTCCGGAAGTAGATCCGCTCGCTGTCAAGCGACCAGACTGGAGCCTCGCGCGCGATGCCACCGTTATTGTTCCAGAAGGGACCTCCCGCATCGATGATGGCCGTCGTTTCGGCGGTCTGAAGGTCGATTATCCGCCATGTAAGGATCGTCGCGCTTGACGACACTTCTTGGCGTTCCTCTTTCACGACGGCGAGCCGTTGGTTGGGAGAAACGCGTAGGCCTGAAAGCGTGGTGACCTCGACGAACTCCCTGGTGGAGATCGCGCCCGCGGAAGATTCTAGCGGTATCGCAGCACTCCTGTCGGGAAGGCGACCGCTTGCCTCGCAACTCACCAGCATCAACATGAGCAAGATCGCGGCTAGATTCTTCCGCGAAGGGAAGACTTTTGGCCGAGCTATTCGCCGAGGGATGCGGTGCTGTTTCCAGACTGCCACTCCACTCACCATGTCTTAGTGATCCCCAGGACGACGAGCGTCCCAAGTGGATTAGCGTTGGAAGGGTCGAAGCCAACGGGAAGAAAGAGGTTGGAGCCTGCACCCGTGCGGACCTCTGGTGGATCTTCGTTGAAAAGATTCTGCACGCTGAGGCTCAACCGCGTCCCCGACTTCCCAGTGGAAGCCCCTGCCCCGTCGAGGTCGTAGGTCAGCGCAAGATCGACAGTCGTCCAGCTCTCGATTTGCTGCTGACCAACAGGCGCCTGCGGGTTGGAGTAGTCGTCAACATAGTTGACGCTCAGCGTGCCGTTGAAGGCGCCCGTTGTGAGACTGCCGAAGGCCCGACCGCGCCAGTTGGCCGGCTGCCCCGGAACATCGGTCGCAGGCAGTACGGCGCCGGCGCTCGATCGCCGCTTCTCGTACTTCAGGATGTGGGTAACGTTTGCACCGAGATTGAGGTCGCCCCAATCGGCCGAGAACCGCTTTGATGCGGTGAAGTCGATGCCTTCCTGGCTGGAAAGCGCGAGATTCTTGAACCGCCGATCGTAGACCCAAACGTCGGAGCGGGCGAACAGCGCCGCCGCACCTGCGGCGGGATCGGTGACATTGACCCCTGTTGTGTTGAAAAGCAGTCGGGTCGCTCGCAGCGCCTCCTCCAGAAATACCGCTGAAGGCGGACGATACATCACGTCCGGCAGCAGGTTCGGGCTCGTGAAGGGGTTGATCCCGCCAGTTGGCGCTACTTCGATGCGATCAGTGTAGTCGATGCTGTAGTAGGTGGCGGCAATGCGCAGGCCTTCGTCCCACAAGGGCTGAAAGTCGAGACCGAACGTGTAGGTGTCCGCCGTCTCAGGCGCGAGATCGGCATCTGCATATCCCGTCAGGCCCAGATAAATCGAGGGCTGCCCCCCGATGGCCGTGGTTGTGAGATAGTGAAGTCCGCCCGTGTTATCGAGCTGGGTCAGCGAGGGCGTGCGAAAAGAGCTTCCGTAACTGCCCCGGAAGCGAAGCGAGTCGACGGGCTCCCACGCAAAGGCGATCTTCGGATCGGTAGAATCACCAAAGTCTCGTTTTATAGCGGTCTCGCTGGTGTCTTCGTAATCCGTGTACCGCGCGGCCAGACTGAGGGCGAACGCTTTGACGAACGGAATCTGTTGTTCCGGTCCGATCAGAGGCGCCCAGATCTCGGCGAAGGCAGACGTCGAGCGACGTCCAAGCGAACCCGCGCTCTGAATGCTCGTGAAGGGGCTTCGGCCCTTGTATTCTTCCTCCAGTACGTTGAGCCCGACAGAAAATTGAAGGTCCCCGCCGGGCAACGCGAAGAGTATCCCGCCCAATTTTGCCATCACATCGAGTTGGGAGTTACGCGTGCCGAGATCGGCATTCGTTGCCGTCGGCGGGACCAGATTGGGCTCGACCAAGGTGGCAAGGCCATCCACGTCGACTTCGGAATAGGCGGCAGAGAAATCAGCGGTGAGATCGTCTGTGACTTCATATTCGGCAGCGAGCGCGCCAAAGGTCTGGTCGGTCTGGCTCGTGTAGTGGGTGAAGCTGTGAGCGGCTGGCACCGGACTCAGGAGAATGGAGTAATTGTTCTTCACCTTCCTCCAGCTCTGTCCAAAATCTGCACTCAAAGTAAGGCGTTCGCCGACAGCCTGTTCGCCGGTCAGGAAGACATGGTGCCGCGTATCTGTCGGCGTCAAAGTCCCTGGCCCTGATCCAGCCGCGTAAGCTCTGTCCGATGTCTCCAGCGCCGAAGCGGCGTGGAAATTGTAGGAAGCGAGACCGCGCCCTCCTTCCCATCTGGCGCCGAAGGTTTGACTTGCATCTGCCTGCCGTAGGCCGCCGCTCGTGACGCCGCCGTAGGACAACCGTGTTTCGGCGCCTTCGAAGTCATCACGGAGAATGAAGTTGATTACTCCGCCGATGGCATCCGAGCCGTAGATCGCCGAAGCTCCGTCCGTCAGAACTTCGACCCGCTCGAGAGCAGACGCAGGAATCATCGACACGTCAGCGCTCTGCCCTCCGTTCGAGAGCGAAACGCGACGTCCGTTGAGGAGCGTGAGCGTTGTTCCGACACCAAGCCCGCGAAGGTCCACAGAGGTGATGGCATCCAAGTTGAGAACGGTCGTCGCTGCTGGAGCGAACTGGGAGTACGTGGCCTGGTTCTGCGGAAGCTTGCCGACAAACTGCTCCGTGGTGGTCGCGCCTGTTCGTGCAATATCCTCGCGCGTATATATGTCGACCGATGAGGAAGTTGGTTGCGCGCCGCGGATGTTCGTACCCGTCACCACAACCCTGTCGCTGGCTTCATCAGATGCAGGAACACTCGTCGGCAAGGGCGCCGTTTGCGTTCCATCCTTGGCGACAATCTTCACCGCGTTCGACTGTACGAACACGTAGCCAAGGCCCGACCCCTGCAGAAGCCGGTCGAGCGCCCCTTCCGCGCTCATCTGCCCTCTGATTTCTGGTCCGCGCTTGCCTTCGACGAGCGCGGTGGGCGCCAGCACGGATAGGCCTGCTTGCCGGCCCAAAGCCAACAGAGCCGACGAAAGTGGCTGGCTATCGATGTTGAACACATAGCTCTGCGTCTGCGCCCAGGCCGCAGGCGTCACCAACAGAGTGACGGCGAGAGGCGTTGCCGCCAGCAAGGCCGCTCTGAAAGCGCCAACACCGCTTTTTTTCCGATCCCTGTTCCGCTGCATCCCGCCCTCGCAAAAAACTGTGACGCTGGATTAGCCGCGCGAGCAGACGCTTTCCCTACCTCGACAATTCAAAAAACTGTCGAAGACTGCGGCGCGACTCATGGCCCGCAAAGCTTCCATCGCGCAGAAGGGCGATCTAGCGCCCCCGGGGGCGGGTCTTGCGGCCCGCCCGAAAGAGCTGACCGGTCTCGACCATTCGCCAGGCCGCCTGCTCCTGGCTTCCTGCGTCCAGGCGGACACTGGCCTTCTGGCGGAGCGTGCGAACCGTCGAGATCTTGACGTCGACCTGACTTGCAACGTCGGCAGGCCGCTCCCCAAAGATTGTTGCACGATAGAGAAGCTCGTGCTCCCGCGCGGTAAGCTGTTCGGCTTCACCCAGCCTCGGTTTCTGCAGTTCCAGGATTTGCTGATAAGCGTAGTTCCCTATCCGCATGCAGAGCCGGACGCGGTCCAGGTCGAGCCGATCCGCCGACGTCAGAGAGCACGAGGCGCCGACGATTACGGACTTGAGCGCTTGCGATACACCTTCGCTTTGACCAGAGCGCTTACGCAGCTGGTCAAACCAGTGTCGCTCCGGCCTTCTGATAGCGTCCCGCCGCGCATTGTGCCGTGGCCAATAGACCGGCCCCGCCTTCTTTTCGACAGCATCGAACAGCGGGCTTGGTGAGCAATCCAGCTGATGCGCAAACATCCATTCGACGGCCTCGACCGGCCAGTTATGCAGCAACACGCCAAGGCTACGGAGGTCCTCAATCCGGCCGTGAGTGACGATGGCGAAACCGTCGACCCCGAGGCCGCGCATGGTTACGCCGACGAGATCCTTCACGGATCGGATCGACTGCGTTTCGTCACACGCTTCGATAAACGTCCAGTAAGAGCTGCGCATTCAGACGCCAACTCGAACACTGGACGTGGGCTTCTCCAACCGCATTGGCGTACCTGCCAGCGCCTCCGACATCGATCCCCCTCCGCGCCCTGACGAGCGCGCCCAAAGCAAATCGTCGGCCATGACGGGAAGTTTTTGGGTGTGATTCGTCAACATGCGGTCGTGCTTCCCAATTCTCTATGGCAGCTGCGGCACAAATTCAGGACTCTTGAACCCGTTGAGTTGACCAGAGCCGATAATAGAAACCTCTCGCGGCAATCAGCTGATGATGTTCGCCCTGCTCCACCGCGCGTCCCTTGTGCAGGACGACAATCTTTGCCGCGATGGCGGCCAACGCCAGACGATGCGTGACGATCACGGTCGTACGACCAATCGCCATGGACATGAGATCGTCGCACAGGGCCTTTTCCGTTTTAGCATCGAGGGCTGCAGTGGCTTCGTCGAGAAGCAGGATATCGCCATTTCGCAGCAACGCCCTCGCAATCGCTACCCGCTGCCGTTCGCCACCTGACAGCTTGAACCCGCGGTCGCCGACAAGCGTATCCAGGCCTTCCCCGAGCCCTGCCACCGTCTGATCCAGCCGGGTTAGGCGAAGGACGCGAAGAATGTCGTCTTCAGTCGATGATGGATTCCCAAGCAGAAGGTTGTACCGCAGCGAGGCGTTGAAGAGCGTAACCTCTTGCGAGACGACCGCGATGCGGCGTCTCAGCGCCGGCAGTTCAATGTTCGGCAGGAGAACGTTGTCGATCCGCACGCGGCCGGAATCCGGCAGCACGTGCTTCTGAAGAATACGGAGCAGCGAAGTCTTCCCTTCCCCTGTTGCACCGACGATAGCTACGGCTGTTCCGGGAGCGATTGAAAACGCCACCTCGTCGAGGACTTGCTTGCCTCCACCGTACGAGAGTGAGACGCTTTCAAAGCTGATCGCAGGAGGACCGCCGCGAGAATGCGACACGACTGTTGCAGTGGGATCTGCGAGAGCTTGTTCGGCCCGCTCCGCGAAAAGCCCCGTCCAGCCGGATAGGTAGGCCGCGCCTTGCGTAAGATCGCGTACGGCGTAGCCAGTCATCTCAAGTGGTCCGATGACCTGGAGCATGTAAGTGATCAGCAGCAGGAAGCTGCCTGCCGATACCTGCCCGTTCCGTACTCCGTCGAGACCAAGCCAAATCGCGCAGGTCATGCTGGCGAGAAAGACGGCTGCCGCCGCCATTCCCGTCTCAAGCCTGCGAAGGAGTGCCGCTCGCCATCCTTCCTCAACCTCGCAGGCAGCTCGTGCGAAGCTCAGGCCGATACGTTGTTCGGCTGTGCAGTTCTTGATGGTCTCTACATTTGCGAGGCCTTCCGAGAGAAGGCCCGATGCTTCGACCTGCCGACGAAGGGCTTGATTGATCGGGCCACTGGTGTGGTGCACAGCCCAGGCGAAAACTCCGAGATACGCCGCGATCGTCGCAGTGACGACGATCCAGATCTTCAGGTCGAAATGGTTGCTGACGATCCAGAGGATCACCATCATCTGCACGATCACCGGAAACAGGGTCGCACACGCTAGCGAGAGCACCATCCGAACGCCCTGCAAGGCGTGACTGTGAATCTGGACTAGGGCGCCCGGACTGGCGCTCAGATGGAAGCTCATCGGAAGGCGTATGAGCTGGTCAAAGGTCAGCTGGCTTACACGGCGTTGAAGCGCCTGATCGCTGCGAGCGTAGTGAAATGATTGAACCTGGCCCAGGAGCCTCCCAACGCAGAGCGCAGCCAAATACGCGACAACGAGACCGAAGACGCTCTGATCGACTTTGCCAGCTGAAAGCCCGTCAACGATTTGCGCGAGGAACATGGGAGCAAGCGCCGCGGAGACCGCGACGATGGCGGCAAGGACGAGCGAAGCCACGACACGGACAAGGATATGCGCGTCCAAGGTACGACCGAACGCCGTCCAAAGGTTGCGATCGAGGATCGCCGTCATCCGCTCCAACCCGACTGCGCAAAAACCGCCCCACAACGGCTAAACCTGCGACGAGAGAACCGTCCCAGTTTACGACTCTAACCGGAAATTGTCCGGCTCTCGTCCTCGGAATGACGACGACTTGGGGTTTTTGCGGCGCCAAGCTGAACGCTGATGTGCGATTCGCGACGTCCTGGAGGAGGCTATCTGCCGTTCAACCGTCAACAATGCGATCCGACTCTTGGTCAGGCGAGAACGATGGCAGATGCGTCAGCGTGGGAGCGCGCATACCAGCGATTGAAAATTGATATTCTGAGCGGCTCGATTCCGGTCGGACCGTTGGACATACGGATTCTTGGTGATCGATTGCGCATGAGCGTGACACCCGTACGGGAGGCGTTGGCGCGACTGCATGCGGAGCGCCTCGTTCGCCTGGCGCCTCATCAGGGTTACGTGGTCGCGACGACATCCGCGCGTCGGCTGGAACACTTGTATGAGCTCTCAAGCGCTCTCGTACATCTCTGTCTTGAGCGCGCGAGCAGATCACGTCGGCCGAAGGCAGTATCAATTCGGCCCCTGCTACTTGCGGGATCATATGCGTCGGATCTTACGGCTCTGATCGGCGACATCGCTGCCGCCCAACCGAATGGCGCTCTGGCGGAAACAATCTTATCCCTCAATGATCAGCTGTATGCGGCCCGCCGGTACGAGCCCCGGATATTTACCGGCGCCGACCATGAGCTGGAAGGCTGGGTTGAATTGTGGGCCAACAGAAATGCAGGTGACCTGCGGTTGCGGCTGCGGGACTATCATCGAACGCGTCTTGTCAGGGTCGACGCTATTGCCCGGCTTCTTCTGGAGGAATCGGGCGAGGCGTAGCGAAAGGGGGGAATGTGCAAGGCGTAAACGGTAGGACGCGAGGCGCGCGTGTTCGCCTGAACGCGCGAGGGAAAACGGACGTCGCCGCCTTTCAGCGGCGACGTCCAGGGACCATGCGAGAGAGTCGTCAGGTCATCGGATGGTCATTGGCATTGAGGCGGCTTGGGGGTTTTGGGGTCGCGCCGCCTCGACCCGATAGCCGCGCGTCGGCGGCGATCCCCTACCCCGCCCCTGATATTTTTTCTTTCAGCACTGCCGGACGCTGATCTCATGTCCAGAGCGCGCATCCGTCTTGATGAAACTGACCACCGCATCCTTTCGCTACTGACGCAGGACGCAGACTTGCAGAACAAGGACCTCGCGCGACGCGTGGGTGTTGCACCAAGCACGTGCCATATGCGAGTGCGGCGCCTCGAACAGAACGGTTACATCGTCGGCTATCGCGCAGTCGTCGCGCGGTCGGGTCTGGGCGCTCGTCTAGAAGGGTGGGCCGATATCCGCTTCCGGCATGTAACGCCTGAGCTGACGCGCGAATTCAGCCGCCTTGTCGAAGCCGCACCTGAGATCGTCGAAGCCCATCGCATCGCCGGACGGTCTGACTATGTGGTCAGATTCTGTGGAGGCGACATGACGGCGTGGAATGCATTTCGCGAGCGTCTTGATGCGCTTGGTGGAGATGCCGAAACAAATTTCAACTTGTTGGTTGAAGCGGTTAAGTAGAATGCGCAGAGCGACGCGCTTTCTACTGACGATGGTCAGCCGGCCTAACCATCGATTTTCTTGAGAAGGCGCTCGATCAGCGCGGCCGCGTTACGCTGCCTCAGGATGCGTGCGTCTTTATCGCCATCTTCACCCAGCTCGAATTTGGCGACGGCTACCGGGCCGTCCTTCTCGAACCCCTTCGAGTATTTGTCCGTGTGGAAGCGGTCGCGCAGAATGCGAAGCGCTGATTTTACGGTCGTTCCGTGCTTGCCGTGGAGCGCCGACACAAACTTTCCAGAGGCCGCGTCCACGCCGCCTGGCGCGAACTCAAGGCAATAGAGGATGTCATGGACGTCCTTGCCCAACCGACGATGGTCATAGGCGAACGCCTTGAGGCAAAGGAAGCACACGAGGTTAGCATGGCGAATGGTCTCCGTAGCCATGCCGCCGTCGCCAATCAGTTGCACGGCAATCTTGCGACTGTCGTGCTCGTCGAACACCATCGAGATATGAGGAATGTTCAACGCAGAAATTCCGCGCTCTGTTGGCAGGGGCCTTACCTTCACGCCCTTTACGCCCGGATCCTCTGCGAGCAGCTCGAGTTCGATGACGGTTTTGCCCTCCTTGAGGCACCACCCCCATTTATCAATGTTCTTGTTCTCGTTCAGGCGTTGCGTGAACCCGATCTTTTTGAGGTTTTCTTCGAGTGTTTTGTAAGCTTCCGTCTGGGCGAGCATCTCGAGCTTGATCGCAACGTCGATGTCTCCCGTGCCAGCATGGGCTCGTGTGGGTGCCGGCTTACCCGAAACGAGGTAACGCGGAACGAGACCACCCACGAGATACATGGAGTCTTTCCAAGGACCCAAGTCGCGAAGCACCGTCACCAGGACACGCTCACATAGGTCCGTTACCGCGGGGTCGTACCCTTCGATCGTCTTCGGCTTCAGCATCAGTATCCCAACACTTCCCGGCGCAGGTGATTGGCCAATTCCGCCGCCCTGCCCGGCGCTCGGATCAGATCGAGATACGCGATAACGGGACTCGCGAGTGCGAGACCATCCTTATTTTCTCCGAACAGAAAATCACCGTCCTCGCGCGACTCCAGGATCTGAAGATTCGCTCCCGAGGGCACAGGCTCTGCTTGGAGGAAATGAGCCACTTTTTCGCGTGCGCCCGCTTGCACACGGCATCTGACCGTAGAGATCGTTGAGAGGTGGGGAGCATAGTGCTGCCCAGCGATCTCGCCCGTGAGAACGCACTTTACACGCAGGTTCTTCGTGGCGTTGCTGACATTGAGTGCGAGTTCCTCGGAGTCGACGAGGGGAACGTAGTAGCCGCGATAGAGGGGCGGCCGACCCGTCCTCGTTTGCACCACCCAAGCATCAAGCAACGCGCCCGGCTGTTTCAGACAGCGCTCTTTTGATGGACCGTTTCCCCGTGACGAAACCCAGTCAAACAGGTCGAGCATCGACATGGCATCCGATGCCGTGGCCGGGGCAACGTTGGCTTCTTCAGCGATGTCCTTGAGGCTGACCCACTGACCATGGCGCTGAAGCATGGCGTGCATGACCTGCGCGCGCTTGCCCCGGAACATCGTCCGGTTCTTCTTCTCGATGGGTTTCGGCTCCGGCTTATCGACCAGGACGTAGAAACCGGGCGCAGGAATGAAGAGGCTTCCGCCGCTGTCGAAGTATCCGACATTGTTCTGGGTCAGCATCTCCTTCGCGCCCTGCGACAGCGAATAGGCTTCGAGAAGAGCGATCGGAGGATTGGCGACCTGGAAGCGTTTGTCGCCCGGCAATGTCCATACAATGTCGCGGACGTCGCGAGGAAACAGCGATCGGCTCTTGGCCTCGACAAGCAGGACAACCGGCTTACCCCCAAAGGGTTTGATGGTGATAATGGCGTCGGTCCAGACGCCGCCCTGCCGGGTCTGATCGACCTGAAGCTCCTTTATGCCAGGCAATGACTGGAGAGCTTCAACAAGCAGCTGGATTTGCTGTTTTTCCAGGGACTTTTCGATAGACATTCGCTAAACCTGCATAATTCACTGCGCAGTGAATAACGCCCAAATACCGAATATTCGGTGAAATGTCCATATTCACTGCACAGCGAATAACAACATAACACCGAATATGAGGACTGATCGACCAGTTGCCCGACCAGACGCCTCGCGCCCGATCCGCCCCAGAACGGCACACCATGACGACCCGCTGGGCAGCGGGCGGGACGGCTTCCGAATTGGCTTCGGCGAACCCGGAACGCAATTCGGCGCCGGTCGCCAAATCCGAATTCTGTTCGGCGCCGGTCCGGCAGCGGTCTTGCGCCTCGTTGTCCACGCAAGGGGACAAGCGTGGGCACGCAAGCAGACCATCTCAAGCACCAATCTACCGCGGCGGTCATGCCGCCGCGCGGACGCGGGCGCCGACATGGGCGCCGTGGGGGCGCCTATCTTCTCTTCACGTTCACGGGCGCCGCCCTCGGGCTTCTCTCGCTGGGCGCTCAGGCGCCCGCCCTCGTCTGGAATTTTACGACAAGCGTCCCAGTCGGCCTTTACGGCGTCTCGCAAAGACACCCGGCCAAGGGCGATCTCATTGCGATCGCTCCGGAAGGATCGGCGCGTGAGACGCTGGATGCATACGGCGCCCTGCCGGCAGGCAAGGTCCTGCTGAAGCAGCTCCGAGCCGTCGGTGGCGAGGTTGTCTGCAGGACCGGCGCGTCGGTCACGATCAACGGCGCCGAGGTCGCGACCGCCAGACTCAGATCAAACGATGGACGTGCGCTCCCCGTCTGGCGTGGATGCCGCTCTCTCGGGCCTGACGAAGTCCTGGTCCTTGCCCCCCACCCACTCTCCTTCGACGGACGCTATCTCGGCCCGATCGACATCAACCAGATCATCGGCGTCGCAACTCCGCTCCTCACCTTCCCGCATGAAGGAGCATCGTGATGGGTGCAGGACGGATCTACTGGGGCCAAATCCTCACCGTGCTCTGCGCGGTCATCGCCAGCGCGATCGTTGCAACGCAATGGACAGCTGACGCGCTCGGCTATCAGCCACAGCTGGGACAACCTGACGCCATACTGTGGGGCGTGCGTTTCTACGCACCCTGGAAGTTCCTGTTGTGGTGGTACCACTACGACGCCTACGCGCGGGATGTCTTCGAAGCCGGCGCGATGATCTTTCTCGCCGGCGTTACTTTCGCCGTGCTGACTGCGTTCGGCTTCTCGCTGTGGCGTTCCCGGGAAGCAAAAGAATCCGACACTTACGGCACGGCTCGCTGGGCGACCGGGCGCGACGTCAAACGCCTCGGCCTCGCGCGCGGCGACGGCGTCATCCTCGGCGCGTGGGGCAAGTCCGTCCTGCGCCATGACGGCGCCGACCACGTCCTCGTCGTCGCCCCCACCAATACCGGAAAGAGCGTCGGCGTGTCCCTCCCGACCGGCCTGGTGTGGCGCCACTCCTATATCGCGCTCGACCTCAAGGGCGAGAACTGGACGATCACGTCGGGGCTCCGCTCGTCCTTTGGTCCGGTATTCCGCTTTGCGCCTACCGAGGCAGGCGCACATCGCTTCAACCCGCTGACGCAGATCCGCCGCGGCGATGCCGAAGTACGCGACACCCAGATCCTCGCCGATATGCTCGTCGATCCGGAAGGATCGCTCCGCGAGCGCTCGCACTGGCAGCTGCGCGCCTTCGAGCTCCTGGTCGCGGTCATCCTCTGGACCCTTTATGCCGAGCAGCGGAAATCCCTTGCCCGCGTCGCTGAACTCCTTGCCGACCCTCAGCGTCCGGTCGCCGACCTGCTCGAGGAGATGCTGGCGCGACCGATCAAGGGTGGCGCGCCCCACCCCGTTGTCGCCGCCGGCGCACGACAGCTGCTGGACATGGCCGAAGCCGAACGATCCGGCGTCGTGTCGACCGCCCTGGGCTATCTTGTGCTCTACCGCGATCCGATCCTGGCCCGCGCAACCGAGGTGTCAGACTTCTCCATCGAGGACATCATTGCCGGCGCGCGCCCGGTGTCGCTCTACCTTGTCATTCCGCCCGAAGAGATCTCCCGCCTCAAGGCGCTGCTCAGGCTTGTCCTCAATCAGATCCTCAAGCGGCTGACGGAGATCGCCGGCCAACGTCAGGGCGCCGGACGCCGCGTGCTGCTGATGCTCGACGAATTCCCCCAGCTTGGAAAGCTCGACTTCTTCGAGCACGCCCTCGCCTACATCCGCGGCTACGGCATCAAGGCCTGCCTCGTCGCGCAATCGCTCAACCAGATTGCGCAGGCCTATGGCGAGAACTCCTCCATTCTCGACAACGCCCATGTGCGCGTCGCGTTCGCCTGCAATGACGAGCGCACCGCCAAACGCATCTCCGACATGCTGGGCGTCACCACCGAGACCCGCTCCCAGATGAACTATGCCGGCTCCCGCATGGCGCCCTGGCTCGGCCACACCATGGTGTCGCGTCAGGAAGTGCCGCGTCCGCTGCTGACGCCGGGCGAGGTGATGCAACTTCCCGCTTCGGACGCCCTTGTATTGATGGGCGGCTCGCCGCCGATCCGCGCAAGCAAGGTGCGATATTTCGAAGAGCCGGCGTTCCGCTCGCGACTGCGTCCGGCGGTCGTGGTCCCGCCAACGCGCGGTCCTGGCGTTCCGACAAGCTGGGACGGGCACGTCGCCCCTCCCCCGCCCGCTCCCGCCGCCACCCCGCAAACATCCCGCCCATCCACCCGCCCCGCTCCCCGGCCGCCCGCCACCGCCGCCAGCCAGAAGTCCTTTGACTTCACCACGCCCGCCCAGCCGGCGGCGGCGCAATCGGCCCCGCCCGCCCGCGCCGAACCGCCTGAAGAACAAGTGCTCAAAGGCGCCGATCCGGCCCGCGCCCTGTTCGGCTTCGACGACGACCTCTTTGATCCTTCCGGACACTGACCCATGAGCCGCTACAAAATCACCGCTTACGTTACGCCCGACATCGCCGAGACGCTGAAACGCGTCGCCGTGGTCGAGTCCCGCAGCGTGTCCGACATTGTCGAGGACGCCATCGTGCACAAGCTGATGGTGACCGACCGCGGCGCCCAGCAGGCGGCGATCATCGCGAGCCTCGGCCAGGTCACGCGCCGGCTCACCGCAGTTGAGCGCAATCTCGAAACACAGTTCGAGCTCAGCGCCCAGTCCACGCGCTTCCTTCTCAGCGTGACGCCCGAGATTCCCGAAGCCGACAGGACGAGTTGGAGCGCGCGCGGGCGCGACCGGCTCAACAACATGCTCTCGGTGGTCATCGCCAAACTCGCCGGCGGCCGCTCCACCTTGCAGGAGACCTACAACCAGCCCGAACGCGATGACGCCACCGGTTCTCTTCAGCAGGGAGCAACCCAATGACGACGTCACCCCCGGAGTCCGTTCGCGGCCTCGCCATGCTGATGACAGCGCTCGGGCCGTCCATCGCCGCGATGCTCGATGCGCCCGACACCATCGAGGTGATCGCCAACCCGGACGGCCGGCTCTGGCTCGAACAGGTCGGCAGGGGCCGCATCCCGACACCGCACCGCCTCGAAGCTGCAGAAACCGAGCGCGTCATCCGGCTGGTCGCAACCCTGACGGGCGCCGAAGCCAATCGCGAGACGCCTATCGTCTCGGCTGAGCTGCCGCCACGCGGGGAACGGTTCGAGGGTGTCCTGCCCCCTGTCTCGCGGGGTCCATGCTTTGCTATCCGCAAGCCGGCGAGCAGGGTTTTCACGCTCAACGACTATGTCGACTCGGGCGTCATGACGGTCGAGCAGGCCGCAGAACTCCGCGGCGCCGTGGCGCGGCGCGCCAACATCATCGTTGCGGGCGGCACCGGCTCGGGCAAGACGACGCTCGCCAACATGCTGCTCGACGAAATCGCGCACCTGGGGGAGCGGGTCGTCATTCTTGAAGACACGCGCGAACTCCAGTGCGCCGCTGAAGATGTCGTCGCGCTGCGCACGCAACCTGGGTCCGTCTCCCTGTCCGATCTCGTCAGGTCCACGCTCAGACTGCGTCCCGACCGGATCATCGTTGGCGAAGTCCGTGGGCCCGAAGCCCTCGACCTCCTCAAGGCCTGGAATACGGGACATCCCGGCGGCATTGCGACCTTGCACGCCAACTCCGCCCAGGCTGCGATCGCCCGGCTCGAGCAGCTCACCATGGAAGTCTGCGAGACGCCGCCTCGCACCCTCATCGCCGAAGCCATCGACCTCGTTGTCTTTGTCGAACGCGGCGGCCCGGCTGGCCGGCGCATTCCCGAAATCTATGCGCCGAAGGCCGTAAGGCCTCAGCGCCAGGACCCCGCTGCGCGAGGGGGTGACGCGCATGACCCAAGCAACAGGAGAGACAAATGAAACTGCAAACGGTGTCGCGCGCGTGTCTGCGTGCGACTGGAATTGGAGCCGCCGCGCTCCTGCTGACCGGCGCGGCTCACGCAGCGACCGGCGGCGGCGGCATGCCCTGGGAAGGACCGCTCACGGCGGTGATGGATTCGATCACCGGTCCGGTCGCCCGGATCATCGCCATCCTGATCATCGTCGCGACGGGCCTGACGCTCGCCTTCGGCGACGTCGGTCAGGGCTTCAAGAAGCTGCTGCAGATCCTGTTCGGCCTCGCGATCGCGTTCGCCGCGGCGAGCTTCTTCCTGCCGCTCGTTGGCGGCGGCGGCGCCCTCATCCCCTAGGAGACCATGATGCGAGATCCCCGCGATGTTCCAGGCTATCTGGCGCCGGTCCGTCAGGCGCTCACCGCTCCCATCCTCATGGGCGGCGCGCCACGGTCCTACGCCATCCTCAACGGCACGCTTGCCGCCATCGTCGCCTTCGCCGGCGCGATCGTGCCGGGTCTGCTGATTGGCATCGCGGGGCACATCCTGGGCGTGCTCCTCGCCCGAAGAGACCCCGATGCCGTCGAAGTCCTGCAACGCGCCATGCGCATCCCCAACCGCCTAGAGGACTGACCGGCGACACGTCCGGACACACAGACACGGGAAACCAGACATGCTCAGCTTCGCTCCCTACGCCCACACGCCTAATCGCATCGAGGATTACCTGCCCTGGGCGATGCTCGTGGCGCCTGGCGTCGTTCTCAACAAGGATGGGTCTTTCCACACGACCGCCCGTTTCCGGGGACCGGACGTCCGATCGTCGACACCCGAAGAGCTCGTCTCCTTCACCGCGCGCGCCAACAACGTCTTCCGCCGTCTTGGCAGAGGCTGGGCGGTCTATATCGAGGCCGATCGCCGCGAAATCACCGACTACCCAGGCGGCGCCTTCGAGGATGATCTGTCACGTCTGATCGACTCCGAGCGCGCCGCCGCGTTCGAGCAGACGGACACGCAATTCGAGACCATCCACCATCTGACGCTGCAATGGATCCCCGCGCCGGATTCCAGCCGCAAAGCATCTGCCTTCTTCTTCGACGTCGATCACACGAAGCACGGCGGCGCCGCGTCCAGGCCCGCTGCGAAATCCAACAAGTCCACGCGCGACGCCGACCGCGCCCATCTCGACCGGCGTGTCGCGCGCGACGCGCTCGAAACTTTCCAACGCAGCGTGTCTCAGGCCTTCGGCATGTTCGAAGGCATCGTCGCCGAGTTCGATCGCCTCAGCGACGACGAGACGCTGACCTATCTGAAGGGCCAGGTCTCACCCCGCCGCACACAGGTTCGCGCTCCCGCAGCCTCGGCTTTCCTGGACGGATGCCTGTGCGACGCGCCGCTGGTCGGCGGCGTCTCGCCACAGCTCGGAGACAGGCATCTGCGCGTCCTGACCATCAAGGGCTTTCCGCCCTTCACGCATCCCGGCGTGCTCGATGATCTCAACGCAGCGGCCATGACCTATCGCTGGATGACCCGCTATCTCTGCCTCGACCGGGAGGAATCCGAACGCGAGCTCGTCAAATGGCGGCGGCTCTGGTTCTCCAAGCACAAATCGATGGGCGCGCTGGTCAAGGAGATGCTGACCAAGGAGGCTGCGACTTTCGCCAACCCCGACGCGATCGCAAAATCCGAAGAGGTCGACGACGCGCTGCAGGAACTCGGGTCGGAGCTGATCGGGTTCGGGTATCTGACGTCGACGCTGGTTGTCATGGGCGCCAGCGCAGCGGAAGCGGACGAGAAGCTGAGGGTCGCCGAACGCATCATCGCCTCGCGCGGCTTCGTCGCCATCGCCGAAACGCTCAACGCCGTCGAAGCCTGGCTCTCGAGCCTCTCGGGCCACCCTTACGCCAATGTCCGACACCCGATGGTCTCGACGCTCAACCTTTCCCATGTAGCGCCGCTCTCGACGGCCTGGGCAGGCGATACCCGCAACCGTCATCTGGGCGGCCCTCCCCTCGCCATCGTTCGCACGGATGGGTCGACCCCGTTCCGGCTCGATCTTCATGTCGGCGATGTCGGGCATACGATGGTGGTCGGACCGACCGGCGCGGGTAAGTCCGTCCTGCTCTCCTTCCTCGCCCTGCAGTGGCGCCGCTTCGCCGGCGCGAAGGTCTTCGTGTTCGACAAAGGCGGCTCGGCGCGTGCGGCGCTGCTTGGCATGGGCGGCGTCGCGATCGATCTTGGCGGCGACGGCGTTGCAGCCTTCCAGCCGCTCGCCCGCATCGACAGCCCGCAGGGACGCGCCGACGCGCTCAGTTGGATCATGACGATCCTGGCGCAGGAGGGCCTGCCCGACACGCCCGACATCAAGGAGCCGGTCTGGTCGGCGCTCGGGAGCCTGCAATCCGCCCCGCCCGAGCAACGTCACCTCACCGGCCTCCGTCTGCTCGTCCAGAACGCCGCCGTCCAGGCAGCGCTCCTCCCCTACACACAGGAAGGCGCAATGGGCGGTGTCTTCGACGGCGCAGAGGACCGTCTCGAACTCTCTGACGTCGTCCTCTTCGAAATGGAGGAGATCATGGCGCGCCCCAAGGCGGCGGCGCCAGCCCTGCTGCATCTCTTCGACCGGCTCGAGGAACGCTTCGACGGCAAGCCGACGCTGCTCATCCTCGACGAGGCCTGGCTGTTCCTCGACTCGCCCATCTTCGCAGCGCGCATCCGGGAATGGCTGAAGACGCTCCGCAAGAAGAATGTCGCCGTGGTGTTCGCCACGCAATCCCTGGCCGACATCGCTGACAGTGCGATCGCGCCCGCCCTGATCGAATCCTGTCCGACGCGCATCTACCTGCCGAACGAGAGGGCTTTCGAACCCCAACAGAGGCAGGCCTATGAGCGCTTCGGTCTCAACGAGACCGAGATCGACCTGATCGCGACGGCTCAACGCAAGCGGCACTATTACTACGCCAGCCCAAAAGGTCGCCGCCTGTTCGAACTGGCGCTCGGCCCGGTCGCGCTCGCCTTCGCTGCGGCTTCGGATCCGGCAGCACGCACCGTGATCACAGCGCTCGAACGCAAGCCGTCGAACACACCTTTCTGGCGTCGATTCCTGCGCGCCCGGCAGCTCGGCTGGGTGCTGGACGCGATCGATGCATCCGAAACCGCCCGATCCACCTCCGCCTCATCCCAAACTCTGGAGACTGTCTGATGACCGGCAAAACCCTCGACGCTGTTATCCGCGCGCTTCTGGGCTCCGTTGCGTTGGCCCCAGTCATAACCCCGCTGGCCCAGGCGCAGCTCACCGTCCTTGACCCATCCAACCTCATCCAGAACGCGCTCAATGCGGCGCGAGCGCTGGAGCAGATCCGCAACCAGGTGACCCAGATCACCAACCAGATCCGGCAGCTGGAGAACGACGCCCGTAACCTGACAAGTCTTGGCCGGACGTTTGCGCCCGACTTGATGGCCAAGCTCGGCGAGCTCGACGCCCTGATCAATGAGGCGCGCGGCCTCGCTCTGCAGGTCTCCGACACCCGCGATGCGCTGGAGAACCTCTACACCGGCGACTACCGCAATACAGATGTGTCGTCGCGCGCGCGTCTCGCGGCGCAACAGCTCGACAACACGCGATCGGCTCTCCAGACCTCTCTCCTGGTGCAGGCGCGCATCATGGAGCAGCTTGGCGAGGACGAGCGCATCCTCTCCGCCCTCTCCGACGCCAGTGCGACCGCCACCGGAGCCCTGTCCGCCCAGCAGGCCACCAACGAGCTTCTCGCCTTTCAGGTCCAGCAGAGCATGCGGCTGCAATCCCTGCTGGTTGCGCAGTCGCGCGCGGAAGCCCTCGAACGCGCCCGCGAAATGGAAGCGCTTGCCCAGGCGCGTGCGCAGCATGCGCACTTCTTTTCGGGCGCGCAGTCGGCGCACCCCGACCGGCCGCCGTGGAACTGAGCGCGCAACAGGCCATGACCAACGGGGGATGACATGAACGACTTTTCCGCCATCGACGGCTTCCTGAACACCTTCATCGCCTACATCGACTCGGGCTTCGGCCTGATCTCGGGTGATGTCACCTCGCTCGCCGCGATCCTCATCGTCATCGACGTGACGCTGGCGGCTCTATTCTGGGCCTGGGGTCAGAACACCGACATCATCCAGAGCCTGGTGAAGAAGACGCTGTATGTCGGCGCGTTCGCCTTCATCTTCGGCAACTTCGCCATGCTGTCGACGATCATCTTCGACAGCTTCGCGACGCTGGGGCTCAACGCGTCAGCCTCCAGTTTCTCGCCCGCCGACCTGCTCAAGCCGGGCCTCGTCGCTGCCGAGGGCCTCGCCGCTTCGCAGCCAATGTTCGACCACATCGGGACCATCGCGCCGGGACCGCTGGAGTTCTTCGGCAACCTCGCCGAAGTGATCCTGCTATGCCTCGGCGGCATCATCGTCATCGCCTCCTTCTTCGTGCTGTCGATCCAGCTCTTCGTGCTGATCGTCGAGTTCAAGCTCACGACGCTGGCGGGCTTTGTTCTCGTCCCCTTCGCGTTCTGGAAGCAGACGACCTTCCTCGCCGAGCGTGTCCTCGGCAACGTGATCTCTTCGGGCATCAAGGTGCTGGTGATCGCCGTCGTCATCGGCATCGGTTCGACCATGTTCTCGACCCTGCGGACGGCGCTCTCGCCCGACGACATGACCATCGAGCAGGCCTTCGCCGTCGTGCTGGGCGCCCTCACCCTGATGGGCCTTGCCATCTTCTGCCCGCGCATCGCCGCCGGCCTGGTCTCCGGTGCCCCGCAGCTTTCCGCCGGCGCCGCCGCCGGGACGGTCGCCGGTGTCGGCGCTGCCGGCGCGGGCGCCCTGGTCGCCGGACGCGCGGC
>JALHLR010000024.1 GCA_022844475.1 Hyphomonadaceae bacterium | reverse complement strand
GCGGGCTGAAAGCCTGGTGTCCGCCTTCACCGCCGACGACGATCCAGCCCTGCCCGGACCACCTCAGCACGCCGATGCCAAACCCCGTGCCGGGACCGCCGATGGCGATCGATCCCTGGACATCAGGATGGCCAGGCGCGATCCGATGCAAATGGTCCGGCGCCAGCTCCGGCGCGGAGCGAGCCATGGCAAAAAAGTCATTCACGGCGACGATACGATGGAGGCCGAGCCTGGCCCGGACCGCTGCGAGATCGACTGTCCAGCCGCGATTGAGGAGCTCGACGCTGTCGTCCGCCACGACGCCTGCAAAGCCGAAGGCAGCGCCGGCCAGCACTGGCCTCACCTCTGACAGGTAGGCATCGAGCGCGGCCTCGAAGGAAGGATAGCCAGCCCCGGGTCGCTTCCAGATGTCCGACACGCTGACGCGCCCGCTGCCGACATGCGCCATGGCGAAGCGGACATTGGTCCCCCCCGCATCGCCCACCAGAATTGCATCGTCCTTCATTTCCGGACCTTAGCCATCGCTGCGTCCTGACCGCAACATGGGCACGTGAATGCCGCATCATCTGGAATTTGATGGCTTCGCGGCATACGATCCGCGATGCTCCAACCTATCTGATCACTGACAATCCATCCGCGAGAGGAAACCCCCGCACGATGCCCCACGGGACACCGCTGATCTCCCTTCTGACCATTGGCCTCGGCCTGGCCTTCGTGTTCGGGATGATCGCGTCGCGTCTGCGGTTGTCTCCGCTGGTCGGCTATCTCATTGCGGGCGTCGTTATCGGACCGTTCACGCCAGGGTTTGTCGGTGACGCGAACCTCGCGGCCGAACTGGCCGAGATCGGTGTGATCCTGCTGATGTTCGGCGTCGGCCTGCATTTCTCGCTGAATGATCTTCTGTCCGTCCGCGCCATCGCCCTGCCCGGCGCGCTGGCCCAGATCGCCGTCGCCACCCTGCTGGGCGTCGGCATGGGCAACCTCATGGGCTGGACGCTCGAGGCAGGGATCGTCTTCGGCCTCGCCCTTTCGGTCGCCTCCACTGTCGTGCTGTTGCGTGCGCTGCAGGAACGCCGCGTCATGCAGACGGAGAAGGGCAGGATCGCAGTCGGCTGGCTCATCGTCGAGGACCTTGCGATGGTGCTGGCCCTCGTGCTGCTGCCGACCTGGGCTGGCATCCGCGACCAGATGGCGGACGCGGGCGGCTTCGGTTGGGCGCAGGTTCAGGAGATCGGCTGGGCGCTGCTGCTGACGCTTGGCAAGGTCGGCGCATTCATCGCGATCATGCTGGTGGTGGGAAAGCGGCTGATTCCATGGATCCTGCATCGCGTTGTCCATCTTGGCTCGCGTGAACTGTTCCGGCTCGGCGTTCTGGCGATTGCGCTAGGCGTGGCCCTTGGCGCATCCGAATTCTTTGGCGTTTCCTTCGCTCTTGGCGCGTTCTTCGCCGGCATGATCATGGGCGAAAGTGAGCTTTCGCAGCAGGCCGCCAACGAAACGCTGCCGCTGCGCGACGCCTTCGCTGTGCTGTTCTTCGTCTCCGTCGGGATGCTGTTCGATCCGATGACGCTGGTGCGCGACCCGTGGCCGCTGCTTGGCGCGCTTGCGATTGTTGTTGTCGGCAAGTCCGTCGCCGCCCTGCTGATCACGAGCATGTTCAGGCAGCCGCGCGATTCCTCCGCGCTGATCGCAGCCAGCCTCGCGCAGATCGGCGAGTTCTCCTTTATCCTTGCCGGACTGGGCGTCGGTCTCGGCATGCTGCCGGAAGAGGGCCGCGACCTGATCCTCGGCGCCGCCATTCTATCGATCGTGCTCAACCCGCTTGTCTTCCTTTTGGCGGACAGGCTCGCGCCCAGGGCCGTGGGCGAACACGAGCAGGCAAAGACCGGCGCTCACCGGCGCGCCATCATCGTGGGGCATGGCCGCGTCGGATCGCGGATCGCTGTCGCCCTGCGCCAGGCGCGCGTCGATTACTCCGTGATCGAGGGTCAGCAGGACATCGTCGAGCGCCTCCATGCTGAGGGGATTCCGGCAGTTGCGGGCAACGCTGTCGCCATCGACGTGCTGAAAGCCGCGGCGGTCGAATCGGCCCAACTGATCTATGTCACGGTGCCTGATGGTTTCGAGGCCGGCCGGATCGTCGAGATCGCGCGCCAGCTCAATCCCGGGATCCGCATTTTCGCGCGCTCCCACAGCGATGCGGAGATCGAGCACCTGCGGAGCTTCGGGGCCGACATGATCGTCTCGGGCGAGCAGGAAATCGCCCAGGCAATGATTGACGCGACCAATCTGACCCAGCCGGCGTGACAGTGTTCCAACCTTCATACCATTGGGCTGTATTCATTTGATTTCGGCCCCGGCGCTGCCTAGGGGAAGATCATGGCTCACGATCATGCCCTTGGCGGTCACACGCACGCGTCTTCTCCTGCGCATGACCACGGCCATGACCACGCACACGATCACCACCATGGTGGCGACGAGAACAACGCATCCCGCATCGGCATCGCGGCGCTCCTGACGGGCGGGTTCATGGTCGTCGAGCTTGGGGGTGGGATCGTCTCCGGTTCGCTCGCCCTGCTCGCCGATGCCGGCCACATGCTGTCCGACTTCGGGGCGCTGGCGCTGGCATGGATCGGCTTCCGCATGGCGCGGCGTCCGGCGACACTGCAACGGACATTCGGGTTTCGCCGCTTTCCGGTGCTCGCGGCCTTCGTCAACGGAATGGCGCTGTTCCTCGTCGCTGCCTGGATCGTCTACGAAGCGATCGTGCGGCTCAACGATCCGCATCCGATCACGTCAGGCCTGATGCTGTGGATCGCGGTCGGCGGACTGATCGTGAACCTGATGTCATTCGCTGTGCTGCATGGCGCCGACCGCAACAATCTCAACGTGCGTGGCGCGCTGCTGCATGTCGCCGGCGACCTGCTCGGCTCGCTCGCGGCGATCATCGCCGCCGTTATCATCATGACCACGGGCTGGACAGCCGCCGACCCGATCCTCTCCGTTCTCGTCGCGCTGATCATCCTGCGGTCGGCCTGGAGCGTGACAGCGCAGAGCGCGCACATCCTGCTGGAGGGCGCGCCTGCGGGTGTCGATCTGCACCATGTGATCCACGACCTCACCGATCACGTTGAAGGCGTCACCGACATCCACCATGCCCATCTCTGGTCGCTGGACGGCCGCCGCTCGATGATGACGCTGCATGCGCGCATCAAGGAGACAGCGAGCGGCCCGGAGGTCATCGCGCGCATCAAGGCCCGCCTCAGCGAGGCGCACGGCATCGGTCACGCGACGGTGGAAATCGAGACAGATGCCTGCGCCGGCGCAGAGTGCGCCTGACGATCAGGCGGTCGCCGGTTTTGCTTTCGGCAGCTTTGCCGCGCCATAGAAGCGCGGCTTGATGACCGGAAACCACATCAGCTTGCCAACGCCTTCGACGAATTTCCGGTAGGCGAACGCGCGTCGCTGCGTCCTGGCGACACAACTCCCGAACGCGGCTGCGCCATAGACGATCGTCTGGGCTGCGCCCACCGCCATCCAGAACACAACGGCCGGTACGTCGCGCCTTGGTCCGGTCCAGGCCTTCGTCGCAGGCCCCTGCCCGTAGGCGAAAGCGCGACGCAGCGTGTAGGCCAGCGTGACGCGCGAGGCTTCAGGCGTTTCCCACACCCACGCTTCCGGCGCCCAGGCGAAGGTTGCGCCATTGGCTTCCATTGTCTGGAACAGGAGGTCGTCCTCGCCGCCGATCTCGTTGCGGGTCGCCGAGAAGGGCTCAGGCGATGGCAGCGCGGCGCGGCGCAGTAGGCTGCAGCCACAGCCATAGTAGGTGCGGATCAGGCCCTCGGCGTGATGGGGCTCGCGGGCGAAGAACGCTTCGAAATAGTCGCCGTGGTCGCTTGGCGGTTCGGACAGCTTCGTGCGCACGGGGCCGAACACCACATCGGCGCCGTTCAGCTTCTGGACGCGCAGCAGGGCGCCGAGCCAGGCGGGCGGCGCGATCTCGTCATCGTCGAGAAAGGCAATCATGTCGCCGCGCGCCACGCGCAGCCCGGCATTACGCGCGTTCGCCACGCCAGCGCCCGGTTCGTGCACGACCGTGACCCGCGGATCGGTGAGCGCCCGCAGCGGCCCCATGGCCGAGCCCGCAGGATCATTGTCGACCAGCACAATCTCGAAGGTAGTGCTGCATGTCTGTGCGATTGCGGACTGGGCCGCCGCCAGCGCGCGCGCAGGCCTGCGGAAGGTCGGTATGATGATCGAAACCGCCGGCGTCATGCCGTGCAGTCTATGCAAGCGAGGTTGCGGGGTCGTTTACGCGCGTGCGACGGTTATGAGACAGGCCGCTGAATTGAGGCGGCGAGATTTTGCGAGACCTGCCGCGCGTCGAAGGCGTTCGCATCAGAGCCCTTGGGCCCGCGGCTCATCACGATCTCCGCAAAGGCTTCGTAGCGCGTCACCTCGTCATAGCGGGCGGGCGTGGTGAAGAACGGGTCCCAGCCGTGCACCCAGCCCCAGCGGGGCGAGAAATACATGTAGGAGAATCGCGAAAACCCGCCGGTGCGGCGGATGTCGCTGTCCTTGTCGGTGTCGCGGCTGACGATGGTGAAGGTGTCGAAGCCGGACTGCAGCGTCAGTTCGGCGGCGCGGTAGAGAAGATAGTTTTCGACCGTCTCGCGGCCCGTGAGGGAATTTCCCTTGAACGAGATCCGGTAACGCTCGGATTCGATCTTCTGTTCGGAATAGCCGCGGTCATAGCCGGCAGCCGGCTGGTAGGGTGTGGGGCCGCTGGAGCAGGCCGCCACAAGCGTGGTCGCCGCAACCACGCCAGCCGCAAGGATTTGTCTGAACCTGGACCTGAACATTCGAAATCTCCTCAGGCGTGATCCCACACCCTTTCAGATAGGAAGGCAAACCTGAACCGCAAATGAGCAGGCCGGCCCGCGTCGGCGGACCGGCCTGTTTTTTTGTCAGGCTGCAGACCGCCCGGCGCTAAGCGGTGGCGAAGCCGAAGACCGACTTGGTCTCGAGGAATTCGTGGATGCCTTCCACGCCCCACTCGCGGCCATTGCCCGACTGCTTGAAGCCGCCGAAGGGCATGGTCTGGTCGGAGCCGGCGCCGTTGACGTGGACCATGCCGGTGCGCAGCTGGCGCGCGACTTTCTGCGCGTGTTCCTGCTCGCCCTGGACGTAGCCGGAGAGGCCATAGACCGTGTCATTGGCCATGGCGATCGCCTGCTCTTCCGTGTCGTACGGGATCATGCAGAGCACGGGCCCGAAGATTTCCTCGACCGCAATCGTCATGTCGTTGCGCACGTCGGCGAACACTGTGGGCTTCACATAGTAGCCGCGGTTGAGGCCATCGGGACGGCCGAGGCCGCCGGCGACCAGCGTCGCGCCTTCCTCGATGCCCTTCTTGATGAGGCCCTGGATCTTGTTCCACTGAGCTTCGGACACGACGGGGCCGATGGCGCCCTTCTCTGCCGTCGCCGGGTCCTGCACCTTCACCGCTTCCGCTGTCGCTTTGGCGATGGCTTTCGCCTCGTCGTTCTTGGCGCGCGGGATGAACATGCGCGAGGGCGCGTTGCAGCTCTGGCCCGTGTTGGTCATCATCTGCATGACGCCGGACTTCACGGCGCGGGTGAGGTCCGCATCGTCGAGCACGATGTTGGCCGACTTGCCGCCAAGTTCCTGCGCGACACGTTTCACGGTCGGGGCCGCGGCCTGAGCGACCAGCACGCCGGCGCGGGTGGATCCGGTGAACGACATCATGTCGACATCCGGGTGCGCGGAGAGCGCTGCGCCGACGCCGGGTCCATCGCCATTGACGAGGTTGAAGACGCCTTTCGGCACGCCCGCTTCATGCATGATCTCGGCGAAGATGATGGCGTCGATCGGCGCGATCTCGGACGGCTTCAGCACCATGGTGCAGCCGGCGGCGATGGCGGGGGCGACCTTGCAGGCGATCTGGTTCTGCGGCCAGTTCCACGGCGTGATGAAGCCGCAGACGCCGATCGGTTCCTTGCGGATCAGGTGCTTGCCGCGACGCTCTTCGAACTCGAATGTGCGCAGATAGCTGGCGGCCTGCATCAGGTGGCCAAGGCCGGAGGGGGCCTGTGCCGCCTGCGCCAGCCAGAGCGGCGCGCCCATTTCCTCGGACACCGCTGTCGCCATGTCGCCAAGGCGCTTGCTGTAGATCGCGATGATCTTGTCGAGCAGGTCGGCGCGGTATTCCTTCGTCGTGGCGGCGAAGGCCGGGAAAGCGGCCTTGGCGGCGGCGACGGCCTTGTCGACGTCGGCCTTGGAGCCAAGCGAGATGCGCGCGTAGCTTTCCTCGGTGGCCGGGTTCTGCACGTCCAGTGTGCGCGGGGTCACCGGGTCGACCCATTCGCCGTTGATGTAGAATTTCAGGTACTCGCGCATGGGATTCTCCTGGTCGAAAGCTGGCCGGGCCATGTGCGGCCGGAACACGGGGTTGGGCTCTAGATAGTCGATGTCGTGACGGATTGGGAGGGCCCGCTGTACGCCTTGAACTAGAACGTCAGCCCCTTCCAGACACCGTCGCACTTGTGCTCGGCCGCGAACTTCCAGGCTGGCATGGGAGCGACGCCGCCGCCTGAGGCAACGTCGAGCTTCTGGACTGTGCCGGAGGCGAATTCACCCCATGCCGGGACGCCACTTCCGTTGGGATTTCCGGTGCGTGCGAAGTTGACCCAGTATTGCGACATGGTGGTCTGCAGCGCTGTGCGTTCGGCGTTCTGCATGTCGTGCAGGTTGAAGAGATAGGGGAGTTCTGCGGCGTGGGCTGCGCCCTGCTGGAGGCTGAGCGGATACTTGCCGTCGATGATGCCGATGATCGGGATCGCGGTCTGGTCGCGGAATTCGTACATCCAGGCGGGCGACCCCTGCGTCTTGATGCGGGACGAGACGTTGAGGCCATTGCACGAGAACGTCGCGTCGGTTGCGAGCGCGGTCGCCGCAAGGCTGGCCTGAAAGTCAGGATCTGTTCCGTAGCTGGCGAGGGGATAATCCGTCGAGCTGAGCTGGGACCCTGGAACGCCGAGGCCTCCGCCGGCGGCGAGCGCATTGACCGTCATCGGGTAGGCTGCGGCCTTCATCAGGTAGCGCTTGTCTGTAGGATCGAGATTGGGCGGCGAGGCTCTGGTGCGGGCGGAAAGTTCGGCCAGCGCGAAGAACAGCGCGAACTCGTCCTGATTGGAGCCGTTGATCACAGGCGCCTTGTTGTTGCGACCGGCGGCAAACGTGTCCTTGATCGTGGCGGGCAGCACCTTGCCATCGACCGAGGGCACGGGGTTGCTGATGCTGGCTGCGAAGGCTGTGGCAAGCTGGTTACGGACGAGTGCATCCGACAGCCCGCGCAGGCAGGCCGCCGTGACCGCATCGACCGGGCAGCCGGGCAGATTGCTGGCTGTCAGGATGACCTTCTCGGCGATGGCGACGCTCTTCTTTTCAAGCTCTGCCTGCGTAAGCTGGCTGCTGACGCCGTAGGCGCCGCTCTGGATGATCGCCTTGTTGAACAGGCCCGCCGACAGGGGGGATGCAAGATGCGTCATCACGCTGAAGCCGCCGGCGCTCTCGCCGAAAATGGTGACGTTCTTCGGGTCGCCGCCGAACTGGGCGATGTTGGCCTGCACCCAGCGCAGAGCGGCCTGCTGGTCCATGATGCCGTAATTGCCGACGCTGCCATCCGCATCGCGCAGCGCAGGATGGCCGAGGAACCCCATGGCGCCGAGGCGATAATTGATGCCGACAACAATGACGCCCTTGGCGACGAGCGGCGTCGGATCGGCATAGACGGAGGCAGCACCCGTGTTGAAGGCGCCGCCATGGATCCACACCATCACCGGGAACGGACCGGCGCCGGTTGGCGCGTGGACGTCGAGATAGAGACAGTCCTCGCTGTCGCCGTTGACGCGGAAGGGATTGTCCTTCTCGCCGGTCTGCAGGCAGGACGCGGCAGATTTCGTGTTGGCGAGCGGCGCGCTCCAGCTGGCGACCGGCTGCGGCGCGCGCCAGCGCAGATCTCCCAGCGGCGGGGCGGCATAGGGAATGGCGAAATAGGATTTCATTGTGCCGCGCGGCACGGCGCTCACCGGGCCGCTGGCGGTCACGGCCGTGTCGGGCGCGAAGGCAGCCCCGCCCATGCTGGCGCAGGCGGCGAGCGTGAGGCTGGCGAGCACGGCGAGAGCGAATGAGAGCTGACGCGTCTTGCGTAGGGTCATGGACACTCCTCCGTGCGGCACGTTACCCGCCGCTCGGGTTGAACTTACAGGACTTGTTGCGTGGCGCGCCAATGAAAAGCGCGCGGGGGAAGCGTGGGTAGCCGTTACCGCCGCAGCAGGAGTTCGACCTGGTTGCCGTCGGGATCGGTGAGGAAGGCATAGGAGAGCCCCTCTCCCGATTTGGCGACGGGACGCATGAGTCTTGCGCCCGCGGCGGTGGCGCGGGCGATGGCTGCGTCCATATCGGGCACTTCGAGGATCAGCGCCGCCATGCCGCCCGCGGGCGGTCCGCCTCTGGCGCGCGTTGCGATCACGATCGGGGTGGATGTTGCCTGCTTCGCCAGGCCAGGTGTCGAGCCCGAATTCAGCACGATCTCCTTGAACGTTGGCGTATCGACGGGACGGCGTGTCTCTGACATGCCGAAGGCTTCGGAATAGAATCTGGCCAGTGCGTCCACGTCGGTCGCCAGCACGCGTACGGATCGCACCCTGATGCCGGTTTCCTGGGCGAAGGCGGCCGGCGCGACGGCGAGGAAGCTTGCGGCAAGGCCGACGCCGACCAGCATGGCTTTCATGACATATCTCCCCCGTCGGCGGTCAGCGCCGCCCTGGGGATCAGCAGACGCGCGCAGCGCCTGCAGGGCAAGTCAATTCAGCGGCGTGGCGGTGACATCGACACGGTGGAAGGTGATCCGGCCGACATCGTTGATCATGGTGTCATTGTCGATGAAGGTTCGGATCGTGGAGGAGACCGGCTGGCCGTTCTCGTCGATGGTGAACAGCCTGAACCGCGTCCGGTCGAGTGGTTCGACGCGGTAGCGTCCGGTCTGGGTGACAGGGTGGGCGGGCACGCCGCGGATCTCCATCTGGTTCCGCGTGAGGTATGACCCGTCCTCGTGGAACCAGGCGAGGATCTCGCCCTTGACGTCCCCGGAAAGCGTATCGGCCCGCCACGCCCCGACGAGCGTGTGGATCAGGGTGGCCGGTTTTGGCTTGCCACGAAACAGCATGGCTGAAGTCCCTTCCAGAGCCATGCCAAGCACAGGCTTCTGCCCGCGCCAACCCGGGAGAGTCAGTTCCGCGACGCGGGGGTGGCGGGCGCAACCAGACGTCTCACCTTTACCATAGCGGGGGAAGCTTTACCTGTTGGTTGAAACGGGTGCGCGGACCAGCAGGGGCGGAGGCGCAAATTCATGGCGATTACAGGCGGATGCCAGTGCGGGGCGGTTCGGTATGCGATGCACGTCGAGCGGGTCGAGAAGCCGCATGTGTGCCATTGCCGGATGTGCCAGAAGGCGACGGGCGGGCTGTTTGCAGCGCTGGCGGGATGTTCCAGGGCGAGCATGGAATGGACGTGCGGCGAGCCTGCGCTGTTTGCCTCCTCCAATCTCGCCAAACGCGGCTTCTGCCGCGATTGCGGGACGCCGCTGAGCTTTGCCTACGACAAGCCGGAGGCGCGGATCTACGTCACGATCGGTTCGATGGATGATCCGGAGCTGGCGGGGATCGAGATCCAGTATGGACTCGAGGCCAGGGTAAGCTGGGTGCGGTTCTGTGAGGACGTGCCAGGGGAAGTCACCGGCGAGAGCCCGGCGGTACAGGGCTTCTTCGCAGGCATGGTGAGCAATCAGACCTAGGCCGATATCGCCACGATCCTGGCTTCGGTGGCGCCCGCCTCGATTTCCTCGCCGATACCCTTGCCCATCAGCTCCCGCGCGAGGGGCGAGGCCCAGGACAGGAGACCTTTCGCGGGATCGGCCTCGTCCTCGCCGACGATGCGGAAGGACTGATGCCGGCCATCTTCGCGCAGGATGGTCACCGCCGAGCCGAACTGCACGTCCGATGAGCCCGCCGGATCGGGCTGCACCTGCGCGCTGTTGCGGCGGGCTGTCCAGTAGCGCAGCTCGCGGCCGGCGCGTGCGGCGGCATGCCTGTCGCCGGCGGCAAGGGCTGCGGCGTTGGCGTCGCTGTGGCGTTCGATTTCCGCCTCGATCAGCGCCAGGCCGCGCTGGCTGACGAGGTTCGGCAGCGGTGAAATCTCCCGCTCGGGCAATTCCACGCTGTCGTCCGCGTCAGTCTCTTTGGTGAAAGCCTTGCTCATCGCCCTGAATCTAGGTCGGCAGCGGGCTGGAGGCCAACTCCTTACCCATTTCTTGTCCCGGGCGTCGCAATCGCGCCAATCGGCTTGGTGCAATCCTGAGCAAGTTTCTCTATCTATTCAGGATAATTCCGGAGAGGCGTCCTGGACGGCAAGCGCATCCTTCTGATCGTCGGCGGCGGCATCGCGGCCTACAAGTCGCTCGAGCTGATCCGGCTGCTGGCGCGCGAGGGGATTGGCGCGCGCGTGATCCTGACCCGGGCCGGTGCTGAGTTCGTGACGCCGCTGTCGCTTGGCTCGCTGTCGGGCGACAAGGTCTATCAGGAGTTGTTCAGCCTCACCGACGAAGCGGAGATGGGGCATATCGAGCTGTCGCGCTCGGCCGATCTCGTCGTGGTGTGCCCCGCGACGGCGGACCTGATGGCCAAGGCTGCGAACGGGCTTGCCAACGATCTTGCATCCACCGCCCTGCTCGCGACCGACAAGCCGGTGCTGATGGTTCCCGCCATGAATGTGCGGATGTGGGAGCACGCCGCCACGAAGCGGAATGTTGCACAGCTGCGCGCGGATGGCGTGACGGTCATGGAGCCGGATGTCGGGCCGATGGCGTGCGGCGAGTTCGGCGCCGGTCGGTTGCCCGAGCCCGACCGCATTGCGAAGGAAGTTCGCCGCATGCTTGCGGGGCCGAAGGGGCATGGTCCGCTTGCGGGCTTTCGTGCCGTGGTCACTGCAGGTCCGACACGT
Organism: Hyphomonadaceae bacterium; assembly: GCA_022844475.1. Lineage (GTDB taxonomy): Bacteria > Pseudomonadota > Alphaproteobacteria > Caulobacterales > Hyphomonadaceae > UBA7672. The sequence goes on along the minus strand of JALHLR010000024.1, from coordinate 43,665 downwards.
GAGCCGCTGGACCCGGTGCGTTTCATTTCCAATCATTCGTCGGGCAAGCAGGGCTATGCGATTGCAGACGCGCTCGCCCGGCTCGGCGCCGACGTGCGGCTTGTCACCGGGCCGACGCAGCTTCCGATTCCCGATGGCGTTACGGCGCTGCGTGTCGAGACGGCTGTCGAGATGCAGGACGCGGTGAAGGCGAGCCTGCCGGCAGACATCTTCATCGGCGTTGCTGCTGTTGCTGACTGGCGCCCGGCGACGCGGGCGCAGGGCAAGCTGAAGCTGAAGGGCGGAGCTGAGGACAAGGTCGCGCTGCAGCTGGTGGAGAATCCGGACATCCTCAAGTCGATCGGGGCCAGGCGGAAGGATCGTCCGCGGCTGGTGATCGGCTTTGCGGCCGAGACGAGCGATGTCGAGCGCCACGCGCGGGGCAAGCTTGCCCGCAAGGGCTGCGACTGGATCGTCGCCAATGATGTCTCGGGCGACGTGATGGGCGGGGCGGACAATGAAGTGCTGCTGGTGACCAAGGCAGGCACCGAGCGCTGGCCGCGCATGGGCAAGGCGGAAGTCGCGATGAAGCTTGCCGAGCGGATCGCAGCGACTTTCGACGATTCCCGGACGAACGCGGCGGAATAGCGCAGCCATCCGGAATGGCCCCGGAACCGTTCTCCTCCTAGGTGTCCTCCATGATCCGGCACATCGTCTTCTTCACGCTGAAGGACCCGCGCGAGGCAGCGGAGATCACCGCACATCTCAAGCGGCTCGGCACGATTCCGGGCTCGACGCTTTTTGAGGTCACCCCCAATCGCAAGGCGGATCTGTTCGGCAACGAGATCGACATCGTGGTCTATGCGGAGTTTCCCGATATCGAGGCGCTGCACGCCTACAAGCGCCACCCGACCTACATGGACGTGACGAATACGGTCCGCCCGCGCCGCGAGCTGCGGTTTGCGGCCGACGTTGAGGCCTGATCCTCTGTGGACGGCGCCTGGGCGGCGCTCGCCCGACCGGGTCTTCCGCGCTAGTGATGGCGCCTCGAGGAGCCACTCCATGCCTGTCACCATCCGCGTTGTTCCCCTCCCGCATTTCGAGGGCCTCGCCCTGCCCGCCTATGAGACGGCGGATGCTGCGGGCATGGACCTGCGCGCGGCGGTTGGCGAGGACGCGCCGGTTACGCTGAAGCCTGGCGAGCGGGCGATGATTCCAACGGGGCTCACCATTGCGCTGCCGGCAGGACACGAGGCGCAGGTGCGGCCGCGCTCGGGGCTGGCGGCCAAGCATGGCGTCACCTGCCTCAACACGCCGGGCACGATCGATGCGGACTATCGCGGCGAGGTGAAGGTGATCCTGATCAATCTTGGCCAGGAGGCGTTCGTCATCAAGCGCGGCGAGCGGATCGCGCAGATGGTGATCGCGCCGGTGACGCGCGCCGAGCTGAACGTTGTCGCAACGCTCGACGAAACGCTGCGCGGTTCGGGCGGGTTCGGGTCGACCGGACGATAGCAGTGCGGCTGCTTGCCGGGCCGGGGCTTTTCCGACAGCCTGCGGCCATGAAGATCGGCGCCGCCATTCTGGCCATTGCGATCCTGCCTGCTGCAGCTCATGCGCAGCAGGAGCCCGCGCCGCTTGTCGCCGGCGCCATCGTCGAGAGCTTCGAGATGGTTCCCGATCGCACGGTGATCTTTGCGCCGACGGGCGATGGGAAGATCCGCATCGTGACATCGACGGACAAGAACCGGCTGGCGCCAATGCCGCGCAATCCCGGCGAGGTTGCGGTGTCGCTGACCGTCGCGCGGGAGATCGGCGCGGTGATCGAGTTCAACAACGGGCTCGACCATGCTTTTGCCTATCAGGCGCATGCGGGCGATACGCGCATTCCCACCTGCCCTGTTCGCGACAATGCAGTGGCGTCCGACCAGTGGCCGCAGGGGTATCGGTCCATCGTCATCGGCGCGCTGAAGCGTGTCGAGCGGACGACGCCCTGCGAGGCGGGTGACTAGCCTTTCAGCTCAAGCTCCGGCTTCGCCATGTCGGCGAGCAGGAAGTGTTCGGTGTCGCTGACCGGCGTCAGTCCGCCAAAGTCGAAGGCGGAGCGGTCGATAATGATGTCGCGCGGGCGGAGCTCGCGGGAGAGTTCGAGGCCTTCGAGCGAGCGGCAGCGCGAGAAGGCGACATAGGCCTGGCCGTGGGCGAACATGCCGCGATCGAAGTCGATATAGACCTTGTCGAGCGTCATGCCCTGGCTCTTGTGGATCGTGGTGGCGTAGGCGAGGCGCAGCGGCAGCTGCTTGAACGAGCCGACGACGGAGCGCGAGACGGATTTCGACGTGGCATCGAACTCGTAGCGGAATTTCTCCCACGCCTGCTGGCTGACGCGATGCGTCTCGCCGGCGATCTTCACGTAGGCGTCGCTCTCACCGAGCCCCTGCACCACGCCCAGCGAGCCATTGACCCACCGGCCCGACGGATCGTTGCGGATCATCATCACGCGCGCGCCGGCTTTCAGTTCGAGCACCTCCTCGGTCGGGAAGGCCTTGGGTTCGAAATTGCCTTCGAGCGATGCGGTGTAATCTCGCGCAGGACCGGGAAGTTCGGCCAGGCGCATCTGGTTGATACGCCAGGCAGCGGCGTTGTTGGGCGTTAGGACGACATGGGTCTGGCTCGCATCGGCCGGCGAGCGTGTGGAGACGCGCGTGCGGAGGATATCGACGTCCTCCGGCGCGAGACGCGCATTGCGCAGCCCGTTGAGGATGCGGATGAAGGATGCGTCCTCCTGGCGGAAGATGCGTTTCAGGGCTGCGAGGCGGAACTGGCCGGCCTGGAAGCCCGGCGCCTTGAAGAACCAGGCGCCGCCATAGCTCTCTTCCAGAATGTGTTCGACATCGCTGCCGACCACGGGCGGCAGCTGGTGGAGGTCGCCCGAGAGGATCATGCGGACGCCGCCGAAGGGCTGGCGGTTGCCTCGATTGAGGCGCAGCGAGTTGTCGATCGCCTGCATCATGTCGGCGCGCACCATGGAGACCTCGTCGATCACCATGGTCTCGATCGCCTTCACGACGCGCTGGTTGCGGATCTTCTTGGTGTCGCCCATGTCGAGGAGGCGGGGCGGGAAGTTGAAGAAGGAGTGGATGGTCTGGCCGCCGACATTGACCGCCGCGAGGCCGGTAGGGGCGAGGACAATCGCCTTCTCCAGCGAGTTGAAGATCAGCTGGCGCAGCAGCGTGGTCTTGCCGGTGCCGGCGCGGCCGGTGAGGAAGATGTTGCGGCGGCCGGCGATGATCTCGTCGATCAGCGGCTGGTAGACGTTGGAGGAGGGCTCGGTGGTCAAAAGGCGCAACTCCGGCGTTGAAGTGCGGCCCATTGAATTGCTGGGAGGCTCATGATTTCTGCTCCCGACTTGTCTGCTGATTGGGATTGCGCGTCATGACTCTAACCCCCTCGCAGCTGGAACGCTACGCCCGGCACATCATGCTGCGGGAGGTCGGCGGACCGGGGCAGCAGCGGCTGCTTCTCTCACGCGTGGTGATGATCGGCGCGGGCGCGCTGGGGGGACCGGCCGCGATGTATCTGGCGGCGGCGGGGGTCGGATCGCTGACGATCATCGATGATGACACGGTGTCGCTGTCGAACCTGCAGCGGCAGGTGCTGTTTGCGACACCTGATGTGGGGCGAGCGAAGGCGGAGGTCGCGCGCGAGCGTCTCGGCGCGCTGAATCCGGATGTGGCGATTCGTGGCGAACAGGTGCGGCTCGACGCGGCGAATGCGGGGGCGCTGATTGCGGGTGCCGACCTTGTCGTTGATGGCTCGGACAGTTTCACGACGCGGTTTGATGTGAATGCGGCATGTCATCGGGCGGGTGTTCCGCTGGTGTCTGGCGCGGTCGGGCGGTGGAGCGCGCAGGTCGCGGTATTCAGGTCGGGACTGACCCTGGGCAAGCCGATTGGCGAGCGCCTGCCCTGCTATCGCTGTCTCGTGTCCGACATGCCTGAGACTGAGGAGACGTGTGCGATGGTTGGCGTGATCGGTCCGCTGACGGGCATGATCGGCGCGCGGATGGCGCTCGAGGCGGTGAAGGAGATCACCGGCGCTGCGCCGTCGATGGCGGGGAAGGTGTGGCTGTTCGACGGTCTGTCGGGAGACAGCCGGACGGTGAAGCTTCCGGCAGATCCGGCGTGTGTCGTCTGTGGAGATGCGTGACCAGACACGCATTCGCATTCAGGCCGGGGATGGCAGATCGCGGACTGCATTTCACCCGCTTGGCGCCGTTGGAGCTGCCAGCGAGCGGGCCGGCCTGCTCAGGGCCAGTCTCTGGAAAATGCCTCGTCGCGTTGCCTCGAGAGGCTCTTCACGCTTGCCTGCATCCACCCCGCGCCGTTGATGCGCGGGTGATCTGGCCGGGGAAACCCGGCTACTGCTTCAGCTCGTTATAGATCACCGTTGCGTAGGCGTCGTCGTTGATGAAGCCGCCGGGGCCGCCGAAGCGTGCATTCCATGGCTGGAGCGGTTTGGCGGCGACGGTTTCCTGGAGCGTCTTGCCCTGCTTCACCAGAGCATCAACTGCGGCGCGGGCGCCCTTGTGCATGTCGAGCGCAGCCTGGAGATCGGCCTCGGTGGCGAGGTCGCCATGGCCGGGGATGATCTTTGTGTTGGGGCCGGTGATTTCGAGAGCGCGGGTGAGCGTAGCGATGAAGCCAGCCTGCGTGCCGCCCGAACCGGTGTCGACGAAGGGATAGCGGTCCTTCATGTAGGTATCGCCCATGTGGAGCACGTCAGCCTCGACAAAGTAGATCAGCACATCGCCATCGGTGTGTGTCGGCATCGGCGCATTGATGGCGCGGATGGTCTGGCCGTTGAGGTGGAAGTCGACGCCCGAGGTGAAGGTGACGACGGGCCAGGCAGCCTTGGGCGCGGCTTGCGGCTGGGCTGTGCGGCCGGTGGTGATGATCTCGTTGGAGAGACGCTTGCGGACATTCTCGCTGGCGAAGATGGTCGCGCCCGCTTTTGCGAAAGTCTCGTTGCCGCCGGCATGGTCGAAGTGCCAGTGCGTGTTGACGAGGTATTTCGGCTTGCCCTTGGCCAGTTCCTCGATCTTGGCGAGATTGGCGGTCGCGTTGGTGACGTACTGATCGTCGATCAGGAAGACGCCGTCATCGCCGACGCTGAGGCCGAGATTGCCGCCCTGCCCGATCAGCATGGAGATGCCTGAGCCGAGATCCACGGCGCGCGAGAAGGCCTGGCTGTTGGGGCCGGACGGTGGTTGCGCACGTGGAGGGACCGGCAGTTGCTCCGGCGGATGCCGAGCGATGAGGTTCGGCTCCCTCGGGGTCGGCGGGTTTGGCGTCGCACAGGCGGCGAGGCTTGCAAGGCAGGCGATGGCGACGGTCGAGAGAGCGATGCGCATATCGATACCTACTGCTTGAGGCCGTTGTAGAGCGTTGTCGTGAAGCTGTCTTCGCTGATGAAGCTCCAGGCGTATTTCGACCAGGGTTTCAGCGGCTTGGCGGCGACGGTTTTCTGAAGCGAGTCGCCGGCCTTCACGTGCTTCTCGACGGCGGCGATGGCGCCAGTGAGCATGTCGATCTGCTTCCTGAGATCGGCCTTCGCCGCCATGTCGCCATGTCCGGGGATGATGCGCGTCTTGTCGTCGGCCATCGCCCAGATTTCTTCCATCGCGGCGAGATAGCCCTTCACTGAACCGCCGGAGCCGAGATCGATGACAGGGAAGATGCCGTTGAAGAAGATGTCGCCGGCATGGATGATGTTCGGTTCGACGAAGCGAATGATCGAATCGCCGTCCGTGTGCGACACGCGCATCTTGGACACGAGGATCGTCTCGTCATTGAGGTGGAAGTCGACGCCTGAGGTGAAGGTGACAACGGGCCATGCGGGTTCGGGCGAGGTAGGCGCAGGCTGGCCGTTGAGGCCGATCGACTTCACCTGGCCGGACAGGCGCTTGCGGACGTTCTCGTGGGCGAAGATCATCGCGCCAGCCTCTGCAAAGGCGGCGTTGCCGCCCGCATGGTCGCCATGCCAGTGCGTGTTGACGAGATAGCGCGGGCCGGCGCCTGCGATCTCCTTGATCTTTGCAAGGTTGGCGGGCGCGGTGCCGGGATACTGGTCGTCGATGACGAAGACGCCATCGGGGCCGGTGGAGACGCCGATATTTCCGCCCTGCCCGAAGATGACGTGGATACCGTCGCCAAGATCAACGGTCTTGGCCGAGGGAAGCTGGGCCAGCGCGGACGGCGCGAAGGCTATCGCTACGAGTACTGAAAGTGCGAGCCTTCTCATGAGGCATCCTCCCCTGTTGCGGGAAGAAAGCCCGCGATGGGGCGGGACTTCAAGCGAAATCGTTGCCGGACGCTATTGCAGCTCTTCGGCGACACAAGCTTCGCCGTCGAATGACACGTCCTGGACGCGGCCCGCAGCCATCACGAAGCGGGTGGCGCAATGCGACCGGAAAGACTGGGGTGGCTCCCATACCGGAAAGGTCTCGGTGATCGTCTCGGTGCGCTTGACGCCGTCCTTGTCCTTGTAGGTGCGGGTGACTTCGCGGGTATCGTCGCGCCAGTAGCCGGCGCGATCCTCCACCACGGTCTTTGCATAGCTCCACAGTTCGCGGCCGTCGGACATGGGCGTGCGACTTTGCGGCGGGCCCCAGTTGACCAGCACGGCGTCGGAGGATGCGCCGAGAAGCATGTCCATGCGCTGGCGATAGCCTTCGGCGGTCGCACAGGCGCTCAGCGCGAGCGCGCTGGCAAGCAGCATGATCGAATGGCGTTTCATCGTCCCACCTCGTCTCGTCCAGACCCGACTCTGGCGGAACCGAGCTTAACCCAGGTTGAACGGCGGCGTCTGCCTAGCGGGCCGAGAAATCGACGCGGACTTCGCCGCCGGATGCGTAGCCTGCCGGTACGTCGTAGCCGAGCGCGTTGCAGGTGCGCAGGGCGGCGCGGGCCTTGGCGATGAAGACCATCATGGCGGGATCGCCTGCGGGTTCTGCGGCGGGCTCGATCAGGCGCGGCTCGGCGGCGAAGCGGCCACTGGCGTTGAAGGTGAGCACGAAGCTCGCCTTGAGGCGGTCTGCGTCCATCATGTTCGAGCTGTCGGACCAGCAGCGCTTGGCGTCGAGCTGGGCGCGTATCTGCTGGCCGACGCTTGAGGGCGAAGACGAGACGGCGGGGGAGATTGGCTGGAGCCGTGGTGTTGGCGCTGTCGGCGCGACTGCCAGCAGGCCGTTTTCGACAGCCGCAGGCGCCGGATTGGAGACAGGCGGCAGCGGTCCAGCGGCGGCGCCCGGCGTGAGCGAGATGGCGCCACTGTTGGCGAGCGGTTGCGTGGGAATGGGCGGCAGGGGCTGAGCGGCGGGGAGCGGCAGGCTGATCGGCGGCTGTGGCGCGACTGGCGGGGCGACAACTGGCGGGGCGAGCACGGGTGGGGCGACCACGGGCGCGACCGCGACGGGCGGCATGACCGGGGCTGGATAGGTGTTCGGGCTGGAGACGACAGGCGCAGGCGCGCCATCGCCGCGCGAGGGGGCGGAGGTCAGGTCGGAGCGGATGAAGGCCTTCTGCCCGTTGCGGAGGATGACCTGGTACCAGTTCCAGTCGGGCTGGCGCGAAAGGCCGACAACGGTGAGCTGCATGCCCGGGGAGCCTGATGAGAGGACGGGCGTGTTGCCGGTGAAGGGCTCGGCGCGCAGGCGCACGCCGGTGGCGGTGATGGTGATGGGGCTCGCAGGCGTGAACGGCTCGACCATGTAGGCGCGCGTGGCGGCGGGCTGGCCGGAGACCTGCGAGATGGCGGGCGCGAGGGCGCCTGCGCCCAGGACGATGGCGAGAGCTGAAATGGTCACGAAGCGCATGCTGCAATCCACTCTGTTCCGGCGGGGGCCCGAGCAAGTCTGGACTTACCGGAAGTCGGCTTAACAGGCCACAACAGCCGGGCCAAAGCATGGCGGGAGTGCAGCGGGGGTGGTGACGCAGCGTGACGGAGTGGTGACGGCGGGCAGACAAGCCCCCGCGGACGGCACGTTAACCCTCAGTTCCCGCGCTTCGAGCGACCTTTGCGTCAGGTTCGGGCGGAACCCGGTCCAGCAGGCTGCGCCTACAGCATCGCCGGGATGACCCTGTCTGGCGGTTTGTGTCCGTCGGCGAAGGTCTTGATGTTGATGATGACTTTCTCGCCCATGTCGATGCGGCCTTCGATCGTGGCGGAGGACATGTGCGGCAGGAGCACGACGTTGCGCAGCGCCTTGAGGCGCGGGTTCACGTTGGGCTCGTTCTCGAACACGTCGAGCCCTGCCCCCGCGATGTCGCCGGCTTCCAGCGCGCGGATCAGGGCGGCTTCGTCGATGACCTCGCCGCGGGCGGTGTTCACCAGATAGGCTTCGCGCTTCATCAGCTTGATGCGGCGGGCGCTGAGCAGGTGGAAGGTCGCGGGCGTGTGCGGGCAGTTGACCGAGACGATGTCCATGCGGGCCAGCATCTGGTCGAGGCTGTCCCAGTAGGTGGCTTCGAGTTCTTCGGCGATCTGCGGCCGGACCGGCTTGCGGTTGTGGTAGTGGATCTGGAGGCCGAAGGCGCGGGCGCGGCGGGCGACGGCCGTGCCGATGCGGCCCATGCCGATGATGCCGAGGCGTTTGCCGTAGATGCGGCGGCCAAGCATCCAGGTGGGCGACCACCCCGTGAACTGGCCCGACTGCATCGCTGCGACGCCATCAACGATGCGGCGCGGCACGGACAGGATCAGCCCCATCGTCATGTCGGCTGTGTCTTCGGTGAGGACGCCGGGCGTGTTGGTGACGGTGATGCCGCGCGAAATGCAGGCCTGGACGTCGATATTGTTCACGCCGACGCCGAACTGGGCGATGAGGCGGAGACGGTCGCTGGCGCGGGCAAGCATGCGGCCATCGATACGGTCGGTGATGGTCGGAACGAGTACGTCGCAGCGAGCGGCGGCTTCGGCCAGCTGCTCGATCGTCATCGGCGTGTCGGTGGCGTTGAGCTCGACGTCGAAGAGTTCGCTCATCCGGGTCTCGACCGGTTCGGGCAACCGGCGGGTCACGATCACTTTCAGCTTGGGGCGTGACGTCGGCATGGGCGGGACCGTTTCCTCTGGTCTTCTGTGGTCTTCGGGACTTTCCGCTCTCTGGCGGCTCTCTGGGCGTTCGATAAGGGAGCGCGTGACGTCCGGTCTATCAAAGCGGGGGCGAAGGGCCAACTGCAGCCGACGCGTAAAGCCTAATGCGTGATTCACCGCAATTTCGATTGTGTGGTTAAGCCGGTTTTCACGACCCCGTGCTTCTCATGAGCGTCTGATTTCCCAGCATGAAGGCAGTCGAGCCGTGAGCAAAAACCGCCGCAGCCCCTTCCTTTTCCCGGTCCTTGCTCAAGTCTTTGGCGCCGCATTCGCGCTGGCATCTCCTGCGCTGGCGCAGGAAACGCTGACGCCGGGCAGCTTCAAGGCGTTTGCCGCGGAAGGCATGGAAGCCCGTGTCAGCGACTTTTCCGGCCAGACCGTGCCGCGTTATGCGAGCTTACGCTACGACGAGGTCAATGGCCGCGCAGGTCCGAGCCCGGATTACCCGGTGCGCTGGACCTATGAGCGTGCAGGACTGCCGGTCGTCGTCATCCGCGAGAGCAAGGATTGGCGGATGATCCGCGACCCGATGGGCGACGAGGTCTGGATCAACCAGAGCCAGCTGGCGGCAAAACGCACCGCAATCACGACCCAGGTCGGCGTGATCTACCGCGAGCCGCGCACAGACGCGGTGAAAATCGCGCGTTTTGGCGCCGGCGCGGTTGTTTCCCTTGGAGATTGCGGACAGGTCTGGTGCCGCGTCGAAGGCGACGGACGCAAGGGTTGGGTCGAGAAGGCCGATCTCTGGGGTGCCGACACGCTGCGGGCCGTACCCGGAAATCGCTAGGTTTTTCGGGTTCCGCCCCGTTAGCTGGCGCCGCTTGGCCACATGCCCCCCGCGTGTTAACGGGCCTCTCCCCTGTCAGGCGAGACATGTGTCGAGCAAGACGGGGCGGAGCGGCCCATGACTCAAGACATCACGCCCCCCCACGCGCTGCACACGCCGCAGAGCGCGTACAGTTACGACGAACTGCTGAAGAGCAGCCAGGGTGAGCTGTTCGGGCCGGGCAATGCGCGCCTGCCGGCGCCGCCCATGCTGATGCTGGACCGCATAACCGAGATTACGCTCGATGGCGGACCTCACAAACGCGGTCACATCGTTGCCGAACTCGATATCAATCCCGATCTGTGGTTCTTCAAATGCCACTTCCCGGGGGATCCCGTGATGCCGGGGTGCCTGGGACTGGATGCAATGTGGCAGCTGGTCGGCTTCTGGCTCGGCTGGTCGGGCTCGCCTGGCAAGGGCCGGGCGCTTGGCGTCGGCGAGTGCAAGTTCACCGGGCAGGTGACACCGGAGAAGAAGCTTGTGCGCTACGAGATCGATATCCGGCGGGCGATCCGCTCGCATCTGACGATGGGCATTGCTGACGGAAGCGTGTTTCTTGACGGCGAAAAAATCTACACCGCCAAGGACATGAAAGTTGGCTTGATGAAGATCGGCGGCTAGGTTCCAGCGCGGCCTCGCGGTGGGACAAGCCGGGCGTAAGGTTCAAGGGAGAGACATCGCGATGGCGGCCAGCGGCCCCGATCTGCGCAGGGTGGTTATCACCGGCATGGGCATCGTCTCGTCCATCGGCGACACGATCAAGGAAGTTTCCGACAGCCTGAAGGCTGGCAAGTCAGGCATCACGTTCATGCCGGAGTATGCCGAGAAGGGCTTCAAGTCGCAGGTGGCCGGCAAGCCGAACGCCATGCCGGAAGACCACGTTGACAAGCGGGCCATGCGCTTCATGGGCGATGGCGCCGGCTGGTGCCACATGTCGATGACGCAGGCGATCGCCGATGCCGGCCTCGACGAAAGCATCATCTCCAACCCGCGCACGGGGCTGATCGTGGGCACGGGCGGACCGTCCACACGCGCCATCGTGGCGGCGGCAGATTCGACCCGCGAGAAGGGCTCGCCGCGGCGGATCGGGCCGTTCGCCGTGCCCAAGGCGATGTCCTCGACAGCATCGGCCACGCTGTCGACGCTCTTCAAGGTCCTGGGCGTGAACTATTCGATCTCGTCCGCGTGCACGACGTCGCTGCATTGCGTGGGCGCTGCGACCGAGCAGATCCAGTGGGGCAAGCAGGACGTGATGTTCGCCGGCGGCGGCGAGGAGCTCGACTGGACACTGTCCTGCCTGTTCGACGGGCTTGGCGCGATGTCGTCGAAATACAATGCCGAGCCGCAGCGCGCCTCGCGCGCCTATGACGCCGATCGCGATGGCTTCGTGATCGCTGGCGGCGCCGGGATGGTTGTGCTGGAAGAGTACGAGCACGCCAAGCGCCGTGGGGCGACGATCTATGGCGAAGTGGTCGGCTATGGCGCAACCTCGGATGGCTACGACATGGTTGCGCCGTCGGGCGAAGGCGCCGTGCGGGCGATGCGGCTTGCCATGGCGCAGGCCGGGCGCGCACCGGATTATCTCAACCCGCACGCCACATCGACACCAGTGGGCGACGTGAAGGAGCTGGAGGCTGTGCGCGAAGTGTTCGGGCAAGAGGCGGCGGACCAGCCGATGATCTCGGCCACCAAGTCGATGACGGGCCACTGCCTCGGCGGGGCCGGCGTGCAGGAGCTGATCTACTCGCTGATCATGATGAAGGAGCGTTTCGTGGCGCCCTCCATCAACATCGACCGGCTCGACCCGCTTGCCTACGGCGTCAACATCATCCGCGAGGCGCGCGAAGCCGTCATCAAGATGGTGATGTCGAACTCGTTCGGCTTTGGCGGCACCAACGGATCTATCGCGGTGGCGAAGGTCTGAGGACCGGGACAGCGTCGTCTGGCGGCTGGATTCAGCCAGGGCCCTGCATGCTGGCCCAGGTGAGGCGTTCACCGCTCCGTCGTCATGATGAGGCGAAGGCGGCGCCCTGTGACCCTCAAATTCGAGCAATTGGCTGGGACGACGAAATCGACCTGCGGGGAATGCCGAGGGATAATCCGCGCGCCTGTCTGTCCTTCACTTTGGAAGGCGATTGCGATGGCCAATGGACGGTCGAAATGAGGGTGTTGGCAGATCACTTTCACCCGATCTCATTTGAGCGGCGGCAAGGTTAGCCCCGGACCAATTCTGGCGAGTTCCCTCCGGCGCCTCTCGCGCGGACCCATAGCGGCCCTTGGTGAGGCCTGCCGTTCGAGTGCAAGCTGGCGGCGTGCTCGGAGATAGCGGCTGACTTGACTGGCCCCTTCCCCGCCCCTACCCCGCGAGCTTCAGCGATCAGGAGCCAGTCATGTCGAAATGGTCCTTTCCCACTGGCGACCTGATGAAGGGCAAGCGCGGCGTCGTGATGGGCGTGGCCAACGACAGCTCGATCGCCTGGGGCATCGCGCAGCAGCTCGCCGCTCAGGGGGCGGAGATCGCCTTCACCTATCAGGGCGAAAACCTGGAGCGCCGGGTGCGGCCGCTGGTGGAATCGATCGGCATGGACACGATGATTTCCGCCGACGTGACCGATGACGCGAGCATGGATGCGGCGTTTGCGGCGATCAAGGCGAAGTGGGGAAAGATCGATTTCCTCGTCCACTCGATCGCCTTCGCTGGCAAGGAAGAGCTGCAGGGATCGATGGTGGCCAACACGACGCGCGAGGGCTTCCGGCGCGCGATGGACATCTCGGTCTACTCCTTCATCGACTGCGCGCGGCGCGCCTCAGAGATCATGCCATCAAGGGAGGAAGGCGGCGGGTCGATCGTGTGCATGACCTATCTCGGCGCCGAGCGGACCGTACCGTCGTACAATGTGATGGGCGTGGCGAAGGCGGCGCTTGAAGCCTCGACGCGGTATGCTGCGCGCGATCTTGGTGCGAAGGGCATTCGCGTGAATGCGATTTCGGCAGGCGCGATGCGGACGCTGTCGCTGGCGGGCATTCGCGGCGGCAAGAGCCTGATGGGCACGGGGCGCGACTGGTCGCTGCTGAAGGAAGACACCTCGATGGAGGGCGTGGCGGGGTGCGCGCTCTATCTGCTGTCACCGATCGGTCGGTCGATCACGGGCGAAGTCGTGCACGTTGATGCAGGCTTCCACGTCGTGGGCGTGCCGGACATTTCCGAAGGCGGCGGGGCGGCCTGAGCCGGGCTATTCGCCGTGATTGACGAGGTAGCTGGTCGCGATGGCCTGCTGCTGATCCTGCAAGGCCTGATGTGTGGCCTTCATCACCCAGCCATCGGGCGCGGTGAGCATCGACATGGCTGCAATGGCGAGCCCCATCATCATCGCAGCGCCGCTCACAACGACAAGGGCGTTGCGGACGCGATCACTCAGCACGGGCTGCGTTGCGCCCTGGCTGTGCTCACTGTCTGTACCTGACGTCATTGCATCGCTCCCGGTCTGCGCGCAGCTCGCGCAACGCATCTGCGAGCAAGGCTCGCTTCCTGGGGAGGAGATGGTCCGGGGGAGGATCAGGGGCTTTTGGCGTTTACGCCTTCCGCCTCTCTATGAAGCCACGGTAACGCGGAGTTGTTCTGACGGCAACGGTCAGATTGCGGTTCAGTCTGGAGACTCTGCAGTTTCCTGAGCCGCAGTCCCCTGCGTTTCGATTCTGCGGCTTTCGGGCGCGACCGGTTGCGCGCCTGGCAGGAGCATCGCGGTGCAGGCGAGCAAGGCGATGCCGACGGAGAGCACGCGGATCGCGCCTTGGCGTCCTCGCCGCGGCGGGGGGCGGCCAGCAGATGTCCTCCGTGCCGGCGGAGCGGCGTGGACATGGAACAGGTTGTTTCGGGGCAGGTTCCCCGTCCCTGAAGGTCGGGTTAGCCGGCGACGCCGAGCTTCTGCAGCTGGACCCAGACAGGCGCAACCAGGCGATCGACCGAGTCTGCGTCGGGCGGGGCAAGCCGGTTGGGCGGGGCCGCTTCGCATGCCACGACGATATCGCAATAGTGGCGCGCGGGATCGATGAAGCGGGTCTGCGCGGGACGCACGAAGCGAAGGTATTGCTGGATCACGCTTTCTGCGCAGCGGCCGCGTTCGGCCTCGTCGCGGCGGATGCGGCGGATCAGGCGGAGGTCGGCTGGGGCATCGACGAAGACGGTGAGATCGAAGAGTTCGATGAAGGTGAGATCCGAGAGGACGTGGATGCCCTCGACGATCACGAGGGGGCGGGATTCCACCAGTTTCACCGCGCCGGCTTTTCGGTCGTGCGTCGGGAAATCGTAGACCGGCTGCTCCACCGTCTCGCCGCGCTTCAGAGCCTCGATGTCGCGGCGCAGGTGGGCCATGTCCTTGTTGGCGGGGTCGTCGAAGTCGAAGGTGCGTTCGAGTTCGGGGTGGGACATGTGAAGCGCTGCCTCGCCATAGTGGGCGCGGCCGAAATAGTAGTTGTCCTCCGTCACCAGCTGGCACTTGTCCTCGCCGAGGCGGGCATGAAGCGCGCGCGCGAGCGTGGTCTTGCCGGAGCCGGAGCCGCCCGTCACGGCGATCATGAAGGCGGGCTTTGCGGCGGACATGGCGATCAGTCCTCGTCCCTGCGCTCGAGGTCGCGGCGCACGCGTTCGGAGGCGAGCAGCTGGTCGATCCGGCGCGCCTCGTCATAGCTGTCGTCGGAGATGAAGCGGAGGATTGGTGTGAAGCGCATGTCGATCTCGCGGCTGAGCCGGCCGCGCAGGAAGCCGGCGACGCGGTTCAGCGCCTCGATGGTCTTGGCCATGTCATCGCCGCCGAGCGGGGCGGAAAAGGCCGTGGCGTTCTTGAGATCGGGCGAGATGCGGACTTCGGTGATGGTAATCGACTTGCCGTGCAGGGCCGGGTCGTCGAACTCCTCGCGAGCGAGGATATCGGTGAGCGCATGGCGGATAAGCTCGCCGGCGCGCAACTGTCTCTGTGTGGGCGGTTTCATCGATCTGTAAAAGAGCCCGGGGGGCGGGATGTCAAGCTGCCGTGTGCGGGCTGGGTGGATCGGTACGGGATCGGGGGCTCGCCGTCTGCGAGCGGGCGGGGTTGGCCCGAAGCAGGCAGTCGAGTTGCAGCTTCGCACTCCCGGCGAAGGAACTCAGGTAAGGTCAGTGCTGCCCGGCCCAAAATACTGGATCAGCCTGGTTTCAAGGGTCTTCAGATTGGCGGCCAGCCATTGTGGAGCGAGGCCGGGGAGGATGCCGTCAAAATGAACGCTCGGGCGAACGCGCAATCCGCAAACCTTGGCGAAGGTGTCCTGGAAGAGCGTGCGGCTTGAGCCCGACACGCCCTGTTCACCAAGCCAGGCCGAGGAGGAAGCCGAAGCGGTGATATGGATGAGATGGCGGTTGGTCAGCAGGGGGTCATGGCCGCCAGAATGCAGTCTGGCGTAGCCAAATCCCATACCGAAGACACGATCAATGTATCCCTTGATGATCGCCGGCGGTGAATTGAACCAGAGCGGATAGATGAAGGCGAAGACGTTGGCGTCAGCCAGCAGTCCCCGTTCGGCGACAACATCCGGCGCTGGCGCCCAGTCGGGTCGGCTGGGCATCTCGGACAATTTGAGACACGGGTCGAAGTCGAGCCGATAGAGGTCGCGGACAAACGTTTCATGGCCACGCGCCGAGAGGCATTTCGCGTAGGCATTCGCCATTGCCAGCGTGAAGCTCGATGGGTCGGGATGGCCGACGATGATGGCGTGCTTCATGAGCCCTCGCTGTTGGCTGCGCCCGCCAGTCCGTTCATGCTTGAGGCCAACACTCCGGTCGTGGTTTCCGGCGCGCGTTCTACCCGGAGCCAGAAACGGGTTCCCGCAACAGACGACTCGAATCCTGATCGTATGCCGAGCTGCGCGGTGAGAGCGCGGACGAGCCGAAACCCGAGCCCCGCCCCCGTGAGGGGATCAAAGTCCTGAGGCAGGCCTTTCCCGTCGTCGACGATTTCGAGTTCCAGTTCCCTTTCGGTCACTGGGCGGCAGCGGACAAGAACTCTCCCGCCCTCACCTCCGACATGGGAGTGTTTGATCGCGTTCGTTATCACCTCCGAGACGATCTGCGTCAGAGGCAAGATCTGATCGCTTCGCACCCGGCAGCCCGTGCGCAGGTCTTCGGTCAGCTCAATCGCGCCAGAAAGCCCTGACCGGAGCGAGCCGCACACGTGGCGAACATACTCGCTGAGATCGGCCCCCGTTCCATATGTGTTTGTCAGAAGCGCTCGATGCAGGCGAGAGATCGCATCGACCACAGTTCTGATCCCATCGAACGCGAGCTGGACCGACAAACCTGTCGCGCCGCCCTCGATCTGACCAAACTCCTTCTGCCTGAGGCCAACATAGCTGCTCAACATGGCCAGGTGATTGGCGATCCTGTGATCAGCCTCGAGCGTGAGGTCGCAACCACCGCAGCGAAGACTGTCGACCTTCGCCTGCGCTGATCGCTGAGCCAGCGTCTGCTTCATTGCAGAAGCAATTGGCAGTGATGTAACACCCATGCCAGACCCCGCATCGCGTCGGCCGCGCCGAATTCGGGATGTGTGTAGATCTTTCCTTCTTCCGGGTCGGTACGCGAAGCGACTATCAGCCCGCGTGTATATCTTCGGAAATGGTCGCGATCGCCTGTCCGTCGCGCGTTGGAACTTGAATTGATGGCGGTTACACGCGCACGTTGATGCAGATCAAAAGCACACAAAAATAGAAACCTGCGCGCCGACATGCAGTCGCCGAGCCGGCGGGGCCGCCATGCGTGTCATCGAACATGGAGGCCAGGGTCGTTTTCGCCGGCCGCTGTTGGTTCTGGTTGCAGGATTGCAGAGCTGCCTCTGGATGGAGCCTCGTTGGCCAGATCAAGGTAGCGTCCACTGGCCTGGTGTAGGTTTTCTGACGGAGCGCTTCGGGCGCGCGGACCGCAAGAGTCAGCGCGCGCCCGGGGCGCGGTGGGCGGGAGGTGTGGTCATCGGAGAATTCCGGCAGGCCAGCCACCTGCGCGCTTAGCTCGCGGTGGCTGTGAAAAATGGCCGTGTCGTTTTTCCGGCCGCGTGGCCTGACGGCGGGACTATCCTGGGTCTACAAGCAATGATCCGAGACGGGCCGCCATGCTGAACCGCCTTCCCGACCACGAGACGCTGTACAAGCACATCCTTCGCCGCGATCCGGAAATGGATGGGGTGGTCTATGTGGGCGTGAAGACGACGGGGATTTTCTGCCGGCCGATCTGCCCTGCCCGTACGCCATTGTCGAAGAACATCACCTTCTATGGCTCGCCGGACGCGGCGCTGGCGGCGGGGTTTCGGCCGTGCAAGCGTTGCCGGCCGATGGATGATCCGAATGCGCCCGGGGTGCTGATCGACAAGCTCTTGCGGCTGGTGGAGGAGGATCCGTCGCGCAAGTGGAGCGAGGAGGATCTGCGCGAGATGGGCATCGAACCGGCGACGGCGCGGCGGCATTTCCAGCGGCGGTTCGACATGAGCTTTTCGCAGTATGTACGCGCAAGACGGCTCGGGCATGCGTTCAACACCATCCGCAAGGGCGACGCGGTGATCGAGGCACAGCTGGATGCGGGTTTTGAATCCGGCAGCGGATTCCGGGAGGCCTTCGCGAAGGTGTTTGGCGAGGCGCCCAATCGGGCGCGTGCGGCCAGGGCGTTTGCGATGGACTGGATCGACACGCCGCTGGGGCCGATGCTGGCGATTGCCGACGAGACGCACCTTCACATGCTGGAGTTCGTCGAGCGGAAGAAGTTACAGGAGCATGTGGAGCGGTATCGCCGGCAGTTCAACGCGAGTGTTCTTCCCGGCGAGACCACGGCGCTCAAGCACATCCGCAGGGAGGTGACCGACTATTTCGCAGGCAAGTCCCTCACCTTCACATCGCGCATTGCGGGCGCGGGGACGGACTTCCAGAACCAGGTGTGGGACGAGTTGCGGCGGGTGCCGCCGGGCGTGACGCGCTCCTATCAGGAGATGGCGACACGCATCGGGCGGCCGAGCGCTGTGCGCGCGGTGGCGAACGCGAACCGGCTGAACCGCTGTGCGATCATCCTGCCCTGCCATCGCGTGATCGGCGCGGACGGCCAGCTTACGGGCTATGCGGGCGGGCTGTGGCGCAAGCAGTGGCTGCTGGATCATGAGCGGCGGCATGCCGGGAAGTCCGAGGCCGCACGCATCTAGGCGGGCTCGTCCTGAGGCGCGTCTTTCCCGTCCGTCTTCACACCCCGACGCTTGAGCCCCTCACGCAGGAGGAACTCGATCTCGGCGTTGACAGAGCGCAGCTCCTGCGCGGCAAGGCGCTCGATCGCGGCGTGGAGCGCCGGATCGAGTCGCAGTGGAAATGCTTTCTTGCCGGGCGATGGCATGATCTCGCCTGTCTGGTGTTGGACCTAGTAGAGCGAACCCGCATTGACGATCGGCTGGGCCTCGCGGTCGGCGCAGAGCACGACCAGGAGGTTGGAGACCATCGCCGCCTTGCGTTCGTCGTCGAGCACGACGATGTCGCGCTCCGACAGCTGTTGCAGCGCGCTTTCCACCATCGAGACGGCGCCGTGCACGATCTTGGCGCGGGCCTCGAGTACGGCTTCGGCCTGCTGGCGGCGTAGCATGGAAGAGGCGATCTCGGGGGCATAGGCCAGGTGCGAGAGACGCGCTTCGTCCACCGCGAGTCCGGCGATCGCGACGCGCTCCTGCAGCCGGGCCTGCAGCATCTCGCCAACCTTGACGCCGTCGGCGCGCAGCGTGGGTTCGGATTCCTCGCCATGATCGTAGGCAAAGTGCGAGGTGATCTCGCGCAGCGATGTCTCGATCTGGATGTTGACGAAGGTCTCGTAGTTGTCGACGTCGAAGAACGCCTGGGCCGTGTCGACCACGCGCCAGACGATGACGGCGGCGATCTCGATCGGGTTGCCCTTCTTGTCGTTCACCTTGAGGGTCTGTGAGGTGACGTTGCGCACGCGCAGAGAGATTTTCTTGCGCGAATACCAGGGAATCACCCAGCGCAGGCCGGGGCGCTTGTCGGTGCCCTTGTAGTTGCCGAACAGGCTGATCGCGGCGCTTTCATTCTGCTGCAGCGAGTAGAGGCCGGACACGAGCAGGACCGACACGATCAGGACGACGATCGCACCGATGATGTAGGTCAGGACCATCAGGCTCTCGCCACCGCTTTCGCCGGTCATGATGCCCTGGAAGAACAGCCATGCGGCTACGACGAAGCCAGCAAGCCCGAGAATCAGCAGGAATCCGCCGCTCCCCGTATGGGCGACCTTCTCGACGGTTTTCTGGTGGCTCACGACAGTCATTACGTCCCTCCTGCAATATCGAAGTGATATCACTTTGATATTGACTGAGCACGATGTCAAGCACATTGTCGGTCCACCGAGGGAGTCGACGTGATGGATGTAATGCTGGTGTTGTGGGCCCTGAGCGCCGCCCTGCTTCTGGGCATCATGATGCTGGTCGTCGTGATGATCGCACGCGGCATGGACAGTTCGCCGGCGAAGAAGCCTGCGGAGAGTGTGGAGCTGACGAAGCTCAAGGCGGCGCTTGGCGGCAAATCGGGCGCTGAAAACGCAACACCGGAAACCGGGAGCAGCGGCAAGTCCGGCAATCCGATGCAGGCGATCATCGCGATCGGCGCGACTGTCGCCGTGCTTGGCGGGGTTGTGGCCTTCATCGGCGACGTCACCGGGGACGACACTGCGCCGGAGATTTCGGAAATCAGCGCGGGCGACCTGCGCGGCACGATCGTCAGCGCGCGCGACAGTGATCCTGTCGTGCTGATCGTGCCGGGCTCAGGGCCGACGGACCGGGACGGCAACAGCCCGCTGGGCGTCAGCACGGACGCCTACAAGCTGCTGGCTGAAGGCCTTGCGGAAGAGCGCATCGCAAGCGTGCGCATCGACAAGCGCGGAATGTTCGGCAGTGCGGCGGCAGGCGATCCGAACACGGTGACGCCGGCGGACTATGTCGCCGACATCCATGCCTGGATCGATGCGATCAAGGCTGCACGCGGATCGGACTGCGTCTTCCTGCTGGGACATTCCGAGGGCGCGCTGATGGTGTCGATGGCGGCGCAGGGCCGGAAGGATGTGTGCGGGCTGATCCTTCTCGCCGGAACGGGGCGGAAGATGGGGGATGTGATCAGGCAGCAGCTGCGCGAGAATCCCGCCAACGCCCCGCTGCTGGATCAGGCGATGGCGGCGCTTTCGGAGCTTGAAGCTGGGCGGCGCGTCGATGTCTCGACCATGCACCCTGCCCTTGTCTCACTGTTTGCACCGCAGGTGCAGGACTATCTGATCTCCGTGATCAATCTCGATCCGGTTGATGAACTGAGCCGCGCCAACAAGGACACGCTGATCCTGCAGGGGAAGACGGACCTGCAGGTGACGGTCGAGGATGCGAACCTCCTCAACAGGGCGCGCAAGACGAAGCTGCGGCTGGTGGACGACATGAACCATGTGCTGAAGGAGGCGCCGGCCGATCGCGCGGCGAACCTCGCAACCTACGCGGACCCGTCGCTGCCGCTGGCGCCGCGGCTGGTGGGACGGATCGAGGATTTCGTGAAGGACAATGACTGACGTGTCACGGCATTTGTCTCCACGCACCTATCCCTCGAAGGTCGATGCATGGTTTCTCGCCATGCTCTGCCTGTTGCTGGCGGCGGGCGTCGCGGGCCTGATCGTGACCGGCGTGCAGGAGGGGCCGCTGCGCGCCGCGCAGGGCGGGTTCATCCTGCTCGGCGCGGCTGGATTCCTGGTGTGGATTCTGCGCGGCACGAACTACACGCTGGATGGCGACAGGCTCATCGCCCGGTCGGGACCGTTCCGCTGGACCATCGCGGTTACCGACATCACGGGCGTCGAGAAGCCGCACGGATTTTTCAGGCGCGGCCGCAGACGCTCCAGCCCGGCCCTGTCACGAGACAGGCTGGTGATCAGCTATGGCGCCGGCAAGCAGCTGATCATCTCTCCGGAGAACCAGGAACAATTCCTCGCCGACCTGAAGGCGCGCCAATAGACCCTGGGCGTCAGTAACGCTGGTAGGTTCCCTTGATCGTCGAATAGCCGACGCCGGGCTTGCTCCAGTCGCAGACACCGCCGGGGAAGATCTTCTTCAGGCGCGCCTGCTGGGACTTCGAGAAGCTCACGCTGTAGTCGGCGACGTTCACGGGCTTGAGCGCGCACTTCATGATGTCGTTCGTGATGGGCGCGCCAGCGATGAGGCGCGGCTCGAGGTGGATGGGATAGGTCTTGTTCCACGAGGTATCGGGATCCCAGCTCGCGACTTCGTTGACGCGCTGGCCATCGGGCGTCCAGTAGGCGTCGACGGCATCGGCAGGCTTGTGCTTCACGACTTTTGCGGGCGTGAGCGGCGCCGGGTCTGCGGCCATGCTGTCGAGCCATTTCGTGATCGCATCAAGCGCGATGGGCGCGAGGTTGACCTTGGCGGGCTGGCCCTGCCCCGGCGCGCGGTCGGCGACCCAGATGACCTGGTTGGCGGAGGAACCCGTCGCCTTCTCAAGACGCGCGCGGATGGTGAGGTCGCGGTGGCGGTCATGAATGTCGCCGGGCGTCGTTGTGTCCGTGTAGCCGCGATAGTTGATGATCGGGACAGCATCCAGGTTCTTGAAGGTGTTGAACGTGCCCGAGGCGTAGATCGCCTTGATCGCGGTCTCGTCGCCCACGGTGCGCTTCGCAACGAAGGCGCCGTCGATGTCGTTGCCGCCGACCTTTTCATTCAGCGTGAGAAACTCCTCGACCGAGATGTCCTTGTCGTTGAGCGCCTTCAGTCCGTACTGGATGCCGATATTGTCGATCGGGCGGCGGGCAAAGCCGGTCTTGGGGTCCTTGCCGTAGATGTTGACGCGCATTTCCTGCGTCGTGCAGCGGATACCCTTGGGGTTCTTCTTCGGATCATAGACCAGCGACTTGTCGGAGACCGCGCAGCCATCAGCGAAGCCGGCCTGGATGGTGCGAACGAAGGAGCGTTCCCATGAGCCGCATGTGCCATTGCTGTAGCCGGCGACGGCGTCCTTCTTCCGCTCGCTCCACGCCTTGCCGGCCCTGGTGCGCCAGAAGTTCTGCAGGAGGCCGCAGTCGGCCGTCTGCATGGACGAGTCAGGGAAGCTCAATGATGGCTGAAGACCGTCGAGCAGCCCGGGGTACATCTGCGTGATGACCATCTGCTGGATGGCGCCGCCGGAGCCGCCCGTGCCAACTGTCCATTTCGGCACGCCGTATTTTTCGACGAAGTGCTCCTTCAGCATCATCAGCGTCTCGCCCTGCAGCACCTGGTTGCAGTGCTGCTGGTTCACGAGCTCGGTGGAGTTGAGGTAGGCGAAGCCGCGCGCGAGGTAGAGATCCGAGAGGATCGACTGCACGCCATTGGAGCCCTGATTGTACTGCGTGCCGCAGCCACCGCCGAAGGTGACGGCGAGGCGGTTGTTCCAGCCTTCGTTGGCGCCGAAGGCGTCGGTTGCGGGGTCGTCGAGCACAGCGAGGCGATAGATGGCGCGGTTGATCACGCCACTTTCGACGCGGACGATGTAGGGCACATTTCTGCCGTCGATCGTGGTCGTTGTGGCAAGATCGGCTGGACGCGCGCCTTTGGGATTGGCGAGCGGCTTGAACTGGGTGGCCGCGGCGCCCGTGCCGGTCGCGGGGCCGGTGGATTTGTAGAACCACTCGTACTTCGTGGGCGCCGAACAGCTGGCGTCTGTGGCGGGGCCGAGGCCGGACTGTTCGGTGCGGCACTCATAGGGTGTCATGTGCGGGCCGGAGAGGATCGGGCCGGTGATGGGATGGTTCACCAGCGGCTGGCTGACCGAATAGCCCGCGGGTCCCCTCACCTGCAGCCAGTTGGCGCCGGTATCGAGGCCGGTCACAAGGCCGCGAAGCGTGTTGGTTGCGGCGTCGAATTTCAGCGGTGTGAGAAGCTGGCGGCCGTTGAGCGACAGCTTCAGCTCGCTGGCCCTGGCGCCTTCGCTGGCCTTGACCTCGACCAGCGCATCGCCGCCGGAGACGAGGTCGTAGCGCGAGGAGAGGACTTTCACCTCGACCTTGCCGTGCGCGCCGGCCCCGGCCGACTGCGACAGGGCTGGAGCGACAGCAAGCGAACCGATGGCAAGCGCGAAGGCGCCGCAACCGGCAAGCACACGTATCCTGAGCTGTGACATCGATTTCTCTCCCGCCGGTTCAGCCGTTTTCCGGCTTCTTGTTGGGCGGGAGTTTAGCGCGGCCGCTGGCGTTGTCGCGCACAAATCAGTGAGGTGACGACAGGCCGTGCGGGCTGGATCAGGCCGTTCCGAGCATTCCTGCAACAAGGCGGGACAGGGCGGCCTTGCGCGCCGCGGGCTTGCGCGCGGCGAGCTGCGCGCCAAAGCCGCTGGCCGCGCCCTGGATGAGCATCAGGATCATTGAGGCGCACGAAGAGGGCTCCACAGCAGAGGCGATCTGCCCGTCGCGCTTTGCCCGTTCGATGATGGCCTGCAGCCTTGCATGCGCCTCGTTCTCCGCCTCGAGGAGCAGCGCGCCGACGTCCTTGTCCCGCGCACCCTCAGCGGCAATCTCGAGCGCGAGACGTGCATAGTCCGTGTCGCTGACCTCCATGATCGCCTCGTCCAGAGCTGTCACGAGCCTGCCGGGAAAATCCTTCGCCTGCTCAAGCGCATCGAACAATGCAGCCGCCTCAGCGCGTTCTTCGGCGACGACAGCATGGATGATGTCCGCCTTGGAGGGGAAATAGCGGTAGAGGGCGCCCGGACTCATGCCGGCGGCTTCGCAGATTGCAGCCATGCCCGTCTGGTGGAAGCCCTGCTCCACGAAGAGCCGTTCCGCCACGCGCAGGATCTCGGCGCGTCTGGCGGTGAACGCCTCCTCGTTTCGCGTGCGGGCCATCGCCTGTCCTCTTCTTCACTACCCGGATGGCCGCCCTTGACGGAGGCGGACGCATCGTCAATATAAAAGCGAACGCTCGTTCTCGTAATAGGGATGTCCTGCATCATGCCGCCAGAAGACGCCAGCCTCAGCCTTTACGACTTCGGCGCTTCCATCATCGAGGGCGCGCCCCCGGATCTGCTGCCGATCCTTGGAGGCCTTGCAGGCCTGCTCCTTCTGATCGGCGCGCCGATCCTGATCCTTGAGGTCTGGCGACTGCACCGCGCGCGCCGGCTTACGCGAACGCGTATCGCCGGCATGGTGACAAGCGCGTTCTGCCTGTTGCCGGCAACGGTGGCTGACATCGCGCTCGGCGCGTTGCTTGCCGCGCTGTTCTTCGCCGCTGCTGCGTTGGCGCCATGGCCGATCGCCACGACCTGGGCGAGCGCATTGCTCTGCTTCCTGCTCGTGGACTTCTTCTACTACTGCGAGCACCGGCTGGCTCATGAGGTGAACGCCCTGTGGTCGCTTTACCATTCGGTGCATCATTCAGCCGACCACTACGACCAGACGATAGCCTTGCGCATAAGCTTCGTCGATTTCTTCTTCGCCCCGCTCGTCTATCTGCCGCTTGTCCTCGCAGGCTTTCATCCCGTCCTCGTGTTTGCCTGCCTCGGGCTGGTTCTGGCCTGGCAGCAGTGGATTCACACCGAGCTGGTCGGCAAGCTGCCCCTGCTCGATCCCTGGCTCAACACGCCGTCAAACCATCGCGTGCATCACGGGCGCAACCCGATCTACATCGACAGGAATTACGGCGGCGTCCTGATGGTGTGGGACCGCATGTTCGGGACCTATGCTGCGGAGACCGAGAAGGTCGAGTACGGACTGGTCGAGCAGCTCGACAGCCGGAACCCGGTTGCGGTGCACTTCTCCTCACTCGGAAAAATGCTCACGGCGCTGTGGCAAGCCAGGTCATTGCGGCAGGCAATGGCGGTCATGTTCGGCAAGCCGAGGGCGGGTTGACCGCCCCCGCCCTCAAGCGCGTGCTGGCCAGCCAGCCGCTTACGCCAGCCGTCTCTCGATCAGTTCGACCTGGAAGCACTCGATCTGGTCGCCTTCGCGAATGTCCTGGTAGTTGGCGAAGGCCATGCCGCATTCCATGCCCTGCTTCACTTCGAGGACTTCGTCCTTGAAGCGCTTCAGGGTGGACAGCGTGCCTTCGTGGATGACGACGTTGTCGCGCAGCAGGCGTACGCCCGAACCGCGACGCACGATGCCTTCCGAGACGCGGCAGCCGGCGACCTTGCCAGCCTTCGAGATCGAGAAGACCTGCAGGATTTCGGCATAACCCAGGAAGGTCTCGCGACGTTCCGGCGCCAGCATGCCCGACAGCGTGTTCTTCACGTCGTCGATCAGGTTGTAGATGATCGAGTAGTACCGGATCTCGACGCCTTCACGTTCGGCAAGGTCGCGCGCCTGCTTGTTGGCGCGGACGTTGAACGCGATGATCGGCGAGTTGGCCGAGATAGCGAGCTGGACATCGCTTTCCGAAATACCGCCGACGGCGCCGAGGACCACGCGGGCGCGGACCTCTTCGGTCGACAGTTTCTCGAGCGATTGCGTGATCGCTTCCACCGAGCCCTGGACGTCGCCCTTGACGAGGAAGGTTGCTTCCTTGAGGCCGCCGGTAGATGCCGAGCCGCCCTCCTTGAGACGCGCGAGCATCTGGTCGAGCGATGTGCCTGTCCGTGTCGACGTGCCGGTCTTGTTGCGCTTGGTGCGCAGGCGATAATCCGTGATCTCGCGGGCGCGGGCTTCCGAATCGACCACGACCATCTGATCGCCCGGATCGGGGGCTCCATCGAGGCCGAGGACCTCGACTGGCGTTGCCGGGCGGGCGTCTTCGACCTGCTGGCCGCGCTCGTTCGAGAGGGCTTTGACCCGGCCCCACTGGCCGCCGGCGACAATGATGTCGCCGCGCTTGAGCGTGCCGCGCTTGACCAGGACCGTCGCCACCGGACCCCTGCCCTTGTCGAGCTTGGATTCGATGACCACGCCGTCGGCGTCGCGATCGGGATTGGCCTTGAGTTCAAGGATCTCGGCGAGCGCCGAAATCGTCTGCGTGAGTTCGTCGAGGCCGGTCTTCTTGAGGGCCGAGACGAATACCGCCGGGGTCTGGCCGCCCATCGCTTCGACCTGCACGTCGTATTGCAGGAGCTGGGTGAGCACGTTGTCCGGCTTGGCGTCGTGCTTGTCGATCTTGTTGACCGCAACGATGATCGGCGCGTTGGCCGCTTTCGCGTGCTGGATCGCCTCGATCGTCTGCGGCATCACGCCGTCATCCGCGGCCACCACGAGGACAACGATGTCGGTAGCGTTGGCGCCACGCGCGCGCATGGACGAGAACGCCGCGTGACCGGGCGTGTCGAGGAAGGTGATCTTCTCGCCGGTCTTGAGCTGCACCTGATAGGCGCCGATGTGCTGGGTGATGCCGCCAGCCTCACCCGAGACGACGTCAGTCTGGCGCAGGGCGTCGAGCAGCGACGTCTTGCCGTGGTCGACATGGCCCATGACCGTGACGACAGGCGGACGGCCTTCGAGGTGATCGTCAACGTCGTCATGGCCTTCGAGGCCGATCTCGACGTCGGATTCCGCCACCCGTTTCACGGTGTGGCCGAATTCCTCGACGATGAGCTGGGCGGTGTCCGCATCCAGCACGTCCGTCGAACGGACGAGTTCGCCCTGCTGCATCATGAACTTCACGACGTCGGCCTGACGCTCGCTCATGCGGTTGGCGAGATCGGCGACGGTGATCGATTCAGGCAGCACGACTTCGCGCGACACCTTTTCACCGGCGCCGCCGGCCATTTTCATGCGGCGGTCGCGCTCGCGTTCGCGGGCGCGTTTGACGGCGGCGTAGGAGCGCTGTTTCTCGTCATCGTCGCCAAGGGCGGCGGAGACGGTCAGCCTGCCCTGACGGCGCTTCGGTTCGTCCTTGCGGGCGGGGCGGACTTCGCTGCCGCCGGGGGCGTCGTCGCCGCTGGTCTTGACGCGCTTGACGCGGCCGCCGAGTTCGCTCAGCGGCGTCAGATCATCCGTATCGAGCGGGGCAAGCGGACGCGGCCCGCCGCCGGGGCCGCGGGCGCCGGGGCCACCTGGGCCGCGCGGACGATCGCCTGAAAATCCACCGGGACGCGGAGCGCCGCCTGGTCCACCCGGACGAGCGCCGCCGGGACCGCCGGGACGCGGTCCACCCGGACCACGCGGACGATCGGCATCGGGACGCACGCGCACGGCGCCGCCGGGGGCCCGCGGCGGGGCTCCACGGTCGCCGGAGAAACTGTTCGCGCCGGTACGCGGCGGGGCGCTGCGCGCGTCGCGACGTGGCGCGTCGCGCTCGCCACGCTCGGGACGATCGCCACGGGCGCCACGGAAGGCAGCGGCAGCGCCGCCGGTGTCTTCGTCATCGGTCGCGGCGGGCCGCTGTACCCCGGCCTCGGCGCGGCGCTTTTCTTCTTCGGCGTGGCGGCGCGCTTCTTCCGCGCGGCGGCGATTGGCT
Source organism: Hyphomonadaceae bacterium (assembly GCA_022844475.1). Classification (GTDB taxonomy): domain Bacteria; phylum Pseudomonadota; class Alphaproteobacteria; order Caulobacterales; family Hyphomonadaceae; genus UBA7672. The sequence continues at coordinate 16,242 of JALHLR010000024.1, read as the reverse complement.
TCCTCGATCGCTTCCTGCTCGATGCGGCGGCGATCCTGGTCGGCGCGGGCGGCATCGATCGCGGCCTTGCGGGCCTTGAGTTCGGCCTCGGAGAAGTTGGATTTCTTGACGGCCGCCTGCGCTGCCGTTGGCTGTGGCGCGGGCGAGGGCGCGGCAGCAGGGGCCGGCTTCGCCTCGGACTCAGCCGCGGGAGCGGCGGCGGCGGGACGCGCGACCTTGGGCGCAGCGCCCGGGGCGACCACGACCTTCTTCTTCTTGACCTCGACGGAGACCTGCTTGGAGCGGCCGTGGCTGAAGCTCTGCTTCACGGTGCCTGTGTCGGCGCGCTTGAGGGTCAGCGGCCGGCGTCCAGTGTTGTCCGTGTCTTTTGTATCAGTCATTCACTCACTTCGTTTGCGATCGAGATGGTTCACGCCCGGGAGTCCGGAGGGTCGCCCCCGGAGTCTTGGGCCTTCGAGTCTTCAATGTCTTGCCCGCTGGCGCCCGTGCTTGGTACGGACGCAGGCTGCCAGCCCGGCAGCCAGACACGCCGGAAGCCGGAAAGCCTTGCCAGCTCCCCCATCCATGCGTGCGCTATGCGGCCCTGTTTGAGGCAAGCGTGTACCACACGCTCACGCCCCAAGGCCATGCCCAATTCTTCGTCCGAGAAACAGGCAATCACGGGTGGAAGACGCGTGTCTTTGGGGGCTTCTCCGGGCTGGGGACCATAGAGCCCACGGACCAGGGCCAGCACCTTGTTCCGCTGGTCTTCAGATGCGTTCGCAGCAGCCATAAGGCAAGCCGGACGGGCGGAACGAACTGCCTCGCGCACCTGTTCGAAGCCGAGCGTGAGGTCGCCGGCGCGCTTGGCCATGCCGATCATGTTGAGGATGCCCTTGACCAGAAGCTCCTCGGTCTGGCCGGCAAGGTCGGGCCCGGTCTTTACCTGAGCCTTGAATGCACGGGCAAAAGCGCCTCGTTTCACGGCTTGCTGCAGCGCATCGCGTGAGGCCGTCACCCATGCGCCGCGGCCCGGCAGCCGGGCGGCGATATCGGGGACGACCTGAGTGTCGGGACCGAGGACGAACCTGATCATCTCGCCCTGCGGGCGCCGCTCCATCGTTGCGATGCAGCGACGCTCGGGGTCGCCCGACGCCTTGCCAATGCGGGGCGGTCCCCCATCCACCTCTGGAATGGGGGTTACGGCATCCGGCGCGCCGTTCAGTTCGCCATCACTGGTCGCTTGAGGCATTCGCCCCCTTCAGGTTGAAGAGCTCATCGCCACGGCTGCGGGCCGTGCCGGTTGTGGTGTCGGAGGCCGCATCGAGTTCGGCTTCTTCGGCGTCGAGAGCGGCTGCGCGGGCGGCGAGCGCGTCTTCAAGCGCCTGCGGCTCGACCCAGCCAGCGACGACGCGGGCCTTGAGGATGAACAGCTCGGCGTCCTCGCGGCTCATGTCGTTCTTCTCGAGCAGGCCGGCGACGAATTTCGGCTTGCCGTCCGGACCCGGCTCCTTCCAGCCTACGAGATCGTCGGGCACGAGGCCGGCAAGATCGTCGATCGTCTTGACGTCGTTCTCGCCGAATTTCACCGCCATCTGGGGCGTCACGCCTTCCATCTCGGCGACTTCATCGGTGACGCCGAGTTCCCTGCGCCTGGCGACGAGTTCCGCTGTCAGCTTCTCGAGATACTCGCGGGCGCGCTCCTGGAGTTCGCTGGCGACTTCCTCGTCGAAGCCTTCGATCGCGGCGAGTTGCTCGATCTCGACATAGGCGATCTCTTCGACCGTCTCGAAGCCTTCGGATGCGAGCAGCTGGGCCAGCGTCTCGTCGGCGTCGAGGGCTTTCTGGAACAGGTCGGTGCGCTCCTTGAAGTCGCGCTGGCGGCGTTCCGAATCTGCGGTTTCCGTCATCAGGTCGATCTGCCAGCCGGTGAGCTGGGAGGCGAGGCGCACGTTCTGGCCGCGGCGGCCGATGGCGAGCGGGAACTGGCTCTCCTCGACGACGACTTCCACGCGGCCTTCTTCCTCGTCGATCACGACCTTGGAGACTTCGGCTGGCTGCAGCGCGTTGACGATGAAGGTGGCGTCATCGCCCGACCACGGGATGATATCGATCTTTTCGCCGCCGAGTTCGGACACGACAGCCTGCACGCGCGCGCCGCGCATGCCGACGCAGGCGCCGACGGGATCGATCGAGTTGTCGTGGCTGAACACGCCGATCTTGGCGCGCGATCCCGGATCGCGGGCGCAGGCCTTGATCTCGATCACGCCTTCATAGACCTCCGGCACTTCCTGCGCGAACAGCGCGATCATGAAGGACGGGTGGGCGCGGCTCAGGAAGATCTGCGGGCCCTTGGCTTCGGCGGAGACCTTGTAGAGGTAGGAACGGACGCGGTCGCCGGTGTTGAAGTTCTCGCGCGGGATGCCGTCATTGCGGCGGATGACGCCCTCGGCCTTGCCGAGATCGACGATGACGTGGCCGTATTCGACGCGCTTCACAGTGCCGTTGATGATCTCGCCGACGCGGTCCTTGAAGTCGTTGTACTGGCGGTGACGTTCGGCTTCGCGGACCTTGCCGGTTATGACTTGTTTTGCCGTCTGCGCGGCGACGCGGCCGAATTCGAAGGGCGGCAGCTCTTCCCTGAATTCATTGCCGATTTCGGCGTCGGAATCCATTTTCTTGGCGTCTTCCAGGGTCAGCTGCGTAACCGGGTTCTCGACGGTTTCGACGATGGTCTGGACGCGCCAGAGGCGGGTCTCGCCCGAGTCCGGATTGATCTCGGCGCGGATGTCGTGCTCGAGGCCGTAGCGCGAGCGGGCGGCTTTCTGGATCGCCTCCTCCATCGCTTCAAGCACGATGCGCTTGTCGATGTTCTTCTCAGCCGCGACCGCGTTGGCGATCTGCAGGATTTCCAGCTTGTTTGCTGAAATTGCGCCGGTGGCCATTTTTCCTAGTTCCTCTTGCCGTCGTCTTGTTCGGTATCGTCGGCGCCGAGCTCATCCTCGTCGCCTTCAAAATCTTCCGCGTCCTCGACTTCGACATCGTCGAAGTCCTCTTCGAGCTCTTCGCCGAGACCGACGATCTCGTCCTCGTCGTCGTCCTCCTCGGCTTCACCCGGTGGCGGCGCCTTGGCGCGCGCGGCCTGGATCAGCTTGTCGGTGAGCACCATGGTCGCCTTCGCCATGTTGACGACCGGCAGGCTGGCGCTGCCGCCATCCTTGAGGTTCAGCTCCACCACGCCATCGGTCTCGCTGACGATCCAGCCGTGGAAACGCTTGCGGCCATCAGGGCCGGGCATGCCGAGTTCGACCTTGATCTCGTGCCCGAGCCAGTTGGCGAACTCGCCCACGCGCGTCAGCGGTCGGTCGATGCCGGGGCTCGAGACTTCGAGATGATATTCGGTCGGAATGGGGTCTTCGGTCTCGAGCACGGGCGAAATGGCGCGCGAGAGCTTCGCGCAGGCCGCCACCGACATGGTGCCATCGGGGCGTTCCGCCATGATCTGCAGTGTCGGCGGCTGTCCGCCGAGCATGCGCACCCTGACGATATCGAGGCCGAGGCCGGCGGCCACGGGCTCGATCATGTCGAGGATCCGGATTTCAAGTTCACTCTGCGCCCGCATAAGGGGTGCGTTTCCTTTGGGTTTGGCCTGAAAACACGTCGGGATTCGGGCCGTAAATGCGAAGCGGCGGCCCAGTTCCCGGGGCCGCCGCTTCGATGTGAGAACTGGTTCGAGGGGGCATATAGGCGCTTGGGTCCTTGCTGTCCAGCTGTCTTTCGCGCCTGGGATTTTCGGCTTGAACGCCAGCCATCAGCCGATCAACCGGCCACCGTCAAACGCCGTCGGCGCAGGCCGCGACAGGCGGCGTTAATCCAGGACGCTTGCGAGCTGGCGAAACAGGGTTTCTGGAGAGACAGGCTTTGTGAGAAAGCCATCGGCCCCACCCCGCTTCGCCTCCGTCATGCGCGCCATGGTCCCGTCAGAGGTCACAATCAGGATCGGCATGCGGCGCAGCCCGCGCGTTGCGCGCTGGTCGACGATGGCGCGACAGACTGCAACGCCGTCCATGTCAGGCAGATTGTAGTCGACCAGGGCCGCGTCAAACGCGTCGCCGGCTGCGCGTCGGATTCCTTCAGCACCGTGATCGGCAAACGTCGCCTCGATTCCAAATCCCCTGAGGATTGCAGCCAGAATCTGCTGATGCGCCGCGCTATCCTCGATGACGAGTATCCGCTTGCCCGTGAGGCCTGTCTCGGGCTCAGACGTCGCCACCCGCAACGATGACGGCGCAAAGACTGTCGCGGGAAGCATGGGTATTCGAACCGCGATCGTGCTTCCGACATTCGGTTCTGACTTGAGTTCGATCGATCCACCCATGCGGTCGACCAGTTGCCTGCAAATCGAAAGCCCGAGCCCTACTCCGCCCACTCCTGTCGACGTTGCGGGGTCGGCCTGCTCGAACGCCTCGAACACCCGCTGCTGCGCCTCAAGCGGAACTCCGGGGCCGGTGTCGGCTATCGACACGCAAAGGACTCTCGCTGACGATTTGTCCGCAGTCGCTTCGACCTTGGCGCTCACGCTGACGCTGCCGGTCACCGTAAACTTGACGGCGTTAGAGAGCAGGTTGGAAATGACCTGACCAAGCCGGACAGAGTCGCCAAGAAATCGGCCTTCGACGGTCGGGTCAATTTGAACGCGAAATTCAATTCCCTTCGCGGCAGCCCTCACCGAGAACGGCGAGATCACATGGTCCATGACCTGGCCAAGATCGACAGGTTCCTGCCTTATCTCGAGCTTTCCGGACTGCATGGCGGCGTAGTCGAGCAGATCATTCAGAAGGCGATCCAATGCCTCGCCCGATTGCCGAATGTGCTCAACAGAACTGCGTTGTTCCGCATCGAGCTGAGTTCGGAGCAACGTGCTGGCGAGGCCGGTGATCCCGCTCATGGGGTTCCGCAACTCGTGACTGACATTGGCGAGGAGAACGCTCTTTGCGCGACTTGCGAGTTCTGCCTCACGCCTCGCATCGGCCAGGAGCCCGACAATCTTCAGAAGTTGCTGTCGATATATCGACGTGCCGGCGAAAAGCAGCAAGAGCGCGAACGACAGCCCGACCAGCAACATCGCGGACAGATCCGACGTCGACATCGGCATCGACAGGTTTCCGCCGATGCTATCGCGGAAGACATGCCAGGCGACAAAGACGCCGCCAGCGAACACGGCAGAGATCAGGCCCGCCTGCCAGCCGAAGATAAGCGTGACGGCGACCACCATCGGCAGCATTGCAAGCGCCTTGATCGAAATCAGCCCGTCGATCCAGCTCCCAAGCGCGGTCATGCAAGCCAGGAAGATGATGACGATCACGAGCGCTGCGCGTCTGGGGTTGGCTGTCCTCGCGGTCCAGAAAGGCAGCAGCAGGCAGGCGACTGCGAGCGCGAGGGTGCCAATCGAATGCAGCGGGTAGTTCGAAAAGTTCTTCTGATAGTAGACCGCCGAGACACCCAGCAGGCCGAGGCCTGAAATGATCAGGAAGGCGGACAGCAGCCGGCGCGTGGCAACCGTGAGCGGATCCTCGTCACGACTGCTGGGCCAGCACGCATCCCAGATCAGTCGCTGCAAGAACCTCATCATCGACATCCAGCCGAATTACGCGATTCGCCTCGCGCGATGCACAGTGCTCGGTTCTGTAACCCCGGTCAAAGAAAGCCCCAAGCAGCAGCGCACGTCCTGGAGATCGATTGACGCGCGTTGCGTACCCCCGGCAGTCCCCGCTGATCTTCAGACGCCGGCTTTCGCGAGAGCTTCAGGTGTCCGCTCACTGCCTTATCATCGACGCCGGACGATAAGCTTCGGGCCGGATATTTGGCGAGGGCCCGCTACAACGGTCTTTTTCCTGCAGCAAGCATGCGCTACGGCTCGCCAACGGGGAAACAGCCGGGAGCACGATCGATGAAACGTCACCTCTTCACCGCGGCATCCGCCGCCATTCTGGTGCTGGCAGCCGCCTGCGCGCCAGCAGCGCCGACAGCCGAAGTGGCTGAGACACCGCCGCCGCCGGTTGTGGCTGATCCGAACGAGACGTCGCTGACGATGGCGGCCGAGCCCGCAATACTGGGCTTCAATCCGGCCGCATTCGAGAAGGCCAGGGCTGATCTCGAGGCCGGTGTTGCGGCGGGCAAGATTCCAGGCGGGCTGTTTCTCGTCGCCAAGGGCGGCCAGGTGGTGAACATCACGACTGTCGGCGCCGAAGGCCCGGGGGATGCAGACCCTGTGACGCCGGAGAGCATCTTCCGTATCTATTCGATGACCAAGCCGATCGTGTCGGTTGCGACGATGCAGCTGGTCGAGGACGGCAAGATCGGGCTTGATGACCCGATCTCGAAATACATTCCCGAGTTCGCCAATCCGAAAGTGCTGGTCGGCAAGGGCGAGACGCGCCCTGCAGCGCGCGAGATCACGGTTCGCGACCTGCTCTCGCACAAGTCGGGGCTCATCTATGGCGTGTTCGACCAGGAGAGCGAGCTTGGGAAGATGTACATGGCGGCGGGCGATATCCGCACGGACATCTCCGGGCTTGAGCTGGCCAAGGCGATCGCGGCGCTGCCGCTGGCATTTGATCCTGGCACGGCCTGGCGTTATTCGCGCTCGAGCGACGTGCTGGGTGCGGTGATCGAGGTGGCGGCAGGCAAGTCGCTCGATGCGCTGCTGGACGAGCAGATCTTTACCCCGCTCGGCATGAACGACACGCACTTCTATCTGGAAGCCGACGAGGTGAACCGTCTCGCCGAACCGCCGACCACCATCCCGCCGCTTTCGACCGTGAAGGTGAAGGCGCCGATGATGTCGGGCGGCGGCGGGCTCAACTCGACGACGGAAGACTATTTCCGCTTCGTCGAGATGCTGCGCGGCAAGGGATCGTATCGTGGCGTCGAGATCATCAGGCCTGAAACGCTTGAGGCGATGCTGAAGGACGAGATCGCGACGGGCGTCGATCGCACGACGTGGTTCTATGACGCCCTTCCCGGCTCTGGCTTCGGGCTCGGCTTCGGCCTGATCCCGATCGATCCGCGCGACCCGGCCAAGGGCAAGTACTTCACGTGGTCGGGTTATGCCGGCACCAACATGTGGGTCGATCCGGTGAATGACATCACCACGATCTTCATGATGCAGAACAACGAAGCGTCGGCGGATTTCCGGCCGCTGCACGCCCAGTGGGTATATGGCGGTTATGCGCCCGCGACCACATCCGGACCCGCCGCACCGGCCGCCGCGGCGCAATAGCAGACAGACCGAGACGACATGCAGCAGGCCCGGCCCGCAAGGCCGGGCCTGTTTGCATCTGGCGCTTGGTCGCCCACGCAATAAGGTGTGCGCAAGAGAACGAGGAGACACCGGGATGATGAACGAAGAACACATGAGCGAGCTCAACGACCTGCGCATGTCGGAAAAGGGCCGTCCGCTCTACGAGAAGGTGAAAAGGCACATCGCTCAGAACGTTGCTCCGATCCTCGAGGAGTTCGATGCGCTCGACCACGAGAAGACGGATCGCTGGTCGTGGCATCCGCGCCAGCTCGAACTGCTGGATGGCGCAAAGCGGCAAGCCAAGGCTGCCGGACTGTGGAACTTCTTCCTGCCCAACGCCGAGACCGGCGAGGGTCTTTCCAATCTCGACTATGCCTATATCGCCGCCGAACTCGGCAAGTATCACCTCGCCTCCGAGTCGCTGAACTGCTCGGCGCCGGATACCGGCAACATGGAGGTTCTGGAGCGTGTCGGCACGCCCGAGCAGAAGAAGAAGTGGCTGGAGCCGCTGCTGAACGGCGAGATCCGGTCGGCCTATGCGATGACGGAGCCGAATGTGGCCTCGTCAGACGCCAAGAACATCTCCACCTCCGCCGTGCTCGAGGGCAATGAGTGGGTGATCAATGGCGAGAAGTACTACATCTCGAATGCGGGCGATCCGCGTTGCAAGATCATGATCACGATGGTGAAGACGAGCCCGAATGCGCCGACGCATCTGCAGCAGTCGCAGATCCTCGTGCCGATGGACACGCCCGGCGTGAAGGTGATCGGGCCGATGCATGTTTTCGGCGCCGACCATGCGCCGCGCGGGCACATGCACATCAAGTTCACGAATGTCCGCGTGCCGAAGGAGAACATCCTCCTCGGCGAGGGCCGTGGCTTCGAGATTTCGCAGGTTCGCCTCGGGCCGGGCCGCATCCACCACTGCATGCGCACGATCGGCAAGGCCGAGGCGGCGCTGGAGATGATGATCAGGCGCGGCCTGTCGCGCGAGGCCTTCGGTCAGCCGCTGATCAAGCTGGGCAAGAACCCGGAAGTCGTCTCGCGCGCCCGCTACGACATCGAACAGATGCGCCTGATGGTACTTAAGGCAGCGAAGGCGATGGACGTGCTGGGCAACAAGGAAGCGCGCGTCTGGGTGTCGATGGTGAAGTCGATGATCCCGGAGATCACCTGCCGCATCATCGACGAGGCGATCCAGGTGCATGGCGCGACCGGCATCTCGCAATGGACGCCGCTTGCGGAACTCTATGCCGACGTACGCCACCTGCGTTTTGCGGACGGTCCCGATGAGGTGCACCACATGGTGGTCAGCCGTGCGGAGATCAAGAAGTACGAGCCGGGGCGGAATGCGCCATAGGCGTCAGGGGTCGAGAGCGGCTTGCAGCACTTCGGGGCTATAGAGCGATCGCCCGCCCTCCTGGACCAGCGCGACGCCGAGCCGCGCCAACTGGCCGGACAGGTCGGGCGCTGAGCTGCCGGCGCGGATCCCGTCTGCGGCTTGCGCAAAAAGGGCGCTGAGCTCTTCGAGCTGCGCCCTCGCCTCGCCTTTGCCGATGAAGCGCTCATGCAGACGCTCGAGCCGTTCACGGGCGGCACGGATGTAGAAGAGCTTCACGTCGGCGGGCGCCTCTCCGAGCCTGAGGATCGTGGAAGCCGAGATCACGGCAGCGTAGTCGCCGGCGTAGTCCGCCTCCACGGTCGCGGACGGATCGACGCAATGGGCGACATCGAGGCTGTCGAGATAGGCGAGGACGGCCTCGAACACATAGGCTGGTGGCGGTTGTCCATCGAATTCCTCGACGATAAGGCCGCGCACCTTGTCTTCGAACTGTTGCGAGTTTCGATCGCTGATCTGGCCGCCGTCACGCGTGGCAAGGTCCGGGATTGGTACGGGGTCGAATGCTCCGTTGCCGCGCACTTTCGAGAAGAGGCTGGAGGTGACGTCCGCTGTGCCTGGAGCGCCGGAGACGCCGGCGATGAAGAAGTCTGCATTTCCGCGACCATTGATGTGGCAGGACGAGCACGACAGCCCCATCCGTGCGGCTGCCCCGCCGAGCAGGGCGGGCGATTCGAATGCGATGCGGCCGAGCGTGAGTTCAAGGGTCTGTGCAGTTGGTTGTTTCGGCGGCGCAGGCTCGCATGCGATCGGCGCAACGGTGAGCGCCTTTACCGCGTCAGCTTGCGGGGCGATCCAGCGCAGGGCGCGCAGGCTATCGGACGTGACGGGCGCTGTTGCTTCAGGCGCGCCTGCGCAGGCCGCCAGCGCGAATGCCAGGCCGACGACGACAATTCTCAGGATTTCGCTCCGGCGATCCAGCGGCGGAGCTCCTCGGCTTCCTCGCAACCGAACTTGCAGATGCGATCGAGCTTGACCAGCTGGGCGTTTGCTTTCGCGAGCTGGCCGGTCTCGACATAGTATTCGCCGAGATACTCGTTTGCGCCCCTGTGTTCGGGATCGAGCTTCAGCGCCGCCGAATAGTAGCTGATCGCAACGTCGTAATTGCTGAGCTTGCGGTTGGCGAAACCCTGATAGGTGAGCACGTCGGGATGCGGGCCGAGGGCGACGCCTGCTGCACGCAGCGACCAGAGCGCGTCCTCATAGCGGCCTTCGTTGATGAGTCCCGCGGCCTGAAGATAGGCGGCATCGCCATCGTTGGCGGAGGCGAAGTGCGTCATGGCGCCGGAGAGCTGCATCGGGGCGGAGGGGTTGGCGATCGCTGCATCGACCTGTGCGATGGCAGCGTTGATGGCCGCGGCCTCGGCGCAGGCGCCGGCGCATTTCACCTTGAGGGCTTCAAGCGCCGTCTTCTGTTCGGCCGCCTTGCCGGCGTCCCCCTGCTTTGCTTCGACCGCGCCGAGCCAGCCGCGCGCCATGGCGTGGTTGGCGTCGTACTTCACCGCGTTGCGAAGAAACTTGCGGGCGTTGCCGAAATCCTGCTGGCCGATCTGCGCCAGGGCCATCATGAAGTTGGCGTTGGCGTCCTTGCCGGCCGCATCCAGCACATCATCAAAGGCTTTCTCGGCCTGCTTGTAATTCTGCGCCTTGAGGAATTCGAGGCCCTGCGAATAGCGCTTGGCGGGATCGGCCCGCGAGCCGGACGCGGCTGGGCCGCTACTTCCGCCTCCCCCGCCCGATCCACCCCCGCCAGCGGCAAGCGCCGGCGTCTGGGCGAGTATGGCGATGGTCGCTGCGGCGATCAGCAGAAGGCGGCTGGACTTCATGATGCGTCCTCCGATGCGGAAGAGGACATGCTACACCCGACGCGCTCCGTCAGCACGCGAAAAAGAGCAGGCGGACCTGACGTATGCGTAAGCTAATCCTCGCCCTGCAGTGCGAAGATCGTCGTCACGAGCTCGATGATGGTCATCGTCTGCATGCCATTGGCCTCGTGGTCAGGAACACCGGCGCGGTCACGGATGGCGATGGTGAGTTCGTCGTCCTCGACCTCTGCATCGCGCAGGGCTTGACGCGCCGCGGCCTTCAGGAAGGCCCTGATCGATGCTGGATCGCCGCCGGTGACAACCGGGTTCTTCTCGGGGGCCTCGCGTAACGTCACCCCTGAATGTTTCGCCGCCAGTGCGACGAATTTTTCGCGCTCGAGCGGCGGCAGCAGAAAGAAGGCGGCGCCTTTCGTGAGCGCCAGCATCACATGAAAACGGCCGCCCTCGGTGTCCTCGCCGCCATCGGCCTGCAGGAGGAACAGATCATCGCCCATCGCGATCGGGGCGAAACGGGTCGGTTCCTCCCCTTCCTCATCGATCATCATGAGGTGGGTGCGCGTCGTGCCGTCCCAGCCAATCCGCTGGCACCCTTCGGCCGAACTGACCATGTAAGGCGGGCTGCTTGCGGTCGCCTCGCAATAGTCGCCGGGCGCAATCACCGGGCGGGAGGGACGATCGCCCATTGGGGCGAGATCGATGTCGGACCGGTAAGCACAGCCACCGACGGCGAGCGCCGCCAGTCCCAGAGCCACCAGTCCCGCTGCGAGCCTGCCAATCATCTCACTCCTCCCAGGATGCCTGACACTGGCCTCTCCCTTGGGCGGAAGGAAGGCCCGGCGTGCCGATGGGGCCACCGGCCAGAACGTGGCGGGAACGGCGCTGCAATCGCCTGTTAGGTGACTTCGTCGAAACGATCAGGACCGGCCTGGATGGCGCCCAAACAGCACTCCGGACCCCGAACGGGGCCCAAAGGTTGCCGTCCGGCGATGTGTTACGCGGAATATCGATGGGAACTGCTTGAACGCGGGCGGCATCCGACGGATGAAGGCTCTTAACGCATTCGCGAGGCACGGTCCGGGGGGCCTGCGTCATGGAGGCGTGACAGATATCTCTTGAGCCTGAATTGCCAGTTCCCATATGAGCCCCAGCCCGCAGGGACTTCACGGTGTCCTGCGCGTATTCAGATTGTAGACCTAGGGGTCGTCCAAGCCGGGTGCTGCTCGTCAGGCCCAGACCATGGATGGGGCGGCCGCCGCAGAAAGGACGTTTGTAGAATGGCTAAGATCATCGGCATCGATCTGGGGACGACCAACTCCTGCGTGGCCGTCATGGATGGCGGACAGGCAAGGGTCATCGAGAACACGGAAGGCGCGCGAACGACCCCCTCCGTCGTGGCGTTCCAGGATTCCGGCCAGCGCCTCGTCGGCGTCATCGCCAAGCGCCAGGCCACGGTAAACCCGCGGTTCACCTACTCCGCCATCAAGCGCCTGATCGGGCGCAATTTCGATGATCCGATGGTGAAGAAGGACAAGGACCTCGTCGCCTACGAGATCGTCAAGGGTCCCAACGCCGACGCCTATGTGAAGGGCCGCGACAAGGACTACTCCCCCCAGGAAATCTCCGCCTTCATTCTCGGCAAGATGAAGGAAACCGCCGAGGCCTATCTCGGCGAGAAGGTGACGCAGGCTGTCATCACGGTTCCCGCCTACTTCAACGACGCCCAGCGCCAGGCGACCAAGGACGCCGGCCGCATCGCGGGCCTTGAAGTTCTCCGCATCATCAACGAGCCGACGGCGGCTGCGCTGGCTTACGGCCTCGAGAAGAAGGACAGCGGCAAGGTCATCGCCGTGTACGATCTCGGCGGCGGAACGTTCGACGTGTCGATCCTCGAGATCGGCGATGGCGTGTTCGAGGTGCTCTCCACCAATGGCGACACCTTCCTCGGCGGCGAGGACTTCGACAACCGGCTGGTCGAGCACATCTGCGACGAGTTCGAGAAACAGAACGGCGTCGACCTTCGCAAGGACCTGATGGCGCTGCAGCGCGTCCGCTCCAAGGCGGAAGAGGTGAAGAAGGAACTGTCCACCGTATCGCAGGTCGACATCACCGAGCCCTATATCACGGCGGGCCCGGGCGGCCCGGTCCACCTCAACATGAAGCTGACGCGCGCAAAGCTCGAGGCCCTCGTCGAGGACCTGGTGAAGCGCACGATCGACCCGTGCAAGAAGGCGTTGTCGGACGCCGGCAAGTCTGTCTCGCAGATCGATGAGGTCATCCTCGTCGGCGGCATGACGCGCATGCCGAAGGTTCAGGAAGCGGTTAAGGCCTTCTTCGGCAAGGAGCCGCACAAGGGCGTCAACCCGGACGAAGTGGTCGCCGTTGGCGCGGCGATTCAGGGCGGCGTTCTGCAGGGCGATGTGAAAGACGTCGTGCTGCTCGACGTGACCCCGCTGTCGCTTGGCATCGAGACGCTGGGCGGTGTGTTCACGCGCCTGATCGATCGCAACACGACGATCCCGACGAAGAAGTCGCAGGTCTTCTCGACTGCTGACGACAACCAGTCGGCGGTGACGATCCGCGTGCTTCAGGGCGAGCGGGAGATGGCGTCGGACAACAAGCTGCTCGGCAACTTCAACCTCGAGGGTATCCCCCCTGCTCCGCGCGGCGTGCCGCAGGTCGAGGTCACGTTCGACATCGACGCCAACGGTATCGTCAACGTGTCGGCGCGCGACAAGGCGACCGCGAAGGAACAGAAGATCACCATCCAGGCCTCGGGCGGTCTCACCGAAGCCGAGATCCAGCAGATGGTGAAGGACGCGGAAGCCAACGCCGCAAACGACAAGAAACGCCGCGAAGCCGTCGAGACCCGCAACCAGGCCGAAGGTCTGGTGCATGCGACGGAGAAGCAGCTCGCCGAACATGGCGGCGCGATCAGCGCACAGCTGAAGAGCGAGATCGAGGGCGGCATCGCCACACTGAAAGCCGCGCTTGAGAAGGACGACGCCGCCGACATCAAGGCCAAGAGCCAGTCTCTGGCCGCTGCCGCGATGAAGATGGGCGAGGAGATCTACGCCAAGGGTCAGGGACCTGAAGACGGCGGCCCGGATGCAGGCGGCTCTCCCAAGGGCGGCGGCGGCGACGATGTCGTCGATGCCGACTTCGAGGAAGTCAAGGACGACAAGAAGAGCGCCTGATCTCGATAGACGGCTGCGAGTCAGACAGTGTCAGGTCAGCTGAACAAATGAATGGGCTGTGGCCGGGTGGGGACTTTAATCCACCCGGGCCATGGCCCATCTTGTTTCAGCGGTTGCTAAGGTTCGGCTGCAATACAGAGTTAATTGCATGTCCGCGGGGATGAGCATCTTGGGCAAGATCCGCCAGGTTCTGTTTTGGGCGTCACGATGAGCGAGCGCTCCTATTATGATGTTCTCGGCGTCGCGAAGGACGCTGATGAGAAGGTTCTCAAATCCGCCTTCCGCAAGAAGGCGATGGAGTACCATCCCGACCGCAACAAGGGGTGCGCGGACTCGGAAGCCAAGTTCAAGGAAATGTCCGAGGCCTATGAGGTCCTGAGCGATCCTCAGCGGCGTGCGGTCTATGACCGCTTCGGCAAGCAGGGCCTCAACGGCAACGGCAACGGCAATGGCGGCGGCGGCGGCGGCGGCGGAAACGCGCGGCCGGAAGACGTCTTCCGCGATGTGTTCGGCGATGTATTCTCCGAGTTCTTCGGCGCCCAGCAGCGCAATGGCCGTGCCGGACCCGCGCGTGGCGCCGACCTTCGCTATGATTACGAGGTGAGCCTCGAAGACGCCTTCCACGGCAAGCAGGCCGAGATAACCGTGCCCGCGACCGAGGCGTGCGTGCCGTGCAACGCGACCGGCGCCGAGCCGGGCACGCAGCCCGAGACATGCACCACCTGCCAGGGCCATGGCCGCGTGCGGATGAGTCAGGGTTTCTTCACCATGGAGCGGACCTGCAGCCGCTGCCAGGGATCAGGATCGGTCATCAAGACGCCTTGCCGCCAGTGCGGCGGGCGCGGTGCAATCCGCAAGGATCGCACGCTGTCGGTCAACATTCCGGCGGGGATCGAGGACGGCCAGCGCATCCGCCTGTCGGGCGAGGGCGAGCCGGGCATGAAGAACGGCCCGAAGGGCGACCTCTACATTTTCGTCTCCGTGCGCGAGCACGAGCTGTTCGAGCGTGATGGCCAGACGCTGTTTGCGCGTACGCCTGTGCCGATGGTGACCGCGGCGATGGGCGGCGAGATCGAGATGCCGACGCTGGACGGCGCGCGCATGAAGGTGTCGATTCCCGAAGGCGCGCAGACCGGCAAGCGTATGCGCCTCAAGGGCAAGGGCATGCCGAACCTGCGCGGCGGCGCGAACGGCGACATGGTCGTCGAGCTCTTCGTCGAGACGCCGACGCACCTGTCCGCCAAGCAGAAGGAACTGCTCAAGCAGTTCGCGGCGGAATGCTGCCCGAGTGGGAAGTGTCACCCCGAGAGCCAGGGCTTCTTCAGGAAGGTGAAGAAGTTCTTTGATCAGGAAGATAGCCGAGCCTGAGGGCTGAGCGCTGGATTCCCGGCGCCTGGGTCAGACGCAAGCCTGAATCGCGCACCCTCATGTTGGTGGCGGCGCGACCGGAAGCGGCTCACCATTTTCGTCATAGATCAGGTCGCACTGGATATCGACGGCCTGCTTCTGTGCCATCGCGACCGGACCTTCGTAGATTCCGCAGGACAGCAGATTGTCCTCGTGGGTCTTGCGCGCCGAGTAGACGTTGACCAGCACCTGTGGCGCGCCCTCTACATTGGGCAATCGTGCCGGATCGAAATTTGCTCCGGGAACGGTGACGATGGCGCTCTCGGGCGCGACCTCGACGAAATCCTCGCCGAGCGGGATCTGGCCCATCTCGTCTGCCGTGGGTACCGCCGCTGCATTGGGGGCGCCCCAGAACATTCCGGCGACGATAATACGCTCGCTGGTGGCGACCAGCTTCTCGGCAGCGCGCGGCGTCAGTGTCAGCTGCACGTCGAAGGCATAGGGGCCGGGAGCCGCCGCCGCTTGCGCCGCCGGGTCTCCGGCCGTCGGGGCGGGGCTGCAGGCCAGCAGGGGCAGGACAAGGGAAAGCGCTGCGATCTGTTTCATGCTGGATGAATTGAAGCGATTGGCCCGTCAGGTCAAACGCCTCGCCCTCGCCTGTTTGCGATTTCCGGCTATAAGGCGGCGCATGAGCATCAGGATCGCAATTGCAGGCGTTGCCGGCCGGATGGGCCAGGCGCTGGTCAGATCGGCCGGCGCGGATTTCGCGATTGCGGGCGGCAGCGAGCGGGCCGGGTCGGATGCGCTGGGTATGGCGCCGGGCGGGTGGACGGTCAGCGACAGCGCCACGCGGGCGGCCGAAGCTGCCGATGTATGGATCGATTTCACGACGCCTGCAGCATCTCTGGAAGCGCTGGATCAGCTGAAGCAGACTGGCGTGAAAGCCGCGATCATCGGCACGACCGGGCTATCGCCTGAGCAGGAGCGTCTGGTGGCAGAGCACGCCAGGCGCATCGCCATCGTGCGCGACCGGAATTTCTCGCTGGGCGTCAACCTGATGATCGGGCTGGTTGAGCAGGCCGCGGCCAAGCTGAAGGCCGACTGGGATATCGAGATCACCGAAGGCCATCACCGGCGGAAGGTGGACGCGCCTTCGGGAACAGCTCTGATGATCGGGGAAGCGGCGGCGCGCGG
>JALHLR010000023.1:52391-64005 GCA_022844475.1 Hyphomonadaceae bacterium | reverse complement strand
CCTGCCGGAGACCCGTTCAAGTCGGGCGGCAAACCGCCGAAGCCGCCAAAGCCGTCGAAGGTGGTGAAGCCCGCCGAACCTCTGAATGCGGCGCTGCCCGCCTCTTCGCGCCAGGACCCCTTTGCGCCAAGGTCGAAGCCGCCTCAGCCAGCCGCAGCGGCAGCTCCGAAGCCGGCCCCCAAGCCTGCGCCGAAGTCTGCGCCGAAGTCTGCCCCGAAATCTGCGATGACTGCGCCGCTGAAAGACCCCTTTGCGCGTGCGCCCCTGCACCCTCCGAAAACGCGCACGCCGCCGCAGACCACGGCGCCGAGACAGGCAGCGCCGAAATCGACGGCTGCCCGCGCCGCGCCCATTGCCGCGGCTGCCAGCTTCTACAATCCGTTCGGACGGTCCTCTCCGCCGAATGGCGACAAGACGCCGGCGCATATTGAATCGCCACGCACGCCACTTCATGTCGTGCCAGACCTGCCGCCGGAGCCGGCGGCGCCTGCGAAGAAAGTCTTCCTCCGGTCACACCCGGCTGGACGATCCAGCTCGCTTGTCCTCGTCTCCGGCGCGACAGCGGCTGCGGAAACACTTGAAGCGCCGCCCCCGCCGACCGTCGACAAGACCCCAGAGCCCCCAGCGGCCGATCCGGTCCCCTCTGCTCCTGTCACGCGCAAACGCGCAGGCGGGGGAGGGACAGGCGGTGGTCCGCCGCGCAGCGAGGCAACCGCTGAAGCGTTGCCTGCCAGGCGCGGCTTCAATCAGGACGATCTGTTCGGAATCATCTTCGGCGTCGCTGTCATCCTTTTCCTGCTGCTCTGGCTGATGCGTGGCCGCAGCGAGGAAGCGCCGGGCGAGGATGGACTGGTTGGCATCCAGTCCGCCGCCAACCAGCAGCTGGCGGCCGCACCGCCGCCTGCGCCGCGGATTGATCCGTTCGGCAATGCGCCCGTGGATCTTCGCCCCACCGGCCCGATCCCGGATCCGCTGCCCGAGCCCGACGCCGGGGTCGCAGCCGTGACGCCTCCGCCCGCAGCGATGCCTGCGCCGCCGCCTGTTGCAGCCGCACCCGCCGCGCCGCCTTCGCCCCCCGCGCCGCAGGTGGCAACGCCAGCGCCACCGCCGAAAGCTGCAATCGCGCCGGCCTTGCCGCTGGCAGAGCGCAAGATGAATGGCTGGTTCTGCACAGCCTCCAGCACGCTGACGAAGGCCTCGCGCAGTGCGCTTGAGGCCGAACTCACGACATTCGCCGACGTCTTCGCGGGCAAGGAACTGGTCGTGCGCGGCTATGCCGACACACGCGGCTCCACCGACTACAACAGCCTGCTCGGCGGCGAGCGCGCGAAAGTGGTCGCCGACTTCCTGCGCACAAAAGGGCTCACGGTTGCCGAATTCAGCGGCGTCGGCGAGCTCGACGGCCTGGACGACAACCAGAACTGCCCCAACCAGCGCCGCGTCGACGTCTGGGTGAAGGGCGGCCCTGCAGCAGCGCCCAGCCGTGAATGCGCGCCCGAACCTGAAGTGGCCAGGCTGGTCTGTGGCTGATTACTCGTCGAGCGGCGGCGGCTCTGGCTCTTCCTCGCCTTCGCGCAGGGGCGGCGGCGGCTCGGCGGACGGGCAGCCGGCGGGCTCGATGACCGCGGCAACCAGGATCGACGCATCGCCATTCGAATAGTTGAAGGCAAACCGCCGCGCGAGACGGAT
This sequence comes from Hyphomonadaceae bacterium, assembly GCA_022844475.1. Taxonomy (GTDB): domain Bacteria; phylum Pseudomonadota; class Alphaproteobacteria; order Caulobacterales; family Hyphomonadaceae; genus UBA7672. The sequence goes on along the minus strand of JALHLR010000023.1, from coordinate 62,316 downwards.
GCAGCGGTCAGCCGCCGTCGCTTCCTTCACAAGCGTCGCCAGCGCTTCGCGGCCGGCCTCTTCGCCGATATTGATCAGCCAGGCCGGGCGGTTGTCCTCGGCGATGGAGGGGATCTCGACAGTCGAATCCGGCGGCAGGTCGATCTTGTTGCCAAGTTCGAACACCAGGCTGGGCTCGGCGAACGCGATCGCGCGGATTTTCTTCGGCGCCCGCCCCTCGCACCCGGACTCGCGCCACGCCGCTGTGCCCTCGGGCAGGGCGCACACCTCGCGCAGCGCCGAGAGCGATGCGCCGGTCGAGAGCATCCACGACTGGTTCGGCAGGATCAGCGCGCGATAACCGATGCCCGCCACGGCCGAACAGGCAACCAGTCCGGCGATCAGCCCAACTGCATTCTTCTTCACCAGCGCATAGAGCGTACCGCCGGTTGCAGCGAGGATCAGCAGTGTCGGCCATATGCCAATGCCGGTCGCCGCCCATGCCTGATCCCAGACATGAGACACGCGCGCCGTCAGGTCGCCGAAATCCTGCGCCGCCTCGCCGCGCAACTGCTCCAGCACCGGCGGTGTCGGCACGATCGCCAGCAGCAGGGCAGCCAGGACAAACAGCCCCGCTGAAATCCAGCGTCCGAACTTCCATGAGTTTGTGGAGAACCAGTGGTCTGCCGCAGCCCCCGCCATCAGTGCAAAGGCCGGGTAAAGCGGCAGGGTGTAGTGGACCAGCTTGGTCGGCGCGATCTCGAACACGAGCCAGGACGGCACGATCCAGCAGACAAGAAAACGCCACGCCGCCGCCTCGCGTTCCTGGGCGGCGTCGTTGGCCAGGCGACCTGGCCCGTCGGCCACCGCAGTTTTCTTTGCCGGCAGCAGCCGGGAGATCGCCATCCAGACGCCCGGGATCAGCAGCAGCGTGCCTGGCCAGAACAGCAGCGGCAGGGCCGCCGTATGCATGCCGAACGGGCCTGCATGCCCTTCGGCCGCATCGACCAGCTTCTGTCCGAGGTCGACCCGCACGGCTTCCGACAGGAACTCGCCATTGGTCGCAATCTGCACGGCGATGTACCAGGGGATGGTCAGCACGCAGAACAGGCTGAGGCCCATCCAGTAGAGCAGGGGCCGCGCCCATTCGAATTTGCGCTCCCACAGGAACAGCGCGGCGATGGCGCTGAGACAGACCAGTGGCGCGATCGGTCCCTTCAGCAGGATGCCGAACGACAGGCAGACCCAGAACAGCACGCCATGCCATTTGCCGCCGACACCTGCGCGCATCTGCGCGAGCGCGCCCATGCCGAGTGCGAGGATTCCGCACTGCGCCGCATCGGTTTTGGCGATGTTGGCTTCCGTGGTCAGCAACAGCGTGGTGCCGAGCACGACCGCAGCGATGAAGGCGGCGCGGCGCGAGAACAGCGCGGTGCCCGCCCAGAAGGTCGCCAGCGTCGCGAGGATCGCACCGAGCATGGAGGGGATGCGATAGTCCGCAATGTTCCGCGCATCGGCGCCCGACGTGATGGACACCGCGATTGACTGGAACCAGTGGATCGCCACCGGCTTCTTGTTCCGCAATTCGTCATGATAGCGGATCACGACGAAATCGCCGCTCTCCATCATTTCCGACGAGGCTTCGGTAAAGCGCCCCTCGTCCCGGTCGAGCACGGGCAGGGCGAACAGTCCCGGCAAGGCGAGCAGGAAGACAAGGCCGGCCAGAACCGCATAGGCCCAGCGGCCTTCCGTCAACCGGTCAAAACGAGCCATCACGCGCGGAAAAATCCCTGTAGACAAGCCCATATAGACCAGACGATTCGGGATCGCCCCGGGCCCGAGTGGCGGGACCATACCGGCTCTTTTTCCGGGCGTCGCCGGGTTTGTTCGCCACGCACGCGAACCGGCTGGATCAGGGGCGGTCCGGACCCTGGCAGACCGCCTCTCGCAACTGGCGTCGTGTGAGGCTATAGGTCGGGCATGGATGCTCGCGTCAAGACGGACAGCATGATGGCCGCTACCCCGGGGCGACCCGAATTCAGCGTTGTCTCGCCCGTGCGGAACGAGGCGGAGAACGTCGAGACGCTCGTCCGCGAGATCACCGAGGCGCTGGCCGGCCGCGCCTACGAGATCGTCTTCGTCGATGACGCCTCCCAGGACGACACGCGCGCCCGCCTGTTTGCATTGAAGGACACGGTTCCCCAGCTGCGCGTCGTCGGCCACCGCAAGAACGCCGGCCAGAGCCGCGCCGTGCGCAGCGGCGTTGCTGCGGCCCGCGCGAACATCATCGTGACGCTCGATGGCGACGGACAGAATGACCCGGCCGACATTCCGGGCCTGCTCGCCCAGCTGACACGGGGGGACGCTCCCGGCGATCTCGCCCTGATCCAGGGGCGGCGCGAGAAGCGGATGGATTCGAACTGGAAGCGCATGGGCTCGCGTTTTGCCAATCGCGTGCGACGTTCGATCCTGCAGGACAGGAACTCGGATTCAGGTTGCGGCATGCGCGCCTTCCGGCGCGACGCCTACCTTCAGCTTCCCTATTTCGACCACATGCACCGCTATCTGCCGGCCCTGATGATGTCCGAGGGGCTGATGGTGGAGGAGCGGCCTGTCGGGCACCGCGTCCGCCAGCATGGCCGTTCGAACTACACGAATTTCGGGCGCCTTGCCGTGGCGGTCTCCGACATGCGCGGCGTGATGTGGCTGCGCAAGCGGCGGAAGTCCCCGGGCGGGGTGGACGAGATCTAGGCGCGCCCCGCGGGGGTGGCTTGACGGGTGGAGGGCTTCCAATTGGACGAAAAGCTGGCTACCGCTGCGAAGATAGAGGCCTTGGAGCGCCAGGAAAAACGGCGTGCAAGGCAGGGCGGACAAAAGAACAAGGGATCTCCGATGCGGATGATTTTCGGGATTTTCCCGCTGCTCGCCATTCCGATCGTCATCTACAACCTGATGGCGCTGACGGCCGGGGGCGGTATCGACGCCAACGGCGTCTCCTCGATCGCAATGCAGCTGTCCGACCCCGTTCGCGGCACGCCGGTCTTCGGCGCCTGGCGCATCACCGGCGGTGACATCCTCATCATCCTGTCGATGGTCTTCTTCTTCGTTGAAATCCTCAAATCGACCTCGACGGGATCATCCACCATCGCGAACCATGCGGTCTCGATGCTGGTGTTCATCATCTGCCTGGTCGAGTTCCTTCTGCTGCCGAACTTCCAGACCTCGACCTTCTTCATCCTGACCGTCATGTGCCTGCTCGATGTGCTGGCCGGGGTTGTGGTGACCATCGTCTCCGCCCGCCGCGACTTCTCGGTTGGCGACAATAGCTGATGTTGAACTAGACTTCCGGCTTGAGTCCCTGCGCCGTCATCGTCGGCGCAGGCGGGAGCAGCGGAACCATGGGCATCTTCTTCGACCAGGACTGGTTCGACGGCAGGCTTGAGCAGGCCGGCCTCACGCGCGCGTCGATGGCGCGCGCTGCCGGCATGACCGTCGATGAGATCGAGATGGTGTTCTCGGATCGCCGCGAGCTGGAAGGCCCCGAGATCCATGCCATCGCGCGGGTGCTCGACGCAGACCCGCGCGAAGTCGCAAACCGCTCCGGCGCATCCGACCCCGGCGAGCCGGCGATGCGCGAGGACGCAATCAATCTTCGCCCGGCACGCAATGCAGCGCCCGAATTCGCTGTGACGCGGGAAGTGGTCGGCGGTATCCACGAGCGCCTGGACCGGCTCGAACGGCTTATCGAAGTGGTGATCCAGAAGCTCGACCGGCGTTAGGCAGCCGACCCATAGCCGCTCATCCCGACATGTCACGGGATGTGGGTCCCGGCCTCAGGCCGACCTTGAGAATTCGGGCTTCAGCGGCGTCTTCGCCTCGGGCTGCTGGTAAGCCCGGCGCGCCAGTTTCGGCGGCACGCGCAACGGCTCGACCTGGCCCAGCAGGTGAGCGACAAAGATCGGTTCAAACCAGGGGACAGCGTTGGGCTTTGCGTTGGTCGCGCCGCGATAGGGATCGGCACGGCGTTCCTCGCCCGTCCCGCGCCGGTCTTCGGGCGGCTGGCGGCGGTCCTCATTCCGGAACACGTGTGGGGCAGCCTCGACGCGCATGCAGCCTCAGCTGCAAGCGAGGCGCCGCGTCGCGTTCAGGACCTGGAATTCGAAGGAATGGTGGTTAACGGCCGCGCGCTACTGCGGCTTGTCCTTGTCCGCGGCCGGCACATAACCGCCTGTGGCGAGCTGGGCGAGCTGGCGCTGCATGTCCATCATCTGCTGCTGCAGGGCGCGGATCGTATCGGCACTGGTCGGCGGCGCTGCTGGCTTGCTCTCATCGCTGCGCGGCGGTGCTGCTGGTGTAGCCCCCGGCATGCCCGGCATCGTGCCTGGAACGCCGGTGGGCACGAACGGGGCGAAGAACTTCATCGTGTCCTCGAACATCGTCATGTTCTTGCGGATCTGTTCCTCGTACGCCTTCGCCTTGTCCTCGCCGACAGTGGTGTTCATGTAGTCGCGCCACTTCTCCTGCTGCTGGTTGAATGTCTTCATCGACATTTCGAGGTAGGCTGGCAGCATCGCCTGGAAGTTGTCGCCATAGAACTGGATCAGCTGGCGCAGGAAGGAGACGGGCAGCACGCCTTCCTTCTTGTTTTCCTGCTCGAAGATGATCTGGGCGAGCACGGCGCGGGTAAGATCTTCGCCCGTCTTGGCGTCCTGCACCGAGAAGTCCTTGCCCTGGCGGGTCAGCTCGGACAGGTGCTCAAGCGTGACGTAGGCGCTCGCCGAGGTGTCGTAGAGGCGTCGGTTCGCGTACTTCTTGATGATGATCTTCTCGCCGGTGCCTTTGGCTTGCGTCAAAGCCCATCTCCCGATCGGCCAGACCTTCCGGAGCGTCAGCACCCCAGATCCAGCACATTAAATCATTGTCAGCCCGTCTTGTAGCACGGTTTTTACGCACCTGCACACTCATTCCCCCGCGCAGCATAGGTGCAGCATTTTTTTCGCCGGAGCGCGTCCAGCGGCGCGACCCGGCCCTGAATCGCCTGTATGGTCGCCCGCAGAAAAGGGAGTGGGAAAATGAGCAAGGTTGCGCTGGTGACGGGCGGGACGCGAGGCATCGGCCGCGCGATCAGCGAGCGGCTCGCGAAGGACGGTTACAAGGTCGCCGCCAACTATGCCGGCAATGACGAAGCTGCCGCCAGGTGCGCCGATGAGCTCGGGATCAAGGTCTACAAGTGGGATGTCGGCGACTACGACGCCTGCGCGAGGGGCATCGCCGCTGTGACCGCAGAACTCGGCGCGGTCGACATCCTGGTCAACAACGCCGGCATCACGCGCGACGCGACGCTCCACAAGATGACCCGCGAGCAGTGGGACGATGTCATCCGCGTCGATCTCACGTCCGCTTTCAACCTGTGCCGCCTGACCATCGAAGGCATGCGCGAGCGTAACCACGGCCGCATCATCAACATCTCCTCGATCAACGGCCAGAAAGGTCAGGTGGGGCAGGTGAACTACTCCGCCGCCAAGGCCGGCCTGATCGGGTTCACCAAGGCGCTTGCCCTGGAGAACGCCAGGAAGGGCGTCACCGTGAACGTGATCTGTCCCGGCTATATCGACACGGAGATGGTCGCCGCCGTGCCTGCCAAGGTGCTCGAAAGCATCATCGCCACCATTCCCGTCGGCCGCCTCGGCAAGGCCGAGGAGATCGCCGCCTGCGTCAGCTTCCTTGCAGGATCGGACGCCGGTTTCATCACAGGCGCCACGCTGACCGCCAATGGCGGACAGTTCATCGCAGGCTGAGCGCGTTCACAGGCATGCGAGGACTCCGGGCAACGCCAGCCAGGAGTCAGGTAAGCGGCTGATTCCATTGGAATCACCGGTCTTGCCTGTGCCGCTGAAAGGCCGCATCGTGCCTGCGGGGCTCTACATGCGAACAAAGAATCGCCCCCTTTGCCGTGTCTATTGGCGGGGATGAAGTTGAACACTCCGAATGTCCCTGCGGCGCCCGCCGCAACCCTTGCAATGGCGCTGGCCCTGGCCGCCGGCGTTGTCGCTCCGGCGCTTGCGCAGCAGCCGCAGCTGCCGCCGCCGACATTCGCAACCACCCGCTCGAACGCCGCCATGTCGCTCGACCAGGGCGGCCAGCGCTACATGGACCTCGGCACGGACGCCAAGACGACCAAGAGCTTCGTCCTCGAAACGCGCGGGTCCGTGGTCCTGCTGCAGCAGGAAGGCTCGAAGGAAATCCTCACCCTGATGCCGGTGCCCGGACAGCGCGGCGACACCTTCTTCATGGACTACACCGGCCGCATCGTTCTCAAGGTCACCAAGGCCAACAACGTCGTCTCCTATCTCCACAATCCGGCCGGCGCCCCGGCTGATCCCGCGGGCCGCGTGCCGCCCCTGTCGGCCCCTGCGATGACGGCGTCGCTTGATGCGATGCGCGCCAAGGCTGTGGACGAACTCAGCAAGCTTGCAGGTCACGAAGTGACGATCTGGGGCACGCAGGCCTTCTCGAGCAATGAGGCCTGGGCGGCTGATGCGCTGAGCATCCTTGTGCTCGGCGTGAAGAACGCCAACGGTCATGCTGGCAAGCTTGCCTCGAAGATCGACAAGGTGACGGTCCGCAAGGCAAAGGCGCCGAAGGTCTCGTTGAAGAGCGGCGAGCTGCTGATCGAGATCAACCCGGACGATGCCTGGGCTGGACGGGTCACCCCGGAAGACGTCAGCAAGGTCCTGACCGCCTCGCGCTCCAGCGGCTGAGGCTAGCTGCCGGGAGACCAGTCCGGCGGCGCCATCACGAATCCCGAAAAATCAAAGCCGGGTGAGACCGTGCAGCCAACCAGCGTCCACGCGCCAAGCGTGCGCGCCGCCTGCCAGCAATGTGGCGGCACGACAAGCTGCGGGCGCTGGCCTGCGGCGAGGTCTGGCCCGAGGATGCGTGTCTTGGCTTTCGACTTCTCCGTTAACGCCAGGCTCAGCTCCAGCGGGGCGCCTGCGTAGTAGTGCCAGATCTCCGTTGCATCGACCTTGTGCCAGTGCGAGCGCTCGCCCTCTCCCAGCAGGTAGTAGATCGCTGTGCCCGGCGAGCGATGACCGTGGTCGTGAGGGTCCGGGATGCGATGCGTCTCGGCATACCAGCCGCCTTCCGGATGCGGTTTCAGATCAAGGATACGAATGACATCGTCGAGGTTCATGCGGGCGCCTTGCTGCCGGAGGTCGGATTTGATATCATCACGTGATAACAGGTGCCAGTATCTGCATGAGAACCTTGATCGATCTGAAGGAAGAAGAAGTCGCGGCGTTGGACGCGCAGGCGAAGCGTGAGGGCGTGTCGCGCGCTGCACTGATGCGGCAGGCGATCGCCGAGTTCCTTGGCCGGATCGGCAGCCCGGACGAAGACGCCGGCTTCGGCGCCTGGAAAAGGGACGCGCGGCCAGCCATTGATGGGCTGGCGCACCAGGAAAAGCTGCGCCGGGAATGGTGAAGGCGCTTCTCGACACGAACGTGCTGATCGACTTTCTGGGTGGAGTGGCGGCCGCAAGGAAAGAGTTGGCCAGATACGACAACGCCGCAATCAGTATTGTGAGCTGGATGGAGGTCATGGTCGGGGCTCCCAAAGGAGCCGAGGATGAGACGCGGAAATTCCTGTCACGATTTTCGCTAGTTGCGCTGGGCCAGCCAGTCGCCGAACGTGCGGTCGAATTGCGGCAGGCTCATCGGATCAAACTGCCCGACGCCATCATATGGGCGTCAGCACAAATCGAAGGCCGCCTGCTCGTGACCCGCAACAGCAAGGACTTTCCGATCAGCGATCCCGGCGTGCGGATGCCCTACCGGATCTAGAAACTGTTCTTCCGTTCGCGCACTTCGGCGAATGTCGCGACCACGTCGCCCGGGTGGCCGACGAAGGCCTGCAGCTTCGGATCATCGGCGCGCAGGAAAGGGTTGGCGCGTTTCTCGGCGCCGATCGTCGTCGGCACCGTGGGGATATCCTGCGCGCGTTTTGCTTTCACGCCGTCCGCGTAGGCGACGAGATCGCCATTGCCGCCATCGACGCTCAGCGCAAACGCGGCGTTGGACGCGGTGTACTCATGTGCGCAGTAGACGGTCGTGTCGTCCGGCATTGCGCGCAGCTTGCCGAGGCTGTCCCACATCTGGCTTGCCGTGCCTTCGAACAGGCGGCCGCAGCCGAGCGCGAACAGGGTGTCGCCGACGAAGGCGATGTGGTGCCTGGGCAGGTGGTACACGATATGGCCGAGCGTGTGGCCCGGCGTCTCGATGACGCTCGCCTGCACGGAGCCAAGCTCGACAACATCGCCTTCATGCAGAATGCGATCGGGCGCGGCGCCAATGCGCGTGACTTCCTGCGGGCCGATGACCTTTGCGCCGGTAGCAGCGACGATGTCCGCGTTTCCACCCGCGTGATCGGGATGCCAGTGGGTGTTCCAGATCTGGGTGATCGTCCAGCCTTTCGCCTTCGCCTCTTCGAGAATCCGGCCGGCATCCGGCGTGTCGATGGTGGCCGTCTCGCCCGTTGCCGGGTCGTGCAGAAGGAAGCCGTAATTGTCCTTCAGGCACGGGAACATGTGGACGATCGGCTGGCTCATTCAGTTTGCCTTTCGGAGGGCTGTCCGCCCTATATAAGCGTGTGGACCGGCCAAAGGTTAGTGCATGCGCTTCGATATCGACAGGCTGCAGGCCTTCTACGGCTCTTCGCTCGGCCGGATGGCGCATGAGATGGTCGACAAGCGCGTCGGCGCGCTCTGGCCCAGCCTCAACGGGCTGGACGTGCTGGGGATTGGCCATGCCGACGGCTTGCTTGACCGCTATCGCGCCGGCGCGCGCCGTGTCCTCTCTGCTGCGCCCGGGGAGCAGGGGGCTGAACGCTGGCCCGGTGAGGGACGGAGCTGCACCACGCTGGTCGAGGACGAGCGTCTGCCGTTCCCCGATGCTCTCTTCGATCGCATCGTCGTCCGCCATGCGCTTGAGGAGGCGGACAGCCCGCCACGGATGCTGCGGGAGATCTGGCGGGTCGCCGCGCCGGAAGCCCGGATACTGATCATTGTTGCGCACCGGCGCGGTCTGTGGACGCGCGCAGAAGCCACGCCCTTCGGACACGGGCGCTCCTACACCAGAACCCAGCTCAACCGGCTGCTGGAGGACGCCATGTTCGCGCCCCAGGCATCTGCGCGCGCCCTGTTTGCGCCGCCGATCGGGTGGGGCGTCATAACCTCAGCCAGCGACGCCTGGGAGCGGATCGGGCGGGTGGCGTGGTCGGGCTTTGGCGGCGTGCTCATGATCGAGGCCATGAAGCGGATCTATATCGAGCCGGGGAAACCCGTTCGCGGCCGGCGCGTCGTCAAGGTTCCCCGTAAAAAACATGTTGCGGAGCCGATCCGCAAAAACAGTAAAAAAGATGTTGAACATGTGTAAGTAGTGCAATATATACACCCAAGACGGGACGACCGATCCTCGCCGACCGGAGCCCCAAGCAGAAAAGGCTGAAACCAATGAAATACGTAACCGCCGTCTTCAAACCGAGCCGCCTTGATGCGGTTCTCGATGCTGTCACCGCCGCCGGGGCTTCGGGCGTCACGGTCACCGAAGTCCGTGGCTATGGTCGCCAGCAGGGCAAGACGGAAGTCTATCGTGGCGCCGAGTACGAAGTGCGCCTGCTGCCGAAGGTTCGTATCGAGGTGGCGGTGTCTGACGCCGTCGTCGAGAAGATCGTCGATGCGATTACTCAGGCCGCCAACAGCAACAAGATCGGCGACGGCAAGATCTTCGTGATGGACCTTGAGTCCGTGCTGCGCATCCGCACGGGCGAGAAGAACGAGGCCGCTCTCAGCTCGTAACTGGCAGCTGGCGCCGTGCAATCAAGCCGCCGGGGTTCGCGCCTCGGCGGCTTTTGCGTTGTGGCTTTGCCCCTACTTCTGGCCGCGCCC
>JALHLR010000023.1:0-52291 GCA_022844475.1 Hyphomonadaceae bacterium | reverse complement strand
CCGCGCCCTTACTTCGGACCGCGCAATGGGATGTAGCCGCGCTCCACCAGGCGGCGCAGGGCATCGTAAGACTCGGTGAGTTCCTCGAACGCCCGGCGCAACGCGGCGAGTTTGGTGATGTCCTCCTGCGTCTGCTCGGGCTTCTGGGACACCGCGATAGCGAAGGCCACCCAGCGGCCACGTGCGTGTGCGGCCGCGACAGCGAGGTGCTGGATGCGTTCAAGATCGGCATAGCCGACCTCCTTCGCCATCACCTGGCGGTTGGCGGCGAACGCCGCGTAATCGATCTGTTCCAGATGCCCGCGCAGGGCGCGATGTTCCTGGGGGCTGAGGGCGGCCTCGGGCTCGAAATGCTCGGAGACCTTGCGGACGGTCGATGTCATCGTGAAGGACATGGTGCGTTTCCTGTCCTGGGCTTTTGCCAGGTCAGGGAAGGGTGCACGCCGAAGGTTACCGGCGGATTTTGGTGATCGAGCGAATCTGCACGACAGGTGCGCCGATAGCGTTCAGCGCTTCACTTTTCGCTCCAGAACGAAGACCAGTTCTTCCGCCGTCCAGTTGAGGCGGCCGAGGGATCTGCCGTTGACGGGCTTGCCGCTCACGGCGGTTGCGGCGGCGATCGCAAGGCCGGCCTGTTCAGCCAGTTCGGCCATGTCGCGGGCGGTGCAGGGGCGGCGGGCGCCATCCGACCACCAGCCGACATCGTGGCCGAGATTGGGGATCCGGCCCGTGGTCAGCAGGGCCGTGCGGACGCGCCAGTGGCCGTAATTGCGGAACGACACGATCACGCGACGAGCGATGCGGGACAACTCGTCCAGCACGAATTTGGGGCGTGCGAGTTCCTGGATCGTCTTCGACAGGATGGCTACGTCGAAGGCGTCATCCGGGTAGACGGGCAAGTCGTCGTCGGCATTGCCCTGCACGACAGCAAGACCTTTGGCGACGCAGCGGTTGACGCCTGTCTGCTCGACTTCAAGGCCGCGCGTGCGCGCGCCACGATCATGCTGGAGGAGCTCCATCAGCTGTCCGTCGCCGCAGCCGACATCGAGCACGAGGTCGCCGTGGTTGATGAACTGCGAAATCGCGATGTGGTCGGCGCGGCGAATGCCGGGAGCGGTGGTCGCCGTCATGTGGCGCTCCGCTTCGGCAGGCCACGCGCGCCAGCTGCCGCGTCGATGAAGCCGCGCAGGCCAGCCCAGAATTCCGGCTCCTCGACGAAGAAGGCGTCGTGGCCCTTGTCGGTCTCGATGTTGACGTAGCTGGTCTCGCAGCCGGCGGCGTTCAGCGCACGCACGATCTGGCGGTTTTCTTCCGGCGCGTAGTGCCAGTCGGTCGAGAAGGAGAAGACGCAGAAGCGCGTGTGCAGGCCCTTGAACGCGTTGCCCAGCACGCCGCCATGTTCAGCGGCGATGTCGAAATAGTCCATCGCCCGGGTGATGTAGAGATAGGAGTTCGCGTCGAACCGGTCGACGAAGGTCTGGCCCTGGTGACGCAGATAGCTTTCGATCTGGAAGTCGGCGTCGAAGCCGAACGTCTTGGTCGTGCGATCCTGAAGGCGGCGGTCGAACTTCCGCTTCAGCGCGCTCTCTGACACGTAGGTGATGTGCGCGGCCATGCGGGCGACGGCGAGGCCGCGCTCGGGGCGCACGCCTTCGGCGAGGTAGTTTCCATTGCGCCAGTTCGGGTCGGCCATGATCGCCTGGCGGCCCGTTTCATAGAAGCCGATGTTCTGCGCCGACTGCCGCGCGGCCACGGCGATGGGGATGGCTGCAAAGACACGGTCGCGCGCCTGCACGGTCCATTCGAGAACCTGCATGCCGCCAATGGATCCGCCGATGGCGAGGAAGACGTTCTCGATACCAAGACGGTCCAGCAGCGCGATCTGGGCGCGCACCATATCTGCGATGGTGATGACCGGGAAGTCAGTGCCCCAGTAGGTTCCATCCGGCTTGCGGCTGGCCGGGCCGGTCGAGCCCATGCAGCCGCCGAGGACGTTCGAGCAGATGACGAAGAAGCGGTCGGTGTCGACGGGCAGGCCGGGGCCCACCACCAGGTCCCACCAGGCCGGGCGGCCGGTGACCGGGTTGGGGCTGGCGGCGAACTGGTCGCCGGTCAGGGCATGGCAGACGATGACGACATTGCTCTTGTCGGCGTTGAGTTCGCCCCAGGTTTCGTAGGCGATCTCGACGTTTTCGAGCGTGCGGCCGCTGTCCAGGCGCAGTGGCTGGTCAGGCGTGGCGACGGACAGGCGTTTCAGCCCATCCGCCCCGCTGAGAGTGCGGGCGGGCGCGTTCATGGTTACCGAACCTCGTTCAGGCCCCGGACTAGTGTAGGCGCCGGAATGAAGCATTCGCGCGCTGGCTGCAAGACTCACCTCCTGGAGGGTTCTGAACTGGCCCGATCTGTCGTATGACAAGGGGCGCTGGGGAGCGCGCAGGTAAGTAGAGCATGATGGCCGCAGATAGCTTCCATCCTTCGTCAGGAGCCTCTGAAGACGGCTTTCTGGCAGCATTGGGCCAGAAATGGCGCGAGATGCGCGATGCACCGCTGCCGGCCAGCGGCGGCGTCGGTTTCCGGCCTGCGCGTGAAGCAGCCGAGATGCGCAGGCTTTGCCGGGAGGCGGCTGTAACCGGCGCGCCGGCTGATGCGGTCGCCCGCATGTGGCGGTCGCTCTGCGGCGACGTTGCGGCGGCCCGCGGGCTCAAGGCGGTCTTCGTGGCCGGGGGCGATGTTTCGCTGACGCTGGAAGCCGGGCGCGGCTATTTCGGATTCGGACCGGATCTTCAGCCTGTGGTGGGTATTCGTGACGCGCTCGATCGCGTCATGACGATGCCGGGCACGCTGGCCTGCGTTCCCTGGCCGGAACATGCCGGCGGCGGGCAGTGGTGGCCGATGCTGAACGAGAGCCGTTTCCAGGACCTGAAGATCGTGGCTGGATGGCCGGCCCTGCCGAGCGCCACGCCGGGCATGCCGCAGGTCGCCATTGTCGGCCGCCTGCCGATCGAGTCGTCAGGCGATGATGAGATGCTGGCCACCGCGCACGATGACCACTGGACAGCCGAGAAGATGTTGCAGGAAGTCGGCCTCAGGGCAGAAGTGGTGACCCGGGCGCGTTCGCTCGCGCTGATCCGCATCGCGGAGTATGTCGCGCCGGATGATCGGCGGATCGACCTTGCGCGGCTCGCGGGGCTGGACGGCCTCCGGGTTGTCGGGGTACGGCCTCGGCCCTGATACGGGGCCCAGCCATGACTGATTATCCCAAGCCTTTGCCGCAGCTCGCCGGCGTGAACGCCTATGTTCCTGGCGAGGCGCCGAAGAACACGGGGGGCAAGACCTACAAGCTGGCGTCCAACGAGAACCCGCTGGGCGCGAGCCCGCTTGCGAAGAAGGTCTACGCCGATCTCGCCGCCAGGATGGAGCTCTATCCAGACGGCGCGGCGCGTGAGCTGAAGGCCGCGCTCGCAGCCAAGCACGGGCTTGATCCGGCGCGGCTGGTGCTGGGCGCCGGATCGGACGACATCTTCCTGATGCTGGGCCGCGCCTATCTCGGACCAGGCGACGAAAGCATCAACACGAAGCACGCCTTTGCGATCTACGCGATCATCGCCCAGCAGCAGGGCGCGACGGTGGTCACGGTCGGGGAAGACAAATTCACGGCAGACGTCGATGCGATCCTGAAGGCGGTAACGCCGAAGACAAAGATCGTCTGGCTGGCGAACCCCAACAACCCGACAGGCACTTACCTGCCGTATGACGAGGTGAAACGCCTGCATGCGGGCCTGCCGCCGCATGTGCTTCTTGTGCTCGACGGCGCCTATGCAGAGTTCGTGAAGAAGAATGACTATGCCTCGGGCATCGAACTGGCGTCGCAGTCGGGCAATGTGATTGTGACGCGCACCTTCTCGAAGCTGTACGGGCTCGCAGGCCTGCGCGTTGGCTGGGGCTATGCGCCGCCGCACATCGTCGATGCGATCGAGCGGGTGCGCATGCCGTTCAACGTCAGCTTGCCCGCACAGGCTGCAGCGATCGCGGCGCTGGAGGATGATGCGTTCACCGAGCAGTCGCTTCTTCACAACGAGCGGGAGCTGCCGCGCCTGGCCGGGGCGCTGACGGCGCTGGGACTCGAGGTGATTGAAGGTGTCGGAAACTTCGTCGTTGCGAAGTTTCCCGAGACAAAAGGCAGGACGGCAGCCGAGGCGCTGGCTTTCCTGAAGGAGCGCGGCGTCACGGTGCGTGGACTGGGCGGGTATCACATGCCCAACCATCTTCGCGTTTCGGTCGGAACGACGGAAGCGAATGATGTGGCGCTGAAGCTGCTCAGGGAATTCCTGGGCAAGTGATGGCAGCGGTTTTCAACCAGATCGCCATCATTGGCGTCGGCCTCATCGGCGGCTCGATCGCGCGCGCCGCGCTGGAGAGCGGTGCGGCGGCTGAAGTGGTGCTGTTCGATGGCGACGCGAATGCGCTCAGGCGCGCAGGCGAGATCGGCTTCGGCAGGCCTGCCGCGAGCATCGGGGAAGCCGTCAGCGGCGCCGACGCTGTCTTTCATTGCGTGCCGGTTGGCGCGATGGCGGCGACGGCGCGGGCGAGCATTGGCGCAATGAAGCCCGGCGCCATCCTCACGGATGTGGGGTCGGTGAAGGGCAATGTCGCGCGTGACTGGCGATCGCTTGGGCGCGCGGATGTGCATGTCATTCCGGGCCACCCGGTTGCGGGTACGGAGAAGTCCGGGCCGGATGCGGGGTTTGCGTCTCTGTTCCAGGGGCGCTGGTGCATTCTCACTCCGGAACAGGGTGGATCAGCGGCGTATGTCGCGGCGACGGATCGCCTGGCGGCGTTCTGGACAAAACTCGGTTCGAAGGTCGAGCGGATGGATGCCCAGCGCCACGATCTTGTGCTGGCCGTCACCAGCCACCTGCCTCACCTGATCGCCTACAACATGGTGGCCACGGCGTACGACATGGAGGCGGTAACGGAAGGCGAGGTGGTGAAATTCTCCGCCGCCGGTTTCCGCGACTTCACGCGGATTGCCGCTTCGGATCCGACGATGTGGCGCGATGTCTTCCTGAACAACAAGGAAGCCGTTCTCGAAGTGCTCGGGCGGTTCGACGATGACCTGACCGCGCTGCGCAAGGCGATCCGCAATGGCGACGGGCAGAAGCTCTTCGATGTGTTCACACATGCGCGCGGCATCCGCCGCGAGATCATCGAGGCAGGGCAGGATACGGCCGCGGCGAACTTCGGGCGGGACAAGGCGGAGGAGTAACGCGGGGCTGGTCGGCTAGCCTCGCTTGCCCTGCGCTGCGCGTCCCTCGGCCACCAGCCGCTCGGTTGCAGGATCGAGCGCGTCCTTCAGCGCCTGTGTGAACGCCTCGCGCTTCAGGCCGGGCGCGATCGGCGGCAGGACTTCGAAGACAATCCTGCCGGGTTTGCGCAGGAAGCCTGAACCTTGCCAGCACAGGCCGGTGTTGAGGGCGACGGGGACACAGGGGACTTTCAGTTCGTTGTAGAGCAGCACGATCCCCGGTTTGATATCGGTGGGGGTGTCCGGCAGCTGGCGCGTGCCTTCCGGGAAGATGATGATCTGCTGGCCGGAGGCGACGCTGAGCTTTGCTGCGGCGAGCATCAGGCGCATTGTCTTGGCGCCGCCGGCCCTGTCGATCGGGATCCCGATGCGCGAGGCGTAGATGCCGAACACCGGCGCCTTCAGCAATTCCTGCTTCAGGATGTAGGCCGGGTTCTCGACGAACATGAAAGGCGCCAGCGTGTCGTAGGTCGACTGGTGCTTCATCGCGATGAGGCCTGCGCCGCCTTTGGGAAGGTGCTCGCGGCCGCGCACTTCGGTGCTGATGCCGCAGAGCAGCCACAGGCCGAAAGCCTGAGTGTGTGAGAAGAACCTCACGACGTGCATTGCGAAGTCGCGCGAGAAGATCGCAATGGGCATGCCGACAAGGCCGATGATCGCCATGGTGAGGTAGAACCACACGGCGTAGAGAAGCGAGCGTATCAGGATCATTCTGTCTGGCCTTCCTCGGCCTGCCGGACCGTGTCGGCCGGCTTGCCCGCATCAAGCGTTGCGCCGCGCAGGCCGGCAAGGCGGTATTTGATCCACTCGTCGATCAGCAGCTTGGCGGTGGAGGCGTCCTTGTACCAGTCGGCGGGAGGAACCTTGGTCGTCATCACGGCGTGCGGAATGAAGGTGCCTTCCGGCATGGCGCGTTGAAGCTCGAGGAGCGCGCGGTCCATGTGGTATTCCGAGGTCACGACGATGATGCGCTTGACCTGCGTGCGGCGCGACCAGTCGGCCACTTCCACGCCATTGCCTTCGGTTGTCGCCGCCGCCTTGCCCAGCGTGACGCAGCAATCGATCCGGGCGACATCGACGCCGGTGATGCGGGCGATATCGGCCGCCGTGGTGTCGACATTTACCCCGGAGATCAGCAGGGGCACGTCGAGCGAGTCGGCAAGCTGGATCGCGGTGATGATGCGCGCGTCGGCTCCGCCGGTGAGGGCGGTCACGGCCTCTGCGTTGAGCGGGGGATCGGGCGTTACGGCGCGGTCGGCGCGGGCGACAAAGCGCGAAAAGTCCCACCCTGCGACCAGGAGCCCGGTCGCGACGAGGATGACCAAGATGCGGATCAGCGTTTGCACGGGGTCAGCTCATAGCAGAGGGAGCGGCAGGGCACATACCTGTATCGCCTCAGACCATGTCCGAAAGGGAGCGCTTCACCGTCAGATTGGCGGCGAACATGGAGGCGGCCCCGGCGATGAGAGGCGACAGGCCCAGGATCAGGCCGTCTGCAAGTGACAGTGAGAGTTGCGGCAGGAGCCAGGCCTGTTCGTCCGTCTGGCGAACCGCGAACAGAATGAAGGCGGCTGTCCCGAACGCGAGCAGGGCGCCAAGGGCGCCGGCCTGCACGCCGAGCATGAGGAAGCGGCGCTCGAAAAGGCCGGCGATGAAGTCATCCCTGGCGCCGGAAAGGTGGAGCAGTTCGACGATGTCGCGGCGGGCAAGCATCGTGGCGTGGGTTGCGAAGGCGATGACGGCGATGCCGGTTGCGCCGAGCAGGGCGACTGCGGAAAGCGCGACCAGGCCAATCGTGCCGGTGACGCGCCTGGCGTCTGCGGACCAGGTTTCATGATCATCGACGGTGGCGTTGATGTTCGCCTCCTTCAGCGCGGCTGCAACGGAGTCTCCCGCGCCGGCTGCGCCTTCGGCTGCGATGAGGCGGGGCAGGTTGAGGCCGGCGGGAACGCCCCCAGCGCCGAGCCACGGCTTCAGCAGCTCTTCGGATTCCTCGCGTGTCAGTGCGTGGGCCGATGCGATGCCTTCTGTCTTCGCGATGATCTCGACTGCGCGCTGCGTATCGGCTTCCGGGCCGCGGACGCGGATGGTGATCTCGCCGGCGACCTCGCTGGTCCACGCGTCGGCGGCGGCATAGGCGGCGCGCGCGATGAGGCCGGAGAAGGCAGCGAGAAAGCAGAGCGCGCAGACGACGAAGAACAGCGCCGCCTCGCGCGCATCTTCCCGCGGCAACAGGGGCGCGGCCCGGCTCATGGCTGGCCTTCGCGCTGGTCGAGCGGCACGCGGACGACCATGCCCTCGGCGAGCCGCAGCACATCGTTCTTCGCGCGCCGGACAAGGGCCATGTCATGGGTGGCGATCAGAACAGTGGTCTTGAGGCGGCGGTTGAGTTCGCGGAAGAGACGGTAGAGCCGCTCGCCCATTTCCTCGTCGACATTGCCTGTGGGTTCGTCCGCAATCAGCAGGTCGGGCTTGCCGACGACGGCGCGCGCAATGGCGACGCGCTGCTTCTCGCCGCCCGAGAGCGTGGCCGGGCGCGCCTCGAGCCGGTCGCCGAGGCCGACCCAGCCAAGGAGATCAATCACGTCCTGCCGGTAGGACGCCTCCGGCCGGCCCGTGATCCGCAGCGGCAGGGCGACATTGTCGTAGGCGGAGAGGTGGTCGAGCAGGCGGAATTCCTGGAACACGACGCCAACCCGGCGGCGAAGCGGGGCAAGGTCGCGCCGGCGGAGGCGATTCGTCTCAACGCCAAAAAGCGAGACCCGCCCGGCAGTCGGTCGCAGCGCAAGATAGGCCAGGCGCAGCAGGGTGGATTTTCCCGACCCCGACGGCCCGGTCAGGAATGTCATCGATCCGGGGCGCAGGGACAGCGAAACATCAGCCAGAACGTCGGATTTCGGCCCATAGGACAGCCCGACCCGGTCCAGCCGGAGCACCGGTTCATCGGTTGAAAGGTCATTGTCCGGCATCATATTCCGCTGCGGCAGCCGGGGGACCCCGGCAATCAGATTCCAGCCCTAATTGCACTATATTAACCGTATCTGTGATTCCGATAGTGCGATGATCCTTGTTTGTCCGTCATGCGATACCCGGTACTTCGCCGACGACTCCTCCATCGGGAAGGAGGGTCGCCGCGTGCGTTGCGCAACCTGTGGCCATGCCTGGCATGCAAAGCTGCAGGAAGAGGGCGATGTCGCTGTCGCGCCCGAGGACACCGGGCTGACGCGCGAGCAGGTCGAACGCCTGCGCCGGACCGCCCAGGAGAATTCCAAGGCCCGCGCTGGTCCGCATGCCGAATTCCGGGCCCGCGAGCACGCCAAACGCAAGAAGACCCGCAATCGCGTTGTCACCATCGCATGGGCCACGTCGGGAGTTCTTTTCGTCGCCCTGCTTGGGCTGGCGGTTCTATTCCGCAACGAGGTGGCGGAGGCTTTCCCGCGGGCGGCGTCGATCTACCGGCTGGTCGGGCTGGATGTGAACCGGTTCGGACTGACGCTGGAGAATGTCGAGGCCAAGCGCTCGTTTGACGGGACCACGCCAGTGCTGACCGTGACGGGGGCGGCGGTGAACCTGAGCGAAGAGTCCCGGACGGCCCCGGAGCTGCGGGTGACGCTGAAGGATGAAGCGGGCAACGAGGTCCAGACCTGGACCGACAAGCTGGCCGTGCCGACGCTGGGCCCGGGTGAGCGTTCCCAGTTCACCTCACGTTTCGAGGCCCCGCCGGTCGAGACCTACCGGCTGACCGTGACCTTTGCCTATCCGGAGGGCGAGGGCGCAGGAGCGCCGGGCGAAACACAGGTGCAGGCGACGGAAGCCCCCGCGGTGCCGGAAAGCCATGGCGCAGCGTCTCCCGATGTGGCTCATGCCGGGGGTGCGGTCGCCGGGGCCCACGATAACGCACCGGCCGCCGCCGATCATGCACCGGAGGCTGGCGATCACTGATCCTTTCGTCCCCCCGAATGTCGATGTCCTGCTGACCACGGAAGAGGTGCAGGCGCGGGTGGCGGCCCTCGCCGACAGGCTGTTTCCGGCCGTGTCGCAGGGCAGCTGGACCGGCGTGGTGACCCTGATGGGGGCTGTGCCGTTTGCTGCCGACCTGCTGCGCGCCCTGTCGGCGCGGGGGGTGGACCTTGGCTTCGATGCGCTGTGGCTTGAAAGTTACCATGATGAGCGGGTGAGTTCGGGGCGGATTGTCGTGCGCGCCGACATTTCCCGGTCGGTCGAGGGGAAAGGCGTTCTCCTGATCGACGACGTGTTCGACAGCGGCCGCACCATCGCCTTTGCCCGGGCCCATCTCCAGGCCAAGGGTGCAGCCCAGGTGCTGACTGGCGTTTTTGCGCGCAAACCTGAAGCCGTGACCGACGGGCTCGACGCCTGGGCGTGGGATGCGCCCTCGCGCTATCTCGTGGGCTACGGGATGGACGATGCCGGAAAGATGCGGGGCCTGCCTTTCATCGGTGCGATCAGGGGCGTGTGAGCGAACGCTCACGTCTGGTCGACTCATGTGAGCGGATGCTCACCTCACGCAGTTTCTCGCGACTCACGAGTCGACTCGCTTTCGTCTCCATGCTTCCTATTTTTCCAGCATGGCTCACCACGAACCTCGCACCGAGACTCTCCGACTGCTCCGCGAGCGCCGCGAGCGGCTGGCGACTGAACTGGCTTCCCTCGAGCCGGTCTCGCCTGCCCAGGGCGGCCTGACGGCGCGCGAGCTGGCGATCTGGCGGCAACGCCTCGCCGAGCTCGACGGCCGTATCGCACGCTACGACGCCCCCATGGCGAAGTAGGACGGCAGAAGCCGTCGGCGTTTTCTCGCTTCCCCGCCTGCGGACCTTCCGCACGGCGCCAGAATCCTTCTCTGAATCAGCATGCTGGCCTCATGCCCGCGCCATCCGGCGCAGGGCCTGCGGCGGCTGGCCGAAGGCGCGGACGAAGGCGCGGCGCATGCGCTCGGGGTCGCCGAAGCCGACGCGGCGGGCGACAACGTCGATCGGTTCTGCGGAATGTTCGACCCGCTCGCGGGCGCTTTCGAGACGGAGGCGTTCGACAGCCTTGGCGGGGGTGATGCCGGTTTCGGCAAGGAAGGCGCGGGAAAAGTTTCTCGGGCTCATCGCGGCCTTGCCGGCCAGCGCCTCGACCGAGAGTTCCTTGTCCAGCCTTTCGCGCATCCAGGCCAGCAGGGGCGTGAAGCGGCCCTCCACCCGTTCGATATCGAGGAGGGCCGAGAACTGCGACTGGCCGCCGGGGCGGCGGTGGTAGACCACCAGTTCCTGGGCGGTGCGGCGGGAGACCTCCTCGCCGAGATCATCCGCAATGAGGGCGAGGGCGAGGTCGATGCCGGCTGTGATGCCGGCGGACGTCCAGACCTTGCCATCATGGGTGTAGATGCAGTCTGGCTCGAGTTTCACGGCGGGGTAGCGTTTCTGGAAATCGGGCGTACGGCCCCAATGGGTGGTGGCGCGCTTGCCTTCCAGCACGCCGGCCTGTGCGAGGATGTAGGCGCCCGAGCAGACCGAGCAGACGCGACGGGCGGTCTTCATGGCGGCGCGGACGAAGGCCTGCACTTTGGGATCGAACATGGCCGCGCGCGTGCCGATGCCGCCGGCGATAACGACGGTGTCGTATCTGGGCTGGCGCGGCATGGCGTCGGCCATCCAGGCGACGCCGGAGGATGAGCGGATCGCGCCGGCTGCGGGGGCGATCACCTGCAGGCTGTAGGGCGGCGGCTGCATCCCGCGCATCGGCATTTCGAATGCGCCGATCGGACCTGCGGCGTCGAGCAACTGGAAATCCTCGAAGATCAGGACGCCGATGGAGCGGGGCTTCAGGGCAGGCTGTCGGGCCATTTTCGTCTCTTGGCGTAAAACGTGGGAACTATGTCATTCCTGCCGGACGGTAGTTGGGGCATGCTGAGCACGTCAAGCGAGGTTCCTCCCCATGTCTGAACAAACCGGACGACCGTTCACCATCGTGTTCGCGATCTGGCCGGGCATGACGCATCTCGACTTCACGGGTCCGCATCAGGTGCTGAGCCGTCTTCCGAATGCGGCGGTGATCGTCGCAAGTCCGGCGGGCGGCAATGTGGACGCGGACGGGCTCACCTTCGGCAACACGCTCAGGATTGCGGACGTCAGAAGCTGCGACCTGATCTGTGTTCCCGGCGGCGTCGGTGCAGGAAAGGTGGCGCAGGACGAAGCGTTCGTCAGTGATGTCCGACGGCTGGCGCTTGGCGCGAAGTATGTGACGTCGGTTTGCACGGGCTCGCTCATTCTTGGCGCGGCCGGACTGCTCCAGGGCAGGCGGGCGGCGTGCCACTGGGCGTGGGCGCATCTGCTGCCGCTGTTCGGCGCGGTGCACGATCCGGCGCGGGTGGTGCGCGACCGCGAGATCATCACCGGGGGCGGCGTGACGGCCGGGATCGATTTTGCGTTCACGGTGATGGCTGAGATTGCAGGCGATGCGTATGCGCAGACCGTGCAGCTTGCGCTGGAGTATGCGCCGGCGCCGCCGTTCGACGCGGGGCGGCCAGAGACCGCGCCGGCGCATGTGCTGGAACAGTTCCAGAGCGTGCGGCGGAAGATGATGGAGGCGCGTGAGGCGGAGGCGCAAGTTGCGGCGGGAATGATGCTGGGGCGCGCCGATGAGGTCTCAGACGCGCGGGCGCGCTGAGGCGTGAGCAGCGTGACGAGCAAGGTCGGTCGATCGGACCTTAGTCGACCCGCCTGATGCGGCCCTTGTTGGCGGCGGCGAGGGGGCTGTTGGTGCTGACGTAGGTTTCGAGGGCTTCGAGGTCGGAGCCGACTGTCACCTTGTCCTTGCCGGACTTGAAGGCGGTAAAACTGTCGCCGCCGCCCGCGAGGAAGTTGTTGGTGACGACGCGGTAGTTCTGTGTGGGGACAAGAGGTGCGCCGTTGAGTCTGACGGAGCCCGGGATGATTTCGATCGGCTGGCCGGCGGGTTGGCGCCAGGTGAACGCGAAGCCGTCGGAGACTTGCAGGATGTTGTTGCCGCCGGGCTGGTATTGCTGCTTCAGCACGGTTTCGATCTCGGCGCCGGTGAGCGTGAGGACGACGAGGTCGTTGCCGAAGGGCTGGACGGCGAAGATGTCGGCGAAGGTGAGCTGGCCGCCGGGATTGAAAGGAAGGTCGGCGCGGATGCCGCCAGGATTCATGAAGGCGATCTGCGTGGCGGGCTCGGCGCGGCGGGCGGCGGCGAGCATCGAGTCGGCGATGACGTCGCCAAGTGCGGTCTCGCCGGTCTCGGTGCGGCCGCGGGCGATGACGGCGGTTGTCGAGCCGACGACGCGCTTCATCAGGGGCTCGGCCTGCGAGCGATAGGCATTGATGAGGGCGACCTGGGCGGGATCTTCGGCATAGGCGTCGGCCGTGATCATCACGTCGCGTGCCTTGGCGCCAATGACATGGCCGGTCTTCGGGTCGATCAGCATGGAAATGTCGGTGAGACGTGTGCCATATGCGCCGGCGCTGGTGACCAGGCGGCCATCGACGGTGCAGATGTAGATGCCGTTGGTGTGACCGGTGACGATGACGTCCACCGCCTTGTCGAATTTCGGGACGATGTCGACGATCGTGCCGGATAGGCCGCGGCAATCATCCTGTGCGCCGGTGGTGAAGCCGCCTTCATGGAGCAGGACAACGATCGCTTCGACGCCTTGCGCCTGAAGTTTCGGGACGAGGGCGTTCACCGTCTCGGCTTCGTCGGCGAAGCGGATGCCGGCACGGGCGGCGGGGGTGATGACATCCGGCGTGCCTTCGAGCGTCATGCCGATGAAGCCGACCTTCACGCCGTCGAATTCACGGATGCTGTAGGGCGGGAAGAGTGTCGTGCCGTCATCGAGGAAGGTGGAGGCGGCGAGGTATTCGAACCTGGCGCCTTCGAAGGGTTTGGGGCCCTTGCAGCCGTCGACCGGATGGCAGCCGCCGGTCTGCATGCGCTTCAGCTCCTGCCAGCCCTCGTCGAATTCATGATTGCCGACGGAGGTGATGGCGAGGCCCATCGCGGAGAGCGCCTCGATGGTCGGCTCGTCATGGAAAAGGCTGGAGAGAAGCGGGGAGGCGCCGATGAGATCGCCGGCGGCGACCATCACGGTGTTGGGGCGCCTCGAGAGTTCGGCGACAGCGCTGGCGAGGCGCGGGGCGCCGCCGCCGGGGACGCTGGCGCGCGTGCTGGGGTTGGCGCGATCGATGACGAAGACGCCGCTGCCGGGCGGATCGAGATTGCCGTGGAAATCGTTGATGGCGAGGAGGTTCACCTGGATCGGCGCGCCGCTTGTGACGGCGGCGGGCGTCGTCGTGCAGGCGGCGAGCGCGAGGAAGCTCGCAATTGCGACAGGCGTGTAGCGCATGACCCGGCCTCTTTGTGATCCTGGTTTCATTGGCGCGATCGGGCGCTGAAAGGCAAGCCTTGGCCGGGAGCTGCGCTGGCCTGCGGCGAGGGGTGTGTGGTAGGTTTCTGGTGTCTGGATTCGGGGGGAGCCATGCATACCAGTCGTTTCTTGCGTGGCCTCGCAGTGGCGGCTTTCGTCTCCGTAATGGCGGCGAGTGCTGTGGCGGACATCAAGTCGTTCAACGCGGCGATGAAGGCGAAGGACTACAAGGCGGCGGCCGCCGCGGCGGCATCGACCTGGCCGGGCCTCGACAAGTCGCGCAAGGACCTTGCGGTGATCGCGCGTGAATTCGGGTTCGCGGCGTACATCTCCGGTGATTTCGCGGCGGCGCGTACCTATGCGCAGGCGGCGGTCGCTGGCGGCAATGCGCCTGGCGAGGACGCTGGCTCGCGCATTGCCTCCGAAGTGCTGCTGCACATGGCGGATCTCAAGGTGACGGAGTCGGGCGAGGCGCGGGACAGATTGTTCAACGCGCTGCAGGCCAGCAGCGCGCTGCCGGGAATCGACAACATGTCATATCTCGGAGCCAACGCGCTGGTCTCGCACGACCTGGATCGCGACCGTTGGAAATCCGTGCGTGCGAGTGCGGCGGTGGCGGAGACGCTGACCGGGCGCGGCGCGGCTTATGCAGCCGAGGCGTACCGGTTCGGACTGGTGGGGTCGATGGCGCAGTTCATGGATGATCGCGACATGGGCAGCTACAATGGATTGCTGTCGCTGAGCCGGCGCCTGCGCGAGGCGATCAACAAGGCGCCGACGGACGAAGCGGCGGCCGGGCTGGTTCCAATATTCTGGGAAACCCAGGCGTGGAGCATGACGGTTGCCAGCGCGCTTCGCGCCAGTCGAGATTTCAGCGCAGCGAAGGTCGAGGACGGCGCCACCGCCGCGGGACAGGCGGGCGATCGCGCGGTGCGGCTGCTTTATCCGCCACGACCCGTGGGCGTCTGTCAGGCGGTGCGCTCCGCCGCTTCGCCCAGCACTCGCTATCCTGCCTCAGCCCGATTTCAGGGACTGGTGGGAACGGTGCTGTTGAGTCTTGATCTGGACTCGGCCGGCAAGGTGACGAAAGCGGACGTTCTGGCTGCGGCTCCCGAGAAGCATTTTGGTGAGGCGGCGCTGAAGGCTGCGCGGGAGTTCATCTACATACCTAGCCAGCAGTCGCCGCAAGGCTGTTCGCTGGCGCAGGAAAACATGCGCCTGATTGTCGAGTTCACGATCAGGGCGCAGTAGTTCAGCAGACCTACTGCGCCTGCGGTTGCGCCGCGGCGCGGAACGCCATCAGCTGACGGAGGGCTGCCTGCTGGTCTGCCGGCAGTTCAATCTTCGGGCAGCGCGGGTCAGTGTTCTGGATGGCGCGCGCCATCACGGGGGTGACGGGGATCGGGTCGCAGCCATGGCCCTGTTCGCAGATCATGTCCCACTTCGCTTCGGCCTGGGCGTGGCAGGTGAGGCAGTTGCCGCCGAACTGGTTGACGACGTCGGTGGCGCCGCGAACGCGGATCTTGGTGCCGGTGGGCTGGGCGTCGAGTTCGAAGAACTCCCAGTCATTGGTGGCGGCGTTGTAGCCGGGATGGTGCTTGACCATCGCCTCGCCCGGGACGAGCTGCACGACCGAGCCGGGCGGATATTTGGCGCCGTTGGGGGCGTTGGCGGCGGCAAGCGTCGCGTCGATGTCGCCGAGCAGGTTGCCGACATAGAAGCCGCGCACGGGCTTGAGGTCGCGGATGCAGCTGAAGCTTGCTTCGGAGATCTGGAGTGGTTTTGGCGCAGCCGGGGCGGCAACTGCCTGGGGAGATGCGGCGAGCGCGGCCGGCGGCGCCTCGGCCGTCGGCGGATTGGCGCAGCTGGCGGCGGCCAGCATGACAAGCGGCAGCAACAATTTCCTGAGCATGGTCCGACTCCCCGTCCTTGATTGACGCACTCGTAAGCCCGTGCGGGGCGCGCGGCAATCCTGTGACGTGGTGTCAGGGTCAGGAATATGTTCGGTTTGCCCAATGCCGCGCCGCACGCCGCACAAACGATCCGAGAAGGGGCTGACGATGCCCGCCACGTCGGCGGGGCCCGGTTGGCCGCCGACGCGGGCGCTGTGTTTCCGGAAGGAGATGTTCTTCGTGTTCGGTGACAGACACGATCCTGAAGGCGCGCTGGCCATGATCACGAAGCTGCCGGTATCGGCAGAGATGGTTCAGGACCAGTCTTTCGTGCGGGAGAGCAGGGGCTGGTTCAGGCAACACGATTGGGTGATTGCACGGGTCGAGCCCGACGACGACATTATCGCGGAAATGCCCACGCTGAAGGCGTGGATGACGCAGAGCTGGTGCGCCGTGGCGCCGAAGAAGTTTGCGCGACCGGTGCCGGGCGAGGCCTGACAACCGCCTTAATCACTTGCTTTCAGGAGCGTGAAGCGGCTGGATTGCCGCGAGGACGGGTCGCTGACCTTCCGGAGGAATGATGAAACTTCTAAAGCGTGTCGCCGTGTGCCTTGCGGCTGGGCTGTTCGGCATCGGCGCAATGGGCGGCGGGGCATTCGCCCAGACCGTGACCGTGACGCAGGCCGCGCCCGCCGGACCGGGGTGGGCGCGTGACCGGAGCGACCTGCCGCACGACAACGACTATGTGCTCGGCGAACTGCCGAACGGCATGCGCTACATGATCCTGCCGAACCAGACGCCGCCGCGACAGGTGGCGTTGCGGCTGCTGATCGACGCCGGCTCGATGCAGGAGCGGCCGGGCGAAGAGGGCGTGGCCCACTTCCTTGAGCACCTGGCTTTCCGAGGCACGACAAAATACCCGGACGGGGAAGTGCAACGGGCGCTGGAAGGCATCGGCCTGCAGATGGCGGCGGACGTGAACGCCTCGACGGGACCGGACACGACGACCTTCATCATCGACCTGCCGCGCAACAATCCCGAGTCACTGACCCTTGGCCTTGATGTGATGCGCCAGCTGGTGGGCGACATGCTGATCCAGCCGGACAAGGTGGACGCCGAGCGCGGCGTCGTGCTGGCCGAGGAGCGGGCGCGTGCGGGCCCGGGGCTCGCGGCCGCGACAGCGATGTTGAAGATGCAGGTGGGCGAGCATCCCTATGGCCGTCCGCCGATCGGGCTTCGGAGAGTCATCGAGACGGTGACGCCAGAAACCATCCGCGGCTTCTATGACGCGTTCTACCGGCCCGAGCGGGCGACGCTGCTCATCGTGGGCGACGTCAATCCATCGATCATCCCGATGATCAGCCAGGCGTTTGGCGACTGGAAGGGGCGCGGTGCGCCGGGCAGGGACCCTGCGCCGGTGACGACGAAGCCGGTGACGCCTGATATCGCGATGCTGATCACGCCGGGCGCGCCGGACACCAGCGTGATGATGCGCTGGTTCGAGCCGTATTCGGAGCGGATGCATAGCAAGGCTGAACGGCGCCGGATGCTGGTCGAGGTTCTGGCTTCGCGTGTAGTGTCGCAGCGCATGCTGAGCCTCAATGATGCTGCGGGCAAGCCGGCGCGTTCGCTGGGCAGCCCGTCCGCGAGCGCCATCCACGGCGTGTGGCGCGGACAGATTGCCTATTCGGGCGGCGTGATCGACGTGCCGAAGACGATCGAGCTCATGGTGACCGCGCACCGCCAGGCGGTCGAGTACGGGATCACGCAGGAGGAGCTGGACCGGCAGCGAGCGCTGTTCATCGATGCGTCGCGGCGCGAGGCGGAGCGGGGACGTACGGGCACCTCGGTTGCGCAGGTGGAGACGGCGGCGGATCTCGTCTCTGCCGACATTCCCTTCATGTCGCTGCAGCAATCCCATGCGCTGATGCTGGAACAGGCGCCGACGATCACGCTGGCGGAAGTGAACGCGGCGCTGAAAGCGCGGTTCAAGGACACGCCGACGCTGATCTACAGTGGTAGCGCGGCGCCAGCGGGCGGCGAGCAGGGTCTTCGCGATGCGCTGAAGCGCGCGCTGGCGGCGTCGATCAAGCCCTACACGCCCGACCCGATCAAGCCGTGGCCGTACACTAATTTCGGCAAGCCGGGGACGGTCGCCGAGCGCAAGCAGGTGCAGGATCTCGGCGTCACGCTTGTGCGCTTCGAGAATGGTGTGAAGCTGACGGTGAAGCCGCTGCCGTCCAACAAGGACCTGATCAGCGTGCGCGTGCGGCTGGGACTTGGGCGGCTGCAGATGCCGATGAATGTGATCGACGCGTCCGACATGGGCCTGTCGCTCTGGTCGTCGGGCGGGCTTGGCAAGCTGACGCCGACAGAGCAGGCGCGCAGCCTTGCGGGCAGGCGCGCGGTGGCCGTGGCGCGGACGCTGGACGACGCCTATGCGCTCGACAACGTCAACGTGGCGACGCGCGAGGATCTCGGCCTGCAGATGGAGATCATGGCGGCGATGGTGTCCGACCCGGCCTATCGGGCGGATGACTGGGCCGCGTGGATGCAGGGGGCCGACCAGGCCGACGCGTCACTGCTGATGACGCCGTCGGGGGTGCTCGAGCGGGAGCTCGACCGGCTGCTGCACAATGGCGACCTGCGCTGGACCATCAACAACAAGGCGATGCGCGACACCTGGAAGCCCGAGGATTCGGTCAAATACATCAAGCCGATTGTCGACAACTCGCCGCTTGAAGTGATCGTCGTCGGCGATGTCAGCGTGGAGCAGGTGATCAGCGAAGTTGCGCGGACGCTGGGCGCTCTGCCGAAGCGGCCGGAGTTCAAGGAGCCGGCCAACTGGCGCGATGTCGACTTCCATCCGCCGGGCGTGACGACGCTGCCGCATCAGGGCCGGCCCGACCAGGGCTATGCCTTCATCGGCTGGCCGACCTATCAGGGCGCGTTCAAGAACATCCGCGAGGAGCGTATCGCCAACGTGCTGGGACAGATGCTGCGCGACAACGCAACGCGTGTCTTCCGCTCTGAAGGCGGGGCGACGTATTCGCCCATGGAGATCGTCGATATTTCGACCTTCCTGCCGGACTATGGCTATATCGCTGTGGCGATCGAAGTGCCGCCGGAGACGATCGACTCGGTGCAGGACCGGATCCAGAAGCTGGCGCTCGATCTTGCGACCATCCCCCAGCCGCAGTCTGAGATCGACCGTATCATCCAGCCGAAACTTGAACAGGCGCGGCGCAATACCGTGACCAATGTCGGATACTGGATGGGGCTGCTCTCGAACGCGCACGATGATCCGGCCGGCATGCAGTATATCCGTACGGAGCTCAGCGATTATGCCAGCATCACGCCAGCGGATGTGATGGCGGCGGCAAAGAAGTGGTTCAAGCCTGAGACGGCCTGGCGGTTGAAGATCGTACCGGGGCCGGGGGTGCAGTAGGCATCCACCCGCTTGGCGGGCCAGGTTTCCATCTTCGGCGCGGACGGCTGCGTTGTCGCCTGACCAGGCTCACGTCGCCTTCGACTTGCTCAACTCCGCCCACACCAAATAGCGCATCGGGCCGGGCGTCTTTGCGTCCAGCGGCCAGCAGGTGACGAGGGCGATCCTCGGCGGGCCGCCATCGTTCGGCACAATGCCGGACTGGTCCCAGCGCACGACTTCTGCGTGCGTGACGGTGAAGGTGCGGGCGCCGTTTGCCGTTTCGACAGTTACGGGGTCGCCTGCCTTCACGCCTTTGAGGAAGGCGAAATGCGTGTCGCGGTGGGCCGCGAAGACGGCGACGCCGCGCTCGCCCGGCTCAACCGAGGCGGCCATCAGCGTGGGGCCGAAGGCGAGGCTTTCGCCGGCAGCGTCGGTGAGGGCTAGGACAGTCTGGTGTTGGGCAGGAAAGGAAAGTCTGGCCGTGGGCGTGAAGTCGGCCCACGGCCAGGGGCGCGCCGGATCGCCGGTGGAGAGCTGACGCTCCCAGGCGCTGGACATGAGGACCTGGGCGACTTGCGCCTTGGCCGGGATGTAGAGCGCCTGCGCGGCGATGAGCGCGCCTGCAACGAGGAGTGCGAGCGCGGAGAGGGAGCGGGTGGAGAGGTTGATCGGTTTCATCTGGTCTCTCTGTTGCCGAACCCGCCCTCCCGCTTCTGCTGCGGGAGGGCGAGCCGCCGGCTAGCGCCTGTTCCTGTCCACTGACTGTGTGCGCACCGGCCCGACACTGGCGGCGGCCAGTCCCCGGGGGCTGATGAGGACACGTCCGCGGCGCAGGAGGGCGGCGCCGAAGGCGATGAGGGCGAGGCCGAAGGCGAGGCTGAGCTCCCACATGGAGGCCGTGCCGGGCAGGGCGAGGTCCTGTTCCAGCTGCGGCTTTTCCTGACTCGCGCGCGCGTTGATCTTCTGCATGACGGTATCGGGCAGGCGATCGAAGCGCAGGGCGCGGGCTTCGGCTTGCGGTCCGAAGACAGCACCGAAGTCCCAGCCTTTCGGGAGCATGTTCGCGATCTGTCGGGTGTCGAGCGTTTCGCCGGCGGGACGCGCGGGCGTCTTGTCGACGGCGACGAGGCTTGTGAGGCGCGAGACGAGGTGGAAGTCGAGCGCGGTCTTGAGGACGCCCTTGTCGACGTCTTCGAGGCTCATGCCGGAATAACGGCTTTCCTCGAAGCCTGCGATTTTCGCACGGCCCCAGAGCTGGGCGACGCCCTTCGTGCTGGCGGCATCAGCGATGGAGAAGGTCTGCGACCATGTGCTGCCGTTGAGCCTGCCCGAGAGAGTGAGATCGCCCTCGAGATCGGCGGCGCGCAGGACGAGCGTGACGGGTTCGCCGGAGTAGAGATCGGGCAGCGGCGAGGGGTAGGCGTCTGCGGCGCCGGCAGGGAGTTTCACACTGAGGTCGGTCATCACCGGGTTTTCGAGGGCGACGAAGAGTTTTGCCGACTGCTCCGTGACCTTGGTGACGTCGTCCATGTAAGTGAACGTGCCGCGACCCTGACGGGCGGCGCGCGTCATGAAGTAGGCGTTGGGCGCCGAGCCGATGCCGACGGTGAAGAGCCGCGAGCGGCCAAGTCCGCCTGTGATGGCGGCGAAGAGCTCGTCCTCGTTGCCGATGGAGCCGTCAGTGATGAAGACAACCTGGCGGACCTCCTCGGTGTTGGACTTGTCATTGTCGACCAGGGCTGCGCGCAGGGCGGGCAGCATTTCCGTGCCGCCATTGGCTTCGAGGTTCGACACAAAGCGCCTGGCGCGGGCGAGGTTCTGTTCGTTAGCCGCGACGGCCGTGTTGAACAGCACGTCCATCGTGTCGTCGAAGCGGATGACGTTGAACTCGTCCGTGGGAGCAAGGCGGCTGAGGGCGAGGAGAAGGCCCTGCTTTGCCTGGTCCATGCTTTCGCCGGACATTGAGCCGGAGTTGTCGATCACGAAGATCGTCTCGCGATCGCGGCGCTGGCCCTGGACCCTGATGGCGGGCGGGTTCACCACGGCGAGGAGGTAGTCCTCGCCATCGCGTTCTTCACGAAAGAGGCTGGCGGTGGGGGCTTTTGCGGGTTCGGGCTTCCAGCTGAGGACGAAGTCACGGTCCGCGGGGACTTCACCATCCTTCAGCGTGATGGTCGCAGAGTCCGCGTCCGCCTTCGTCACGACGAGGCCGTGTGATTGTGACGAGATGTCCGCGATAGGCACGCCGGCTTCGAGCGAGATGTCGAAACTCACGGGCAGGCGCAGGCCTTCGGGGCCTGCCGGCTCATGTGCTGGATGGAGGACCGGCGGGGTGATGCGGTCGCGATCGGGCACGGGATCGTTGACCGAGATGGTGCGGCTGTTGCGGTCGGCGGTGAGGCCGAAGGTCGGCTTCGGGCTGTAGCGCGGGGCTATGACCAGCGGGAAGCGGGTGGACCAGATGCCATTGTCGAGACGCGCCTTGTCCTGGTATTCGATCTGGATCGCCACCGTCTCACCCGGGCCGATATTGGCGAGTGAGGTGGTGAAGAGGTTCGGGCGCTCCTCTTCCACGAGGCCGGCGCGCTGTCCGTTCGCGGCCGCCTGCTCGTAGATGATGCGGGCCTCCTGCCTCTCCTTGATGTCGCCTTCGATGAAGCGGTCGCCGATCACGATCTTCAGCGTGTCGACGGCGGCGTCCTCGGGCAGGGGGAAGGCGTAGACGCCTTCGACCCACTTATCCGTGGGGTTGGTGAAGCGCTGGGTCAGCGTTGTGCGGATCACAGGGCCGGCGATGTTCATCTTTACATCTGCGGCGACCAGCGGCGCTTCGACATAGCGGCCGGGTGTCGATGACTGCAGCAGGAGCGAGCCGGACGAGACCTCGCCCCTGGCGACAGTCCCGTCCTGCGCCCATGCAGCCGGCGAAAGGCACGTAGCGGCGAGCAGCGCGCCTGCCAGGGCGGGGCGCGTGCGAAGTCCATTTTTTGTCAGGGTGCTCATCTGTTCCATCGGGGGTCCCAGCCCCTTCGAATTCACCCACACCACAATGTGAGCGCGTCCGCTGTTTGCTTGAGCGGTGACGTTGTCGCGGCGAGTGCGGCGGAGGGGCGGCGATTGTGGCGGGATACAGCGATGCGCCGACTCGCCGTGCGCGACTTTGCTGGGTAGAAAGAGAGGTCGTCGACTGGCGGAAACGCGGTCGTTTCTTACTCGGGAGAAATCCGTGGCTCGCCCCCTCAAGCACTGGACCTTTGTCGCCCTGCTTGCCGCTGCTGCTTGTGCATCACCGTCCGGGCCCTCGCAGAGCGATGCGATGGCTGCCGCGCAACCTTCCGCGCCGGCGGCGCCGGCCTCTGCCGCAATTCCGGCGGATAGATTGACGCCGGCTGCGATCGCGGCGGCGGATGATTTCCTCTGGCTTGAAGAAGTGACCGGCACGCGGGCGACAAGGTGGGTGAATGACCAGAACAGGAAGACGGAGGCCGTGCTCAAGGCCGATCCGCGTTATCAGGCGTTCCGTGCTGAGGCGTTGTCGATCCTGACGGCGCAGGACCGCATTGCCGCGCCGCGTTTCCGCGGCGAGGGCATCGACAATTTCTGGCAGGACGGAAAGAACGTGCGCGGGCTTTGGCGCTCGACCACGCTCGACAGCTACAAATCCGAGAAGCCGAAATGGACCACGGTTCTCGACATCGACGCCCTGGCCAGGCGCGAGGGCGCCAACTGGATCTACAAGGGCGCGGACTGCCTCGCGCCGGACGATGCGCTTTGCCTGGTGAGCCTGTCGGATGGCGGCAAGGACGCCGTGCGCGTGCGCGAGTTCGACACGAAGCGGAAGACGTTCGTGGCAAAGGGCTTCGACATTCCGGAGGGCAAGCACCGGATTGCCTGGCTTGATGCCGACACGCTGCTGGTCGCGACCGATTTCGGCGAAGGCTCGCTGACGGAGAGCGGCTATCCGTTCATCGTGAAGTCGCTGAAGCGCGGGCAGAAGCTTTCTGAAGCGACCGAAGTCTATCGCGGCTCGGCCAAGGATGGCGGGTATGGCGTCAGACCGCTTGTCATGCGCGACAGCAAGGGGGACGTGCTTGCGACTCTTGTCTCGCGGCCCCTCGATACCTTCAGCGGCGAGGTGTGGGACATCACGACCGGCAAGCCGGTGAAGCTGAATGTGCCGGGGCGGGCGACGCTGCGCGGCATGCTGGGCAAGGTAGGGGGCGCTGCGCCCCGGCTGGTCTTCACGCTGGAAGAGACGTGGGAGATCAGCGGGCAATCCGCCGCCGCCGGTGCGGTCGTTGCGGTGCCCATGCGCATGTTGCTGCCGCCGCCTCCGGGGGTCGGCATCGTGATGAGCAATCGCGACCTCGTGATCTTCGAGCCGTCGGCGCGGCAGTCGGTGGAAGACATCGCCGTCCTCGACGAGCGGGTGATCGCCACGGTTTATGACAATGTGCGCGGCCAGGCGATTGTGTTCACGGACAAGGGCGAATTCGGTGGGTGGCTGCAGAATCCTCTGAAGACGCCTGAGAATGTCGCGATCAACCTGGGTTCCTCGGCGCGCGAAGCAGAGCAGGTATTCTTCACCTACGAAGGGTTCCTGACGCCGTCGACATTGAACATCGCGGACATCGCGGCGCTGACATCGGAGAAAGTGAAGGAGGCGCCGAAGCGGTTCGATGCGTCGGCTCATGTCGTCGAACAGTTCGAGGCAATCTCGCGCGACGGCGCCAGGGTGCCCTACTTTGTGGTGCGTCCGGAGGGCGAGCTCACGGGCAAGGCGCCGACCATGCTGTATGGCTATGGCGGTTTCCAGATCAGCATGCCGCCAGCCTACAGGCCGGAGCTGGGCAAGATCTGGCTTGAGCGCGGCGGCGCCTATGTCGTCGCCAACATCCGTGGCGGCGGGGAGTTCGGGCCGGCCTGGCACCAGGCGGCGCTGAAGGCGAATCGCCAGCGGTCATTCGATGACTTCGCGGCGGTGGCCGCCGATCTTGTGGCGCGCCGGATCACATCGGCGAGGAATATCGGAATCTATGGCCGCTCGAATGGGGGGGTGCTGACGTCAGTGACCGTGACGCAGCATCCGGAGCTTATCGGCGGCGCCGTGATCGAGAGCCCGCTGGTGGACATGATGCGCTATCACCTGCTGCCGCCGGGCGCGTCATGGATGGGCGAGTATGGCGATCCGCGTATTGCGGAGGAGGCCAGGTTCATCGCGGCGTACTCGGCGTATCAGAATCTGAAGCCGGACCAGACATACCCCGAAGTCTATGTCACGACCAACACGCGCGACGACCGCGTCCATCCGGGGCATGCGCGCAAGTTTGCGGCGCGTCTGCAGGCGATGGGGTATCCCGCGCTCTACTACGAGAACACGCAGGGTGGGCACTCGAACGACTCGGACCCGGTGATGAACGCCGAGCGCTGGGCGCGGCACTATGTATATCTCGCGCGGTCGCTGGGGATGGGCGTGGGAGAGTAGAGCCGGAGCGCGATGCGATGGCAGCGCTGACAGAAAAACGCCGCCCTGGTTGAGGGCGGCGTTTCCTCTGTCGCATTCGACGCCTGCTTACGCCTTGATCTTGGAGATCAGGGTCCAGTTCTGGGCGAGCACTGTTGCACCGTTGTCTGACTTGACCTCGGCCCATGTTGCGCGGGCTGCGTCCGCCTGGCCGGCGCGGAATTGCGCAATGCCGAGATGCAGCCGCGCAAAGGCCGCTTCCTCCGGATTGGCGATGCCCTTGGTGAGCGCCGCCTGCAGCACCTCGACCGCCTTGGCGTAATCGCCATAGCTGAGGTGAGCTTCACCGAGCTTGGCGATGAAGGTCGCATCGCCCTTGGCGAGCGCGTCGGCGGTCTCCTTGGCGAGGCCGGCCTTGTCGCTCGTGACCCCCGATTTCGCCTTGGCAAGGTCGTC
Organism: Hyphomonadaceae bacterium; assembly: GCA_022844475.1. Classification (GTDB taxonomy): domain Bacteria; phylum Pseudomonadota; class Alphaproteobacteria; order Caulobacterales; family Hyphomonadaceae; genus UBA7672. The sequence continues at coordinate 27,358 of JALHLR010000023.1, read as the reverse complement.
CTTGTCATCCTGGGTCGACAGCTCGCCGCTGGCGACGGCGGGTTCGAGCAGCTGGAGCGCCTCGTTCGGAAGGCCGCGCGATACCAGCGCCTCGCGAATGGCCCCTCTTTTTTCCTGCACCGAAAGCTTCACGCCGGCGGCCATCAGCGTGCGGTAGAGGTCGAGGTGAGTCGCGCGGCTGAACTTCGGCTCGTTCTGAGCGCGCACGATCAGCAGCTTCCAGTTCTGTTCTGTCGGATAGTCGACGATCGCCTGCTCGAGCGCGCCATAGTATTCGGCCGTGAGATTCTGCTGCTGGTAGGCTCGCATCAGAAGGCGGTACCAGGATTCCGGCGGCTTGCCCGAAGCCTTCGCGGCGGCGATGGCCTTGTTGGCGTAGGTAACCGCAGTGGCGTGGTCGTTCGCCTTCGAGCTGTCATTGGCGATGGCGATCAACTGTTCTGCTGTGCCGCCGTACTCCTCGACGTAAGCGCGGAAGGCCAGGAGGGATGCGGCTGTATCGCCGGCGTCGGCGTGGGCCTTGGCGATCGCGCTCTTGTACTGCTTGACCTCTTCAGGGGTCAGCGTGCCGGAAGCCACCAGCATGTTGATCGAGGCGACCTGCTGCTTGCCGTCCTTTGTCTCGGCCGCCATGGCGAGTCGAAGGCGTTCGATCTGGGTCTTGTCAGCCGGGGTCTTGGCCTTGGCGGTTGCAGCGTCGAGTTTGGTCTTCGCTGTCGCCCAATCCTTGGCGATGATTGCAGTGCGGGCGTCATTGAGCGGCTGGACGACGTCGCGGCTGACCGTGACAGCCGGCGGCGCGCCGCCATTCTGTGCAAAGGCGAGCGGGGCGGGCGCGGCGAGGGCCACCATGATGGCAGCGATCGCAGTGGCGCCGGGCAAGCGGAACGTCATTCCTGATATCTCCCTAGAATTTGGGTCCCCGAATACCTTCGAGACGGGGCCTCAGACAACGGACTCCACTGTAATTTGACCTTGTGACCGAGGTAAGGCGCAGTTTTTCGCTGGAATCCGGGGGTGCCTTTCGCAGTTGACGGCAGAAATGTGGGGTTGGCCCCCGCCAATCGGCCCGTGCGACCTTTTTTCCGGCAACGGATCGGCGTATCAGCCCGGCGAACTTCACCGGCCCGCGAACCCAGCAGGAAAGGCCAGCCCCATGTCCGCCCCCGTTTCCGACGCCCTGAAAAGGATCAAGCCGTCCGCCACCATCGCGGTGACGCAGAAGGCGCGGGAGTTGCAGCAGAAGGGCGAGAAGGTCATTGGCCTTGGGGCGGGCGAGCCGGATTTCGACACGCCGGAAAACGTCAAGCAGGCCGCGATCAAGGCGATTCAGGACGGCAAGACCAAGTACACGGATGTCGACGGCATCCCTGAGCTCAAGCAGGCGATCTGCGCCAAGTTCAAGCGCGAGAACGGGCTGGACTACAAACCGAGCCAGGTGAACGTCTCGCCGGGCGGCAAGCCGGTGATCTTCAACGCCTTCATGGCGACGCTGAACCCGGGCGATGAGGTCGTCATCCCGACGCCGTACTGGGTGAGCTATCCGGAGATGGCGCTGATCTGCGGCGCGACGCCGGTCTTTGCGCATGCCTATGCGGCGGATGCCTACAAGCTGAAGCCAGAGGCGCTGGAAGCCGCCATCACGCCGAAGACCAAGTGGCTGATCCTCAACTCGCCGTCCAACCCTTCGGGCGCGGCCTATACGAAGGCTGAGTTGCGGGCGCTGGCGGATGTTCTTCTGGCGCATCCGCATGTGTGGATTCTGACCGACGACATGTACGAACACCTGGTGTTCGACGGCTTCGAGTTCTTCACCATCGCGCAGGTGGAGCCGCGCCTTTACGAGCGCACGCTGACCATGAACGGCGTGTCGAAGGCCTATTCGATGACGGGCTGGCGGATCGGCTATGCGGCGGGACCCGAGGGCCTGATCAAGGGCATGGCCAAGGTGATGAGCCAGACGACGTCCAACCCGTGCTCGATCTCGCAGTGGGCGGCGGTCGAGGCGCTGGATGGGACGCAGGCCTACATCAAGCCGAACCAGGAACTGTTCAAGGGACGGCGCGACCTCGTGGTGGGCATGCTGAACCAGACCGAGGAGCTGCATTGCCCGACGCCGGAAGGCGCATTCTACGTCTATCCCGACTGCTCGCGCGCCATCGGCAAGACGACGGCGGGCGGCAGGAAGCTGGCGAACGACGAGGATTTCGCGGCGGCGCTGCTGGAGGAGGAAAAGGTAGCGGTGGTGTTCGGATCTGCGTTCGGTCTGAGCCCGGCGTTCCGGATTTCCTACGCAACCTCGACCGACAAGCTGGAGGAGGCCTGCCGGCGGATCCAGCGGTTCTGCGGGAACCTGAAAAAATAGCAGCGAATATGCGGGCTGCGACTCACGGCCTGTTTGACGAACCGCGCGGGGTGATTGATCTCTGGCCGGGGAGGCGTGGCTGGAGGTTGAATCAGCATGAACGGCGAACTCGCGATCGTGTTCCCAGCCGCCTCGATGTTTTTTGCAAGCATCGTGGCGACGGCTTTCTCGCTGTGGATCGGGACGCGTGCTGCGCCATGGTTTCTCAATGAACGTTGCGAACCTCCAACGGTGCGCAGCTATTTCCTCGATCCGGCCGCTGATCTGGAGATGACGCGCCTGCGCGTCGTCGCGGCGCTCCTTGCAGCGGCGATCCTGATGACGATGCTGCTGGGTCTGGCGCTGGCGGTAAAGGTCGGCGGGTTCGCGCTGGTCTGATCAAATCCGCAGGACGGATACAGGCGGGCCGGCGCGTGTGACCGCGCCGGCCCGTTTCATTTTCTACTTCAGCGTCGGCGAATCCAGGTTCAGTTTCGATACTGCAAGTCGCTCCATGCCGGCGCGCTTGTCCTTCACCTTGTCCCAGAACTGCGCCGCGTCCCCGACGATGACGACGGTGGCGTTGGCGGGATCGAAGTGGGTCTTGGCGGCGGCAGCGGCCTGTTCGGCGGTGACGGCGTTGATCTCGTCCGAATAGGTCTGGAGCTTGTCGAGCGGCAGGCCGAACTGGGCGAGCGAGGAATACTGCCCCGCGAGGCCGGCCGTTGTTTCAACCGAGCGGCCAAAGCCGCCGATGATCACGGCCTTGCGGGCGCCGAGTTCCTTCTCCGGGATCGGTTCGGCGCCGAGTCGGGCAAACTCCGACAGCATCAGGTCGACGACTTCAGGAACGGCGTCATTGCGCGTCTGAGCGGCGGCGATGATCGGGGCTGTTTGCTTGCGCGCCGACAGGGACGAGTTGGCGCCGTAGGAGAGGCCGCGCTTGATGCGGATCTCTGCGTTGAGGCGCGCCGAGTAGCCGCCGCCGAGTACGTTGTTGGCCAAGGCGGTTGCGTAATAGTCGTCCGCGAGGCGCGAGGGACCGGGGCGGCCCAGGAAGACAGCGGCCTGGCCAATCTGCGGCATGTCGAGAGCGATTGCGCGGGGCGCACTTGCGGTTCCGGCAGCGGGCGCCGTCGGCGCTGGTGTCGAGGGCTTCGCCCAGGCGCCGAGCGCTTCTTCCGCCATCGCGAAGCCGGCTTCGGGCGTCACGTCGCCGGCGATGACGAGCACGGCATTGTCGGGACGCCAGCTGGCGGCGTGGAAGGCGGCGAGTTCGGCTTGCGTCAGGCTGCTGAGCGATTTCGCGGTCGGGGTGCCGCCATAGGGGCCGGCGCCGAACAGGGCGCGGTTGAGGGCGAGTCCGCCGACGGCGCGCGGCTGGGTCAGCTGCACCTTGATGTTGTCGAGCGTCTCCTGACGTGCGCGATCAAGCTCTTCCTGCGCGAAGGCGGGGTTCTGCACGACGTCGGCCATGATGGCGAAGGCCTGGGAGGCCTTGTCGGAGCGGGTGGAGATCGAGACGTCGGTGGCGTCAGGGCCGGCGCCTGCGCCGATCGCGGCGCCGAGGCTTTCGATCTCGCTGGCGATCTGGGTCGCCGTGCGGGTCCTGGTGCCGCGCGTGGTGAGATCGGCGGTCATGGCGGCGAGACCGGATTTGCCGGCCGGGTCGTAGGCGCTGCCGGCCGAGATGCGCAGGCTGGCGCTGAGCAGCGGCAGGCCGGGCTTCGGCGCCACGATCACGCGCAGGCCGTTGGCGAGCGTCTTCTCGGTGGCGGGAGGCACCTTGGCCGCGACCGGTGGGCCAGCCTCAGGCGGAAGCTTGCGATCGGCTTCCGCGGCCAGCGTGTAGACGGGGATGTCGGCGGCGGCGATGTCGATCTTCGAGGTCTGGATGGTGGGCGCATCGGCGAACGCATCTTCGGTTGCGCCGTTCTGCATCTCCTCGGGGAGATACTTGATGGTAACGGACTTCGTCTCGTCCATGACCGCCTTTGCGACGCGCTGGATATCCTCGGCGGTAACAGTCTGCAGCTGGGCGAGCATTTCGTCGGACGCCTTGGCGTTGCGGTAGAGGATCACGCTGCGGGCGAGATCGTCAGCGCGGCCGTCGGAGCTTTCGCGCCCCTGCAGGGCCGCGGTGATCAGCTCGTTGCGCGCCTCGTCGAGCTCGGCGGCGGTGACCGGCGTGTCGCGCATGCGCGCGATCTCTGCCTTGAGCGCAGTGATGCCTTCGTCGACCGTCTTGCCGTCCGACATGATCACATAGAGCGCATAGATGCCGGGGTGTGCGGTGATGTCGAAGTTGGAGCCGACGTCTGCAACGACCTGTTGCTGGTAGACCAGGGACTGGTAGAGCCGCGACGACTCCCCGCGCAGCAGGATGGCGTCCATGAGTGTGAGGGCCGCGTTGTCGGGATTGGCCGCGTCCGGCGAGGGCCAGGAGATGACGGCGGCGGGCAGGGGGACGTTCGGCTCGTAAACCGTATATGTCTTCGCTTCCGTGCGCGCGGGTTCGACGGCGGTCACGCGCGGGATCTCCCGCTTGGGCGTGGTAAGGCCGGCGAAGTAGGTCTTCACATAGGTGTCGAGCTGGGCTTCGTCGAAATTTCCCGAGACAACGAGGATGGCGTTGTCGGGCCGATAGTATGCGGCATGGAAAGCGCGGACATCTTCCACGGTGGCGGCGTCGAGATTTTCCAGCGAGCCGATGCCGGGACGGCCATAGGGGTGCACGCTGAAGGCCGACTGGTAGAGATACATGCCCAGCAGCTTGCCGTACGGGTTGGAGAGGTAGGACTGGCGCAGCTCCTCCTTCACGACGTCGCGCTCTGACTTGAAGTTGGCTTCGTCGATGACGAGCGAGCCCATGCGCTCGGCCTCGCCCCAGAGCACGCGCTCGAGGTGATTGGCGGGGACCGTTTCGAAGTAGTTCGTGAAATCGTTCCAGGTGGACGCGTTGTTGAAGCCGCCGGCGTCTTCGGTCAGGCGATCAAAGCCCTCGGGCGGAAGGTTGGTGGTCGATTTGAACATCAGGTGTTCGAACAGGTGGGCGAAGCCTGAGCGACCCTCGGGATCGTCCTTCGAGCCGACATCGTACCAGACGGCAACCGAGACGCTGGCGGTGTTCTTGTCCGGCATCGCATAGACGCGCAGGCCATTCTCCAGCTTCTTGCATGTGAACTGGAGCGGCGCGATTGATAGCGCACCCCCGGTTTGTGCGGCGGCTGGCATGTCTGCCGCCCCGCATGCGGCGAAGCCGTCCGCGGCCTTTGTCTCGCACGCGCCGAGCACAAGCCCGGCAGCGACTGTGGCGATCACGGTGGAAACCGAGCGACGGACGTTCATCATGAGGATGGCCTGAGCAGGTGAAGGACGGCACCTGATAGCAATCCGCACTGGCGGGGGCGAGCGGTTTTTATCGTTTGTCGAGATCGGTGACGACGATGCCTGCCCAGCACCCAGCTGGGTCAGGTCGCGCCGTCGCGCTGCGCGTGGCTCAGTTCGGACGCGGAAATGCAGGGGCGGCAGTCGCGGGTGCTGGCGTGGCCGCCGGGGGCGTGACGGTTGTCGTGACCGTCGTTCCGGGCGGCAATGGAGCGGCTTGTGGGACGGCGCTGCCCGGCGCCGTCGTGGCGGCCATCGCTGGCGCTGTGGCCGCGGCGGCTGCAGCGGTCATGCGTTGAGACAGCTTCTGGACCATCTCGAGCTGAAGGGGCTGCATGCGCGCCATCACGGCAGGCATGAACTCGGCCATCACCTGGGGTTGCTTCTGCAGGATCGCCTGGCCTTCGGGCGATTTGTAGAAGGCGTGCATCGCGGCGAGTTCTTCGCCCGTGTAGGTGCGGGCCATGATTGCACCCATGTCCTGCATCAGCTGGGGCTGCATCGCCTTCGCCTTGTCCATCATCTCGGTCTGGACGCTCTGCAGCGTGGCGCTGCTGCCTTCCATGCGCTGGGTACAGGCAGCTTGCTGGTCAGCGGGGATCGCGGCGCACATCGCGGACAGGTCAGGCATCGCTCCGGCCATCGCTTCGGGCGCAAACATCTGATCCATCATTGCTGGGTCGGTCATCATCGTGGCGATCTCGGTTGCCACTGCGGCCTTCCGGGCATCTGTATCCGGAACCTGGGAGATGCTGGTGCCGGCAGCGCCTCCGCACGCAGCGAGGGTCAGGCCGGCGACGCCGGCAAGCAAGGCAGAACGGAACATGGAACCCCCGTGTCTCGGGACGGCGCGAGATCACGTGACCGCGCGCGCGCATGCGATGATGCTGTGGCCCAGTAACGGACCAGCGCGCATTCCAGTTCCTCGCGTGTGACGTGTGAGAAGCGTCGGCCTAGAAAATCGAGTAGGCGCCGTCGATCACAAAGGAGTCACCTGAGTGATAGGACGAGGCGTCCGATGTCAGGTAGACGGCGACGCCGCCGAAATCCTTGGGCTCGCCCCAGCGGCGCATGGGCACACGCGGGATGACTTTCTCGGCGAAGGCTGGATTGTCCTGCGCGCCCTGTGTCATGTCCGTCGCGATCCAGCCCGGAAGGATGGAGTTGGCCCGTATGCCATAGCGCGCGTGTTCGACGGCGATCGACTTGATCATCGAGACCACAGCGCCCTTGGTAGCGGCATAGGCTTCGTTGCGGGCGGCGCCTTCGATGGCGGCCAGCGAGGCGAGGCCGACCAGCGAGCCGCCGGGGTCGCCTGCCTTGGCGCGTTCCACCATATGCTTGGCGGCCTCGCGCAGGGTGAAGAAGACGCCGTCAAGGTTCACGGAGAGGACGCGGCGATAGACGTCGGTCGGGAATTCGGCGAACGACTTGCCGCCGCCACCGATGCCAGCGTTGGCGAACACCGAGTCGATGCGGCCGAAGTGTTTCGCGACGTCCGCCATCGCGGTCGCGACCTGTTTTTCGTCGGCGACGTTGACGGTCCACGCCTTTGTCTTGCCGCCGAGTTTCTTGACTGCCTCTACATTGTTGGCCTCGTTCGAGCCCCAGATCGCGACGGACGCGCCGGCCTGCGACAGCGCCTCGGCAAATCCGAAGCCGATCCCCCGATTTCCACCGGTGACGAGCGCGACTTTCCCGGTAAGGTCGAAGGGGGCGTAGGGCATGCGTTTTCTCCTGGCGTTCTTGTCAGTGTTGGACGCCGCTGGCGCGCTTGCGTCAAGACGTGGCCATGGAAGCGCCAAAGCGTCTTGCGCAATTGTGGGCGGGATTGAAGTGCGGCGAACGACAGGGGCGGTCTTCATGCGCGTTGCAGGTCTGATTCTGGGGCTGGCCATTCTGGCGGCCGGCGCGACGATGCCAGCACAGGCTCAGACGCTGCAGCCCGAGCGTTTGCCCGGCATGTGCATCTCGATGTCGGGGCAGGCAGGTGAGTCGATCAGCGTGCCGTGCGATGGATCAGCGCGGGAGAAGTTCGTGCTGCCGGGACCGGCAGGTGGTCCGATCATGCATGGCGAGGCCTGCCTAGAGCCAAAGGGGCAGGGATATTATCCGCCGCTGTTCGCCGCGGCGTGTACGGGCGCGCCAGAGCAGCAGTGGATGATGACCGATGATGGCGAGCTGCGGTCCGGCGCCGGGCGCTGCATCTCGCTGCTGGGTGTGGCTAGCCGGACGGGCGGGATGGTGTTTGCCGGCGAATGTCCGAAAACCGGCCTGGGTCATGCGTGGGTCGTGAGGAATGTCGACTTCACCAACGTGGTCGAGGGGTCGTTTGAATCGAGGGCCCGGCCGGGCATGTGCATCGGATACGATTCCAGTCTCGGTCTTCTGCCCTGCACCGACGCCTATGGTCAGCTGATGAGCTTCGACCGCAAGGCGCTGGGGCAGCTTCGCATGATGAGCAGCTGCATCTCCGGAGGCTATGCGTTCGGCGGCGTCGGCCTTGGCGAATGCTACGACCTGCCGGACCAGAAGTGGATGATGCTCGAGGGTGCCCGGCTGGTGAACCAGCGGGTGCAGTGCATCGAAGTGCGCGACGAGACTGGCCGCGACGTCTTGCGCACGGCGCAGTGTGGGCAGGCGCTGGAGCAGCAATGGACGTTTCGGCCTGCGCAGCAACAATAGGTCAGGCTCAAGGTTGTTACCGGGCGACGGACCTGCGAAAAGCGAGCCGTTACTGTAAGACATTCAGGATGCCTGTCATGGCTGACGATCAGGGCGATCGCATTTCCACATTCATCGCGCGCCTCACGGACGCGTTGGGGCCGAAGGGGGTGTCGACGGACGCGCACGAAATCGATCCGCATATCAGCGACTGGCGCGGACGCTGGAAGGGATCGACGCCTGTGCTGGTGAAGCCGGCGTCGACCGAGGAGGTTTCCGCGGCAATGACGCTGTGTGCAGCGTACGGGCTCGCAGTGAATCCGCAGGGCGGCAATTCGGGCATGGTCAACGGGTCGGTCCCCCAGGGGGAGGTGCTGATCTCGCTGAAGCGCATGAACAAGGTGCGCGAGGTGGACGTCCTCAACGATGCGATGACGCTGGAGGCGGGTGTCATTCTCACGCGGGCGCAGGAGATTGCCGAACAGAATGACCGGCTGTTCCCGCTGTCGCTTGGCGCGCAGGGCGTGGCGATGATTGGCGGGCTGATCTCGACCAATGCGGGCGGCGTGCAGGTGCTGCGCTACGGCATGATGCGCGATCTTGTTCTCGGCATAGAGGCGGTTCTGCCGGATGGGCGCGTGTGGAACGGCCTGCGTGGTCTGCGCAAGGACAATACGGGCTACGATCTCAAGCATCTCTTCATCGGCGCCGAGGGCACGCTGGGCGTCGTGACTGCGGCAACGCTGAAACTGTTCCCGCGACCGGCCGTGAAGGAGACGGCGTGGGTGACGGTGGCGTCGCCAACGAAAGCGGTGGAGCTGTTGCAGCTGGCGAAGGCGGCAAGCGGCGGGGCGGTGACGGGCTTCGAGATCGTGCCGCAGCTGGGGCTGCAACTGGTGCTCAGGCACATTCCGGATACGCGCGATCCGCTGCCGTCAGGCTTGCCGTGGCGCGTGCTGGTCGAGCTGTCGCTGCCGCGCGAGGAGGGCGCGCGTGACATGATGGAGAGCCTGCTCGCCGATGCGATCGGACGAGAGATCGTGGCTGATGCTGTGATCTGCGGGTCAGAAGCGCAGAAGGCAATGGTGTGGAAGATCCGCGAGAACATCGCGGTGGCCGAGCGGGCGCATGGCAAGGCGCTGAAGCATGATGTGTCGGTGCCGGTGTCGCGGGTGGCGGAGTTCATGGAGCGGGGGGCGGCCCTGGCGCACACAATGTCGCCCGGTGCGGATGTGATCGCGTTCGGCCATGTTGGGGACGGCAACATCCATTTCAACATCACCCCGCCGCCGGGCGCCGATCAGGAGCGCTTTGTCGAGCAGGACGGCTTGCCGCTGTCCAAGGCGGTGCATGATCTGATCGCAAGTCTCAATGGCTCGATCTCGGCCGAGCACGGCATCGGGCGGCTGAAGCGCGACGAGTTGGCGTGGCGCAAGTCTGCCGTCGAGATGGACATGATGCGCGCGGTTAAGCGGGCTCTGGATCCGGATGGGCGGATGAATCCGGGGCGGGTGCTTTAGGCCTTCGGCGCCTCAGGCGCCGGTTCTGCAGCCTTCTGGCCCTTCGGTGCGCCGAGCCCGTAATAGGCTGTTGCTGCATCGACCGGCTTTGCGACGGGTGTTTCACCAACCACGGCGGGTGTAACCGCGGGCGCAGGAGCGGATGGCGCCACTGGCGGCGGCTCGGCAGGCTTCATGATATTGGCGCCGTAGCGGGCGCGTTCAACCACGCGCTCAGACAGGCCGAGTTCCTGCGCGGTGAAGGCGACGAGGCCGCCGGACTTGCAGAGCATCTGCACGATGTTCTGCCGCGTCTGCAGCTCGAGCATGCGCATCAGGGTATCGACCGTTGCGGGGTTCGCCTTCTCGAGCATGTCGACGAGATCGTCGAGATGCTCGTTGTCGTAGGCCATCGGGCCGTTGGCGAGGTCCTTGTTGATCGGCTTCTGCGGACGCTCGAACGAGAACATTGCCTCGTAAACCTTGATGCCGAGCGGCATGCCCGAGGGACGGGTTTCGTCGGCGGGGAATTCGATGTCCTGCAGCTCGCGAAGGACGCGCTGCTCGATCTCGCGCTGGTGCTTGAAGACATCCTGGTCTTCGTATTCGGAGACGGCGTTGTCGAACAGGTTCTCGATGCGGGCCGCAAGTGTTGTCCCGAACGACTCCATCTGGGTCGGAATCTGGATCCGGTCGATGTCGAGCTGGAAGGCGACTTTCGGCTTGACGACGAGCTGGCGCTTGTCCGTGGTCGTGGAGTGGAACGGCCGGGGCGCGCAGGTGTGCACGCGCAGGCTGATCTCGCCGGTGCGTGTGGCCACCAGGGATTTCTCGAAATAGGCGCCGGTTGCATCGGTCGTCATGATGTTGATGGCCGGGGCGTTCTTGTCGCGCAGGACCTTGATGCGGGGATCCCAGATCGTCATCGGCGCGCGCAGGGCGCCGTAGAAATCGCCGCCCTTGGTGGTGATGAAGGTAGCGTGGGCGCCGGCGTCGTAGGTGCGGGCGGCGCGGTAGACGACGAAGATCAGCAGCAGTCCGACAAGAACGGCTCCGACGATTGCGGCGATCTCAAGCATCGACAAGTCCCCACGCGACACGCCATCCCGACTGGCGGCTCCAGACTAGCCTTCCCGCCGGACCCTCACAATTGCCATTCACCAGTATTTCCCGACTGTTGCTCCGCGAATTCTAGCGGAAGCAGAATGACTTCTGCGCAATACCCGCGACAGGACCCGGCTCGACTGCCCGGATATTGGGCCGGGACGCCGCGTTAACCACCGTGGACGAGGTAGATCGGGTTGCCGAGCAGCAGGAGTTTGCCGGACGCGTCCCGGATGTTGACGCGGAACCAGCCGCTGGAGGCGTCGTCCTGCAGGCTTATTGCGAAGGCATCGCCCGGAGCGAGGCCGGGCGTGACGAGCAGGTTGTGCGAAATCGGCTGGGTGCTCGCGCCTGGCGGAAAGTTGCCGAGGTCGATGCGGACGGCGGCGCGCTCGCGTGGGGCCAGCTTCAACTCGCCGCCCATTCCGGCCTCCGCGCCGGCGGCGCGCGCGGTCATGTCGAACGTGGCGCCTTCTGGTGCGCCCGCGTCGATGAACACACGGCCGGATTTTACGCCAGCGATGATGGCCTGTGTCGACAGCTCGCTGGCGTAGACAATGGTCGCCGGCGTTCCGACGGGCGATTGCTTCGCGCCTGTCGTGTCGGTGGCGTCGTGATTGTCGCTGCCCGCGATGGCGGTTATGCGGTGGCCTTGCCTGAGGCGCGCTTCCCAGAAGGCGATGCCGTTGAACGCGCCTTCGGGGCCGGAGGTGCGCATGCTGCCTCCGTTGATCACTTCGATCGCGTTGACGCGTGACCAGTCCGTGTCCTTCACCGTCCAGCCGCAGCCCATGCAGGCTTCGCCTGATGGCAGTGACGGATGGTTGACCGAGATGAAGGCGTTTGCAGCTTCGGTCTGGTCGAAGAGTTTGGCGAGCGTCGGCAGTCGCGGCGAGCCGAGCTGGAAGTCGAGGAAGCCAGTATTCCCGACAACGTTGGCGTGGCCGTTGAAGGTGGTGATCTCTGTGCCAGGGATCAGGAGGGGCGCTGGAAAAAACGGCTCCAGGGCCCTGATGTCGGCGAGTTGGGTGATGGTGTTGTGGTCGGTCACCGCGACGAAGTCGAGGCCGGCATCACGCGCGGCGATTATTGTCGAAAGCGTGGGGCACGGGCCGCGCTCGCCTTCGGGTCCGCACGACCCATCAGAATGCGCCGTGTGTGTGTGGAAGTCGCCGCGCCGCCACTTGTTCACGTCGGAGGTGGCGGTGGCGGCAGCCTGGCGGACACCTGGGCCAGCGGCGGGGCGATCCGGGGCATTGCTGAACCTGACCGTCGCTGTGTAGCTCGCGCTCTCTCCCTCGCGGATATTCGGAACACCCAGGACGAGTTTCCACTCGCCGGGCTGGAGCGCGCCGGGGCGATAGGAGGGGGTCGCTGTCTGGGCGCCGATCTCGATGTGGCTCTTGTTCCCACCGCTCCAGCCGCGCTGGCCTTCCGGATCGCGAACGCCGATGTCGATGACGGTGCGGTTTTCCTTGCCGGTATAGGCGAAGTCGATGCTGATGTTCTTCGTTCCGGGCGGAACGGTGAAGGGAATCTCGCGATAGGTCTGGTGGTCGGCGCGCGTGATCTCGCCTGTGAGCACCAGCGGCGGCGCGTCGGGCGCCGGCATCGGCTGCTGTACGCAGGCGGCGAGGACAAGAGCAAGGGCGGCGGTGAGGTGGAGCAGATGTCTCGACATGCGGCCGAGGTTAAGGCGGGTTTGTGACGGGCGGTAGTGGCCTCAGTTTGCTTCGCGCCGCGCAAACAGGAACGCCGCCCCGGGAAGGGGGCGGCGTTCCGTTCATTCAAGGTCGATGCTTACCAGCCGCAGGTCTGGCCCTTGTTCTGTTCCTTCATCCACGCCTGCAGCGGGGCGAAGTAGGAGACGAGGGCGGAGCCATCGATCTCGCGCGTGCCGGTGAAGGCTTCGAGGGCGTCGGGCCAGGGTTTGCTGGCGCCCATTTCGAGCATCTTCGTGAACTTCGCGCCGACTGCCTTGTTGCCGTAGATCGAGCAGCGATGCAGCGGGCCGGTCCAGCCGGCCTGCTCGCAGGCGGCCTTGTGGAACTGGAACTGCAGGATGAAGGACAGGAAGTAGCGCAGGTAAGGCGTGTTGCCCGGGATGTGGAATTTGGCGCCGGGATCGAACGCATCTGCGGCCCGCGAGACCGGGGGCGTGATGCCCTGGTACTGGCGGCCGAGATCGACCCAGGCCTGGTTGTATTGCGCAGGCGTGGTCTCGCCGCGGAAGACCTGCCAGCGCCATTTGTCGACCTTCACCGCGAACGGGAGGAAAGCGACCTTTTCGAGCGCCCGGTCCATCAGGAGGCCGATGTCGGCGGAGGCGGCCGGAACCTTGTCGATGAGGCCGAGCTGCTTGAGGTATTCCGGCGTGATCGAGAGGGCGACGAAATCGCCGATGGCTTCGTGGAAGCCGTCATTCGCGCCGTTCTTGAACAGGAGGTCCTGATCCTTGTAGGCGCGCTGGTAGAAGTTGTGGCCGAGCTCGTGGTGGACGGTGGAGAAGTCCTCTGCGTTGATCTGCGTGCACATCTTGATGCGCAGGTCTTCCTTGTTGTCGACGTTCCATGCCGAGGCGTGGCAGACGACCTCGCGGTCGCGCGGGCGGGTGATCTGCGAGCGCTGCCAGAATGTTTCGGGCAGGGGCGCGAGGCCGAGCGAGGTGAAGAAGGCTTCGCCCGTCTTCACCATCCTGATCTCGTCATAGCCCTTCTGCTTGAGCACTGATGTGAGATCGTAGCCGGGGTCGGAGGCGGGCGGGGCGGCGATGTCGTAGATATTGTCCCACTGCTGGGCCCACATGTTGCCGAGGAGGTCGGCGCGGATGGGTCCGGTCTTCGGCTGGACGGCGTCGCCGTACCTGGCGTTGAGCTTGCCGCGGGCGTAGCAGTGCAGGTCGTCGTACAGCGGCTTCACCTGGGTCCACAGGCGTTCGACCGTCTTCTCCATATCGGCGGAGGGCATGTCGTAGTTCGCCAGCCACATGTCGGCGACGTCCTTGAAGCCGAGCTCGCGCGCGCCTTCATTGCCGATCTCGACCATGCGCTGGTAGTCGGGCTTCATCACCGGCGAGATGGCGTGCCAGCCTTCCCATGCAGCGGCGAGGATTTTCGGGTCGCGGGATTCAGCAAGCAGGAGCGAGGCCTCTTCGAGCGTCAGCGGCGCCTTGGGATCGCGCGGTTCTTCCTTGCTGCGCGAGGCGTTGAGGATCTTGAGAACGGCGGCGACATCGAACTTTGACGGGTCGAGCGGGACCTTGCCCTTGCCATAGGTGGACTGGAGGCCGGTGGTGATCGTCGCGAGTTCGTCGGCGATCTGCTTCTGCTGGTCGGGTGTGCCCTTGGATGGGGCGGGCATGACGATGCCGGCGCGCAGGATGTCCATCTTGCGCTTCTGATCGGGCGTCATCGCGGCGCCTTCGAACTGCTTGGTGGCGTTGGCGAGGCGGACGGAGAGCAGCGTGCCTTCCGAGCCAGCGCGCGAGTTGAGCCAGTCGGTGTCGTCGGTGATGTGGGTGGAGTTCACCCAGGCGACGCGGGCTGCGTAGTCGGAGAAATCCGAGAGTTCTTTTTCGGCTGCGGCGAGGAATTCGGCGGGGGTCTGCCTCGGCGTGGCGTCTGCCGCAGTGGTCGTGGGTGTTGTCGCCGGGTCCGCGGCGGGGGGCGAGATGGCGGTGCAGCTGGAAAGGATCAGCGCGCCGATCGCGGCGCCGCAAAGCAGAAGCTGTCTCATTTCATCGGTCCTGTTGGAAACCTTGACCCGCAAAGGGCGACGGCGCGGAGACTAGTGCCGCGCGTCGTCTGGTCAACAGGCGTGGATCACCCCGGGCTCAGGCGCGGCGCGGGCCCGGATAGCGCGTGTTTGGCCCCAGCGTGGGCGCGGCTTTCGCGAGTTCAGCGAAGCTCTGGTCCGCGGCGTCGAGTGCGAACGCGATGTTGGCGTCTGTCATCGCTGCGGAGATGAACATGTTGTGCCAGGGGTGCATGTAAACGCCGTTACGGACCATGCTGGCGGACCAGGCATAGCCGAGCCGCATGTCGGGGTCTTTGTCGAACAGGATGAGCGGCATCTGGGCGGGGCCGGTCTGGCGCAGGATGAAGCCATGCGCGCTGGCCCGGGCGTCGAGGCCGCTGCGAAAGCTTTCGCCTAGCGCGGTGATGCTTTCGAGATAGTCGGACTCGCGGATCAGCTTGAGCGTGGCGAGGCTGGCGGCCATTGCGGCGGCGGCGAACCAGTAAGAGCCCGTGGCATAGATCTTCTCGGCGGCGCCGCGCGCCTTTTCCGCCCCCATGAGGGCCGAGATGGGATGGCCGTTGGCGATTGCCTTGCCCCAGCAGGACAGATCGGGTTCGACGCCGAGCAGAGACCAGCTGCAGTCGCGCGCGATGCGGAAGCCGGCGCGGACGTCGTCGACGATGAGCAGCGCGCCGGTCTCGTCGGCGAGTTCGCGGGCGCGCCTTGCATAATCGGCCGAGGGCGAGGCCTGGTCGATGAAGACGTCGTGGCGATAGGGCGAGGCGAAAATCGCGGCGAGATCGGCCCCGGCGGCCTTTACTGCGGCTTCGAGGCTGGCGACGTCGTTATAGGTGCAGATGTGCTGGCCAGCCTGATCGCTGGGGGCGATGCCGCGGGCGCGCGGATTGCTCCATGGCGAGGAGCCATGATAGGCGCCCGCCGCGCGGACGATGGCGTTCCGGCCGGTGTGCGAGCGGGCGACCATCAGCGCCATCGTCGTGGCGTCAGAACCGTTCTTGCAGAACATCGCCCATTCGGCGTGGCCGACCATCGCCACCATCGCCTCGGCAAGATCGACGATGAGCGGAGAGGGGCCCGTCATCGCATCGCCGATCGCCATCTGTTCAGCGTAGGCGCGGTCGATGTCGTGGTTGGCATAGCCGAACAGCTGCGGACCGTAGGCGCACATCAGGTCGAGCAGCAGGTTACCGTCCGTGTCCCACAGCCATGGGCCTTCGGCCCGGGTGAAGAACTGGGGGTAGCCTTCCGGCAGGCCGCCAACAGCCTGGTGGCCGTACATGCCGCCGGGAATCACGCGAGCCGCGCGCGTGCGTAGCGCACGATCCATCGGCTGACTCATTCCCCTGATCCCTCGACTCTCGCAGTGTTCAGTTACAGCGTGCGATTCGCGCGTCCAGCGCACACACGCCTTCGAAGATGTACTCAAAACGATTCACGTTGGCAGGCGAACCCAATGAGCAATCTGCTGCATGATCTTTTGGTTAACGCGTTTCCTGCGGACAAGGCGAAGCCGTGCTTTGTGATGCAGGATGGAAGAGATGTAACCTACGCGGACCTCCTGCGCGGCATTTCGTCAGTCGCCGGTCAGCTTGTCGCCGAGGGGGTGACCCCGGGCGATCGCGTCGCGCTGCAGGCGGAGAAAAGCGTCGAAGGCGTTATGCTGTATCTTGCCGCGTTGCGGATCGGCGCCGTCTTCCTGCCGCTCAATTCGGCATACACCCCGAGCGAGGTTGCCTATTTTCTGGCTGACGCGGAACCGCGCGTTTTCGTCACCGACCCGAAGGCGTATGTCGCCAGGAGCCGGGGGGCTGCGCCAGTGACGGGCGCTGTTCCACGCGGCGCGAACGATCTGGCGTCGATCATCTACACGAGCGGGACGACGGGCCGCTCGAAGGGGGCGATGCTGAGTCACGGAAATCTCGCATCCAACGCTGTAGCGTTGCACAAGGCGTGGGGGTTTACGCCGGACGATGTGCTCTTGCATGCGCTGCCTGTGTTTCATGTGCATGGGCTGTTCGTGGCGCTGCACTGTGCGTTTCTTTCCGGCTGCACGATGATGTGGCTGCCGAAATTCGCCGATGCCGAAGTGCTGTCCGCCCTGAAGCGTTCGACCGTGATGATGGGCGTACCGACCTTCTACACGCGCCTGCTTGCCAATGAGGGCTTCACGCGTGAGACGGCGCAGAAGGTGAGGCTGTTCATCTCGGGCTCTGCGCCGTTGCTGCCCACGACGTTCGAGGCGTTCGAGCAGCGAACAGGACAGCGCATTCTCGAGCGGTATGGCATGAGCGAGGCGGTCATCATCACAAGCAATCCGCTTGAGGGTGAACGCATCGCAGGATCTGTGGGCTATCCTCTGCCCGGCGTGGAATTGCGCATCGGGGGCGGGGAGGAGACCGGCGTCATCGCGATCAGGGGACCGAGCGTGTTCTCCGCCTACTGGCGCATGCCGGAGAAGACCAGAGAGGAGTTCACGCGCGACGGCTTCTTCATCACCGGCGATGTGGGGCGGCAGGATGCAGACGGGCGCGTGTGGATTTCGGGGCGTGCGAAGGACCTTATCATCTCGGGCGGATACAACGTCTATCCCAAAGAGATCGAGCTGGTGCTCGATGAGATGGCTGGCGTGATCGAGAGCGCAGTGATCGGCCTGCCGCATCGGGATTTCGGTGAAGCGGTTGCCGCGGTTGTGATCGGGGAGGGGGATGAGGCGGCGATGATTGCCGCCTGCCGCGAGAAGCTGGCGGCGTTCAAGACGCCCAAGCGCATCGTGTTCGTGGAGGACTTGCCGCGGAATGCGATGGGCAAGGTACAGAAGAATGTGTTGCGGGAGCGGTACGCCGGATTGTTCGACGACCGCTGAGGCTTCAGCGTCCTACGGCAAGGGCCCGGTCGAGGGCGAGTTCGGCGGGTTGCTCTTCTCAGCTGTCGAACGGATGCGCACCGAGCGGATGTCCATCACGCGGTGCTTGTCCGGCGTCACCGGGCGGATGCCGAGATAGTCATAGCCTTCTTCGCGGCCGCGCCGCGGCGTGTGGAAGGTCAGCGTGTAAGGCTGGAATTCGCGGGTGAGGTCGAACTCGCGCCAGCCGCTCTGGCCATCGAGCTTGGCGAAATAGTTCGCCTCGAACTGGCTTGCGGCAAAATCGCCCACCGAGCGGGCTTCGATCACCACCTCGATCGGTCGCGATTCGAGCGCGTATTCGAGATCTTCGGCCAGGGTCAGGTGCGCGCCGAGACGGGGGTCCGCATAGTCGGCGACGGCCCGGTCGATGCGCAGGAGGGGCTCGCCGCCCTCCGGACGCATCAGCTCGAGCGTGGTCCCGCGGGTCTCGCCGACGATGAAGCGGTTCAGCTCGGCGCCGGCAATCGTGACGTCCAGGGCATTGCGCCCGCCGCCGCTCACCGGCCCGCTTGGCAGGCGCTCGGCATACGGCTCGAGGGCCACGAAGACGAAGGCGGCGGCCAGAGCGGCTGAAACGGGGAAAAAGAACAAGTCGCGCATGGCCCTGCTTACGCTGTCGCTTAAGCGCCCGTAAATCCTCCCGAAGCAGGGTCGCGGCGACGCACGATTCCGCAATCGACCTCCGAGCCCCGAAATGTCTCCGGCCGCCTATCCAGATCCAGACCGGCTGCGGGCGGCCAATATAAACCCGGCGACCGGCCTCGCGACGGACTATCTGAACCATTACAACGAAGTAGCCATGCTGATCGCCACGCTGGCGGACATGCCGGAGATGAGCGATCTGATTCTCGACTGGCGGCCGGTCGGCTATCCGACTCATTTCCGGCGTTCCGGCTTTTGCGAGAAGGGGCTCGCGATCGCGGCCTGGGTGCTTGCCGGGCGCGAGGTGAAAAGACAGTTCCGATCCGCCTGTGACGATGTGGAGACGTCCATCAGCGCGGTCCAGCACAGGCTTTCCTCGGCGCCGGACCGCGCAGCCGAGATCGCAGCCGAAGCCGGCTCGATCTTCGAGGGCATCGCGCGGGTCGGTGGCGTCATCAATGGCGGCAAGGCTGCGCCGCTGCTCCAGCAATCGGCAGCGCAGGACCTGGTCGACTCGCTCTTCGACTGAAGCCACACTGAAGCCTCCAGCAAGAGGATCGCGCGATGGTGGAACTCCCGAAGGCTGCGATCTCGATCACCCGCGAGGACAAGCCATCGGGCGGGCGCTATGTCGCCCGCGTTGAGGGCAAGCCCGATGCAGAGATGACGTTCTCCAAAGCGGGCGAGAAGATCCTGATCATCGACCATACCGGCGTGCCCGATGAACTCGGCGGCATGGGCGTTGGCAAGGCCCTGGTCGAACACATGGTGCACGATGTGCGGGCGCGTGGGCTCAAGGTTGTGCCGCTGTGTCCGTTCACCAACGCGACGCTGCGCAAGCATCCCGAATGGCAGGATGTGCTCAAGGATCCGTTCTAGGGCCGCATGCCGTTCGCGCGCGGGCCGGTCTTCAGGACGCGGTAGGCGTGCCGCACGAAGTCCACCACCAGCGGGCGGGTGTCGCGCGGGTCGATGATCTCTTCGGCGATGAAGGCCTCGGCCGTGCGAAAGGGCGAGCGCATGGCTTCGAACCTGGCATAAAGCGCTTTCAGTTCGGCTTCGGGATCGGCGGCGGCTTCGAGCTGGCGCTTGTAGGCGGCCTCTATGCCGCCGGCCATTGGCAGGGAGCCCCAGTCGCCCGAGGGCCAGCAATAGCGCCAGCGCGTCCTGGTCGGATTGAACATGGCGGAGCCTGCGAGGCCGTAGGCCTTGCGGATGACAACCGGCAGGATCGGCGTCTGCGCCTGGTAGACGGCCGCCATTGCGCGCACGCCGCGACGGGTGACGCCGGCCTTTTCGTGTTTCACGCCGACCGCAAAGCCGGGGCAGTCGACGAAGTGCACGATGGGCAGATGGAAGGTGTCTGCGAGATCAATGTGGCGCACGACCTTGTCGCATGCATCGGCCGTCCAGGCGCCATCGAGGAAGAACGGATCGCCTGCGATGATTGCGACGGGATGCCCGTCCATGCGGGCGAGGCCCGTGACGACCTGGCGGCCCCAAAGCGCGCCGATCTCGAAGAAGGAGTCGCGATCGCAGACGCCTGCGATGATCTTGCGCGGCATGTAGGGCGTCTTGCCGTCCTTCGGCACGATGTCGAGCAGGAATTCCTCGCGGCGGTTCGGATCATCGTCGCTCTGGATGACCGGCGGCGCCTCGTCGACATTGGCGGGCAGGTAGGAGAGAAAGCGCCGGGCCTGTTCGAAGGCTTCGTGCTCGGAGTTGACGACATTGTCGACAACGCCGTTGCGGCCGTTGATCTCCCAGCCGCCGAGGCCTTCCTTGTCGACATCCTCGCCGATCGCCTTGGCGACGGGCGGGCCTGCGACGAATACCTGGGACAGACCCTTCACCATGACAGAAAAATGGCTTGCGGCGACACGGCCTGCGCCGAGGCCAGCGCATGGTCCAAGCGCCAGCGAGACGACTGGTGCGCGCGCCATGTTGGCGACCAGCCATTCCCAGGCTGGCGTCGTCGGAATGTAGGTGCGCGGGTTCTGCTCGAGCGATTTCACCGAGCCGCCGCCGCCCGTGCCGTCGATCATGCGCACGATCGGCATGCCGTACTCGTTGGCCATCTGCTCGGCCATCAGCATCTTGCCGGCGATGGAGGCATCCGACGCGCCGCCGCGCACGGTGAAATCGTCGCCGAGGATGACGGCGGGCCGCCCATCCAGCGTAGCGCGGCCAAAGACCATCGTGGCGGGCAGGAATTCGGCGATCTGCTCGTCCGGCCCGTAGCCCGCCTTGCCCGCGATCTTGCCGACCTCGTGGAAGCTGCCGGGGTCGGCGAGGAAGGCCACGCGCTCGCGCACCGTCAGCTTGCCCATGCTGCGCTGGCGGGCGACGCGTTCCTCGCCGCCCATCTGCTCGGCCAGCCGCTCGCGCGCCCGTAACTCCTCGATATGGGTTTTCCAGCTCATGGGGCCTCCCTGCTTTAGACCCTAGCGATGCCGGGGTCAGGGCGCGAGGGGCATTCGGAGCTCCTGTTTGCCTCGCCGACGAGGTTGCGCTCAGGCCCCGCCTGCGCGACAAAAGGCGGGCAAACAACAGGAGCGACTCATGGATCTGGCAGACCTCACCGCGAAGGTTCAGGGCGCGCTCGGCGCGGGTTCGGGCTTTACCGAGAAGGTGAAGTTCGATTTCGGCTCGGTTGGCAAGCTGCTGATCGACGGCGGCGCCGGCAAGGCGACCAATGACGACGGCGCGGCGGATGCGACGATCAAGGTCGCCTTCGACGACTTCCTCAAGATGGCGCAGGGCGCGCTCGACCCGACGATGGCCTTCATGCAGGGCAAGCTGAAGGTCGAAGGGAACATGGGCGTTGCCATGAAGCTGCAATCCCTCTTCGCCAAGCTGAAGTAGGATGAGCGACGGCGCTCGGCCGGCCGGGGGCGGGCAAGGGGACATGGTCCTTGTGCCCGGCAATCCACCGCCGGCGGGCGCCGAGATAATCTGGTACACCGGCGAGGACGGCATCCGGCTCAGGATGCTGTTCGTACCGAAGGCAGGCGCCCGCGGGCTGGCCATTGTATGTCCGGGGCGGACGGAATCGATCGAGAAATACTTCGAGGTCATGCGCGACCTGCAGGCGCGCAGCTTCGCGCTCCTGTGCCTTGACTGGCCGGGGCAGGGGCTGTCGGATCGTCCGCTGAAGAATCCGATCCGCGGGCATGTCACGACGTTCGAGACCTATGTCGATGCGCTGGTGCGCGGTATCGCCGT
Source organism: Hyphomonadaceae bacterium (assembly GCA_022844475.1). Taxonomy (GTDB): domain Bacteria; phylum Pseudomonadota; class Alphaproteobacteria; order Caulobacterales; family Hyphomonadaceae; genus UBA7672. Next base: position 5,829 of record JALHLR010000023.1, on the reverse strand, counting down.
GGTCGCCGATCGCGCACCGGCCAGGCGCGTGGTCGTGGCGCATTCGATGGGCAGTGCGATTACACTTGAGGCCTTGCGCACGGGCCGCGTAACGGCAGAGCTTGCCGCCTTCTCTGCGCCGATGTGGGGCATACCGGCGACACCTTTCCTGCAGAACTTTGCGCGCATGGCGAACAAGCTGGGGCTCGCCACTTTCCCCGCGCGGCCGGAAGCGCGCGAGGAAAAATTCGAGGGCAATCCGTTCACGCACGATCTGGTACGCTGGGGTCTCTATCGCAGGCTTGTGACGGCCGAGCCGAGGCTGGCGCTGGGTGAGCCGACGATCGGGTGGGTGGTCGCGTCCCTCGATGTGTGCGCGGGATTTCTGACGCCGGGTGCGCTCGACAAGGTTGCAGGCATGCCGATGCTGGTGGCGACTGCGAGCGAGGAAGCGATTGTGGATCCCGCGGCGGCGGCGCGTGTGCTGCCGAGCCTGAAGAGCGCGCGTCACGTGGTGATCGAAGGCGCGAGCCACGAGATATTCATGGAGACGGACGAGCGGCGTGCTGTCTGGTTCGCGGCGTTTGACGAGCTCTGTGCGCAGGTCGGGGTCTGACGCGATTGGCGTACGCAGAACGCAACTAGTGCAGAATCTGCTGGCTGTCGTCCGTCGTGCGGTTGAGCAGGCGTTGCAGTGAGGACTGCAGCGTGCGGTTCGAGGCCGTGAGGTGGCGCTTGCGGAAGTGCTTGATATCGGGGCGCGTCAGGGCGCCGATCGAAGCGGCTTCGTCCTCGGGTGAGTCCTGGCCGGCGAAGACGTAGGCGGCGACGCCGTTCTTCTGCGCAAACTGTTCCATCAGCTTGCGGGCCTGCTGTTCAGGCGTTGGGCCACGCAGGGCGCGGCGCCCCAGATAGAAGGCACCCCACGCCACAGCGCACAGGGCGACAAGGCCCGCAAGCGAAAGGCTGCCCGCGCCGAGCAGGCCGGCTCTCACGACGTTGATGAATTCAAGTGCCGAGGCGTGCAGCGCTTCGTTCTGGAACGCGGCGAGGCTGCCCGCGCCGAGGACGACGCAGGCGAGGCGGATCGGCCATTTCCAGCGGCGTTCGAGGCGCTGCTTGGTTTCGGCGCGAAACAGGTCCTGGCGCGTTTCCTTGAGCATGTCGTCATGCGCGCGCGCGAGGCTCAACACCTCGACGACCAGCGATGGCTCAAGCGTTACCGGCTGGGTTCCTGCACGAGGTCTCATGCTGCTGTTCCCCGAAGGTGACCGCCTGGAGCGCCTCTGCCTGCAAGGCATTCAGCGCAATCCGGCTCAACCCGGTCAAACAACGCCGACTGACGTGCCCGTGTTCCCGGCGATCAGAAGTTTTTGGGATCGAGGCCCAGCGCTTCGGCAAGCGCGCTGATTGCAAGGTTTTCCTGCTGCTCCAGCTTGCCGTCAGCGACGATAGCCTGTTGCGCCACCCGCATCAGCACGGCCTTGTCGGCGGGCTGGGTGATCTCGGTGCGGATCGTAACCAGCGCGGTCCCGAAGCTCTGGGCCGCGTGAACTTCGGCGGAGGCCTGCGTCCAGGCGTCGGCGATGGCGGCGTGCCCGGAATTGGCGAAGGCCGGATAGCGCGAGGCGATCGCGGCGAAGCGCCCGGCTTCAATCGGCGCCAGCCTGCCATCGGCAAACGCGACCATGGCGAAGGCGCGGGCGGCATTGATCAGCAGAGGTGTCATGGCGGCGATCCTGCAGGGGTTACAGAGCGGAACGTCTGAGCGAGATCAAGGCCTCGTCGAGAATGCGGCGGTTGGCAGCCGCTGCGATCTGGCCGCCGAGCTGTGGGGGATTGCCACGCCAGTCTGTGACCACGCCGCCGGCGCCCTCGATCACCGGTATCAGTGCGGCGACGTCATGCGCCTTGAGGCCGGTCTCGGTCACCATGTCGATCGTGCCGGCCGCCAGCCGCGCGTAGGCGTAGGCGTCGAGGCCGTAGCGGGTAAGGCGGGCGGTGGCCCGGATATGCTCGAAGGCGCCGCGCTCAGGCGCGGTGAGAATGAACGGGTCGGTGGTCGAGAGGATGGCGTCGGTCAGTTTCTGGCAGTCGCGTGTCTTCAAAGGCAGTCTTGATCCGCGTCCTTCCAGCCATGAGGATTTCTCTCCAGCCGTGAGACCGACATAACGCTCGTCGAGCCAGGGCTGATCGATCACGCCGAGGATGGGGCGGTCGCCTTCCGTGGCGCCGATCAGTGTTGTCCACGAGGGCAGGCCGGCGATGAAGGCGCGCGTGCCATCGACAGGGTCAAGATACCAGGTGACGCCGCTCGTTCCCGGTTGCGCGCCATACTCCTCGCCCTCGATCGCATCATCGGGGCGGTCGCTCGCTAGCACCTCGCGCATGGCGCGTTCGGCGGCCTTGTCGGCTTCGGTTACGGGATCATAGCCGGCCTCCCCATTGATCTGGGCCTTGTTCTCGGCATGCGAGGCGGCGGACCGGAAATAGGGTAGCGCGGCGGCGCGCGCTGCGCCCGCCATGCGCTGGGCAGTCGGCAGGAGACGTTGGGCAAGATCCATGGTGGACCTTTGCCTCTCGCGCATGGTCGCGGCAAGCCGGACCCGTGCACGCGCAGACCGCGCCCGGCCGGATCTCTCCGGCCGGGCGCAGCGTGCGTAGGGAGCGGGTTGGCCTTACGAGGCGACCTGGTCCACGGGATCGCCCTCGAGAGCCTTTGCGAGGTCGAGGAGGCGGCGGCGGGGACGTTCGCCCAGGCGGTAGTAGGCGCGGACGAGTTCCAGCGTTTCTTTCTGCGAAAGGATGTCGCCGGTCAGACGATCGTTCGACTGATCATTGGCCGGGGCTTGCTTGCCATCCGGGGCGAGGCCTTCGAAGAAGTAGTTGATGTTGACGTTCAGCGCGGTGCCAAGGGCGAAGAGCCGGCTCGCGGTGATGCGGTTTGCGCCGCACTCGTATTTCTGGATCTGCTGGAAACGCACGCCGACCTGGCCTGCCAGGTCCTGTTGGGTGAGACCCAGCAGACGGCGACGGCGGCGCAGCCGCTTGCCGACATAGATATCCACATCCGTGGCCATAACTCATACTCCCACACGCCGGCCCGTAACATTCCGGGACCGTCGAGCGGTTGAGCAGCAAGGCGCTTGCCACACCCATTAAGTGAAGTTTGTGCAACGCAGCATAAGTCGACTGGTCAATTGCCGGACAGCGGCGCCTGAGAACGCGCCAAAACTGTCATATTCCAAGCAAACTGCGGAATTTGGACGCAGTTGCGAGATTTCGCCTTGAGCTTTTTGCGGTGCAGCGTAAAACCAAGACGTGGCTCTTCGGAGCCGCTGCCCTTATGGGCGTTTCCTCCCTAAACTTTTGGCCGCGCTGGCATCCAGCGCGGCCATTTTCTTTGTGGCGTCCGCGTCGAGACCCACATTTTGGCGCGCGAAAGCGCAGATTTCCTGAGCAATTTCGCCCATGTGCTGGCGCATCGCGAGGAAGCCATCGTGCGGCTCGACACTGGCCTCGTCGAGGTAAAGCCGCCGCCTTACCTCGATCTGCAGGGCGTGACGGCCTAGCGGGGGCTGGCCGTGGGCCAGAGTGGCAAAACCGCCAGCATAGGGTGTGTTCCGGGCCGTGGTGTACCCCCGGGCGCGAAACAGGCCCTCGACCAGGTCGGTGAGGCCGGGACCGCATGAGGCGCCGAAACGATCGCCGATCACGATATCCGGCGAGCGGGACGCAGGCTCGGCTTCGGCCGGCATGGAGTGGCAGTCGATCAGCCATGCCTGTCCGAACATGGCCTGAGCCCGCCGCAGCAGGGCTTCGAGGGCGCGGTGGTAGGGGCGGTAGACCTGGTCAAGCCTGCGTTCGGCCTCTTCGCGCTTCAGCCTGTGGCGGTAGATGGGCGCGCCGTTGAAGGCGACGCGGGGGATGCAGCCGAGGCCTGCGTCGACCCGGGGCGAGCGCTGGGAAAACCATACGGGAGAAGGGTTTTCGAACATGTGCGGGTCCATTTCGGACTCAGCGCGGTTCAGATCGACAAATCCGCGGGCGACCAGACCGCAGATAACGGGCGCTCCCGAAAGGTGAACCTCGGCCAGGAGCCGGTCGACATAGGCGTCCTCGATGCGCCGCAGGTCGATCATCGAGGCCGCGCAGGCCTCCAGGAAGCCCTTGGGATAAAGCCTTCCGGAGTGGGGGGAGGCGAAAACCACTGGAGAAACGACCGAAACCGGCTCGTCGATAGAGAAGGCAAAGCCTGCCCGGTCGCCTTCTGGCGTCCCCCCGGCGGACCGGAATTCCGGGTCGGAAGACCCTGGATTCGAGAAGATCGTCAGTCCGGGAAACATTCCGACCATATTTTAGGAGCGCTGCGCTCGGTCAAGCTCAACCGTTCATACCGGCTTTACCACGTGCACCGACAAATCGTAGCTTGAATCAGAGAGTCGGAAGTCCGGGACGCCATGGCCAAGATCCTACTCGCCGAAGACGATGACAGCCTGCGCGGCTTTCTCGTGAACGCGCTGAAGCGCGCCGGGCACGCCGTGAAGGATTTCGACGAGGGTCGTTCAGCCCTGAAAGCGCTTGAGCGGGAGGTATTCGACCTGCTGCTCACCGACATCGTCATGCCGGGCCTGGATGGCATCGAGCTGGCCCGGCGCGGGGCGGAACTCGACCCTGCCATGAAGATCGTCTTCATCACCGGCTTTGCCGGCGTCGCCCTGTCCGCCGGAGGCCCCCAGCCTGCCGGCGCCAAGGTGCTGTCGAAGCCCTTCCACCTGCGCGAGCTGGTGGACGAGGTCGAGCGCGTGATGGCGGCCTGAAAGCCTGGCTTGGGGCCTGTCCTGACGCCGCAACGCCCCGGCATTGACGCCCGACCCCTCCCGATGCATTACACGCGCCTCGCCCGGCAGGGCGGGCATCCGAAAGGATGAATTGCAGGCTGGTTCGGGCGGTTAGCTCAGCGGTAGAGCACTACCTTGACATGGTAGGGGTCACAGGTTCGATCCCTGTACCGCCCACCAGCCGCAAGCAAAGTCTTCTGTGCAACGCGCATGTTTTTCACAGTGGTGGGCCTCGTCTCTCCACGCCTCCCTCCTGGATGACCCATAGATGCCTGGCGTGGCGCCGGGATCAAACTCAGCGCGCACTGCCGTGCAGGCCAGGAGAGGACTGAAGGCTGCTACGGTCCACGCGACGCGGTCCCTTGCGCCCTCCTGATGCTGCTTGCGCCGAAAGAGATGTCGGCTCAGTTGCCCTCCGCTGACCAACGGCGGGAATGCCCCTGGCTCTGGACGCCGAGCGAGCACCTGGTGGAGCAATACGAATTCACGCCATGGGCCCGAAACTGCCCATCGTCCTTCAAGCCGGGGGAGGCCCGAAAACTCCGGGACAGGCCAGTCTGGACCAGTCCCGGAATCAGATACCGATCGCTTTGAACCGCGCGACAGAAAATCGCCGCGCCGCATATTCGCTCTGCCCACTCACAGGACGGGGTACCAGCAAGCGAACTTACTTCTTCTTGGCGAGCAGTTTTGCCGCATTCATTGCTGCAGCCAGGGTAAGCGCTTGGCCCCCCATGTCCTTGCCTCCATTCGTGACGGCGAGCACGCCCGAACCTGAAGCAGGAAACAGAGCAACAACGGCAAACCACGCCCCGTCCGATCCCTCATGGTAGTATACGGGGCCGGGAAGCCCGGCGATGCTATCGCGCACGAACCAGCCCATCGAAACTGGGGCGCCAGGCGGAGGTGATTGCGTCACTGCATAGGTCTGGGGTTTCAGCAGGGCGCCCTGACCGTTCGCGCCCCGCAACTGATCTATGCAGAAGCGAGCCCAGTCATCGAGAGACAG
>JALHLR010000022.1 GCA_022844475.1 Hyphomonadaceae bacterium | reverse complement strand
CTAGATGAACTCGCAGGCAACTACACACATTCGCGCGGCCGGGGTTGATTTCCACGTCGAGAGTGCGACCTATCATCAATGGATGGTTCAGCCTGGATCTCACTCGGCGCCTTTATTGCGCTGAATTTTGCTGCGGCTTCCAGCGGCGGGGCGTTTCGGCCAGGCGCCTGGTACGCAGCGCTGGAGAAGCCATCCTGGACGCCGCCGAACTGGGCGTTTCCCCTCGTCTGGCTGGTCATCTTCACCTTCAACATCTTTGCTGGCTGGCTGGTATGGCAGACTGCAGGTGTCGCTGCACTGCCGGCACTGGCGGTCTATGCCGCCTCGCTCGGCTTGAACGCTGCCTGGTCATGGCTGTTCTTCGGACGCAGGCGAATGGATCTGGCCTTGATCGATCTCATGGCGCTGTGGCTGTCGATAGCCGCGGTGATGGCCATGTTCGCGCAGATCAGCCTGCCGGCCACGGCGCTCCTTGCACCTTACCTGCTCTGGGTCACCGTCGCCGGTTTCCTGAACCTCCGGATGATCCAGCTGAACCGCGTGACAGTTTAGCGGCCGGTCACGCGAATGCGCCTTTCGACACGTGCGTGATCCGGCAGGCCAGATCGGCTTCGCCCGAGGCGACGATGAAAACGTCGTCGTGCTCGGCGATCCCGGTCGTGAACACGATGTCTCGCAGATAAATCTGGTGTTTCAGCGGACGTGTGAGCTCTGCGTTGGCCTCGAGTAGCGGCATGTGGCTGGTTGCTATGACACGGCTCGGATCGTCGCGATCGAGCAGCGACCAGTAGGTGCGGTAGACGCCGACACTGTCGTTGGGCGTAACGCCGTGCCAGAGCGTCAGCCAGCCGCGAGTAGTAAGGATGGGCGGGGCTCCGCCGCCCATGCGCGCTGTCGCCGTGGTGTTCGCGTGGGGGCGGATGCCGGGCGTTCGGTGCGGCTTCCAGTGCAGCGCGTCTGGCGAGGTGGCGAGGTTGATCGAGGGCCCGGCGCGCCACTCGCTGCCGGGGGGATAGGCGAAGTAGAGGTCGCCCAGCGGCCTTGTCTGCGCCCAGTACTGGCCGCCGATGCGGCCCTCGAAGATCAGCATGTCCTTGTTCTGGTGATCGAGAACGATGTCCTCGAATGCCCAGTCGAGACCGTTGGTGGATGAATATAGCGTCGTCGAGTGTCGCTCCGGGCTGACCGAGCACGTCGTCATCAGCCAGCGATCATCGATCTGGCTGATCCGCGCATCCTCGATGCCATAGCACTGGAAGCTGTGCCGGGGCGCGATGGCGCGGTCATAGTGGATGACGAGCACGCTCAGGCCGTCCGGGCTCAGTTCGACCGGCAGGAGCCAGGATAGAGATGTCAGCGCCATGACCTTCCAGCCCTCCCCGCGGATCATGAACTTGCGCGGATCGGCAGTATCGGCGGCATCGAGGGGCCAGGCGTCCAGGACATAGCGGTCGTCCTGCCAGCGGATCGCGTGCACGCAGCCCTTGCTGATCGGCCGCCGGAGCGCTTCCGCAATCCGGACCATCATCAGGAGATTGCCGTTGGCGAGCCGCGCAAGACCAGGGTTGAAGGCGCCGAGCACGTAGGTCTCGGCGTCGATATGGCCGGCGAGCGGGGACCGGGACAGGTCGATGTCGTCAGGGGCCAGAACCAGCCTGTCGATTGGGAATATCATGCGGGATCCGTCGGGCGCGCGAGGGCGGTCTGACGGGATATAGGCCGGGTCAAGATCAAGACCGGCCCTACGGCCCCGAGATTCCGGGCCGATTCCCGTGCTTGGCGTTTGACAGCGGGGGCGCCTCCCGTCTATATGCCCGCTTCTCGCCGCAGGCCCCCCTGTGGCGATACGCTATTTGGCCGCAAGGCCCCCTGAAAACAAACGAGAATTCCGATGTTCGCAGTCATCAAGACCGGCGGAAAGCAATACCGGGTCGCTGGCGGCCAGGAAATCACGGTCGAGAAGCTCGCCGGCGAAGTGGGCGCGAAGCTCGAATTCGGCGACGTGCTGATGATCGGCGACGGCGATAACATCAACATCGGCGCGCCGATGATCAAGGGTGCCAAGGTGATGTGCGAAGTGGTCGAGCACAACCGCGCCGCCAAGGTTACCGCCTACAAGAAGAAGCCGCGCAACACCTACCGCCGGAAGCTTGGTCACCGCCAGCACCAGACGGTTGTGCGCATCACCGATATCGTTGCGAAGTAATTCGCCCACCTGAGACGAGAAGGAGCCTCCTTTGGCCCACAAGAAAGCTGGCGGCTCTACGCGTAACGGCCGCGATTCGAACTCCAAGCGCCTTGGCGTGAAACGTTTCGGCGGCGAGCAGGTGCTTGCCGGAAACATCATCGTGCGTCAGCGCGGCACGCAGTTCCATCCGGGCAAGAATGTCGGCCTCGGCCGCGATCACACAATCTTCGCAACGGAAACCGGCAAGGTCGAATTCCGCGAAGGCGCCAAGGGCCGGATGTTCATCTCGATCGTCCCGTCGGACACCGAATAAGCGATCCCGTTTTGCAGCCGGATCGCTCCTCACAAGGCAGCGGTCCGAACCTGAAACTTGATCAGGGGAGGCGGATCGCCTCCCCTTCTTCGTTTCATCTCCCCTGATCTCCCGGCCACGAGGACGGCCGGATGGGGACGAAGATGACCACGATCAGGACAAAAAGGCTGTTGCTGAGACCTTTCGAGGAAGCGGATGCGCGCCGTGTTGCGTATCTCGCCGGAGCATATGACGTGGCGAAGATGTGCGGGCGCGTGCCCCACCCTTACACGATGGCGTCGGCTTACGATTTCATCGACATGACGCGCCGGCACCGTGAGAGCGGCGCTGAGCATGCCTTCGCCGTAACGGCGCCGATAGACGGGCTGGTCGGCTCCTGCGGGGTGACGCGCGTGGGCGACGGGGACAGCGCGACCTACGAGATCGGCTACTGGTTCGGCATCTCCTACTGGGGGCTGGGCTTTGCGTCGGAGACCGCACAGGCGCTGATGGGCTGGGCCCGCGAGAAGCTGGGTGCAAAATCTTTCGCGGCCGGGCATTTCTTCGACAACCCGGCTTCGGGCAATGTGCTGCGCAAGCTCGGCTTTGCGCCCTGCGGCAAGCAGGACCTGTTCAGCCTGGCGCGACAGGGCTCCTCCCCTGCGGCGCGTTACATATGGCCGGACGGCGCAACGGGAGTTAGTTTGTCCCAATGAAATTCCTCGACCAGTGCAAGGTATACGTGAAATCCGGCGGGGGCGGCGATGGCTGCGTCTCGTTCCGGCGCGAGAAGTTCATCCCGTTCGGCGGCCCCGACGGAGGGGATGGCGGCCGCGGCGGCGATGTCGTTGTCGAAGCAGTCGACGGCCTCAACACCTTAATCGACTACCGCTACCAGCAACACCACAAGGCGCAGCGGGGCATGCATGGCATGGGCGCGAACCGCACGGGCTCCGACTCGCCGACGCTGGTGCTGAAGGTGCCCGTGGGCACGCAGGTGTTCGAGGAAGACCAGGAGACGCTGATCGCCGACCTCGACAAGCTAGGCGACAAGGTCTTGCTGGCGAAGGGCGGATCGGGCGGGTGGGGCAATACGCAGTTCAAGTCCTCGACCAACCAGGCTCCCCGGCGGTTCAATCCCGGGCACGAGGGCGAGGAGCGCTGGATCTGGCTGCGGCTGAAGCTGATCGCGGATGCCGGCCTGCTGGGCATGCCGAATGCCGGCAAGTCGACTTTCCTTGGCGCAGTGAGCGCGGCGAAACCAAAAGTTGCGGACTATCCGTTCACGACGCTGGTGCCAAACCTTGGCGTCGTGTCGCTGGGCATCGGGGCGAGCTTCGTGCTGGCGGACATTCCGGGACTGATCGAAGGTGCGGCTGAAGGCGCGGGCGTCGGCACGCGCTTCCTCGGGCATGTGGAGCGCTGCTCGGTGCTGCTGCATCTGGTCGACGGCACGCAGGACGATGTGGCTGAGGCCTATCGCATCATCCGCACCGAGCTGGAGAAGTATGGCGGCGGGCTGATCGACAAGCCCGAGATCGTGGCGCTGAACAAGATCGACGCGCTGACAAAGGAAGAGATCAGCGAGAAAGCCAAGCAGCTGAGGAAGGCGTGCGGATCTACGCCGCTGCGCATTTCGGGCGCCACGCAGAAGGGCGTGCCGGAGACGGTGCAGAAGCTGTTCGAGATCATCTCCGAGGACAAGCGCGCGCAGCGCGAGGCGCAGATCGAGGCGGAGAAGACACCGGAGGAGAAGCAGGAAGGGTGGACCCCTTGAGCTCCCCCCTCGCCTCAGCACGCCGCATCGTCATCAAGGTTGGATCTTCGCTCCTGATCGATCAGGACAGCGGGCTCCCGCATGGCGTGCGGTTTGCGGCGCTGGCCTCGGATGCAGCGCGGTTGCGGGCCGAGGGCAAGGCGATCGTGATCGTGTCGTCTGGCGCGGTGGCGCTGGGGCGGCGCGCGCTCGGCATGAAGGCAGGCAAGCTACGGCTTGAGGAGAAGCAAGCGGCAGCGGCAGCGGGACAGCCACGGCTGATGCGGGCATGGGACGATGCGCTGGCGCAGCACAACGCACCTGTGGCGCAGGCGCTGCTGACGTTTTACGACACGGAACAGCGACGACGCTGGCTCAATGCGCGCGCGACGATGGAGACGCTGCTGGAGCGCGGAGCGATCCCTATCGTCAACGAAAACGACACGGTGGCGACCGAAGAGATCCGCTATGGCGACAATGATCGCCTTGCCGCACGTGTGGCGCAGATGCTGGGCGCGGATGTGCTGGTGCTGTTGTCAGACATCGACGGGCTTTACGATGCCGACCCACGGTCGAATCCTCAGGCGAGGCATGTTCCAGAAGTTCGGAAGCTGACGCCGGAGATCGTGGCGATGGCGGGTGGCGTCAATGCAGCCGCGGGCGTGGGGTCGGGCGGCATGGCCACCAAGCTGGATGCAGCGCGCATTGCGATGACGGCGGGATGTTCGACACTGATAACGCTGGGCACAAACACCACGACAGATGGCGGGCCGCTGGCGGCGCTGGCAAGCGGTGCGAAAGGTACATGGTTTCTGGCCGATGTCTCGCCGGAGACGGCACGCAAGCAGTGGCTGGCGGGCGCTTTGCGCCCCACCGGATCGGTGCGTGTGGATGCGGGCGCTGCACGCGCCTTGAAGACGGGCAAGAGTCTGCTTGCTGCAGGCGTCACCGCCGTAGCGGGACGGTTCGAACGCGGCGATGCGGTGGACGTTATCGATCCCGATGGCGCGACGGTTGCGCGCGGCGTGTCGGCTTATTCATCAGACGACGCAGTCCGGCTGATTGGACGCAAGTCGGACGAGTTCGAGGCGATCCTCGGCTATCGCGGCCGGCCGGCGCTGATCCATGTCGACGACATGGTGCTGGTGGGTTGAAATAGGGGTGACTGGAGGCGCGGCGGGCGGAGGCGCAGCAATGGGCGCGAACGCCTCGGGCGGGACCAACGGCTTGCCCGGTGTAAGGGCGGCGAGCAAGACACCATCGCGGTCGTAGGCTTGGGCAGCGGATTGCATGCGAGCGGCCGGGTCTATCACTCCAGAGGCGAAGGGAATTCGTCAGTCGACGAGGCCACGGAATTCAGAACTCCTGCGTAGCCAGGCAGCCGCATAGCCGCACACGGGGACGATTCGCCAGCCACTAGCCACCGCCTCCTGCGCCAGAAGCTTCATCAGCTTGCCAGCGGCGCCAGAGCCGCGAAGCGCTGGCGGCGCCTCGACCCAGAGAATCGTGAGCGTATCGCCGGACCTGCGATAGTTCGCGAAGACGGTCTCGCCATCGGTGTCGATTTCGAAGCGGCTGGCGGCCGTGTTGTCGCGAAGCTGGTCCATGCCGATTCTCCTGCCGTGGACAAATTAGTAGGGCGGAATCAAGTCGAGTCGAAGGGCATCGGGCCCCTCCGGGCCAGATTGCCTGGCTCTACCCGACCAGCTTGAGGCAATGGTAGTGCAGCGCCATGACAGCTTACCCACCTCGCGACTTCATCGTCCGCCCGATCGATCCCGACGCGGATGGTCTCGCCCTGCACGCCATTTTCGGCGATGAGGCAAGCTGCCGCTATCTCACGCGGCCCGCCACACAATGCGTGGCCGACACCGTCGCGATGATGCGCGAATGGATGGGCGATGGCGGCGACATCAACTGGGTGATCGCAGACACACCCGATGGCCCTGCCCTCGGTCGCGTGGCGATCTATCCACGCGGCAAGAACAACGTCTGGGATGCGGCGTGCATGATCGCCCCTGCGGCGCGCGGGCGCAATCTGGCGGTGCGCGCCCTTGCCATGGCGCTGGAGGAAGCGTTCGACACGCTGGGCGCGCGGCGGATCACGGCGGATATCGACCCCGACAATCAAGCCTCGATCCGCGTGTTCGAGCGGCTGGGCTTTACCCTCGAAGCGCGACTGCGAGGCGAGTGGGAGATGCATATCGGCGTACGCGACTCGCTGATCTACGGTCTGCTGCGCGACGACCCGCGGCCATGGCGGGACTGGCGCGGATAACTGGTCATGCGCGGGCTCTCCTGATAAGGCAGCCCGCATGACAATCCAGTTGCCCCTTTCCGCTCACGACGCCGTTCTTGCCGGGACCATGCTGGCCATGGGAGAGGCTGCGCGCGCGGCTTCCGCCGGGCTTGCAAAGGCGGGTCCGGACAGGCGCACCGCTGCGCTTAAGGCGATGGCGGCGCGCATTCGTGCGGCTGAACCGGCGATCCTGACGGCCAACGCAAAGGACATGGCGGGCGGGCGCGACAAGGGCCTGTCCGGCGCGATGCTGGACCGACTCGAACTGACGCCCGCGCGCATCGCTGCGATGGCGCAGGGTGTCGAGGATGTAGGTGATGTCGCCGACCCGGTCGGCACAGTTATCGCGAGCTGGACAAGGCCGAATGGTCTGTCATTCGAGCGGGTGCGTGGGCCGATCGGCGTGATCGGGATCATCTATGAGAGCCGCCCGAATGTGACGGCGGATGCCGGTGCATTGTGCGTGCGCGCGGCGAACGCAGCGATTCTGCGTGGCGGATCGGAAAGCCTCAACTCGTCGCGTGTGATCGCGGATGCGCTGCGAGCGGGACTGAAGGATGCGGGCCTGCCGGAGGATGCGATCCAGCTGGTACAGACGGCGGACCGGGCCGCGGTGGGGCACATGCTGGCCGGCCTGAACGGCAGGCTCGACGTTCTGGTGCCGCGCGGGGGCAAGAGCCTGGTGGCCCGCGTACAGGACGAAGCGCGCGTGCCGGTTATCGGACACCTGGAAGGTCTCTGCCACACCTACATCCATGAAGGTGCCGATCCGGCGAAAGCGGAGGCGATCATCGTCAACGCCAAGCTGCGCCGGGTGGGCGTTTGCGGATCGACAGAGACGATGCTGGTCGATGCGAGCATTGCGTCCGCCCTGCTGCCGCGCCTGGCGAAAGCGCTGGAGGCTGCGGGGTGCGAGCTCCGCGGGGATACGCGGGCGCGGGCAGTCCATCCGATGAAGGAAGCCACGACACAGGACTGGACCACGGAATATCTCGCACCGATCCTGTCGGTTGCGGTGGTGGACGGCATAGAGGGCGCGATGGGGCACATCGCGCGCTATGGCTCGCAGCATACCGAAAGCATCGTCACGGAGGACGCTGCCGCGGCTGAGCGCTTCCTTGCCGAGGTGGACAGCGCGATCGTGATGCACAACGCATCGACACAGTTTGCGGACGGCGGCGAGTTCGGCATGGGAGGCGAGATCGGCATCGCTACAGGCCGGCTGCATGCGCGCGGCCCGGTGGGTGCCGAGCAGCTGACGACGTTCAAGTATGTCGTTCGTGGCACGGGTCAGATCCGGCCGTAAGCGGTCTGTCCGCAATCGTTTCGCCGCAGATCATTTCGCGAAAGTAACGTCGCTGCCACACTAACGCCCCAACGCGCTCGCGATATGGTAGGCAGACGCCGGGTGGTGGGGTCTGGCCTTACGCAGCAGAAGGGCGGGCTGTGCAGCAACTCGACTCGACGACGGCCAACCCGTCAGACGTGGCCGCCGGCGGTGGCGATTTCTTCGGCATTCCGTATGGATGGCCGCTGGCGCTTGCCATTGTCGCCCTTGTCATCGTGATGTGGATCGCTCGCCAGCCGATGCACCGCATCGTCCGCCAGTCGTTCTTTTTCCTTGGCTACATGTTCGCGCGGTGGGGCTCAGCGCTGCTGGACCACGGGCGACGTGCCCGGGAGGTCACCAACGAGAAGATCGCATCACAGCGCGCAGATGAGCTGCAGGACAGGATGCTTCATCTCGAGGAGAAGATGGGCAAGCGCACCGAACAGCTGGCGCGTGAGACAGGGCCTATCCTCAAGAAACTGGACAAGGCGACGCACGAACTGGCGACCAGCGCGAATGCAATCTCGGATATCAACCTGGAAGACGCCGCGGAGCGCGCCTTCCGCGCGGCGCTGCCCTCGATGGAATCCTCGCGCGGGCTGAGCAAGGTCGAGAAGAACATCGCGCAGAATACGGCGCGCACGATGAATGAGCGGCTGGCCCCGCTACGCCCGGCGCTGATCACCATCCGCAACGAGAGCCCCCGGCTGAAGGAAGTTGCCGAAAAACTCGTCAAGATCGAGCACGACTTCAACAAGAATGCGAGCGACGTGAACCAGGCCTTCTCCGAGTTCGAAGAGATTGTGCGCTCCGAAGATCGCAAGAAGATCGCCGCCCGCGCATCCATCGTCGTGCCGTGGCTGATCGCGGTGCTGATCACGACGATTGCGCTGGCGGGCGTGTTCCTCAACTTCTTCCTGATCGAGCGGCCGATGGCCGAAATCGTCGGCGAAGGCGCGCGCATCGGCGGCATCGGCCTGCCGACATTTGCTGCGATCATCGTCATCTTCCTGGAATTCGTGACGGGGGTGATCCTGATGGACTCCGCCGGCTTCACGCGCCTGATCCCGGCCTTCCATTCCATGTCGGCCAATGGCCGGCGCGTGATGCTGATCGTGTCGTTCACTTTTCTTGCGCTGTTCTCGGTGATGGAAATGACGCTCTCGATCGTGCGGGAGCAGATCATCGAGCAGGACCGCGAAACCGACAGGCTCGCCGCGCAAATCATCGGGCCGGTACTGGTCGCGCCGGCTTCGAGCGTGGACGCGCCTGCGGCGACGGATGCTGCAGCTCCGTCTCAGGCGCCACAGCGGGCCAATGTTTTCGGCCTCGAACTGTCGACCTTCGCCCAGCTGATTCTGGCAGGCGTCATTCCCTGGCTGCTGGCTGCTGCAGCGTTGCCGCTGGAGACGATCATCCGGAATTCTGTTTTCATCGTCTCGATCTTCGCGAGCTTCGCACTGATCTTCCTGGGTTTCATTTGCAGGACGATTTCGGCGCTGTTCAAGAATATCGGCGTCTTCGTGCTTGCGATCTATGACTTCATCATTTTCCTGCCTCTGTTCATCCAAAGATACGTGCAGGCAAGGCGCGCAGGAGACGCCGGATCGCCTCGGCCGCGCGCGAAGGATGATGATTTTGTTCTCAACGACCCGGCGCCCCCGAAGGCCCCGAAGCGCGAGAAATCACGTCAGTCGGAGCCGGAACTCGAGAAGGCCTCATGATGCGTTACCTCGCAGGCGCCGCATGCGGCCTGTCTCTTCTCGCGCTCGCCAGTTGCGGGCTTGTTACGTCGACGAACCGTTCAGTGTTCTTTGTGTTCGATGTTTCGGGCACGTATGTGAAGTCAGTACCCGACGCCACCAAGATGGCCAACATCACGATAGCCAAGTTGCTGCCGGGCGACTGGGTTGGCGCGAGCCAGATCAGCGCCTGCTCGTTCTCCGAGAAGGAGATAATCCTGCAGCGCCAGTTGCCAACGACGCCGAGCCTCGCCGCCGAGGGCAAGCGGGAACTCTTCAACGAGTTCGCCGCCTACGCCGCCCAGGTGAAGTCGGCGAAATACACCGACATTCGGGGCGCCATCGCCCAGGCTTCGTTCGAGCTGAAGCAGCGCCCGGAGGAGAAGCGCTTCATCGTGTTGTTCTCGGACATGCTCGATGACTATTCGAAGTCCTGCGACACGTCCGAAATCGAGCTCGACCTGAAGGGCATTCATGTGGTCGCCGCCAACGTCATCAAGTCCGATCCAGCCGACCCTCAGAAATATCTGGACATGCTCAAGGAGTGGGAGGCAACGGTTGTCGCCGCCGGTGGAACATGGTCACTGGTGACCTCGCCGGACCTGCTTCCCAAGCTGGTGACCGGCGTCTGAGAGGGCGCGCGATGAAGCGGATAGCAGCGATCTGTCTTGTTCTGGCGGCTGCAGCGGCGTGCTCCAAGCCGACTGAGCTTTCCTCCAACGCCAACGGCAAGGGTTCGATCACGGTGGCGGCGGCGCCTAAGAACACGCCCCCGCCCGAGATTCCCGCGGAGGAGCTGGCCGCCATCGCCGCCGAGCAGGGTGAAGGCGCACCGACTGAGACGACAACCCAAGCAGCGCCGGACAGCGCACCGTCGGGCCCAGCAACGGTTACGGACTTTCGCCCGTCGGTAGCGAGCCAGATCGGCGCACTGCCGGCGGTGGGCGACGCAGCTGCGCTGGCGGCGGCGTTCGCGGATTGGCGCGCGCGCGCTGCGGCGGCGCCGGGCGCGTTCGAGGCGGGCCAGCAGCAACTTGGCGCTGATGCCCAGGAATACAGCCCGTCGGATGCCGAGCTGGTGGCGGCGGAAGCCGGTGACCGGCTTTCGGCCGCGCTGCAGGGCGCCGATGAAGCCACGCGGACGACGGTGGCGGCCGCCATCGGCGACAGCACGAGCTATCGACGCTTCGACTTCCGGCGTGTTGACGTTGCGGGCTCGGGACGATTCGTCTACGCATCTGCGCCGCGCGAGGCGCGTTTGCCGCTCTAGCTCATGACCTTTTCCCGCCGCTCACGCCTGCGACTGCCCTCGCCGCCCGGCGATCTTGTCATCGGGCTGATGGGCGGGTCTTTCGATCCACCGCATTCGGGGCATGCGCATGTGATCGCGACGGCGAAGCGCGCCGCGGCTCTTGATCGTGTCTGGGTGCTGGTCTCGCCGGGCAACCCGCTGAAACGCACACAGACGGCGCTGAAGGACCGGCTGGCGGCGGCGCGACGCAGGCTCGACGGGCCGGGTGTTGTGGTCTCGGACATCGAGGCGAGGCTCGGCACGCGCTACACGATCGACCTGATCCGCGCGTTGAAATGGCAAGCGCCGCGCGTGCGGTTCGTGTGGGTCATCGGCGGCGACAATCTGCGGGGCTTCCATCGCTGGAAGGAATGGCGCGCGATCGCGCGGCTGGTTCCGATCGTGGTCGTCGCCCGGCCCGGCGCGAGCCCGAAAGCAGGGCTGTCGCGATTTGCACGACAGTTCGGGGCGCATCGTGTCAGCCAGTCTGATGCGCGGACGCTGGCGCGCCGGACGCCGCCCTGCTGGGTCTATATCTCAGCGCCGTTCGATCCGGTGTCATCGACCGACTTGCGGGCGACGATGGCGATCAACGCCCTGCCGCCGATCTAGTCTCAGGTTTATCCTCGGACGATGTCGGCGGATCGTCAGCCGCGGGGGCGGGCGCCGCCGTGGTGTCCGAGAACAGGCTTCTCTCGCCCTGCCCGCAGCTCGTGACGGCGACGGCCGTCGTGATCACCGACATGATGATGACGCCAAGCCTCGCCACCGCTCCCTCTCCTATCGTTTCGCCGGGCAGCTGACCGACCAGGTCACGCCGAACGGATCGAGCATTTGCCCATATCTATCGCCCCACGGCGCAACCGCAAAGGGCATGGTCTCGCGGCAGCCCGCCTTGACGGCGCGATCCCACCAGATGTCGCCATCTGGAACGACCAGCTGCATCACATAGCTGCGCGATCGCTGTGTCGGCGGCAGGCCATACTCGACGAAATTGTCGGACAGCATCAGGCCACCGCCATTGATCTCGAGCTGGCAATGCATGATCCGCTTGCCATCCTCGCCGTACATGCGCGCGATCTCCTTCGCGCCGAACGCCTTGATGTAGAAGGCGATGACGTCTGTCGCGTTGTCGAACGAGAGATACGGGATGACGCCCGCCGGATAGCTGGCTGAAGTGGGCGGGGCGAAGCTTGCTTCTGGCGCGGGATAGAACTGGTTGTAGTGGATGAACTCGACGGCGCCCTCGCCCATCTTTAGGATCTGTTGCGACAGCGTTTCGATCACAGCCTCACGCGAGTCCGCGTTGACGATGCCGAAGCCGGCCGCCGCCATCCAGCCGCCATCTCCCCTGGGCGGCGCCTCGACCGTGATCTTGCCGCCCTTGTTGTGGATGCGGCCGCCGGTCGTCTCGCGCAGGCCGATGCCGCCGTTGGATACCATTGTTCCTGCGGCGATCGCCTTCTCGATCTCGCGGCCCATTTCCTCGCGGTGCAGCGCCATTTCCTGATCGCTGGGCCGTGGCGCGTTACTGTTGGGATCGCTCTTGAAGATCGTGATGAAGCGCATGGGCATTCTCCGGATGTCAGGGTGTCGGGTCGATCGCGTCAGAGCTGCTGCGCGACTACCTCGAGCTGTTTGGCGCAGATCGTCCAGCCCGGGATGAAGCCCATCTGCTCGTGCTGGGCCATGGCTTCCGCCGTCCAGTGACGGGCGCGCGCGGTGTATTTCGTCTTGCCCGGGCCGGCGTCCTCGAAGGTGAGTTCGCAGGCGAAGAACGGCGCGCCCTCTTTCGGGACCCAGTTGCCGACGAAGGCGTCGGTGAAGACGAGCTTCCTGTTGGGGACGACTTCGAGATACTGACCCCGGTTGGGAAACTCCTGGCCCTGCGGCGAGCGCATGACGATGAGGCTGGCCCCGCCCGGGCGGAGATCGTTCTCGGCGTGCGGCGTCGTCCACGGCGCGGGCGCGAACCACTGCTTCATCAGCTCGGGCTCAGTCCAGCCGCGATAGAGTTTCTCCTTCGGCGCATCGAGGATGAGTTCGAGGACGAGTTCGTGTTGCGGAGCGGTCATGGGACTTCTCTTCTCTGTTTCTGTGTCAATCTTCATATCCCGAGGACGTCCGACGCGAGCGGGTCCCGACATGGCGCGGAATTTTCGCGGCAGTTTTTGCTCGGGTGATGAAGCAGTTGGTCAGGCGCGGGCAGACTTCTCGCTCTCGGCGATCAGGCGGTCGAGATGCATGCGGATGTGGGCAGCTTCCGCGGCCGTGTTGGCGAGCGCGATGGCGCGGTCGAAGCACTCGCGCGCTTCGCGCTTGCGGTCGAGCATCAGCAGCAGGCCGCCCTTCGCGCCGTGATAGTGGAAGTAGCTGGCGAGGCGCTCAGCCAGAGGTTCGATCATGTCGAGGGCTGCCTGCGGGCCCTTCGTCTTGGACACCGCAACCGCGCGGTTGAGCGTGACGACGGGCGATGGCTGCATCCGTTCGAGCGTGGCATAGAGTGCGTCTATGCCGCTCCAGTCCGTCTCCGCAAAGCGCTGCGCGCGGGCGTGCAGGGCGGCGATGGCGGCCTGCACGCGATAAACGCCGGTGCGCTGGTGGCGCATTGCCTTGTCGATCAGGGCGAGGCCTTCCTGAATCAGTTTGGGCCGCCATAGCGTGCGATCCTGATCCTCCATCAGCACAGCGTCGCCATTTGCGTCGAAGCGCGCAGGCTGGCGAGCGTGCTGCAACAGCATCAATGCGAGAAGGCCCATCGCCTCTGGCTCGGCCTGGAACATGCGGAGCAGCAGGCGCCCGAGGCGGACGGCTTCTTCTGCAAGGTCTGCGCGGGCGTCGTCCTTCGGACCCGCGGAGTAGCCCTCGTTGAAGACGAGGTAGATCATCTGCATCACGACGGCGAGACGTTCGCTGCGCTCAACCGGCCCCGGGGTCTCGAACGGCACGCCGGCTTCGGCGACCTTCGCCTTGGCACGGGTGATGCGCTGTTCCATCGCCGCTTCGCCGACGAGAAAGGCGCGCGCGATCTGCTTTACGCTGAGGCCTGAGACGATGCGTAGAGCGAGCGGGATCTGCTGCGTGGCAGGCAGGTCCGGATGACAGCAGACGAACAACAGACGCAGCACGTCGTCGCGATACTGGCTGTCGTCGAGGCGTTCCACCATCGGCGTTTCGACATCCTCGAGATCGGAGACCTGCGTCTCGTCAGGCATGGCGACCAGACGTTGTGTCTTGCGCTTCTGGTCGAGTGTTGCGTTGCGGCCGACCATGATCAGCCAGGCGACGGGATCGCGCGGCGGGCCTTTTGCGGTCCAGTTGCGCAGGGCTCGCAGGCAGGATTCCTGATAGGCCTCTTCTGCGTCATCGAGATTGCGGAAGTAGCGCAGGAGCGCCGCCACGGCCTGGGGCCGGGACGACGTCAGCGTCGCCTCGATCCAGGCCTGATCAGTCATTTTGCGGCGGCCTTGTCGCCGGCATACTCGCGTGTCGTGGCGTAGGCGCCGTCGATGGGCGCTCCCGGCAGGTAAAGCTGGATCGGGCGAAGCTCGTAGGCGCCGCCGGGATTGGCCACGGCGAGTTCGCGGGCGAAGTCCAGGCCTTCCTCGAGCCCGGCGACATCGATGATGTAGAAGCCGAGAAGCGCCTCTTTCGTTTCGGCATAGGGACCGTCGAAGATCATGTCCTTCTGCTTGTGCAGCGTCGTCGCGGCAGAGGTCGGCAGCAGGCGGATGGACGGCTTCAGCTTGCCGGCCTTCTCCCACTTGTCATGGACGTGGGAGAGCTGCGCCATGACGGCGTCGTCCTGCTCCTTGGTCCAGCCGCAGACCATCTCTTCATTGTTGTAGCAAAGCACGGCGTACATCATCGGGGCGTCTCTCATGAGCCTAGGACGGCCCATGACTACCGGCTCCGACAGCCGCCTGCAAAGTTTTCAGGCCGCACGATGCGTTGGCGGTTTAGAAAGTTCCCGACATCCGGACCGAGAAGACCTGCGTTCCTTCAGGACCGCCCTTCTGCTTGCGTTCCTCGATCTGGCGAACATTGCCTGTGGAACGCGGCGGCGCGACGGCGTCGAGCGGATCGACTTGGTAGAATGTCCGCGTGCGGGTTTCCTCCGGGTGGAAGATGTTCGAGGCGGACAGGCGGACCGTCACGCCGGGAATCCAGGCGGGGCTTTCGACGAAGAGATCAAAGCGCGCGCCCGGACGATCGAAGAGGATATCCTCCACAACCCTGAACTCCCGCCGGTCCGACTGGCCCAGCGTGGAGGCGCCCCAGGCGAATTTGTGCTCAGGCAGGTCGTGGCGGAATGAGACGTTGTAGTTCCAATCCTTCTCGGCAGAGAACCGGCGGTTCTCGCCGGTCACGGGATCGGTGACGTCTGTTTCCTGCCAGAGGCCCGAGAAGCGAATTTCGGCATTGGGGAGCAGCGGCGCAAGGGGCATGGCGCCGCGAACCTCGATGCCTGTACGCGTGCCGTCGCCGATGTTTCCGGGGGCGTCAAAAGTGCGGAGCGATGTCGTGGGGCAAGGCGCGGGAATCGACGCGCCGGGAGTTGCGGGCACGCAGATCGTACGGGGAATGAAGTCCTGTACGTCCTCGACCTGGTCGTGGAAGACGACCAGCGTCAGGGCGCCGCGCGGGCCGAACTTGTGTTCCCATTCGGCGCGCGCCTTCCACGTCTTCTCGGGTTCGAGGTCCGGGTTACCGATCACGCTGAAGGCGTCGACGACGTTGATGGCGGAGGCGAACTCCACGAAATCGAGCTGTGCGACTTCGCGCACGATGGACGCGCGGACCTGGTCGGAATCAGCTGCCTGCCATGTCAGCGTGGCGCGTGGCTTGGGATAGGAGAATTCGCGTTCCTTCACCTCGTCGCCGGACTGCTTGATCTGCGAGACTTCGTAGATGAAGCCCGATTCAAGCGTCAGCTGCGGCGATATCTTCCAGACGTCGGTGATGAAGGGCTCGACACGCGTTTCTTCCACGCGCGTATCGGAAACCGGCAGGAATTGGGAGACAGGCCCCGCGCCCGTGTTGTTGAAGATGTCGAGCGTCGTCTCACGGAAGTTGAACGCGCCTTCGACGCCGAAATCGATAGTATGGTCGCCGGTCGGGCGCCACGTCACGAAGCCGCGGCCAACGCGCTCGCCCGCCTCCGTCGTGCGGGTGATCGTCTGCGTGTTGGCGAGGCCACCCAGGCCTGGGCCGGTCGGCGTGAAAATGCGGAAGACGTCATCCTGATCAACATTCGTGAAGGTGGCGAGCCCGATGCCCTTGACCGACAGTTCGGGGGAGAAGCGGTGCTCCCAGTCGCCGCCTACCTCGGCGGTGTAGTTGTTCGAGAATTCGCTGAGGCCGAACGTGCCGCGCGAGAAATTGCCTGCAGGCGTGAAGTCGATGGAGCCGATATTCAGCGTGTTCCAGGTCGGCGCAGCCTGCGCGTTGAAGCTCAGCGTGTCCTGCGGGCTCATCCGCCATTTGAGGACGCCGGATCCTTGCACGCCGATCTGGTTCGGTTGACCGAACTGCTCGCGGTAAAGCAGCAGCGTGCCTGCGGGATTGCGGACGCTCTCGAAGCTCTCTGTACGGCCGCGCAGGTTCGGCAGCTGGAAGTCGAGCGTGAGATCCGCGTCAGGGCCCAAGGCAAAACTCTTGGTCAGCTGTACGTTCCAGCCGACACGCTCGGAATACTGGATGTCGCGCGCGTCGAGCACCCAGTTGAGGGGCGAGCCGCCCTGCTTGGCCTGGCGAACCACCACGTTGACCAGCTGCGTCTGCCCCCGGACATCGACATTGGAGGCGGATCCCGAGATCAGCTCGACGCGGATCACCGACTCGGCGGGGATGCGCTTGAGCTGTTCCGAGATGAGCACTTTCGAGGACGGACGCTCGCCATTGACCAGTACGTTTCCGGCGGTGGCGCCGAAGCCGCGCAGCACTTCGCCATCATCGATCTCGAAGCCCGGGACGCGGTTGACGATGTCCACCGCGGTGACCGGGTTGTACTGACGGAAAAAGGCGGCGTCGAAGGTCTGCACGCCCTCGGCCGAAGCAGGTTTCGCATCCTGTGCGACGAGCGCATCGGGCGCGGGTGTCGTGCCTGTCGGCTGCTGGGCGAGCGCTGCAGGCGCAAGGCTCGCGGCGAGCGCGGCCAGGCCTATCGCGCCGCGTGCGGGACGGGCCGGTTTCGCGCCAGCCCTGGACTTGACGTTGTCCATTGTGCGGCCCTCCCCGACCGGTGTAAGTTCATTTTCTGAACCAACCCATGCCCGCCCTCCGTCCGAGCGTCAATTGCAGGCGGAACACAGGTCGCGCACGATTTTGGGAGGCGCCAATGCGCTGGAGCGAGATCGGACGGGTTCCCTGCCCCGTAGCGCAGGCGATGGTGGTGATCGGCGACAGCTGGACTGTGCTGCTGCTGCGCGATGCGCTGCGCGGCGCAACGAAGTTCGACGAGTTCCAGCGCGCCACGGGCGCTTCGCGTGCGATCATCTCCGAACGGCTCGCGCATCTTGTCCAGCACGAGGTGATGGAGCGCGTGCAGTACCAGGCGCATCCGCCGCGCTATGCGTATCGCCTCACCGATCGCGGCCGTGCGCTGCAGCCGGTGCTGACCATGATGGCGCACTGGGCCGAAACGCATGTCGACACGCCGCTGCGCAAGAGCGGCAGGCGTCACACGGCTTGCGGCCATAACTTCACGCCGGTGATGACGTGCTCTGAGTGTGGCGAGAGCGTGGACGCGGGGAGCATCACCTATGATCGCTCGCGGGTCGAGGCGGTGCGATAGCAGGACGACCTTCGCAGGCGCAGTTGAAGCTGCCAGCGTGCCGGCCGGCCTGTTCAGGACCATTTCCCGTAAAGCACCTCGTCTCGTTGGGTCGAGAGGATCTTCATGCTCGCCTGTATCCATCCCGCGTCGTTGAACGGTGTACAGCCGCCCCCCATGCGGAATGGATAAGAGGATTATCTCACAGGCCAGGACGTGGGGGACGCACGTGTCGGGAATCGGCCGAATAGGTTCGTACAAGTGATCGAGATTGTTCGGGGCGTACCCAAAAACGTGCGTGCAGAACCGGCCGGTTCTGCAGCGAACGTGACGCTTTGCGACAGGACCCCATCTGTCCGATGGGGAATTCGTTCGTTTCCTTGGACGCGCCGGCCGGGAACTGGTCGAGGGGCGGGTCGCTGAGGACGATGGCGCGGCCGCTGGAAGTGATCCCATTCCGGACGGGGGCCGGGACCGGCAGGCCGCGCGGTCGCGGCCCGCCCCTCTATCTGCGACACCGCCATCCTGGAAAGGTTGGCGTGGCACAGAATTCTGTTGGTTCAGAAACTCCCTCTCAGCGTGACGCCATAGGTGCGCGGCTCGCCGGGCAAACCGGCGTAGTAGCCCGAGCTGGAGCCGCCCTGCGACAGGATCTCGAAATACGCTTCGTCGAGGACGTTGCGACCCCAGGCAAAGAGATCCCAGCCATTGTCGCCCCGGAATCCAGCGCGCAGATTGAGAAGCGAGTATCCGTCGATGTTGAGGAAGTCGGACTCGGTCGGGCTCGAGGAAAACGCGGACCGATAGCTGACGTCGGCCGCGGCAAAGTACTTGCCGGTGCGACCGCCGAAACCGCCGGGCTGCGTGTATTCGCCGCCGATCGAGGCCGCCCATTCCGAAAGCCCCGGCAGGCGCGTGCCGGATGCGTCGACCACCTGGATGGCGCCGCCGCTGTCTTCCAGCGCGGGCGGCGCGCCGGTGAAGGTCTCGAACTTGCCGTCGGTCCAGGCGACGTTTCCGTAGGCCGAGAAATTGTCGCCGAATTGCGCCGCGCCATCGAACTCGACGCCCTGCACGATCACCTGCTCGGCGTTGGCGAGATAGCCGCGCAGCACGCCCACCTGCCCGTTCACGACGTTTACCTGATAGTCGTCGATCGTGGTGTGGAAGGCGGTGACGTTGGCGGTCAGGCCAGGCGCGGGGTTGGTCTTCAGGCCGATCTCGATGTGCTTGACGTCTTCGGGTTTCACCGTGGCGAGCTGGACGGCGACAGTGCCGGCCGCATCAAGCGGCACGCCGTTGTTGTTGAGGCCGAAGGTCTTGAACGCGGTGGAATAAGTCGCATAGCCGTGGATGCTGTCGGCGAAGTCGTAGGCGGCGGTGAGGTTCCAGGAGACATTGTCCTCCTCGCCCTCCGACTCGTAGCTCTGCGGTGAGAGCACGCTGCGCTGGAGTGCGATCAGCGCCGGATTGGTCGTCTGCAGGCCGCCATAGACGACCGCGTTGTAGAAGCCGCTCTTCTCGTCATTGTTGAAGCGAAGGCCCGGAATGATGCGGAGCTGGTCCGTGACATTCCATTCAAGCTGGCCGAACAGCGCCGCACTGGTGTGGTCAGAGAGGATGCTGGTCGTCTGGCCATAGCCGTCGAGCAGGCCGGGCGTTGCAGCCGTGGCGGTGGGGTTGAGCAGGAAGCGCCAGGCAGCAGAGCCCTGTTCCTGGCGGCCAAGCGTCTTGGTGACCTGGCTGAACCAGAAGGCGCCGGCGACAAAGCTCAGATCGTCGTTGATCTCGCCAGCGTAGCGGAATTCCTGCTGCCACTGGTATTGCTTCGACGGGTTGGCCGAGATTGTGGTGATCGGCAGACCGAGGAAGTCGCGGTCGTTGGACGGATCCCACAACCAATAGCGCCAGGCCGAGATCGAGGTCAGCGTGCCGGGCCCGACATCCCAGTCCGCGGTCAGCGCGACGCCGCCGAAGTCCGAATATGAGCGGTGGGGCGAATTGAGATCGGTGACGCGCTCGAATGCGTCAGTCGATGGCGGTACGTAGTTGAAGAACGCCGCTTGAGCGGCGTACTGGCGGTTGAGTGGGCGCAGGGTTGGCACGACGCCAGCGAAGACTGACGCGTACCCTTCCGGCCGCTGGACCGTATTGTCAGCGGTGAGGCGGATGCTGAGATCGGACGCCGGCTCCCACAACAGCTGCAGACGTGCGCCGATATTGTTGATGTCGTTGAGGTCGTCCTGGAAGGCCGCGCTGTAGAGCGTGCCGTCGCGCTGGGTGCCTGAGAAGGAAAGGCGGTAGGCCAGTGTGTCGGCGAGCGGGCCAGTCGTGGTGCCCTTGGCCTGCAGGTAGCCGAGATTGCCGAAGGTAAGCTCGACGTCAGTGGAGGCGATGAACTCCGGCGCGCGCGTCGTGACGTTGATCGCGCCGGCTGTTGTGTTCTTGCCGTAGAGCGTGCCCTGAGGCCCCCGCAGGACCTCGACGCGTTCCACGTCCATGAAGTCCATCACGGCGGCGGCGGGGCGGGCGTAGTAGACGCCGTCGACATAAAGGCCAACGCCCTGCTCGATACCGTCGTTGGTGAGGCCGAAGGGCGAGCCGATGCCGCGAATGTTGATCGCGGAGTTGCGCGGGTTGGTGGAGTAGAATTGCACGGACGGCACCAGCGAGCCGATCTTGCCGGCGTTGAATGCGCCTGTGTCGGCAAGGAAATCCTCGCTGAGCACGGCAACGGGGATTGGCACGTCCTGCACGTCTTCCTCGACGCGGCGCGCGGTGACGACGACGCGGTCGCTGGACTGGATCGGTTGCGGGGCGGCCTGTCCGGGGGCCGGCGGCTGGTCTTCGGCGACGTTGGGGCCAGCCTGGTCGGCGACGACTTCGGCAGCGGTCTCGCCCTGGGCGAAGGCCGGCGCCGACCAGAAAACGGCGAGCGCCGCGATCGAAATGCCGTATCGAATATGGTTACCCGACTTGAAATTATGAGACTCTCGCTGCGCCTGCATGTCACGTCCTCATCAAAAACGGAGACTTTCCCCCGTCAGCGACAAGATCGAACCTTAAAGACGACTAACTTGGTGGTATCAGTCGAGTATAGTTTTTCTGAACTTGATCCGTTCAGGCCCGCCCTATGGCGCAGCGCTCCGGCTCAAACGAGACAGCCCTTCCCTCTCGCAGGGGGTGGCCCCACGTGGTAGGTTCGGCACCAATCAATGAGTGCAAAGGACAAAGCCCTGTCAGCCAGTCGCCCCACCCGGACCGGTAAAGCAACCGAGACCGGACCGGCCGCCGCGAAGGCGAGCCCGGCAAAGCCAGCCCCGGCCAAGCAAACCAAGGCGGCAGTGCAGCCAAAATCTCCCGACGCGTTCGAGCTTGCGACCATGGTCGTGCAGCAACTCGATGACGACAAGGCCGAGAACATCCTCAACATTCCGCTGGCCGGAAAATCGCCAATGGCGGATGCGATGATCGTCGCGTCTGGCCGCTCGGCGCGCCACGTCTCTGCGCTGGCGGACCACGTCTCGCAGAAATTGAAGGAGGCCGGCGCGCCGAAAGTGCGCGTCGAGGGACTACCCAACGCGGACTGGGTGCTGATCGATGCGGGCGACCTGATCGTCCATATCTTCCGGCCGGAAGTGCGCGAGTTCTACAACCTCGAACGCATCTGGGCCGGCGACACGCCAACGACGGCGCGCGCCGCGACCTGACGCTGATCCTGCTTGCGCATCCGCATCCTCTGCATCGGGCGCATGAAGGACGGGCCTGAGCGCACGATGGTGGACGACTATCTCGCGCGAGCGGGCAAGACCGGAAAATCGCTGGGCTATCGCGCGGTCGAGGAAGTCGAACTCAATTCAAGTTCCAAGGATGACGAAGGCCAGCGCCTGCTTGCCCGGCATGGCCAGGGCGTCCTGATCCGGCTCGACGAACGCGGCGAAGCGTGGACATCGCAGGAGCTTTCGAAACGCCTGGCGAAGTGGCGGGATGGCGGCGAGGACGCGGTCAGCTTTGTCATCGGCGGAGCAGATGGAACGTCGGCGGACGTCGCGAAGGCTGCGCGACACAATGTGTCGTTTGGTGTGCAGACATGGCCGCACAGGTTGGTGCGCGTGATGATCACCGAGCAGGTCTACCGGGCCCTTTCGATCGAGGCCGGATCACCTTACCACCGCGAATGATGCGATGGCTTGCAATCCTTCTTGTGCTTTTGGCGACGCCCGCCCTGGGCCAGTCGCGCCGCACCTTCACCCAGGAAGACCTGAGAAGAGCGGAAACCGCGCGCGACGCGGCTCTGGCGCGGGTGAAGGCGCTAGAGCAGGCCTCCAGCGCAGCGGCGCGGGCAGTGTCGGAGATCGACGCCGATCTTCTGGCGGCTGCCACCGAAGCCGTCGGCGGCGAAGAGGCAGCCTACGCCGCCGAAGAACAGCTGATGATCCTCGCAGATGAATCCCGCGCAGCCCAGCAGGCCCTGGTTGCGGATGAGGCCGTGATGGAAGACGTGTTCGCCGCGCTGATGACGATGCGAACTCCGCCTGCTCTGGCGACCAGTCCTGACGACGTTTCGAGCGCCATTCGGGCGGCCATCCTCATGTCCGACGCCGCACCCGCGCTGGCCGTGCATGCTGACGACCTGCGCACGAAGATCGCCAACATCGATGCTCTCGCCGCGGCGACCCGCGCCCAGCAGGCCAACTTGCTCGCAGCCACAAGCTCAGCTGGTGCGCGGCGGGAAGAAATTGCAGCGCTTGCCGAGGAGAAGCGTAGGGCCTCGGCCTCGCTCGATGCGGAGACGCAGGCTGCGCGGGCGAATGCGCGCAAGCTGGCTGACGAGGCAGCGAACCTGCGCGAGCTGCTGGACGGGCTGGCGAAGTCAGCGCCGCCGGCGCCATCGGTGAAGCCGGGACAGAAGCCGGCGACCAAGGCAGGCGGCGGGCCTGCGAAGCCGACCGCGAAACCTCCAGCTGCGACAGCCTCCAGGCCCGCAGCGACGGCGAAGGCAGGCTCGCCACTCTACCCTGTTGTCGGCTCGCCGCTGCGCCGCTTCGGGCGGGTGATCGAGGGACAGAAGCAGGAGGGCCTGACGCTTTCCGCAAGGGCGGGAGCGACGGTGATCGCGCCGATGGATGCGCGCGTGCAGTATTCCGGCCTGTTCCGTACCTATGGCCAGATGGCCATCCTCGATGTCGGGAATGGCGTCCTGCTGGTCGTTTCGGGCATGGAGACACTTTATCCCGAGGCGGGACAGTGGGTTCTGGCCGGGGAGCCGATCGGCCGCATGGCCGACCAGAAGTCGCCCTCTCCTGAACTTTATCTCGAGGTAAGGAGAAGTGGTCAGCCTGTGAACCCTGAAACCTGGCTGGGCAAGCGCGGCTGAACGCGCGCCTGCTCAAAAGCTGAAGTTGATGCTTAAATTGCCCTTCGCGGCATCGAGGCATGTTGAACTTCAGGAATATGGCGTCAAAGTAACGGTGGGACTTCGGGTCGATGACAGAGGAGCAGCGCAGCATGCGCAAGTGGTGGTTGGCCCCGGTAATCGGTGCAGGTCTGCTCGCCGCGACGGTCGGTGTTTCGGCCTTCGCCGTGACGACGAACCAGTCCGCGAAGAAGGCTGAGGTGTTCCAGCAACTCGACCTGTTCGCCGACATCCTGGCCAAGGCCCAGGCCAACTACGTGACAGAGTTTGAATCGACCGAAGCGATCGAGGCTGCGATCAACGGCATGCTGGCCTCGCTTGACCCGCACTCCTCCTATCTCGACCCCGATGACTTCAAGGACATGCAGACGCAAACGTCCGGCGAGTATGGCGGACTCGGCATCGAGGTCACAGCGCAGGACGGCTTCGTGAAGGTCGTGTCCCCGATGGACGGCACGCCGGCTTCGCGCGCAGGGATCAAGTCGGGCGACTTCCTGACCGCGATCGATGGCAAGTCAATCGTCGGCCTGCCGCTGAACGACGCCGTGAAGCAGATGCGCGGCGCGATCGGCTCGGCCATCAACGTCACAGTCGTGCGCGAGAATGTCGAACCGTTCGATGTGTCGCTGACCCGCGAGGTCATCCGGCCGGAAGTCGTCAAGACGAAAGCAATCGGCGATGTCGGCTATCTGCGCATCACCACCTTCAACGAGCAGACCGTGAAGGCTCTCGACCGCGGCCTTGAGCAGGTGCGCAAGGATGTGCGCGGCGGCCTCAAGGGCCTCGTGCTTGACCTGCGTGATAATCCGGGCGGACTTCTCGAAGCCTCGATCGAGGTCACATCGCGCTTCGTCAATGGCGGCGAAGTGGTCTCGACCCGCGGCCGTCGCGAGAGCGACCAGCGCCGCTACAACGCCGTCCGCGCCGCCCGCTTCCCGGATGTACCGGTTGTGGTGCTTGTAAATGGCGGTTCGGCCTCCGCCGCTGAGATCGTCGCCGGTGCGCTGCAGGACCGCAAGCGCGCGGTGATCATGGGGACGACCTCGTTCGGCAAGGGCTCGGTGCAGACCGTCCTGCCGCTCGGACCTGGCAAGGGCGCCATGCGGCTGACAACGTCGCGCTACTACACGCCGGCAGGCCGCTCGATCCAGGGGGCAGGTATCGAACCTGACATCGAAGTCGCTGCAGTCCGCCTGTCGGACAAGGACATCGCCGAACTCAAGACGCGCGCAGCCCGCTTCAGCGAGTCGGCTCTGCCCAACGCACTGGAAAACGACCAGGGTGCCGAGCGCACGCCGCCGCACGTTCCGGCCGACATGCCGCCGGAAGGCTATGCGGGCGAAGACTACCAGCTCGACCAGGCCGTGGCCCTTCTGCGCGCGGGCAAGGCCAATCCCGCCGCGGCGCCCGCCGTTGCGGCTGCACCGGCGCCGGCCAAGGCCACGCCTTAGGTTGACCTGCGAAAGAGACGGCAGAGGCCCGGTGGAAACGCCGGGCCTTTTGCTTTGCCCGCGGACGAAGCGATCATTTCGTCAGATCGCAAAAAAATTCCAAACCTTTACAAGAGGGTCTGCGACCAAATCCCCACACCCACATTTCCGCGATGTTAACGATGCGAGCGCCAAAATCGTCCTTCGTTTTGTTGTGAGGACATCATGGCCGCATCGCGGAATTCCGACGGTTCAGTCGTGCGTGCAGGACTGAGCCATGTTGCGCTCAGCCTTTCGGTTTTCGGCATGCTGGGCGCAGGGGCCGTCGGCGCTGCTTTCCTGTTCGGTGATGAGGCGGCCGGTGCACCGCGCGTCGAGCTGGCGCTCTATTCCGAGCAGGACGGCCCGCCACCCCTGCTCAAGAACCGCTCCCCCCTCGAGGCGCTCGACGCCCATACCGAGGACCATGCGCCCAGCCTCGGGGTAGAATACGAAGACGCCGCCCTGCTTGAGGGTGGCGATGAGGCCAGCATGACGGTGACGGAGATCGCCTCCAACGCGGGCACGGCCCCCAAGGCCCTGGCGCGCGCGCCGATCGCGGGCTTTGTCGAGCGAACGCCTGCTGGCGAGCTGCCGAAGATCGCCTCCGACGGGCGCACGCCCGCGCAGGTCTATGCTCGCCCCTTCACCGGCGCATCCGACAAGCCGCGCATCGGACTGATCGTAGGCGGCCTCGGGATGACCGCAAGGCATACCGAAACAGCCATCAGGGAACTGCCGCCGGAAGTCACCTTGTCCTTCCTGGCGTACGCGCCCAACCTGCAGGACTGGATCAACAAGGCGCGCGCCGCGGGCCACGAGGTCCTGCTCGAAATGCCGATGGAAGCCTATGACTATCCGAACGTCGACACAGGGCCGCTGACGCTGCTGACCAGCGCCAAGCCAGACGAGAATGTGCGCCGCCTCAACGTGATGCTCGGCAAGGCAACGGGCTATTTCGGCGTCACCAACTATCAGGGCGCGCGCTTTGCGACGGATGCTGCAGCAGCGACGCCGGTGATGAAGGTGCTCAAGGATCGCGGCCTCGTCTTCCTACATGATGGCGGCGCGGCGCGCTCGGCCCTGCCCCAGGCGGCGACACAGACCGGGCTCGACTTCACGGTTGCCGATCGCATCGTGGACAGCGAACTGACGGCGGACGCGATCGACCGCGAACTGCTGGCGCTTGAAGCGCTGGCGATCCAGAACGGCAGCGCGATCGGCGTGGGCTTCGCCTATCCCGTCACCATCGAACAGCTTCGACTGTGGGCGGAGAGCCTGAAGGCCAAGGGCTATCAGCTTGCGCCGGCCTCGGCTGCCGCTGGCGTGGTTGCGCGATCGTGAGTTTCGAGGCCCAGCCGCTGATGGGCGGGCGCGATCCATCGCTTTACCGTCCCAATGTCGGCCTCGCCCTGTTCTCGAAACAGGGCCATGTCTGGCTCGGCAGGCGCGCGGGCGTACGCAAGGACGATGTGCGCTACGCCTGGCAGATGCCGCAGGGCGGAATCGATCGCGGCGAGACGCCTTCACAGGCTGCTTTGCGTGAACTCGGAGAAGAGACCGGGCTGGAGCCAGACCAGGTCGAGCTGCTGGAGGAGTTCGAGCCCTGGCTGTTCTACGACTTCCCGCCTGCGCTGAAGGCGAAGCTGACGGGTCCCTATTTTGGTCAGCGCCAGAAGTGGTTTGCCTATCGCTTCACGGGCTCTGACACTGACTTCCGGCTGGACAGGCACACGGTCGAGTTCGATGCTTGGAAGTGGGCAAAGCTCGAGGACGCGCCGGGGCTGGTCATCCCGTTCAAGGCTGCGGTCTATCTGGAGGTCGCAAAAGGCTTTGCGCGCTGGACGACTGCCGTCTGATCAGCCCGGAAGAAAGTCGGCGCGAAGGACGCCCGGGCGATCGACGCCCGGCGGGTACTCCATCAGGTCGATATACTCGCCCCTGACTGACTTGAGGCGTTCCCAGCGAACCTCCCCCTGCAGCATCTGCGTCGAATCGGACGCGAAGCCGATCTGCGTATCCTGCAGCAGAGCCGTGACCTTCTCGAAACCGTCCTCCGCCAGGGGGCGAAGGATCGCTGCGCCGCAATTCAGCGGCTCCTCGCCATAGCCAAACAGGTAGACGACGCCATCGACGGATGGCACGCGCCAGGTGACGGCGCCGGGCGGAAGCGCGTGCGACAGCTCTTCTGGTGGGGTGCCGGCGGGACCGAGGCCGAGCTGAATGGCGCGCACAGACAGGTCGCCGCCATCGCCGTGGATAGCGGCGCGGCAGACTTTGACGATCAGGTCCGCGACAGCCACAGGCGAGAAGCTGACCGGGCCGCTCCAGGCGGGCGCCGCGGCAGCCTCGGCAGCTGCAGGCGGGGGAGGTGGAGGCATCGGCGCGGGCGTGGCGACGGCAGCAGCGGCAGGGGTAGCGGTCGGCGCTTCAACTGGTGTGGGGGGCGGCGTTGCAGGTGTTCCACTCGTCAGCAGTCTCAGGCTGCCCGTCGCGGGTTGCTGCCCATCCTGCGCGCGCGCGGCCTGTATGCCAAAGGCCGCGGCAACGGCCAAAGCCAGAATCAGTTTCATGCGACACCCCAAAAGCCCCTGTCGTGGGTTGAGGGTACGCGTGGAAATTCACAGCAAGAAGACGCTGGCGTTCAATTGTCGTGAGAATTGCCGCCCGGCCCGCGCAGCGAGCGCCGGCCGGCCAGACTTGACCCAGCGTTCACGCAACCGCGGCGCGCAAGGCTTCCAGGTACACAAGGCGCTCGGAAGCGCGCTTGCGACGTGTTTCATCGCCGGGGTCCGCCGCGTCGGAACGCAGCTTGGCGATCTCGGTGTCGAGCGCACCTGCATCGACATCAGAAAGGCGGATGGCTTCCTCGGCCAGGATCGTAAGGCCCGCGGGCGTCACGTCGGCAAAGCCGCCGCGGACAAAAACCGGCGTCACACCGCTCTCCTCATGAATGCGTACGACGCCGGGCTTCAGCACCGTCATGAACGGTGCATGCTTCGGCAGGACGCCGAATTCGCCTTCGACGCCGGGAGCATCGACCTGTTTGACGTCGCCGGAGAACAGCTCGCGCACGGGCGAAACCAGCGAGAAATGCAGCAAGTCAGCCATGACGGGTTCCTGTTTCGCGCGCCGGTCTAGCAGGCCTGAAACCCCTGTAAAGGCGGCAATCTGGCTAGAACCCCCTAAGCGTTAGGACAGCGATTTCAGGGGGTTGGCCGAAGCGTACCGGCAGGATCGACGTGCCCAGCCCGCCCGACACGTAGAGCCAGCCGCCGCGGTCCTCGTAGAGGCCGCAGGGCCAGCGTTCCGAGCCCGGGGAGACATGCACAAGACGCCCCACGATTGGCAGGTTCACCTGCCCGCAATGGGAATGGCCCGCCAGCGTCAGCGCGACCCGGGCGGGCGCGGCCGCGAACGGGTCGGGCCAGTGGGAAAGGACGATGACAGGCTCGTTGTCGGGAACCCCGGAAAGCGTGCTGGTGTAGGACGGCTGCGCCCGGCGGGATTCATAGTCGGCGAGGCCGCCGATCCAGAATGCTCCGCCATCGCGCGGAATGCGGGCGCGGCTGTTCTCCAATACCTGAACGCCCGAGGCAACGAGGCCTGATTCCACCGCCGCACCGTCATACCACCAGTCGTGATTGCCAAGCACGGACCAGACGCCGAGCGGCGCCTGGAGCTTGCCGAACGCTGCGAGGCCCTCGCCGATCTCGCGGCGCTCATCCGCGCTGCGATCGGAAGCGCCTTCATGCCCGGCGACGAAGTCGCCCAGCAGCACAACGATGTCCGGGCGTTCCGCGTTCATGCGCGCAATGATCGACTCGAGGCGCGCGACGCCGATATGCGGGCCGTCCGTGTGCGTGTCGGAAATCACACCGATGCGCACGGGTGGCCCACTCCACCCACGGCTTGTCACCTCGACACGACGGACCTCCAGCGTCGCGGGCTCCCACAGGAAGGCCCGGATGCCGAGCGCCCAGACGAGCGTGATGAAGGCGATCGCGCTCCACAGCATCCAGCTGGGGCCGCGCCCAGCCTTCAGCCCACGCCAGAGGCCGATGCCCAACAGAGCGGGCCAAGCGATTGCGCCAAACCAGGCGAGCCAGACGGCAATGTCGGTCATGAGGCGCGGCGAACTCTACTCTGACAGCGACACGGTTGCGCTCACGACGCTGAACTTCGACTGGTGCCCCGGGGCGCCAGGGTTGGCTCCGGACAATTGCACCAGCATCCGCCGGCCATTGCTGCGGCCGGTGAGGGTCTGCGTGAACCCGTCGGCCGGACCCGCCAGCGCCTCGAAGCCCCGCAGCACGAGCGCAAGCGTTGCGTCCGCGACTGTCGGCCCGCTTGCCGGGCCGTAGACTGTCACAACGCACTGCCCTGCCTTCTCGCGCACCGTGACCACACCACGCGCATCGGCGACATCCCAGACGGTTTCGTCAGACGCGGCGCCAGCCTGACGCCGGGTTTCGACGTCCTGCGTCGGTTGAACCTTGCCATCGCGCGCCAACACAAGCGCACTGACGCCAGCGCCACTGACAGCCGGCAGGCACACGCTCACAATCGTCTGCTTGAACGTTTCTCCGGCTGCCGCAGGCGACAGGTCGGGGGAAACCGCTGAACGCTGGGCGTGAGCGGGCAGGATGGTGAGGGTAGCTGCAAACAGCAGGCTGGCCGTCGTCTTCATGAATTGCTCCCGATGCAGCGACACTAGCCACATCGCCACGTGCGTGCCAGCCGCGGCGAGCATCTCGCCGGCTGCGCTTCGCCAGGGGATCTGTCGCGACGTGCAACCTCCCGCGTCGGCCAGCATCACGGTGGCCACGAATCTGCGCCGGCCGGTGACATAGCTGTCGAGGTGCATGGTCATCACTACGCTGGCGGACTTGCGATCCGGCACGCGATCAGATGCCGAGCATCAGCCCTGCATTGATGAGTTCGATATCTTTCGGCGGTGGGAACGGCGGCGTGGTGCTGAAGGCGCAGAGCACCAGACGTGAAGTCAGTCGCCGCTTCATGCGAGCGCCGACAACCGGTTCAGGCTGAAAGCCAGGCGAGTTCGCCGTCGGAGCAATCTGCAGCGCAGCAAACGAAAACAGGCGCGGATCGCTCCGCGCCTGTTCGTCTTGTTCGACTGGCCGAAAGATCAGGCCGCTTCTGCGGCCATCTTCTGCGCCTTGGCGATCACGTCGTCGATCTTGCCGCACATCAGGAAGGCCTGTTCGGGAATGTCGTCGTGCTTGCCGTCGAGGATTTCCTTGAAGCCCTTCACGGTGTCTTCCACCGCGACGAACTGGCCCGGCAGGTTGGTGAAGGCTTCGGCCACGTGGAAGGGCTGCGAGAGGAAACGCTCGATCTTGCGCGCGCGCGAGACGACGAGTTTGTCCTCTTCCGACAGTTCATCCATGCCGAGAATGGCGATGATGTCCTGCAGCGACTTGTACTTCTGCAGGATCTCCTGGACGCCGCGGGCGACGTCATAGTGCGCCTGGCCGACAACGTTCGGGTCGAGGATGCGCGAGGACGAGTCGAGCGGGTCAACGGCCGGGTAGATGCCTTTTTCCGAAATCGCGCGGTTGAGAACGGTCTGCGCGTCCAAGTGGGCGAACGAGGCGGCGGGCGCCGGATCGGTCAAGTCGTCGGCCGGAACGTAGATGGCCTGCACCGAGGTGATCGAGCCCTTGGTGGTGGAGGTAATGCGCTCCTGCAGCTGGCCCATGTCGGTCGCGAGCGTCGGCTGGTAACCCACCGCCGACGGGATGCGGCCGAGCAGCGCCGACATTTCCGAACCCGCCTGCGTGAAGCGGAAGATGTTGTCGACGAAGAACAGGATGTCCTTGCCCTGGTCGCGGAAGTTTTCGGCAATGGTGAGGCCGGTGAGGGCAACACGGGCGCGGGCCCCCGGCGGCTCGTTCATCTGGCCGAACACCAGCGAGCAACGCGAATTGCCGCCGCCGCCAGCCTGGTTCACGCCCGACTCGACCATCTCGTGATAGAGGTCGTTGCCTTCGCGCGTGCGCTCGCCCACGCCAGCGAACACGGAGTAGCCGCCATATGCTTTCGCGATGTTGTTGATCAGCTCCTGGATCAGCACGGTCTTGCCGACGCCCGCGCCGCCGAACAGGCCGATCTTGCCGCCCTTCGCATAGGGGCACAGCAGGTCGACGACCTTGATGCCCGTGGGCAGGATTTCGGGAACCGGCTTCTGATCGACGAAGGCCGGGGCGAGCTGGTGGATGCCGCGCAGGACCGAACGGTCAACCGGGCCGGCTTCGTCGATGGGCTCGCCGATGACGTTGAGAATGCGGCCGAGCGTTGCTTCACCGACCGGCACCGAGATGGCGTCGCCCGTGTCGCGGACTTCGTGGCCGCGCGTGAGACCTTCGGTCGAGTCCATCGCGATGGTGCGCACGGTGTTCTCGCCGAGGTGCTGCGCGACTTCGAGAACGAGGCGCGTGCTCCCGTTCATCGTCTCCAGCGCGTTCAGGATTGCCGGCAGGTGGCCGTCGAACTCGACGTCGACGACGGCGCCGATGACCTGGCTTACGCGGCCCTTCACGTTGGTGGCGGTTTTCGTGCTCATGTCTGGCCTCTGGTCTCTCGTATCGGTGTCTGGCGTGTCTTGGCGGCGGCGTTAGAGCGCTTCAGCGCCCGAGATGATTTCGATCAGTTCCTTGGTGATCTGGGCCTGCCGCGCGCGGTTGTAGCGCAGCTGCAGGGATCTGATCATGTCTCCGGCGTTGCGCGTGGCGTTGTCCATGGCGGTCATCTGCGCGCCCTGGAAGCCAGCTTCGGTCTCCAGCAGCGCAGACAGGATCTGCGTGGACAGGTAGCGGGGCAGAAGAGCTTCAAGGATCGCCTGCTCGTCCGGCTCATAGATGTAGCGCGCGCCCTGCAGGTCGACGCTTGGCGCATCGGCCGGCGGGCGTGCAGGGATAAGCTGCATCGCGGTCGGGATCTGGGTCAGCAGGTTCTTGAAGCGGGCAAAGATAAGCGTCGCAACGTCGAACTCGGCGGCATCGAACCGGTCGGTGATTTCGCGGGCAATGCTGGCTGCGCTCTCGGCCGTCACCGTGCGTTCGCTTCGGCGGTCGATATGGCCGATGATCAGCGCGCCGTAGAGACGCTTCAGGGCGTCAGAGCCCTTCTTGCCGATGGTGAGGATCTTTACCGTCTTGCCGGCTGCCTGCAGGCGGCGGATTTCGGTCCGCGCCAGCTTGACGATGTTGGTGTTGAAGCCGCCGGCAAGGCCACGCTCGGACGTCATCACGACGAGCAGGTGCACGTCATCGCTACCTGTGCCAGCGATCAACTTGGGTCCGCCGCCGGCCGCTGCGCCGGAGGCGAGGTTGGCGATGACGGAGGCCATGCGCGTCGCATACGGGCGCGCCGACTGAGCTGCCTCCTGAGCGCGCTTCAGTTTGGCCGTGGCGACCATCTGCAGCGCCTTTGTGATCTTCTGCGTGGACTTCACGCTGACGATCCTTAGGCGGAATTCCTTCAAGCTGGGCATGGGCTATGCCTTGTCCTCAAGCTTTCCGGGTTACGCGAACGTCTTCGAGAACGATTCAAGCGTCGCCTTGATCGCGTCTTCGATCTTGCCGCCGTCCTTGCCGTTCTTGGAGATGTCTTTCTGGTCGCGGATGTCGCCCAGCAGCGCCTGCTTGTCGGCGCGGATGTGCCGCAGCAGTTCGGCCTCGTAGCGCACGACTGCATCGGTCGGGATCTTGTCGAGATAGCCGCGCGTGCCCGCGTAGATCACCACGACCTGCTCTTCCATCGACAGCGGCGAGTATTGTGGCTGCTTCAGGAGCTGGGTCAGGCGCGCGCCGCGGTTCAGCTGGCGTTGCGTCGCGGCGTCGAGGTCGGATCCGAACTTCGCGAAGGCTGCCATCTCGCGATACTGCGAGAGTTCCGATTTCATCGTGCCGGACACCTGCTTGGTCGATTTCACCTGGGCCGAACCGCCCACGCGCGACACCGACAGGCCGACGTTCACGGCCGGGCGGATGCCTGAGTTGAACAGGTCGGTCTCGAGGAAGATCTGGCCATCAGTGATCGAGATCACGTTGGTCGGGATGTAGGCCGACACGTCGTTGGCCTGCGTCTCGATGATCGGCAGCGCCGTAAGCGAGCCCGAGCCATGGTCGGCGTTCAGCTTCGCCGCGCGCTCAAGCAGGCGCGAGTGGAGATAGAACACGTCGCCCGGATAGGCTTCGCGGCCCGGCGGACGGCGCAGCAGCAGCGACATCTGGCGGTAAGCGACGGCCTGCTTCGAGAGATCGTCATAGATGATCAGGGCGTGCATGCCGTTGTCGCGGAACCACTCGCCCATAACGCAACCG
This sequence comes from Hyphomonadaceae bacterium, assembly GCA_022844475.1. Lineage (GTDB taxonomy): Bacteria > Pseudomonadota > Alphaproteobacteria > Caulobacterales > Hyphomonadaceae > UBA7672. The sequence goes on along the minus strand of JALHLR010000022.1, from coordinate 32,947 downwards.
GTGAACGGCGCCAGGTATTGCAGCGGTGCCGGCTCAGACGCGGTGGCGGCGACGACGATGGTGTACTCCAGCGCGCCGCGCTCTTCGAGCGACTTCACGACCTGAGCGACGGTCGAACGCTTCTGGCCGATGACCACATAGATGCAATAGAGCTTCTCGCTCTCATTGCCGCGGGCGTTGATGGCTTTCTGGTTGAGGATGGCGTCGATCGCGACGGCGGTCTTGCCGGTCTGGCGGTCGCCGATGATCAGCTCGCGCTGGCCGCGGCCGATCGGCACCAGCGTGTCGATGGCCTTGATGCCGGTCGACATCGGCTCGTGCACGGATTTGCGCGGCAGGATGCCCGGCGCCTTAACATCGACGCGGCGGCGCTCGGCGACATTGGTCAGCGGACCCTTGCCGTCGATCGGATTGCCCAGCGCGTCCACGACGCGGCCGAGCAGGCCCTTGCCGACGGGAGCAGACACGATCTCCTGCGTCCGCTTGACGTTGTCGCCTTCCTTGATGCCGCGGTCGTCGCCGAAGATCACGACGCCGACATTGTCACGCTCGAGGTTCAGCGCCATGCCGCGGACGCCCGAGGAAGTGAACTCCACCATCTCACCGGCCTGCACGTTATCGAGGCCGTGAACGCGGGCGATGCCGTCGCCCACCGACAGCACCTGGCCGACGTCCGACACTTCGGCTTCGGCGCCGAAGTTCGTGATCTGCTTCTTCAGGATCTCGGAGATTTCTGCCGCGCGGATGTCCATGGGGTTAGGCGCCCTTCATCAGGTTCGTCAGGTTGTTCAGTTTTGTACGGATCGAGGCGTCGACCAGACGCGAGCCCATCTTGAGCTGCAGGCCGCCGATCAGGGCGGGGTCGACCTCAACATCAACAGTGACGCTGCGGCCGAGCGCCTTGGAGACGGCGCTTTCGAGGCTGAGCGTCTGGTCTTTCGAGATCGGCTTGGCAACGCGTGCGGTGATGCGGCTCGCGCCGCGATGCTTGGCAGCCTTCTCGGCGAAGGATTTCGCGATCGAGGGCAACTCGCCGGCACGGCGGTTGAGAGCGACGACGCCAACGAATTTTCGGGCAAGTTCCGGCATGCCGAGCTTCTCGGTAAGCGTCGCGAGAACGGCAGATTTCTCTTCGGATTTGTAGAGCGGTGATTTCAGAGCGCGAGCGAGCGCGGCATCGCCCTCGATAAGCTTGCCGAGTGCGGTGAGCCCGCTATCGACGGCGTCCACCTCGCCCGAGGTGATCGCCATGTCGAACACAGCAGCTGCGTATCGTTGCGCAGCCTCGCTTACCGAAGTGGTCGTTGAACCGGCCAAATCTCTAGCCCCAATAATCAAGTTCGTGAGCCCCGAATCCCCCACACCGGTCCGAGGCAAAAATTGATGTGAAATCAACCGCGTGAATACGGGTGGCGACTGGGTCGTATGCCGCGCGGGCTGACTAGCACGCGCCGAGCCGTTGTGACAACTCAAGGAAATTGGCTTTTTCCGCTGCAAACACGGGCGTTTCGTCGCGGCGCGGGAGGGGCCAAAACCCGGGCGCTCCGCGCGCCCTAGTCATTCTCGGGCAAGCTTGAGGCGCATCCCGGGAACCCCGGCTCCGCTGGCGCGGGGAAACGCAAAGTTTTCTCAGGCGCAACATCGGGATTTCCAGCACCGACTGGCTCGGAATGAGATGACTGCTTAGCCCGGCTAACTTGCGGGACAGCGCTTCAATCCGTACCTCAGTGGACACTCACACAAGCGCGGGCCAGCTCAATGACGTCTCTCTTCTCTCCCCTCACCCTCGCCCGCGGACCGGCGTGGAAGAACAGGTTCATGCTGGCGCCGCTGACCAATACGCAGAGCCATCCTGACGGGGTGCTGTCGGACATCGAATACAACTGGTTGACGCTGCGGTCGAAAGGCGGCTTTGGCCTCACGATGACCTGCGCCGCCCATGTGCAGGCGGTCGGCCAGGGTTTCCCGGGTCAGCTCGGCGCGTTCGACGACAAGCACCTCGAAGGGCTCGCGCGCCTCGCCGCGGGCATCAAGGCGCATGGCTCGGTCTCATCCCTGCAGATCCATCACGCCGGCAATCGCTCACCCAAGGAACTTGTCGGAACGCCCGTCTGCCCGTCCAACGACACCAAGACCGGCGCGCGGGCGCTGACCCTCGCCGAGGTCGAAGCCCTGCGCGACGCCTACATCGCCGCCGCCGTCCGCGCCGAGAAGGCGGGCTTCGACGGCGTCGAGATCCATGGAGCGCACGGCTATATCCTGGCACAGTTCCTGTCGGCGGAGATCAACCATCGCGAGGACCGCTATGGCGGCAACCTGGAGAACCGCGCACGTATCATCATGGAAATCATCGACGGCATCCGCGCAGCAGCGAAGCCCGACTTCCAGCTAGGCCTGCGCCTGTCTCCCGAACGTTTTGGTCTCAAGCTCGCCGAGATCCGTGACGTCGCCGCCGAAGTCCTGCGCAACGGCAAGATCGACTTCCTCGACATGTCGCTCTGGGATGTGGCGAAGGAGCCCAACGAGGACGAGCACAAGGGCCGGACCCTGATGAGCGTCTTCACTGAGCTGCCTCGTGGCCAGGTGCGCCTCGGCGCGGCTGGCAAGGTGATGAGCGGCAAGGATGCTGCAGGCGTCCTCGACGCTGGCTGCGACTACGTGGTGGTCGGACGCGGCGCCATCCTGCACCACGATTTCCCGAAGCGCGTGCAGGCGGACGCCACCTACGTCTCGCCGCAGACACCTGTAACCATCCAGCATCTTCTCGACGAGGGCCTGTCCCCCGGCTTCGTCCAGTACATGCGGCAGTGGCCGAACTTCGTTGAGGCGGAAGCGACGGCCGCCTGAGCACTGCGATCGGAGGTTGACGCTCCCAGAGCGCGCGCCGACCCTGCCTCGGAATCGGGAGGACATGCATGAAATCCAGCCGACTTGTTGTGCTGATCACCGCATCGTCGCTCGCGCTACCGATGGCGCATGGCCAGACGCCGGAGGCGCCTGACGCGCTCTGCGCGGGCATCGCCCACGTCGTGAAGACGGCCAACGAGGAGCGGCCCTTCATCTCGCTCGTTCCCGCCGGCCAGTCGCTCGGCATGCTGCCGAGGCTCAACAAATCGCCGTCCGGGTTCGCCGATTTCACGGCGTGCGAGCTCTATCGCGCCGGCAATGCCAAGGAAGGCGTCAATGGCGGCGGACCGTTCAACTATGTCCGCTGCAACATGCTCCAGGAGACCAGCGCGCAGAACATGTGGGACAAGGCCGCCGCTGCGAAGGTGGCCGCTGCGGCTGCTTACGACAAGCTGGCCGTCCGCGCGAAGACGTGCCTCGAGCCACAAGGCTGGGCGGCCGCCGGCGGCGAACGCGTTCGCAACTACGAGGATTACGAGACAGCGCTCATATTCTCGCGCCCCGACAGCCTCAACTCCGTCGTCGTGTCGCTGGTGGAGGACAACTCGTCGCCAAGCGCGCGAACGGCATCGGTCAGCTGGTCCGTCAATCTTGCGGTGCGCAATCCAAACCCGGGATATCCCAAGCCTGAATAGCAACCGGCCGGACTCAGGTGAGCCCGGCCGGGTTAGTCCGTAGAAGCGTATTGAGACCCAGCCGCGCTAGCGGCTGCGTCCGCGCTGCATCTGCTCCATCGCGGCGCCGAGTTCCTGCATTGACAGGCCGCCATCCTTGTCGGCGTCAATCGCCGCGAAGTTGGCCTTGAACTGCTGGTGCACGGGCGCAACGCCATCGCTCGTGACGTTGGAAGCGCCTTCCTCTGAGTCGGTCCGCAACTCGGATTCCTGCAGCTTGCCGTCGCGATTGTCGTCCGCCATCGTCAGCAGCTGCGTCTGGCGCAGCGCCGCCTGCAGGTCGTCACGCGGGTTGGCGGGGGTCTCGTCCTTCCACCGGAACTGCACGGCCGTGAACAGCATCTCCTGGAAGGACTGGTCGCCCCAGAAGATCTTTTTCGCCGGGTTGGTCAGCGCCTTCGTAGTGTCGCCTTGCAGCGCCTTGTTGTTCGCCGAGTTGTCATACCAGTAGTCGGCGACAAGCTTGGTGCCGGCCGGCAGGTCGATCAAGTCCTTGAAGATGTAGTCACGCTGCCAGTTGAAGTCATAGTGCGGCATGTTGAGGAGGATCTCCTCCTTGCCGTCGGGATAGATGGCCGTGAGCTTCGAGGCATAGCCGCGATAGTGCGCGTGGACCTGCGCTGCATAGATCTGCACGTCGGCCGGGAACAGCACATAGGCCGTCTCGTGATGACGCGCCGTGTTAGCAGCGATCTCGATCGAGGGATCGGCGATCACGACCTGACGCTTCATCATCTCAGGCGCTTCGTCCTGGAAGTAGAAGGCGATCTTCGAGTTGTCGGTGAAGGCCTTGCCGATCGGCGTGTAGTGCATCTGGAACGAGATGGCGCCGCCCGGCGGCACCCATGTCGCCCAGTTGGACGGCGCAAGGTTCGATTCGTTACCAACGGCATAGCCGCCCATCGAGATTTCCCAGTCGAAGCCACGTCCGTTCGCTGGCATCTTCGGCAGCCAGCCGGCGAGGATATGGTGGACGCCCTGACGGTTGCCCGGCTTGAACGTCGTCGCCTTCAGCCACTTGCCCTTGGTCAGCGGGCTCTTCACGGCCGGAATCTGGTAATCGACGACGCCTGCCGCCGGCACATCGTAAGCCGGGATGTCGACGACCAGGTCAGGCTCGCCCAGCGGCCAGTCGGGTCGCCCCAGCACGCCCTTCACCAGCGGGTCTTCGCCGCCTTCGGCGATATCGCTCGGCGCACCAGCTTCGATCCAGTGAACCAGCGTTTTCGTTTCTTCGGCAGAGAGGTTCTCGTTCTTCGCGAACGCGCGATAGTGGCTGTCGGCGTCGAAGGGAGGCATGCGGTCACGGCGGATCGACTCGCGGATCATCGGCGCGAAGGTCTTCACCTGCTGGTAGTTTGTCATATGCCACGGAGCGATGCCGTTCGGCTGGTGGCAGTCGACGCACTTCGCCATCAGGATCGGCACGACGTCGTTGGAGTACGAGATCTTGGCGAACTCAGCTTCCTTGCCGCGATCGGCGAAGACAAGCTTCGTGCCCTTGATGTCCATCACTTCAGCCGTGGCCGGGGCCTTGCCCGCAACAACCTCTGTGAGAGCCGCTTCGATCGTGTCGGCCGGGCCGTGATAGACGATCTCGAAATTCTTCTTCGGGTCGACGATCACCGCCTCGCCCGCATAGGTGAAGCCCAGCGAGTTGCCGATCAGCTGGTACTCGTCATCGAGGATCGGAATCGTGAGACCGTTCGCCTTGGCTTCCGCTGCGATGGTGTCGCGCGTATCGGAATCGGCCGAGTTGATCATGTGGAAGACGACGTTCGGGTGCTTAGCCGCAAGGTCCTGCACCGTCTTGGCCGCCGCCAGCGCGCCCTTGTCGCCATTGACATGCGACACCAGAACCACCGCCGGGGTGATCGTGTCGTACTTCAGGATGTGGCCCATGCCGGTCTGGTCGACCAGCATGTAGTCGTCGACCTTCGCGCCGACGAGCTTGGCTGATGTCTCGCTCGCTGAGCAGGCGGCGAGGATGATGGCGGATACGCTCGCGAGTAGCGCGACAGCTCCGATCTTGTTTTTCTGCATGACGGCGTCGTCTCCCTGGAACCCGATTCCGGCGGAACTTACTCCGCATTGACAGTGTCAACAATCAGCTGACCTAGCGGCGCCCGCAGTTAAATTGCGGGTAGCCAGAAAATGTTGTAAATGCATCAAGTCAGTGCGGCGGCAGAGCGATCGCCTTACCCTCTTCGCGCGGGTCAGCTCCGCCAACGAGCCCCTGCGGCGTCACCAGTATCGCGTGCGTGCCGCTGTAATGCGCATCGCGTGACACCCGCCATCCGAGCCCCGACAGCGCATCCGACATCGCTTTCGGCATGCGATCCGCCTCAACCGAAATCTCCGGTGTGCGCGCGAACACCATTGCCGTGCCAACCGCTTCCTGCGGCGTCTGTTTCCAGTCGAGCACGCCGATGATCGTGCGCGACACCGACGCGATGATCGTGCTGCCGCCCATTGACCCCGCCACCATCACCAGCTCGCCGTCTTTATCCGTGATGATCGAAGGCGACATGGACGAGCGCGGCGCCTTGCGCGGCGCCACTGCATTGGCAACCGGCTTGCCGTCGATCACCGGCTGCAGCGAGAAATCCGTCAGCTCATTGTTGAGCCAGAACCCGCCCGCCATGCGGTGTGCACCATACTCGGACTCGATTGTCGCCGTCAGCGATACGGCATTGCCGTCATGGTCGACGATGGAAAGGTGGGTCGTACCATGCTCCTGCATCGCCTCGCTGCCCCACTTGTTCTTCAGCGCCTCTCCCGCTGGCGCGCCAACCGGCATCGCAGGCGGCGCCTTCGACAGGTCGATCAGCTTCGCGCGCGCGTCCAGATAGGTCGGCGCCACAATCTCCCTGGTCGGCGCCTGAACAAAGCGGTCATCCGCCATATAGTGGTCGCGGTCGACATAGGAGAGCCGGCTGGCCCAGACATAAGCCGCCCAATCCTGCACATTCTCAGGGCCGTCCGGCTGCGGGCGCGCGCGTTCATAGAGGCCGAGGATCGACAGCATCGCATTCGCCGAACTCGGGCTAGGCATCGTGCAGACACGATAGACGCGGAAGGACCCGCACAGCGGATCGAGCCGCCGCGGCGCATAAGCCTGGAGGTCCGCCAGGGTTAGCGTGCCGGCACGCGGTTGCCGCTGCGCTGCCGCCACGATTGCGTCCGCGATCGGCCCATGCGTCAGGGCCTTCGGTCCCTCCGATGCAATGGAGCGCAGAGACTGCGCATAGAGCGGGTTCTTCAGAACATGGCCCTGCGGCCAGGGCTTGCCCGCCGCATCGAGATAGATCGCCCGCGCCTGCGCATCGGCCTCGAAGATCGCCCTGTTGTTGAGCAGGCTGCGGCTCAGGCGCGGCCCGACGACAAAGCCTTCCTCCGCCAGCCTTATCGCCGGCTCGAACAAGGTCGCCCACGGCAGCTTGCCGTGCTGCTCGTGGGCCATCTTCAGCATCGGGATCAGCGCCGGGGTGCCGATTGACTTGCCGCTCGCCTGCGCCAGCTCGAACGACAGCGGCTTGCCGTCGACGAGGAACATATCCGGCGTTGCCCCCGCCGGTGCCCATTCGCGGCCGTCAAATGCATCAATGGCTTCGTCGCTCGCGCGGTAGTGGATGAGAAACCCACCACCGCCGACGCCGGACGATTCCGGTTCCACCAGCCCGAGCGTCATCTCAACCGCAATCGCCGCGTCGATGGCGCTGCCGCCCCGGCGAAGCATCTCGAGGCCCGCCTCGACCGCCAGCGGATCGGCCGCGGCCACCATGGCCTCGCCGCGCAGCGGTTCAGCCTGTGGCGCTGCATTCGTGCAGCCAGCAGCCAGCGCAAGTGCAAGTGCAGCAAGACCGGCAGCGATCAGATTCATCCGACAAGACATGCAAGCTCCAACGCGACCCGAGACCGACGGAACCAGCTTTCATCTCTGGCCCCGCTTATCAAGCCGGACTCACGCCGCCATCAGCGCCGCACCGCCCGAAAGGCGCGACGCCCTCACCTGCCGCCACACCTCGACGCCCAGCGCAATCGCCCAGATCGCTGCCGTGATGCCCAGCGACACCAGCAGCAAGCCGTCCACCAGACCCACGGCGCGCGTCAGCTCTTCCGGGCTCGTCCCCGGCCGCGGCTGCACGTCCACGAACGGCCGCCCCTGGAACAACACGCCCAGCACCGCCAGCCCGCCCACATAACTCACGATGCTGATCCCCGAGCGTAGCCGGTTCCATGCCGGCCGCACCATGTCGTGCAGATGCCCCGCTGCAGACAGGAGGGCCAACGCAAGGATCGGCCAATAGACCACGCTCCACGCCGGTGACAGCACGATCGACACCGACGCTCCGTCGCGCAGCGGCAGCTCATTCGGGAACGGCACGAACTTCAGCCAGACCAGAATGAACAGCACGTCGAAGAACACAGACACGCCCGATTCAAACAGCGAGCGCGGCTTGCGGATGTTGTCGCGCGGCAGCGACGTCGGATCCCAGCGGTTCTCCAGCAGCTTCACCGGATCGCCCCAGCGCTCCACCGCGATGAACACCAGTGTCACGGCGGCGAACGCCATCAGGCCGAGCCCTAGCAGATTGTCTATCCGCGCCAGCACCGCCTGGATCGGACGATCCGTGCCCAACGCGCGCAACGCCGTAAGCACCAGAAAGACGGCAGCCACGAGGCCGAGTGCGGTGCGCTGCGTCGGCCAGAACCAGGGATAGAGCACCGGCCCGATCAACTGCATCCGCCCCTCATAGCGCGCCGCAACCACAGGCGGCGCGCCAAACGCCTTCAGCACCGCGGCGATCTCGTCCGCGCTCGCCGCGCGACCAAGCCGCTCCTCGGCCTCCTCGGTCTTCGCACGCAACGCCTCGCGCAGCTCAGCCATCACATCCAGCACCCCCTCGCGCGGTAGATGCCGCTCGACCGATGCAAGATAGCGCGACACGAGATCATGCTCTCCTGACGGACCCGCGATTCGCTCGGCCACCCGGAGCGGATCCCCCTCGGCGGCAAGCATGTCGGCAATCTCGGCGTCGGTCGCCTTCGCGCCCTTCGCCTTCTCTATCGTCTCCTTGCGCGCCTTGAGGGTCGCATAGAGCGCGCCCGCAACCTCCGTGCGGCGCGCGGCCGGCAGATGGCGCTCGACCTTTTTCACATAGTCCCAGATCGGGTTCATGACCCAACTCCCTTCAATATGCTTGAGAGCGACGCGTTCATCGCGCGCCATTCGCCGGCCAGCTGCGTCAGCGCCGCTGCGCCATCATCCGAGAGCCGGTAGAAGCGCTTCTGGCGCTTCGCATCCTCGCGCCATTCGGACGTCAGCAGCCCCTGCGTCTCGAGCCGGCGGAGCATCGGGTAGAGCGCCCCTTCCTCGATCTCGATGCCCAGTCCGCCCAGCTCGGCCTTCAGTGTGTAGCCATATTTTTCCGAGCGCAGCGTGCCCAGCACGGCGAGGATCAGGGTCCCACGCCGCAGCTCCAGCCGGAGCGCCTCTAAGATATCCGCCGAAACCGACATCCCATGTCCCATACAGTGTGTGTCACACAGTATGTAGCGCATAGGGAGCTGGCGCGCAAGCGATTTGGCACGGGTTCGTGTCGTTCGGGGTCAAGGCGGAGGGAGGGCGTCCAGGGCCGCCTGGCTGCTGGCGCAGCCTTTCAGGGTTTCGCCCTTGTACTGCACCTCGGCTTCGAGCGGGTAGACGCGGTCGCTCATGCCATCCGAGCATTGGACCTCGCGCATGGTGAGCGTGAAGGTTTGGCCGTCCGTGTCCCTTGCTGCGATGACGAAATTCCCTTCCTGCAAGCTCGGCCCAGGGTTGGCCATCCGCGCCTCAGGCCGATCGACACCGCTGAAGACAAGTTCGTCGAACTCGATCTCGACGCCCCAGAACGGCTCCGTACCCAGTGCGCGGAGGGGCTGGGAGATTTCGATGCCGACCTCAAGACCGCCGACGAGAGCGTGACCAGCGGGCAGCGCAGGTTTGGCTTCGGGTGCTTCGCCAGTGGCAGTTTGGGAGTCGAGCGCGCGGGGCTCAACCGCCGGCTGGCAAGCAGCGAGCGACAGCACCAGCAACCCGATCGCGGTCCGCCTCTCACGCATCCTTCGCCAGACAGCCTTCGACCGTCGCATCCACAGCAGGCCGTCCGATGCGCTTGATCTCCCAGCGCAGCTCGACGCCCGACCTCGCCTTCACCGCCGCGCGCACATCCTCGCCGAGGCCTTCGATATCGGCCGCCGTCGCTTCGCCGGTGTTGAGCAGGAAGTTGCAATGGAGTTCGCTCACCTGCGCCCCGCCTCGCCGCGCGCCACGCATACCCGCCTCGTCCACCAGCTTCCAGGATGAGCGCTGGTTCGGCGTGCCCGGCGGATCGGGATTCGCAAACGTCGATCCGCCCGTCTTCTCGCGGATGGGCTGCGTGGTTTCCCTACGCGCCTTCAAGGCTTCGATACGTTCGAGGATCGCCGCTGGCTCATCAGGCGTTCCTTCGAACACCGCCTCGACAAAAATCAGGTCCTCGGGCGCTTCCGTATGCCGATAGCTGAAATGGAAATCAGCATTCGAAAGACGCACACTCTTGCCAGCCCGTGTAAGCGCGCGCGCTTCGACCAGCACGTCCTTTGTCTCGCGGCCGTAGCAGCCGGCATTCATCCGCAGCGCGCCGCCGATCGTGCCCGGCACGCCCGAGAAGAACTCCATCCCCGCAATGCCGGCATTCGCCGCCGCAACCGACACGCGCGCGTCCAGCGCCGCTGCCCCCGCCGTCACGCGCAGCCCACCGGTCGCAACCTTCCCGAAGGCAGGCCCGAGACGAACGACAACGCCAGCAACCCCACCATCGCGCACGATGACGTTGGACGCGGCACCGAGCACGGTCACCGGAATGATTGGATCGAGCCTCGACAGAAAGCCGGCGAGATCGTCCTCGTCCCTCGGCAGGAACAGCGCGTCCGCCGCGCCGCCAACACGAAACCAGGTGAAGGGCGCAAGTAGCTCATCCGCGAGGATCTTGCCGCGGACAGGAGGAAGACGATCAAGAAATGCACTCATGCAAGCGATCTAGCGCGAGCCCGCGTCTGAGACCAGTGCGCCTCAACGGCAGGCGCGCTGACCGCCCACATCAAGGTGGAAATGGTTGGCGTGGTCTTCGTTGTAGTCGGGCCCAAGCGTCACATCGAACAGGTCGCATGCACGCTGGCGGATCTCGCGGAGGAAATCGCCCTTGGCGCCCTTGCCGTAATAATCCTCCAGCACGCTGATCTCCCGCCCGTCCGCCAGTACGAATCCGGCAATGTCGGCGGCCTTCGCAAATGAATGCTCCGACAGCTTGTCGTGTCCGGCGACGGTGCGGCACTGGAATGTGCCGAACGCCTTGATGTCGACGACAGGCGAGCCGAGGTATTTCTCCGCCGCGGGGATGACGATGTGGCGCTCCCACATGTGCAGTCGGGCTGCGAGATCGCAGGTCATCGGCAGGTCTTCCGGGGCGCCCGGATTCGGCGTGAAGGACGCGAGCGAAGCCTTCACTTCAAGCGCTTCGCCATAGCCGCAGGCGCCCTGGCTCTTCGCTGGAACGAGGTTGAACGACACGCCCGCAGCCTTCAGCGCGGCGCGGCAGGCCGCAAGATCGGTCGACAACTTCGCGCGCGTCTGGTCGTCGCCGAGCACGCCATAGCGCGTGAGATCGTCGGCGGCGGGGCGCGCATAGCTGAGCGAATTGGGCCGCGCGAATTGCGGCTGCTTGGACGTCGCCTCGGCCGTGCGCCAGTTGCCGACCACGAGCCCACCCGTCAGGGCGATGACGAGGCCGGCGCATGCGGCGATGATGGAATGCGTCTTCTTCATTGGTCCGTATCTGCAATGACGGCGCCCGGCGCCGGTTATCCGTCCAGAAGCATGCACGAGGTTACCGTAAGCCTAACCACGAGCCGGTGCGGATTTCAGGGGTTGTTAACCCTGCTGGACGGCGCTGTGAACCCGCCGCACTCAGCCGCGCTTCAGGTCATCCGCCAGCGCATTTGCATACGTTGTGATGTCGCCCGCGCCGAGACAGACCACCATCTCGTCATTCGTCTTCACAGCGTTACGCACCACGGAAGGTAGTTCCGTAAGCGATCCGATCGCCTTCGCCGAGCGATGGCCATGGTTGATGAGCCCCTTGACCAGACTCTCGTGGCTGATGCCGTCGATCGGCAGCTCGCCCGCCGCATAGACCGGCGCGACATAGACTTCGTCCGCATCATTGAAGCAGGTCGAGAACTGCTCGAACAGATCGCGCAGGCGCGTGTAGCGGTGCGGCTGCACCACGGCGATCACGCGCTTGTCGCGGCCCTGGACATCGCGCGCGGCGCGCATGACGGCGGCGATCTCCACGGGATGGTGGCCGTAGTCGTCGATGATCTTCACGCCATTCCAGTCGCCCACCGGCGTGAAGCGGCGCTTGACCCCGCCGAACCTCAGCAGAGCTGCGCGGATCTGTTCTTCCGTGCCGCCAAGCTCGCGCGCCACCGCAATGGCCGCCAGCGAGTTCTGCACATTGTGGCGGCCCGCCATCGGCAGCTGCAGGCCAACCCAGCGCGTCTGGTCGGTCTCGCCGCGCGAACGCAGGACGAGATCGAACACCGATCCGCCGGCTTCCGGCTGCACGTTCACGGCCCACAGGTCCGACTGTGGATTGAAGCCATAGGTGATGCGGCGCCGATCCGGGATGCGCGAGGCCAGCGCCTGCACTTCGGGGTGATCTGCGCAAAGTACCGCGAAGCCGTAGAACGGCAGATTCTCGACGAAGGTATCGAAACCCTTCCGCAGCGCTTCCATCGAGCCGTAGTGATCCATGTGCTCGGGATCGATGTTGGTCACGATGCAGACCGTCGGGCGCAGCTTGGTGAAGGTGCCGTCGCTTTCGTCAGCCTCCACCACCATCCACTCGCCCTGCCCGAGCTTGGCATTCGAGGCATAGGCATTGATCACGCCGCCATTGATCACGGTCGGATCAAGGCCCACGCCATCGAGCAGCGCCGCCACCATCGATGTCGTCGTCGTCTTGCCGTGCGTGCCGGCGATCGCAACAGTCCACTTCAGCCGGATCAGCTCGGCCAGCATGTCCGCCCGCCGCACCACCGGAATGGCCCGTGCCCGCGCCGCATCGACTTCTGGGTTGCCGCCCTTGATGGCGGTCGAGATCACCAGCGCGCCGACGCCCTCGATATTCTCGGCCTTGTGGCCGATCATGATCTTGGCGCCGCGCTTGGCGAGACGATCAGTATTCGCGCTCGCCTTCATGTCGGAGCCGGATACCTGATAGCCAAGGTTCAGCATGACCTCGGCAATACCGGACATGCCGATGCCGCCTATGCCGACAAAATGTACCGCGCCGACGTCGAAGGGGATGGATCTACGCATTCGCCCTTGCTGACACACCCGCCGCCTGCTCCGCAAGATCGGCCAGCTCCTTCGCGGCGTTTGGCTTGCCCAGCTGCCAGGCGGCGCGGGCACGCGCCTTCAGCACGCCGGAGTTGGTTAGGCGTTCAAGCAGCAAGGGCGTGAACGCCTCGACATTGAACTTCGGCTCGGGAACAACGTCGGCCGCAGCGCCTGTCACCATGCCTTCGGCGTTGGCGGTCTGGTGATCGTCCATCGCGATACCAAGCGGGATGAGGATCGACGGCCGCCCCGCCACAGCGAGTTCCGTAACGGTCGATGCGCCCGCGCGCGCGATCACGAGGTGGGCTGCCGCCAGACGGTCCTGCATGTCGGAAAAGAAGGCTTCGACGGTCGCCTTCACGCCAGCGTCCTTGTAGACTGCGCGGACAGCCTCCAGCTGTTCTTCCCGCGCCTGCTGAACCACGTGCAGCCGCGCCTTCTGCGCCGCCGGGAGTCCAACAATCGCCTTGGGGATCACATCGCCGAACAGCCGCGCGCCCTGGCTGCCGCCGGTGATCAGGAGATTGAGCGGACCCGCATCGTCGAGGTCCGGATAAGGCCTTTCGCGCACCGCCTTGATCGGATTGCGCACCGGGTTGCCGACCACGCGCTTGGTCCCCTCCGCCCCGGGCGGCAGGCGGTCGAGCCGGTCGAATCCACATGCAACGAACTTTGCGCTTTTCGCGAACAGCCGGTTGACACGACCAAGCACCGAGTTCTGCTCGTGGATGACGATTGGCACGCGCATGGCGCGCGCGGCCGAGAGCGAGGGATAGGAAGGGTAGCCGCCGAACCCCGCAACGATCTTCGGCTTGGTCTTCTCGAAATTGCGGCGCGCCTCGGCCGTGCCCTTGCGCAGTTTCAGGGCGCTTGCCAGCAGCTTATGCGGCAGCTTGGATCCGAACGTCGCCGCCTCGACCTGCAGGCGCCAGTCGGCCGGAAAGTTGGTGGCATACTTTGCGCCGCGCTCGTCCGTCACCAGCGCCACCGTCCAGCCACGCGCGTGCATCTCGTCGGCGAAGGCCTGGGCCGGAAACATGTGCCCGCCCGTGCCACCTGCGGCGACCACGACGAGGGGTTTGGTCCCGGTTGACAGGGAAGACGTCATACGTGCCTCAGATGCGAAAGTGTGGATTCCGGCTGCCTGCGCGTGAGCGCCAGCGCAAGTCCGAGTGTTAGCGCCGAACCGAGCAGCGACGATCCACCTGAGGAAACAAGCGGCAGCGTCATCCCCTTTGGCGGGATCAGCGACAGGTTCACCGACATGTTGACCGCGGCCTGCAGGCCAAAGATCGCATAAAGGCCAACGCCAGCGGCGCGCTGATAGATGTCGGCCTGCTTCGAGGCTTCCATGATGCCCTTGATTGCGATAACCGCGAAGATCACGGTGAGCAGGACGAGCAGGATCAGCCCGAATTCCTCGCCCGCCACGGCATAGACGAAGTCGGTGTGCGCATCCGGCAGCACGCGCTTCACCGTGCCCTCGCCCGGCCCAACGCCGAACAGCCCGCCGCGCTCGATCGCCTGCCGCGCCTTGTCAATCTGGTAGGTGTCGTAGTCGGTGGGGTTGAGGAAGGAGTCGACGCGGAAGCGCACGTGCGGGATGATCGAATAGAGCAGCACGGGCAGGATCGTGCCAAGAACCGCGAAGACGCCCACCCATATCCAGGGCAGGCCAGCCACGAAGAACACGATGACAAACGCCGCCGTCACCAGCGCAGACTGGCCGACATCAGGCTGCAGCAGCAACAGCCCCACCGTCACGGCGTAGAAGGCAAAGGCGATCGGCGCCCATGGCCCTGCCGGAAACTTGTCACGCTGCGCCAGCAGCCATGCCGTCAACACAACCAGTGCCGGCTTGATGATCTCGGATGGCTGGAAAGTGGTTCCCCACAATCTGATCCAGCGCGTCGCGCCCTTTGCCTCATGCCCGAAAAGCAGCAGCCCCGCCATCAGCAGGAAGCACAGCACGAACAGGGCAAGACAGACACGCCGCGCCCACACCGGATCGAGCAGGGACGAGCCGAGCAGGATGCCGATGGCGGCAAGGACAAACCCCGCCTGCCGGTAGACGAAGTGGAAGGGGTCCTCGATGTCCAGCTTGGCCGCCGCCGCCGGCCCCGCCGCCAGCGACAGCACGATGCCTGCGCCCAGCAGGATAAGCGCCGCGGCGATCAGACCCTTGTCGACCGTGCGCCACCATTCGGCGAGGGGCGATGTATCGGACCGCTTGAAGATCTGCATCGCGGGCTCACGCCGGCTCGGTTGGCGAGCGGCGCTTCACGAGCTTCACCGCTTCCTGCCGGAAGGCGAGACCGCGCTGCTCGAAGTCGCGGAACTGGTCGAAGCTCGCGCAGGCGGGCGAGAACAGGACGACAGCGCCCTCGACGCCAGAGACGCGCGCCTCCTCGAATGCCTGTTGCACAGCGACGTCGATGGTGCGGCACTTCACATGGTCGAGCTTGCCCTCGAGCGCGCGCGCGAAGGCGTCGGTGGATTCACCGATCAGGTAAGCCTTGCGGACCATGCCGAACAGCGGAGCGAGGTCGTCGATGCCCTCTTCCTTCGGCCGGCCGCCGACAATCCACCACGCATTCGGGAAAGCGCGGATCGCCTGCTCGGCTGCCTGGGCGTTGGTGGCTTTCGAATCGTTGACAAACCGCACGCCGTCGATGGCGCCGATATTCTCGAGCCTGTGCGGCAGACCCGGGAAGCTATTGATCGCAGCAAGAATATCCGCCGGCTCAAGGCCCAGCGCGTGGCAGGCGGCATAGGCGGCCGCGATGTTCTGGTGGTTGTGGCGGCCGGGCAGCGCCTTGGCGCCGGCGACGCTGACGGGCTGTTCCGCACGTCCCGCGATGGAGTCCTGCAGCATGCCGTCGAGCACGGCGACGCCGCGACCAAGGCCGTACTCAGCCGAGATCGGGATCACGCGGCGCAGACCCTCGCTGGTCAGCTGCGTCGACATGACCCCTGAACGCATGTCGTCAACGCCGATGATGGCGACATCGTCCGGACCCTGGTTGCGGAAAATGCGACGCTTGGCACCGACATAGCCGTCCATGCCGCCATGACGTGAGAGATGGTCCGGCGAGATGTTCAGCATCACGGCGACGTCGCAGCGCAGGCTCTCTGCGAGGTCGAGCTGGTAACTCGACAGCTCCAGCACATAGATCGCCTCGGCGTGAAGCTTCTCGAGGTCGAGCACGCCCACGCCGATGTTGCCGCCGACGCGCACATCCTTGCCGCACGTCTTCAGGATGTGGCCGATCAGCGCCGTAGTGGTCGACTTTCCGTTGGTGCCGGTGATGCCGACGATGCGCGGACGCTCGACCGAGCGGAACTCGTTCACGGCGCGGGCGAACAGCTCCATGTCGCCGATCACAGGAACGCCCACCATCTGCGCCATACGTACGAAGCGGTGCGGCTCGGGGAAGCGGAACGGAATGCCCGGCGACAGCACCAGCGCTGCGAATGTCTGCCAGTCGCGGCGGTTGAGATCGACCAGCGGTACGCCCGCGGCCTCAGCCGCCTTGCGCGAATTCTCGTTGTCGTCCCATGCGTACACGCGGGCGCCGCCGGCCATGAGGGCCTTGCACGTCGCGATGCCCGACCTGCCAAGGCCGAACACTGCCACGTCCTTTCCCTCGAATGTGCGGACCGGAATCACCTGTGTCTCACCTCAGACGCAGGGTTGCGAGGCCGGCCAGAGCCAGCAGGAAGGCAATGATCCAGAAGCGGATGACGACGGTCGGCTCCGACCAGCCCAGCTTCTCGAAATGGTGGTGCACCGGCGCCATCTTGAAGAAGCGCTTTCCGGTCGCCTTGAAGTAGACGACCTGGATGATGACCGACAACGCCTCGAACAGGAACAAGCCGCCGACGATCGCCAGAACGATCTCGTGCTTCACGCACACCGCCATCGCGCCGAGGCATCCGCCCAGCGCCAGCGATCCGGTGTCGCCCATGAAGATCTTTGCCGGCGGAGCATTGTACCAGAGAAAGCCGAGCCCGCCGCCAAGTAGCGAGCCCATCACCACAGAGAGTTCCGCCGTGCCGGGCGTGGGTGACAACAGCAAGTAGTCAGCAAAGCGCGGCGTTCCGGTCGCGTAGGCGATAAAGCCAAATGTTGCGCCAGCGATCATCACCGGCCCAATAGCGAGACCGTCAAGACCGTCGGTGAAGTTCACGGCGTTCCCCGCACCCACGATCACGAACGCGCCGAAGGCGATGAAGCCATAGATCGTAAGGTCGAACATGAAGTCTTTCAGGAACGGCAGCGCGAGACCTGTCGCGAAACCATCCTGCGGCGCGACCGCCAGCGTGCCGGCGGCAAGCGCTGCATCGGTCGTCGCCTGCGCATAGACGGAGATCCACCACACCGCGATGCCGGCGATGACGAACTCCATCAGCAGCCTGACTTTCCCCGAGAGCCCGGCCGTGCCTTTCTTCGTGACCTTCTGGTAGTCATCAATGAAGCCGACGAAACAGAACCCCACGGTCACGAACAGCACGATCCAGATGTACTGGTTGGTGAGGTCGGCCCACAGCAGCGTGCCCGACAGGATCCCGAACAGGATGAGGAAGCCGCCCATGGTGGGCGTGCCTTTCTTGGCCTGGTGGCTTTCGGGGCCGTCGGTGCGGATGGGCTGGCCCTTGCCCTGCTTCTTCCGCAGCCAGAGGATCATCGGATAGCCGAACAGCATGGTGAGGATCAGCCCGGTCGTCAGGCCGAGCGCGACGCGGAACGTCACGAAGCTGAACAGGTTCAGCTCGCCCGTATAGGGCGAAAGGAGATGGTAAAGCATGCTACGCCCCTGACGCGTTCTGCGGTTTGGCGGCGGCGCTTTCGCTCATCTGCCTGAGCGCCGTTCCTACACGCGCCATGCCGGACGCATTCGAGCCTTTGATCAAGACGGCGTCCCCCGCTTCTAACCAGCTTTTGACCTGCGCGGCAGCTTCTGCCGGACCTGTGACATGTTCGACCCGGATTGACGGCGCACGCGATTTCAGCGCGTCCGCCAGATGCTTCATCTCGCCTCCAGACAGCACCGCATGCGAAACGTTCGCGGCGATGATCGCATCAGCCAATGCTGCATGAAGCGCGGCAGAGCCCTCGCCGAGTTCGCGCATTTCGCCAAGTGCAACGATGCGGCGGCCCGGCCTGCGCCCGAAGCCTTCGATGGCCGCGCGCATGGATTCAGGGTTTGCATTGTAGGCGTCATCCACCAGCGTCACTTCGCCACCCTGCGGCAGCTCAAGTATCTCCGCCACACCTCGCCCCGCAGGCGGCGCATAGCCTGAAAGCGCCTCGGCTGCATCGCTCGCCGGCACGCCGGACAGAACAGCGGCGAGAAGCGCCAGCGAGGCATTGCCGGCCCAGTGTTCGCCCACTGCGTTGAGGCTGACGCTCACAATCTCGCCCATCACGTCGATATCGACGCGCGAGGCAAAGCCGTCGGTCTCATAACGCAGCGGCGTCGCGGCACGCGGGCCCGCGGCTCCGCCATAGGTGTAAAGCCTTGCCGTCGGCTGCAGCTGCAATGCCGCCGCACGCAGGCGGCCATGGAACTTGTCTTCGGCCGGCAGGATCGCCGCGCCGCCATCCTGCAGGCCGGCAAAGATCTGCGACTTCTCGTCCGCCACGCCCTCGATCGAGCCCATGCCCTGCAGATGCGCGGGAGCAATCCGTGTGATCATGGCCACATGTGGGCGCACCATGGCTGAACGCGGCGCGATCTCGCCTGGCGTGTTCATGCCGATCTCGAAGATCGCCCGCTCGGTCTCGCGCGGCATGCGGGCGAGCGTCAACGGTACGCCCCAGTGATTGTTGAATGACTTGTCCGACCAATGCGCCCTGCCCGCCGCGCGATAGATGCGCGCCAGCATCTCCTTGACGCTTGTCTTGCCCACCGAGCCCGTCACCGCCGCGCAGACCGCGTCCGTTCTTGCGCGCGCGGCGAGCCCCATACGCTCCAGCGCCGGCAGCACATCATCCACCAGCAGGCCCGGATGGCCTCCCAGCACGTCGCGCGACACGAACGCCGCCTCAGCGCCTGCCGCGAACGCGTTGGCAACAAAGTCATGCCCGTCGCGCACATCGGTCAGCGCCACGAAGAGATTGCCCGGCTGCAGCGAGCGTGTGTCGATCGACACGCCGTTCACAGCCCACGTCCCGAACGCCTTGCCGCCCGTCGAGGCGGCGGCCTCATTGGAGGTCCAGAGGGGAGACGGGGCGTCAACCATGCGTCCCCCCCACATCCTTCAGCGCGTCGCGGGCAACGTCGAAATCGGAGAACGGGATCGTAACGTCCTTCACGATCTGCCCGGTCTCGTGGCCCTTGCCCGCAATCACCAGCGCATCGCCTGGCTTGAGACGGCGCACGCCTTCCTGGATCGCAGACGCCCTGTCGCCGATTTCGCTGGCGTCCGGAGCACCCTTGCAGATCGCAGCGCGGATCGCCGCAGGCTCTTCAGAACGCGGATTGTCGTCCGTGACGATCACCTCGTCCGCAAGACGCCGCGCAACATCGCCCATGACCGGCCTCTTGGTCGCGTCGCGATCGCCGCCACAGCCGAACACAACAATCAGCTTGCCCCTCACATGCGGTCGCGCCGCGCGCAGCAACACGTTGAGCCCGTCAGGCGTATGGGCGTAGTCGACAAACACCGGCGCCTTGCCCGCCGTCTGGCCAACAAGCTCGAGTCGGCCATGCACACCCTTTAGCTGGGTCAACCCGTCAAGGACCGCGTGCACATCATCGCCCAGCGCCATCGCGATGCCGGCCGCGCACAGGGCGTTCAGCGCCTGGAACTCGCCGATCAGCGGCAGGTGAACCTTGCGTTCATTGCCAGCGCTCGGCCCGCCGCCCCACTGGATGACGAGGTCCTGCCCTGTGCCGCGCGGCAGTGCCTCAGAGATACGCAGATCACGACCGCGCCAGCCGACGGTGAATGTCCTGAGTCCCGCCTTCTGGGCGACCGCCTCGAACCTTTCGAGCTCCGGGCTGTCCGCATTGATCACGGCAGGCGCGCCCGCCGGAAGCAGTTCCGAGAACAGCTTCATCTTTGCGCGGCGGTAATCGTCGAAGTCGGCATGGTAGTCGAGATGGTCCTGCGTGAGGTTGGTGAACGCTCCGGCCGCCAGCTTCACGCCATGCAGGCGGTACTGCGAAAGGCCGTGGCTGGACGCCTCCATCGCCGCGTGCGTCACGCCTTCCTTCGCCAGTTTCTCAAGCGTGTCGTGAATGGCGACTGGGTCCGGCGTCGTGTGACCGAGATCGACCACGCCCGAAGGACCGATGGCGCCCAGCGTGCCCATTGACGCCGCCTTGCGGCCCATGCTCGCCCAGATCTGGCGGAGGAAATCGACCGTCGAGCTTTTGCCGTTCGTACCGGTCACCGCTGCGACGATTCCCGGCTGCAGTGGATGGAAAGCCGCCGCCGCATTGGCCAGCGTCAGGCGCGGCTCAACCGTCTTCACAGCAGGCACGGCCCATTCGCCCGGACGATCATCGGTGAGGATCGCCACCGCACCGGCCTTGATCGCCGATTCGATATACTCGCGGCCATCCTTCGCTACGCCACGCAGCGCCGCAAACAGATAGCCCGGCCGCACCTTGCGGCTGTCGGCCGTGATGCCGGTGATCTCCAGCGCAGTTGCGCCCGGGATAAGGGTATCGAGTCTCATTGCGCGTCCGCCTCCCCACTGATCCGTGCGACGGGAGCGATGCCGCGCGTCGCGGTGGCCTCCAGCACGGGCTGCACATCCAGCAGCGGGGCCGCGCGCGCGATCACTTTTCCGGCGATCGATGCTGCCGTATAGGCAGCTGTGCGCTGCTCGCCCGTTCTGGGCTGCGCTTCATCGAGCACGACTAGCACGACAAATTGTGGGCGGGATGCCGGGAAGACTGCGGCGAACGAAGTTATGTTCCTGTCCGGATCGTAACCGTCGGGCGTCGGCTTCTCCGCCGTGCCCGTCTTGCCCGCGACTTCATAGCCGTTTGCGTTCGCCAGCTTGCCGGAACCTTGCGTGACCGTTGTGCGCATCATGCCCAGCACCGCATCAGCGGTCCGCTGTGACATCACCCGCGAACGCTTCACCTTGTCTGGATCGACAGGTTCGAGGAAAGCCGGAGCGACATACTCGCCGCCATTGGCGAAGGGCGCGTAGGTCATCGCGAACGCGAGGGGGCTAACTGAAATGCCGTGGCCATAGGCCACGGTCGCCATCGCGGTCTCATCCCAACGCTGCGGGATCAGCGGCGAGGCCCATTGCGGTCCCTCGCCGCCATGACCGGCCAGAAGCCCGACCTTGCCGAGAAACGCCTTCTGCTGGTCCACGCCCATCCGCTGCGCGATCAGCGCCGTGCCGATATTGGAGCTCTCGGCGAGAATGTCTTCCGCCGTCGCCGCCTTGCCCGACACACGCGCCAGCGGATGCTGGTCACGAACCGTCACCGCGCCGATCTTCACCGGCTTTGACACGTCGAACGTATCGGCGGTGTGCAGGGCGCCAGCCTCAAGCGCGGCGGCGACCGTCAGCGGCTTGTAGATCGATCCCAGCTCCATCCGCGCGTTGAGCGCGCGGTTGGTCCTGGCGTCGTCGCCTTCCTCGCCGCGCAGGCGCGGGTCGATCTGCGGCCACGACGCGATCGCGCGAACCGCACCGGTGTGCGCATCGATCACGATGCCCGCCCCGCCCTTCATGTCGAAGTCGGCGAAGGCGCGCGTGAGCTCCTCTTCCACGACGAACTGCACGCTGGCGTCGAGCGTCAGCTGCAGCGCCTCGCCGCCCTGCTTCAGCCGGTCATCATAGACCCGCTCGATGCCTTCGAGCCCGTCGCCATCGATGCTGGTGTAGCCGAGAACGTGCCCGGCGAGGCTCCCGCCCGGATAGCGCCGCTGAGGCTCGCTGACGAACATCAGGCCCTCCACGCCCAGCTCCTTCAGCGCCTTGATCTGCTCCTCGTCGAGCCCGCGCCTGACCCAGGCGAACTGACGCTTCTTGTCCGCCATCATCGCCGTCAGTGCGTCCTCGCGCAGGTCGGGGAAGACGGTGCGGATGCCAGCCACGACGTCGCGCGAATCCCAGATCGCGCTTGGGTCGACCGCAAGCGATGTCCCCTCCACCGTGGTCGCCAGCAATTCGCCGCGACGATCCACGATGTCGGCGCGGCGCACGGCTTCCACCGCAGCGACTGGCACGGCGCTGCGGTCAGGTCCGTTGAACGCAACATAGGCCGAGCGGCCCACGATGACTGTGAAGATCAGCGCGAGGCCGACCGCGATGATGCGGGCGCGGCGCGGACCCCAGACGTCCTTCGGATATGGCGCTGCGTAAGCTCTCATTGCTGCTGCGGCTTGGCCCCCTCGGCGGGGACATCTGTCCGTTGGGGCAGGCGCAGCTTCTCCTCGCCAAGCCGCTGCTTCAGTGCTTCAGGCGCAACATACTGGCTGGGGTTGGCGGGCTCGAGCCCGAGCTGCTGCTGCGCAATCCCGCCGATGCGCTCCGGGCGGGTCAGCACCGCCTCATCGGCGCGCAGGGTGGCGATGGCGGCCTCTTCGGCCTGCGCCTCGATCTTAAGTTCGTCGATACGGACCTGCGTTTCTTCCGCGCTCAGCTTGGCACGATAGACAGCGACCGCGAGCACCGCGACGACCAGTCCGCCGATGATGGCCAGGCGTTTCATCAGGCAACTCCTTCAAGCTGTTTGAGTCCCGGCAGGCGGAACCCGTCGTCGGCGTCGACATTCCAGGCCGGAGCCTCGGTGCGCAGTGCCCAGCGCAGTCGCGCCGAACGTGCGCGCGGATTGCTCGCTGTCTCCGCCTCGCTCGGCTCGATCGCCTTGCGCTGGAGCACCTCGAACGTTGGCGCCTTTCCCTTGGCCATCTTCGGCAAGTGGCGCGAGACGCCAGGATCGTTGCCGGAACGCGACCGCAGGAAGAGTTTGACGATGCGGTCCTCGATTGAATGGAAGGTTACGATCACCAGCCTTCCGCCCGGTTTCAGCACACGCTCGGCCGCGGCCAGCGCCCGCACCAGCTCGCCGGACTCGTCGTTCACCCACATTCGCAGCGCCTGGAAGGTGCGAGTCGCAGGATGCGTGGGCTTGCCGCGCCTCCCGCCCAGCGCCTTCTCGACGACATCTGCAAGGTCCAGCGTCGTCGTGAACGGCTGTGAGCGACGGCGATGCACAAGTTCGCGCGCAATCCGCCGCGCGGCATGCTCCTCGCCGAGAATGTGGATGATGTCGGCGAGCTCGCCCTCGGTCAGGTGATTGACGGCGTCGGCGGCGCTTGGGCCGCGCTTTTCCATCCGCATGTCAAGCGGACCGTCGCGCATGAAGGAGAAGCCGCGCTCCGCCTCGTCGATCTGGAAGGATGACACGCCGAGGTCCAGCATGATGCCGTCGACCTGGTCGCGACTCATGGCGTGCAGGATCTGCTCGATCTCGCCGAACCGCCCCGCCGCAGGAATGACGCGGGGATCCTTGCCCGCATGCGCCCATGCCCGCTCCATCGCCTCGGGGTCGCGGTCGATCGCGATCAGCGTGAAGTTTGCCACCGCGAGCGCTGCCCGCGCATAACCGCCACCGCCATAGGTGCCGTCCACCATCACAGCGCCTGCAACCGGCGCCAGCGCATGGATCACTTCCTCGGCCAGAACCGGAACATGCGTGCCTGCATGGGGTGATACGGGACCATCGCTCATTCGGCCGCATCCTCGGGACGGCGCGGCTTGGCCTTGAGCAGACCGAGGTTTTCCCTGGCGAGCGCGCGCATCTTGGCCTTTTCGCCTTCGTAGGCGGCGGGCTCCCAGATCTGAAAACGATCGCCCAGCCCTACGAACTTCGCCTTCTCCGAAACGCCTGCGACCGCCAGCAGCTCGGCGTCGAGAACCACCCGTCCGCCCTCGTCCAGCTTCGCCTGCCGGGCCTCCCCCATGATGTAGTTCGCGAGCGCGATGCGACGCGGATCCATCAGGTCCAGCTCGCTCATCGAGGCGTCGAACTCTTCCATCAGGCGCTGACCCGCTCCCTCGATGCACGGCTTGTCCAGCGAGGGCCACAGGAACACGCTGTCTGCGCGCCCGATCGCCTTGCGAAAGGCGGCCGGGATCGAGACCCGCTTCTTTGCGTCTACGCTGCTCTCGAAAGAGGAGAGAAACATGCTCCCAAATGCCCGCTATGCGCCGTTCCCGGATGGGATCGCGCCCCAAACTGTCCCGCCACGGAGCCCCATCCGTGGAGGTTTACGGGATACCATGGGGCTATATGGGAAACAACGGGACCTTAGCCCGCCGTTAACCTTTGGGACGTCAGCGAACGGAACAAATCCGGTAGATCGGTGAGCTATATCGTCCGGGTTGTGGATAAGTGGTTTACGACCTGTGAATTCCGCCCTCCTAACTCCCGTGGAGTCAGGCGCTTGGCGGACACCTTGGCCGCTACAAAGCTGTCCACAGCAAATGGGAAAAATCTCGATCGGACGGCCTGTAAGCCGGGTTCTGTCCAGGGCCTTGCGGCCCCTGGGCGACCATTCCTCTGGGACGGCCCTTGCGGACCGCCTCGCGCGACCAACCCGGACGGAGCGCGAAAGCGCGCCTGCCAGTTTCCTAGCGTCCGTCCCTATTCGGTCTTGCTCCAGGCGGGGCTTGCCTTGCCATCCCTGTCGCCAGGAACGCGGTGGGCTCTTACCCCACCCTTTCACCCTTACCCTGGGACCAGCCCCGGGCGGTTTGCTTTCTGTGGCGCTATCCCTCGGCCCGGCGCCAGTTAGGCACCGCTCCGGGCGGACGTTATCCGCCGCCTTGCCTTCGTGGAGCCCGGACTTTCCTCCAGCACTTGCATGCCAGCGATCGCCCGGCCGCCCGATCGAGCAGATCTTATATCATCCGGCCACCAAAAGGGCGATTCCACCCCTTCGTGAGACCAAAAGGCCGCATGTCAGCAAATACTGCGCTTGGTCATGGCCTGTTCAGATCGGGCCGACTAAAAGCGGGCGCTACGTCATCTGGAGGGCTTCTATGAAATTCGCTGCTGCTGCTGTTCTCGGTCTTGCGGTCCTTGCCGCGCCAGCCTTTGCCGAGCCCGGCCCGGCGGAAGGCGCCGCCCTCTATGAGGCCAAGTGCAAGATGTGCCACGAGCCCGGCATGATGAACGCTCCGAAGATGGACAAGCTCGCGACCTTCGACAACGACAAGATCATTCAGGCGCTTACCACCCCCGTCCCGATGATGGCCGGCGCGGTCACTGGCCTGTCGGAGGAAGACAAGCGCAACGTCGCGGTGTTCCTCACGAAGAAATCGATGCCGGCCGCAGGCGGCCTGCCGGAAGTGAAAGCCGAGTAGGCTTTTCTCCGGGCTGACAAAAACCAGGGGCGGCGTGCTTCGGTGCGCCGCCCTTCTTCTTTGTGCGTTGCCCAAATTTCCCCGGCTCTCCATGCTCGCGAGAGGAAGGCCATGTATGAGCAACAGTTCGCATCCACGCCCAGCAACGCGCCGGGCCATCGTGGTCGGCGCGCTCGTCGCCGCCACCGCACCGGCGTTCGCACAGGACGCGCCGCCGCAGCGCGTCCTCTTCATCGGCAACAGCCTCACCTACACCAACAATCTACCCCGGATTGTCGAAGCCGTTTTCGCGGGCGCTGGCGCAGCGGCCAGTACTGAGATGATGGCGATGCCTGGCATCAGCCTTTTCGATCACTGGTACTCACCGCGGCGCGAAGCGGAGAAAGCCATAGCCCGCGGCGGCTGGTCGACCGTGGTGATGCAGCAGGGCCCCTCCGCGCAACCGGAAAGCCGCCGCGATCTCCGTAGCAGCGTCAAGCGTTTCGCCAAATTCATCGCCGCCGCTGGCGCGCGTCCCGCGCTCTTCTGCGTCTGGCCGCAACAGTCGCGACCGGAAGATTTTGACGCCGTGATCGACTCCTACCGCCTCGCAGCAGACGACATCGGCGCGCTGTTCTTCCCCGTCGGGGCAGCCTGGCGCGCAACCCCCGCCGAGATCCCGCTCTACTCCGGCGACGGCATCCACCCCAACGCCTACGGCTCGTATCTCGCAGCTTTGGTGATGTACGGCGTGCTCTCAGGCAAGTCGCCCGAAGGCCTGCCCGCCATGCTGACCTTCAGCGACGGCACACAGGCGCGCCTTCCCGAAAGCATTGCGGCGACGCTGCAAGGCGCCGCCGCAAGCGTGCTGTAAGCGCACTGCGTTAGGTGTCGATCAACCGCGAACCGCACCCGTCAAACGCTTGGTGATGATCTCTTCCGCCTCGCGCATGATGCGGTCGATCAGTTCCTTCACGGTCGGGATGTCGTGGATGAGCCCCGCGACCATGCCGCAGCTCCAGGCGCCGGCATCCATGTCGCCTTCCTTCATGATGCGCGGATAGACGCCGGCCACTTCCTCGATGATGTCCTCGAACTTGATGCCGGCGCCGAGCTGCTTCTCTTTCTCGAGAATCTTCGTCACGCCGGCATTGTTAAGCACCCGCTCCGTGTTGCGCAGCGGGCGCATGACCAGGCGCGTGTCCAGCTCGCTCGCCTTCACCAGCGCATCCTTCACATTCTGGTGGATGGGCGCGTCCTTGGTCGCCATGAAGCGCGTGCCCATGTTCATGCCTTCCGCGCCCAGCGCCATCGCGGCGACGAGCGACCTGCCGTCCGCCATGCCTCCCGAAGCAACGAAGGGAATCTTGAGCTCCTCCGCCGCGCGCGGCAGCAGGATGAAATTCGGCACGTCGTCCTCGCCCGGATGGCCGCCGCACTCGAAGCCATCGACGCTGACCGCATCGCAGCCGATCTTCTCGGCTTTCAGCGAGTGCCGCACCGACGTGCACTTGTGGATCACCTTGACGCCCGCCTCCTTGAAGAAGGGCATCACCTGCGCCGGGTTGTTGCCAGCGGTCTCCACGATCTTGATGCCTTCCTCGATGATGGTGCGCACGAAGCCCGGATAATCAGGCGGCGTCACAGACGGCAGGAAGGTGAGGTTCACGCCGAACGGCTTCTTCGTCATCTCGCGGCAGCGCCGGATTTCCGCGCGTAGCCCTTCCGGCGTCTTCTGCGTCAGGCCCGTGATGATCCCGAGCCCGCCAGCCTCGGAAACGGCGGCCGCCATCTCGGCAAAGCCCACATAGTGCATGCCGCCCTGGATGATCGGGTGCTCGATGCCGAACAGTTCCGTGATGCGAGTCTTCATGGCGCGTTTCCCTTGATGTCTTGCCCATCAGGAAACCGCGAACCAGACGCCGTCAAGCCAGATCAGCTATCGAATTCGATCAGCCAGCGGCCGCGTCGGCTCGAACCACACCTTCCGCGCCGACACGCTGACCAGGTCTCGCTCCGGCCAGCGCAGCGCCGTCAGTGCGCCGCCGAAGCAGCAGCCCGTATCGATGCACCAGGTGTTGTTCACCGCCTGAACCTTCGGCCCCGCGACATGACCATACACCACAGCCGCATCGCCGCGATAATCCAGCGCCCAGTTGAGCCGCACCGGATTGCCAAAGCCATCCGTCTCGCCCGTTGTCTCGCCATACAGCGCGAACGACCGCACCTTGCCGCCTGCCTTGCCGATCATCTCGCTTTTCAGCCCTGCGTGCGCCACAACCAGCGCCCCGCTATCGAGCCAGAGATAGGGTGGTAGCGACCCCAGGAAGTTCCGCGCAGGGGCGCGAAACGCCGGGCCTTGCTCCGCCATCTGGTCGATCGACGCCTGTAGTCCATGCGCCGGCTTCACATTCGCGCCCGACAGCCACCGCATGAACTTGTTGTCGTGATTGCCCTCCACGCACAGCGCCGCCCCCTGCGCCACCATGCTCATCGCAATCCGCAACACATCCGGCGTCCGCGGGCCTCGATCGACCAGGTCGCCCACAAACACCAGCGTGCGTCCCGCAGGCGGCGTCACGCTGACATCCTTGCACTGCCAGCCGACGCGGTAGCCAAGCAAGGTGAGCAGCTCTTCAAGTTCGTCGCAGCAACCGTGCACATCGCCGACGATGTCGAATGGTCCAGAAAGGTCGCGGCGGTCGAACAACGGAGCAGCCATCGCGCTATTGATCTCGCCACTCTGGGTGACGCTTGTCGATGAAGGCCTGGATGCCTTCCGCAGTTTCGGCGAGCATCATGTTCTCCGCCATCACCCGCGCCGTGTGAGCATAGGCGTCCGCCAGACTCATGGACGCCTGCTCGTAGAACGCGCGCTTGCCGATCTTCACTGCCGCTGTGAGCTTGGCCGCTACCACCTGCGCAAGCGCCAGCGTCGCCCCGGAAAGCTCCGCCGCCGGAACGACGCGGTTCACAAGCCCCAGCTCCCGCGCTCGCGCTGCGTCGATGAACTCACCTGTGGTGAGCATTTCGAACGCGGCCTTGCGCGGTACGTTGCGCGACAAGGCCACCATCGGCGTCGAGCAGAACAGGCCGATATTGACCCCGTTGACGCCGAACCGCGTGCCGTCCGCCGCCACCGCCAGGTCGCAGCTTGCAACCAGCTGGCAGCCAGCCGCAGTCGCAATACCATGCACCTCCGCAATCACCGGCTGGGGCAAGGCCGGAATCATCTGCATCACCGCGCCACAGCGGGTGAACAGATCCAGGAAATACGCCGCGCCCTTGTCCGGTGTCTGACGCGCGGCCTGCATCTCCTTGAGATCATGCCCGGCACAGAACGCATTGCCTGTGCCGCGAAGAATGATGACCCGCGTCGCACGATCACCCGCAAGTCCGCCGAGCGCCGATGTAAGCGCCACCAGCATCGCGTCGGACAACGCATTCAGGCTGGCCGGACGGTTCAAGGTCAGCCGCGTCACATGGCCTTTGCGCTCGGTGATGATCAGATCGCTCATGCGCAACTCCCTGCAAGCATGACGGTAGCGACGCTCACACATAAAAAAGGCCGTCGTCAGGCCGCTCTCGCCTTCCGGAACCGCGAGCCCGGCGCCGGCGGCGGCTCGGCCGCGCCGGCAAAGCACTGCGCCATGCCCATCCACTGCGTCGCGACATGCCCGCGCACGACAAGCTTGGTGTCCGCCACGTTGCGCACCTGCGTCACTACCTGGCAGAATTCCGTGGCGGAGCCGGTGACCGAATTGGCCGCGCTCGCTTCGCCCCATGTCCAGATCGCGCCCGACGGCGCCGTCAGCCGCACGAAGGGCACAACGGGCGGCAACTCCATCCGGCGCACCTGATAGGTCCAGCCGAATGTCGAAACGCCGAGATGCGCGATGTTCCTGATCCGGTCGTGATCGATCCTCTCGACGCCGAGATGATCATACACCTCCTGGCCGTGCGCCCATGTCTCCATCAGGCGCGCGGTGATCGACGAGCGCGCGCTCATGTCCGGCCCCGCCCATTTCAGCCGCGCCCTGGGATCGGCTGTCGCATAGATGTCCGCGATCTCGCCCGCAGTCTTCAGCCACGCCGCACGCAGCGCCTGCCCCGACTCCGGAACCGTCGACAGCTCCACCGCGCGCATGCCGCCCGCGCCCGCAATTGCGCTGAGCAGCCGCACCAACTCCGCCTCGTCCGTCAGCTGCAGCCCCGCCGCGCGATTCCAGAAATGCAGATGGCGGATCACGTCATTGACGGTCCAGCCCTTGAACTGCGTCGCCTCTGCGAAGGCCGCATCCGGCAACGGTACAAGCAGACCCGCCAGCGCCTCCGTCTCGGCGAGAAAGTCTGCAGCCTGATCCATCTGGCCTACAACGTCCGCGCGATCAGGATCTTCATGATCTCGTTCGTGCCGCCATAAATGCGCTGGATGCGGCTGTCGCGATACATGCGGCTGATCGGATACTCATCCATGAAGCCATAGCCGCCGAACAGCTGCAGGCAGCGGTCCACGATCTTGCCCTCAAGATCCGTCGTCCAGTATTTCGCCATCGACGCCGTGGCCGCATCAAGCTTGCCCTGCAGGTGCTGCGCGATGCAGTGGTTGACGAACACGCGCGCCACCGTCGCCTCGGTCTTGCACTCGGCCAGCGTGAACTGCGTGTTCTGGAAGTCCATGATCTTCTTGCCGAAAGCGCCGCGATCCTTGACGTAGGCAATCGTCAGCTCCAGTGCGCGCTCGATCGTCGCAATCGCCTGCACCGCGATGTTTAGCCGTTCCTGCGGCAGCTGGCTCATCAGCTGGATGAAGCCCTGCCCTTCTTCCGTGCCGAGCAGGTTCTCCGCCGGAATCTTCACCTCGTTGAAGAACAGCTCGGACGTGTCCTGCGCTGGCTGGCCCAGCTTGTTGAGATTGCGCCCGCGCTCAAAGCCCTCGACTTCATCCGTCTCCACGAACAGCAGCGACGTCCCCTTCGCGCCCTTCGACGGGTCGGTCTTCGCCACCACGCAGATCAGGTTCGCCATCTGGCCGTTGGTGATGAACGTCTTCGAGCCGTTGATGACGTATCCGTTGCCGGACTTCTTCGCCGTCGTCTTGATGCCCTGCAGGTCGGAGCCCGCGCCAGGCTCCGTCATCGCGATTGCCGAGATCAGCTCGCCCGACGCCATGCGCGGCAGCCAGCGCTTCTTCTGCTCTTCCGTGCCGTAGTGCACGATGTAAGGCATCACGATCGCATTGTGCAGCGAGGCGCCGAAGCCATCGACGCCCTGCAGGCCCATCTGCTCCATGAGGATCACCTCATGGCGATAGTCGCCACCCATGCCGCCATATTCCTCCGGCGTCGACAGGCCCAACAGCCCGGCCTCGGCCGCCTCGGTCCACATCGCCCGCTCGACGACCTTCTCCTTGCGCCACTTGTCCACACGCTCGACGGGGGCGTGCTGTTCGAAGAATTTCGTCACCGAATCCTCGAACATGCGGATGTCCTCCTCCGCCATGAAATCAGGACGTTCGACATCGAGGACAGACATATGCAGCTCCGGCAATTGACGCGCGCGTCATCCTGCACACGCGCGCGCCGCTGTCGAGAGATGACGTGGCGACCACGCCCGGCGAAGGACGTCTCGAACCACCAGGGCACACTTGACGACGACGGCCGTGCAGCAGACCTACAGCTGCATCACCCCCGGCCCTGCCTCCGCCGTGAACAGCGATGCCACTTCCCCGGCCCGCGAATCCTGCGTCGCGCGCTGGTTCACATAGCCCTTGTCGGTGATCTCTCCCGCATCCAGCGACGGCGGCGTTGTCAGCATTCTGAACCGGCCGACGCGCCGCGATGATCCGCCGGCCACCGCGTTGAACGCCTTCAGCTTCTCGGCAACCTGCATCGTCAGCGCGCCAAACGCCTTGGCTGCATCGCCGCCTGCAGCCAGCACGGCGGCCGCCATAGCCGCCTGCGAGGGCCACAGCAGCGCCCCGATGAATTTCTTGTCCTGCCCGCAGATCACCGCGTCGAACACAAGCGGCGCACACGCCGCCACGATATCCGGCCGCAGCGTGCCGACCGACACCCACGTGCCCGAATCCAGCTTGAAATCCTCGGTCACGCGCCCGTCGAAGATCAGGCCCTTCTCGGGATGCTCCGGGTCCTCGAATCGCGCCGCGTCCCCAAGGCAGTAGAAGCCTTCCTCGTCGAACACCTGCGCATTCTTCTCCGGCATGTTGAGATAGCCGCGCATGACGGTCGGGCCCTTGACCCGGACCTCGAGCTTGTTTCCGACCGGCGCCAGCTTCAACGTCGTCCCTGGCATCGGCACGCCCACCATGCCGACGCGCTCCAGGATCCAGTGCGTCATCGTCACGCCCTGCGTCTCGGTTGCGCCGTACATGGTCAACAGCGGGATCCGCATGCCCGTCGCCTGGATCGACAACTTCTGGATGCGCTCATAGACATCGTCCGACAGCGTCGCACCGCCATAGATGAACGCCCGCATGCGCGAGAACACCGCGTCGCGCAACTCGCTGTCCGCCTCCATCGCTTCGGCGAGCATGCCGAACGCGATCGGCGCCGAGCCAAAGGATTGTGGCCGCACATCCTTGAGGTTGGCGATCGTGGTCTGGAACAGGCCGGGCATCGGCCGGCCTTCGTCGATGTGAAAGGTGCCTCCGAGCGAAAGGACATTGTTGAAGTTCACATTGCCGCCGGAGATGTGGCTCCACGGCATCCAGTCGAGCGCCATGGCGATCTCGTCGGGATCTTCCGGAGGCAGTTCAATCCCGCCACGCGCCGCGATCTGCGCGGTCATCTGGCCCTGGCTTTGCGGCGCCGGCTTCGGCATGCCGGTCGAGCCGGACGTAAACAGGTATTTGCCGACTGAATCCGGCCCCAGCCAGTCCATCGCCGTGTCGACCACGGACGACGCTGCCGTTTCGGCAAGCGTCGCGAACGCCTCTGACCCTTCCGAACCATCCGCCGAGATCACCGACACACCGGCGAGATCAAGCGCCGCAAGGGCCTTCCGGAACGGGTCCATCGTCTGCACGAAAATCGCTTTCGGCTTCACTGCGGCGAAGCAGTGCTTCAGCTTGGCGAAGTCGGTCGACATGATAGAATAGGCCGGCGAGATCGGCGTCGCCGGCGCGCCGATGCGCTGGGCCGCCAGCGACATCAGCGCATGCTCGATCGAGTTCGCTGACAGGATCAGCAGCGGTGCATCGGGGCCCAGCCCACGATCCAGAAGCGCCTGCGCCAGCGACCGCGTGATCCTGGCCGCTTCGCCGTAAGTCACCTGCCGCCATGGACCATGATTGGGCAGCCGCTGCTTGAGCCACGCCCGATCGGGATGGACACCTGCACGCTCATCCAGGATATGCGGGATCGTCCGCCCGACCAGCCCCATCGGCTCGCGCGAGCGCAGGTACACCACCCCGCCTTCGCCGCGGATCGCCTCGATATTCGGCCCCTTGTAGGGCAAGGGGCGGAATGGCGGCAGTTCCGCCGTGTCAGCAGCCATGGGTGGTCCTCCATCGACTTATATCTAGTCGCTGGTGGTAGCCTACGCTTGCGAGCGTTCCATCTCAATCATCCGCGAGGCCATCTG
>JALHLR010000021.1:43999-67357 GCA_022844475.1 Hyphomonadaceae bacterium | reverse complement strand
AGCTGATGCAGAAATGCTGCACATTCCCGCAGGTTTACGGAAAATCCTTCGGAACAAGCAGACCCGGATTGACGCCCGAAAGTTTATGACGGGAATGTGGCCGATCCGCCAAACCGCTGGGAGAAGTCGCTTCGTCCCGGGGAAAAGGCGGCCCAACGACGTCACAGCGCGTCCAGTGGTCAGGCATTAAAGGGGTCAAAATCGTGAAAACTACTGCGAAAGCGCATCTCCTGCGCTCAACGCTTTTTGCGGCGCTCACAGCGGCGCCGGGGCTCTCCTTCGTCGCCTACGCGCAGGATACAGTGCCGACCACATCGGCTCAGCCGGCTGCGGAAGACCAGGATGGCGATATCGTCGTTGTCACCGGCACGCGCCTGCGCACGGAAGCGCTCGACAACCCTAACCCGACTTACGAGGTTGGCGCCGAGCAGATCGACAACCGCCAGGTCGCGAACGTCGTCGACGTGCTGGAAGACCTGCCGCTGGTCGGCATCGGCACCAACGCCCGCGGCACCCAGGTTCAGAACGGCGACTCGTTCGCCTTCCCGGACGTGCTCGACCTCGGCACCCAGCGCACCCTGACGCTTCTCAACGGACGCCGCATCGTCCCCTCGAACCCCGGCTCGGTCTTCGTCCCCGGTAACGCCTCGGGCTCGCAGGTCGACCTGACCTCAATCAACCCGCAAATGCTGCAGCGCGTGGACGTGCTGGCTGGCACCGGCGGCGCGATCTACGGTGCCGACGCCGTCGGCGGCGTCGTGAACCTCATCACGCGCGACGACTATGAAGGCCTGGAACTCCGCGCACAGGCCGGCATCTCCGAATTCGGCGATGGCCAAACCTATCGTCTTTCGGGCCTCTGGGGCTCGGACATCATGGACGGCCAGGGCAACATCGTTGTCTCGGCCGACTACGCCAAGGCGGATTATCTCGGCGCCTCCGCCGACTCGCCGGCTCGTTATGGTGGCTCGGGCATCGCCAACCCGTATGAAGGCTCGGTGCGCAACACGGGCGCATTCGACGCTCAGGCTGCGGTGAACACGCTGCTCGCTGGCGGCACGCTTGCCCCGGCTTTCCGTCCGTCGGCCACCGACGGCGTCCAGGCCACGTTCTTCGGACCGCTCGCGCTTTCCAACCCGCTGACCTCGGCGGGCGGCACGCTGGTCACCAGCAACATCTTCGGCGGCGGCTTCTCGACCAACACGCTGCTGGTCCCGACGACCGCCCTTCCTGGCGCTCTCACGCGTCCGGGCGCTGATCCGCAGGGCTTCTCGTTCTTCGCGCCGACGACCCTGCCGACAGGCGTTTCGGCCGCCAGCGTCATCTCGACGCTCGCGCCGGGCACCAGCACGACCGGCCTCTCGGCCACCCAGCTCAGCACGCTGGCCGTGGCGCTGCTGCAGCGCAACCGTCCGACCCCGCAGGAATACTTTGCGGCGAACCCCAACATCAACCCGCTGCTCTTCATGGGTACGTACGGGACGACGAACCCGGCCACCGGAGCGGTCAATGCCAACAACGGCTATCTGACCACGATCCCGAACACCAACCCCGCGACCAGCGCACTTTTCCCGCGCATCGCTGTTCCGCTGGCGTTTGATTCCGCGGGCAACCTCGTGTCCTACAATCCCGGCACCCTGTCACCGACTGTGCCGGGCCGCATCGGCGCGATGTACAATGGCCAGGGCTATGACGCCTTCGCGCTTGGGCACTCGCAGTTCCAGGCCGGCAACGAGCGTATCTCGCTCGCCGCCAACGGCCATTACGACCTCAGCGAGAACCTGCGTTACCGCTCGACCCTGATGTACACCAACAACAAGTTCGAGCAGAGCGGCGGTGCCGTCACCAACGCGGTGGGCGGCAGCGCGCAGGCTGGCGGACAGGCGATCCCGATCTATATCGATCAGAACCCCTACCTCACGGCTGCTTCGCTCAACACGATCAACCAGCTTCAGGCCAATGGCGCCGTCTTCCCGACGATCGGCGGCCAGCGCGTCCTCTATCTCGGCCGCGCCCTCTCAGACGTGCTCGGTGGCGAAGGCGTCAACTCGACCTTCGAATCCGAAAACTTTCAGATCATCCAGAGCCTCGAAGGCGACTTCTCCTTCGGGCCGTCCGAGTTCTACTGGGATGTGGCGGGCTCCTACGGTCGCTCGGAACAGAACTCGGAACGTCCGGACTTCCTTGACACCGAGTTCGCCCTCGCGACGGACGTCGTCCGCAACGGCAGCGGGCAGGCGGTCTGCCGCCAGCAGACGCTTGCTGCTCCTGAGCGCATCAACATCCGCAACCCGGGCACCGGCGGCGTCGTGACAACGACCGGCCTCACGCCGACTGCCGCGCAGGTTGCAGCCTGCCGTCCGCTGAACCTGTTCGGCGACGGCAATGGCGCGCTTGACCCGGCAGCTGTCGACTATGTGCTCGGCACTGCGAACGTTCACGCCCTCAACACGCTGGAATACTATTCGGCCTCGCTCGGCTCGGACGTGTTCGAGCTGCCGGGCGGTACGTTCCGCGCTGGCATCCAGGCTGAATACCGCAAGGAGTCTGCCGAGTTCGAACCTGCCCGCGACACGCAGATCGGCGCAGGCCGTACAGCTCCGCAGGGCCGCGGCGAGGGCTCGCTCGAGTTCAAGGAATACGGTTTCGAGGCGAGCCTGCCGATCTTCGGCGGCGGCTTCACCTTCCCGGGCTTCCAGGAACTCGAACTGTCCTACGCGCAGCGTATCGTGGAACGCGACCAGGAGTCCTCGACGGTGTTCTTCTCCGGCGAAGGCACGAAGGACGACACGTTCAACTACTCGCTCCGCTGGAAGCCGATCGACGACCTGACGATCCGCGCCGCCAACTCGCGCACGGTCCGTTCGGCCTCGCTCGTCGAACTCGTCGGTCCTTTCACCGTCGCCTTCACCGGCCTGACGCGCGCCACGCACCCCTGCGACACCGCGCAGATCACGCAGGGTCCGGCTCCGGCGACGCGTCGCGCCAACTGCATCGCAGCGGTGCAGGAACTCGGTATCGCGACCAACGCCACGGATGCGGCGAACTTCCTGTCGACCTTCGTTTCGGTCGGCGGCACGGTTCCGGCAAACGCTGGTGGTAACCCGGGCCTGTCGAACGAAGAAGCCAACACCTACACGCTCGGCTTCACCTTCGAGCCCAGCTTCATCCCGCGCCTCGTCATCGCGGTCGACTACTTCAACGTCGACCTCAAGAACGAGATCGGCCTCGTCGGTCCTGGGACATTCGCTGGTCCGTGCTTCGACGACACCACCTTCCCGAACTCGATCGTTGGCGGCTACCGCGCCTGCGAGGCCATCCTGTTCGGCACGCCGACGGGCCCTGGCGGCCAGTTCGTGGTTCCCACGAACAACGACATCACTGGCAACCCCGGCATTGCCGGCGTGCTGGCTGGCGCCCCCGCCACCAACCAGGTGCCGTTCGAGATCGCCTTCGCGGCCTTCTCGAACCTCAACCTGGGCAAGCGGGAATTCCGCGGCGTGAACGCCGAGATCCGTTACAACTTCGACCTGAGCGAAGTGCCGCTGGTTGGCGACATGATGAAGGACTGGGGCGGTGTCGACCTCCGCGGTTCGTACTTCCACACCCAGCGCTATGACATCTTCAGCAACGGCGTCACCCGTGACGACCGTCTGGGTGGTGAGCACACGAACCCGGAACACGAGTTCCGTCTCGATACGCGCCACACGCTCGGCGCGTTCCAGCACACGCTGTCGTCGATCTACAGCAGCGCGACGGTCACCAACGTGCTGCTTGCGAAGACGAACATCCCGGAACAGACGCCGGCCTTCGTGGCGGACGAGTTCTGGTTCTTCAACTACAACGCGTCCTACGACCTGACCGACAACTACCAGCTGCGTCTGACGATCAACAACCTGTTCGACTCGGACGAGCCGCGCGGTATCTACGGCGCCGGCAACAACTTCGATGGCGGTTTCGGCCGCGAGTACATCGTCGGCGTCACGGCCAAGTTCTAGGTTTGATTGCACGACAAATGAGAGAGAGGCGCACGGTGTGCGCCTCTCTTTTTTTGTGCCGACGAAAGGGCAGAGGATGCACGGCTCGGCGCTGCACGCAGGGCGGCGCACCAGGCCAGATCAGCTGATTATCTGTTTCAGGGGTCGCCGATCGAATGCAGCGCGCCGCCGCGCGTGTGCAGCCAGTCGCGCGCTTCGCGCCAGTCGGGATAGCAGCGCTCGACCTGTTTCCAGAACCGGCTCGAGTGGTTCATCTCCTTGATGTGCGCCACCTCGTGCGCAGCGACATAGTCGAGCGCAAACGGTGGGGCGCAGACCAGCCGCCAGGTGAAGTTCAGCCGTCCCTCGGACGAGCACGATCCCCAGCGCGAGCGCATATCCTTGATCGCGATCGAGCGCGGCGTCACTTTCAGCGTCTCGGCGTGCACGGCGACCCGTTCGGCAAAATCGATCCTCGCTGCGGCGCGAAGAAAGGCCCGCGTCTTGTCAGCGAAGGCCTCGCGCGGGCCGGGGATCAAAAGAAGGGGAGTGGGACCTGACGTCCTGTCGACCTTGACGGTCCGGCCCGTCTCGACATGTTTGAGCCGGTGGATGACCCCCCGCAAGGGAATGTAGGCGCCCGGGCGGAACAACACAGGCGGTGGTAGGGCGTCCAGCCGCTCGGCAATCCAGTCCACTCTTTCAGTTGCAAAACCGATCGCATCGAGGGCGTAGCGGGAGGCCGGGGCGGTCGCGATGGCCTCTCTTGCCGTAGGGTCAATGCGCACCGAAACGCGCCGGGCGCGCTTGTCGATGTGCACCCGCACAGGCACCGAAGTACCTGATTTTGCGAGCAAAAACACCCGGTGATGCGATTCCGCGATGACCATGCTAAGGCGTAGCGCCCTGCGCACGACGACGCAACACAACCTCTCCGGGGAAGATGATGTTCAAGCACAAGCTCGCCTTTGCCAGCCTACTGGTCCTGTCCGGCTGCGGCGTCAGCCGCGAGGCGATGCTGGCCCTCGAGACCATGCAGATCCTCGAGAACAACACGAAACCCGGGCTTTCCTATACGTCAGTGTCGGGCTCCGGGAATGACGTCACCCTCAAGGGCGTCGAGTTCAAGGCGCCGGCCGACTTCATGCTGGCGATTGACGGCCAGGGTTCCGAGGGCGGGGACGTTGCCGAGCCGCTCGATCCCACCGCGCCCCCCGCTGTCGTTGCGCGCGCCGAGTCGATGACATTCAAAGGCCTCACCATGAAGGACGGCAAGCCCACCGTCCGCGACGTCCGCCTGAACAACATCACGCCGAACATTCCGCTTGGCGAGGTCACCCTGTCGCTCGGCACGATCGGCCTCGACGGCATGAACGAGGCGACCGGAACCTTCATCGCCAGCGCCATCGGTATGGACGCGGCGCTCGCCCCGCCTCCCTTCGAACAATGGGCCTTCGCCAAGGCCGAGATCGGCGGGATCAAGCTCGCTGCGCCGATTCCGCAGGACGAGGGCGAGGAAGGTGATTTCTCCCTCGAGCTTGGCGAACTGTCGTTTGGGGAATTCACCTCCACACGCCTTGGCGAGGCGAAGCTCGCCGGTCTCAAGGGCGCGATCAACGTGCCCGGCATGGTCGATATCGCAGGCACGTTCGACTTCGGAACGCTGACCGCATCCGAGATCAACACCGGGTTTCTCGGCAAGGCCTTCATGGCCGGCATCGCTACCGGGATGAATCCGGAAGAGCCGGTCGACTACGCAGCAATCTATCGCGACTTCACCAGCCCGCTCGATGGCGGCATTGACCGCATCGACTGGACGGGCATGGCGGCCAACTTCTCGGGGCTCAAACTCGATACGTCCGAAATGCACGCAAAGGTCACGCGCAACGCCGATGGCGTCGTCGTCGCATCCGATCTGCCCCGCTTCTCGATGAAGATGACCGCCGACGCTGCCGGCGGAACCATCGGCGCGATGGGCAAGATGGTGCTGGCCATGGCCGGCTATCAGTCAGACGTGATCGAGATGTATTCCAGCGCAAGCGCAAGCTTCGATCCGGCGAAGGATCTCACGCGCTGGACCGACTACAATCTCGGCGTCACGGACATGTTCGACGTGAAGATGTCCGGCGGCGTCATCGGCCTCAAGCAGGCCCTGCCGAGCCTGGTGTCCGGACTGATGTCCGTCGCCGACATGGCTGTCGGTGAGGCCGGCGCCTCGTCCTGGGACGGAGACACGGAAGGCCCGGAAGGGGAAGGTGGCGACACAGAAGCTGCACCGCCCGAGGATGACGCTGAAGATGAAGCCGCTGACGACATGTTCGGCGGCGCCTCGCCCGAGATGGTCATGTCGCTGATGATGGGCGTGCTGCCGCTGCAGCTCACCGATCTCGATATCGCGATCACGGACTCCCAGCTGATGAAGTTCATTCTCGAGAGTCAGGCGGCGGAAGCAGGCCAGGACATTGCCGCCTTCCGTGCGGACCTGGTCGCGATGGTAGCCGCCAGCTCGGTTTTCCTCACCGATGCGGGCGTCGATGCAGCCATCGCGAGCGAGCTTACCACCGCCGCCTCTGCCTTCATGGCCGGGCCTGGCACGCTGCGCATCCAGCTCAAACCGAAGACGCCGCTTGGCGTCATGAGCGCGATGGCGACACCGCTGACGAAGGACAATCTCGGCTTCACGGCGACGTTCACCCCGGCGGCGCCTGCAGTGAACTGATCGGGCATCCGCCTGCTTCGCAGGCGGGCCCTTCGCCCCTGCGGGCCCTCTCCCCGCCTTCGGCGCGGGAGGGCTTCCCGACGCGGTGAGGTGCTGCCTCCGCGAAGCCGGGGAAGGTGGCCCGTATCGCGTCACGTAAGGGGCCGGCCGCGAAGCGGACGGACTTAGTCCAGAGCCTTCAGACAGCTGGCAATAGCTTCGGCAGACTCATCCTGCATGAAGAAGGTCTGCAGCTTCCAGTTCTCGTCCATCAGGTAGAGGATGGAGGAATGGCTCACCAGATAGCCTCCTGCGCTCTCCGATTCATCGCCGCGTCCGAACGAGGTCTTGAACGCGTCGGCCGCCGCCGTCAGCTGCGTTTCCGAACCGGTGAGGCCGGTGATGTCCTGCGGAAAGCCGTTGCTGCGAATATACTGTGCCATCGTCTCGGGCGTGTCCCGTGCAGGATCGACCGAAATGAAGATCGTTGCCGGCTGCTTGTCCGCCGGCACGTCCTGCATCGCCTTGCCGACATTGTAGAGCGTGATCGGGCAGATGTCGGGGCAGTAGGTGTAGCCGAAGAAGACCAGCGCCTTGCGGCCCGCGAAGTCCTTCTGCGTCAGCGTCCGCCCATCGGTCGCGATCAGCTCGAACGGCCCGCCAACCATGTCGGTGGAGCGCCTGAAGCAGTCCGGGTTGGCGCCGCCGGCCTGCTGTTCCCCGGCGGGCGAGCACGCAGCGAGGGAAAGCATGGCGAGGGACGCGGATATCGCGAAAAAGGCGTTGCGCATGCGGGGATATCTGCATGAGGCTCGGCGATTGCCAACTGCGGCCTGATGACAATCCGGCGACGATGGGCCAGCACATGCCATGACCGAAGCGACCGC
Organism: Hyphomonadaceae bacterium; assembly: GCA_022844475.1. GTDB lineage: Bacteria > Pseudomonadota > Alphaproteobacteria > Caulobacterales > Hyphomonadaceae > UBA7672. The sequence goes on along the minus strand of JALHLR010000021.1, from coordinate 59,795 downwards.
CACGCCAACACAGGTCACGCTGCCCGCCACGGCGTCGCTCGATCCGGCCGGCCGCGTCGAGGCATTGCGCAGCGTCGGGGCAGCCTTCGGGCGCACGCGCCTGCGCACGCTGGTTTCGCTGCGCTGGATGGCGATCGCAGGGCAGGCTGCGGCCGTCCTGTTCGTGCAGTATGGACTGGGTTTCGACCTGCCGCTTGCAGCCTGCCTCGCGGCGGTCGGCGCATCAGCCTGGCTCAACGTCGCGCTGATGGCGGTGTTCCCCTCGCAGCACCTGTCCTCGCCGGCGGAGACTGCAGGTCAGCTCGCATTCGACACGGTGCAGGTCTCGGTCCTCATCGGCCTCACCGGCGGCCTCGAGAACCCCTTCCTCCTGATGATCCTTGCGCCGGTCACTGTCGGGGCCTCGCGCCTGCTGCCGGCCTATGCGGGTGCGCTTGCGCTGCTCGCCCTGGTCTGCTGCGCCGGCATGTGGGTCTGGGGACTGAGCCTGCCATGGGTGGCAGAGCCGCCGCTCGACATCCCGCCACTCTACCAGGCAGGCCAGCTTGCGGCCGTCGCCATCGGCCTGGTCTTCTTCACCGTGTCCGCCTGGCGCACGGGCCGCGACGAGTCCCATCTGGTCTCCGCGCTCGATGCGGTGCAGGCCGTACTCGCGCGCGAACAGCAGCTGTCGGCGCTGGGCGCGCTTGCCGCGGCCACTGCGCACGAACTCGGCACGCCACTCGCGACCATCCATCTTGCCGCCCGCGAACTGGGCCGCAGCGTGAAGCCGGGCCATCCCGCGCGCGAGGACGTGGAACTCATCATCGAGCAGGCCGAACGCTGCCGCACGATCCTGCGCCAGATCTCCCAGCGCCGCCACATGACCGACGCGGCCATGGCCCGCGCAACGCTGCCCTCGCTGATCGAGGAAGCCGCCGAGCCGCACCAGGGCTCAGGCATTCGTGTGCAATGCTCCTGTTCTCCGCTCGCAGGCGGTGCAGGCGAGGGGAAGCGTCCGCCCGATGTCATCCGCAAGCCGGAAATCATCCACGCCCTGGGGGCCTTCATCGAGAACGCCGCCAGCTTTGCGGCGAAGGAAGTCTCCGTGAATGCGCGCTGGTCGGACGAGGAAGTGCGCATCTATGTCACTGACGATGGTCCGGGCTTTGCCCCTTCCGTGCTCGCCAAGCTTGGCGAGCCATATTTTTCCGAGCGTCGGATCGAGCAGCGGGGCGGGGGAATGGGGCTCGGTTTCTTCATCGCCTGTACCCTGCTGGAACGCACCGGCGCGCGCGTAACCCCTTATAACCGCCAGTTTCCGGCCAGGGGGGCGGTCATCCGGATCGTCTGGCCACGCTCGGCCATCGAGGCGCCGGAGGGGTGGACCGAGGCCTGATCGTTAAACCATGTCGCGCACAAGCCCTTGAGAAGCTGGACAGAATTCGCTGCATTGGTCTATTTCGCCGCACCCTTTATATTGCCCCTGTCGATACCACGCGTATCGGCCATGCCGGGAGACAGCATTTGGAAGACCAGGTCGAATCCGATCCCAGAATTGCAGCGCTCGAAGACAAGACGCTGCTGGTTCTGGACGATGATGCTCCGTTCCGTGCGCGGCTCACCCGCGCGCTGGCGCAGCGCGGTTTCGATGTGATCTCCGTCGGCTCGGTCGCCGAGGCGCGCGAGCAGCTGAAGAAGCTCGCGCCTGCCTTTGCGGTGGTCGACCTCCGGCTTGAAGACGGCACTGGTCTTGAAATCGTCGAGGCTCTCCACAGCGTACGCGAGGACAGTCACGCCGTGATCCTCACCGGCTATGGCGCGATCTCCACCGCGGTCGCTGCTGTGAAGGCCGGCGCGATCGACTATCTGCCGAAGCCCGCCGACATTGACGATGTGGTGAACGCGCTTCTGACCGGCCGCTCGGATCGTCCCGAGCCGCCCGAGAACCCCATGTCAGCCGACCGCGTCCGCTGGGAACACATCCAGCGCGTCTACGAGCTCTGCAACCACAACGTCTCGGAGACCGCGCGCCGTCTCAACATGCACCGCCGCACGCTGCAGCGCATTCTTGCCAAACGCGCGCCGCGATAGGGCGTGACCGACCGTTTGAAGGACCTCCTCATCCTGAGGGGGACGAAGGCTGTATCGAAGGACGAGGGCGCGTTCCGGGGCGCCGGCTGCGTGCATCCTGGGCTGCGCTCATTAAGCCTTGCGTCAAATTTCATCCGTAATCAGCTCTATGCTGCAGGCGGACTGGAGATCTTGATGAAACTGCGCCTCGCGCTGATCCTGCCCCTGGCCGCGACGCTGCTCGCGGCAGTCCCCGCCGTCGCGCAATCGAAGGCGATCGGCCGCTTCAACGACTGGCGCGTCTATACGGAGGGCGAGGGGCGGCAGATGATCTGCTTCGCCACGGTCGAAGCCTCCGACAAGGCGCCGAAATCGACCGAGCATGGCGAAGTCATCTTCTATGTCACCGCCTGGAAATCGGGCGCGGCGTCCAACCAGCCCAGCCTGCGCGTCGGCTATACGCTGCGCTCCGACATTGCCCCCGCGGCTGTCGTCGGGCGCGAGCGTTTTCCGATGTACGCCGCCGGCCCTGAGGCGTTCGTGAAGGACAATCGCGACAGCGCGCTGGTCGAGGCCCTCAAGAAGGGCTCCGAACTCCGTGTGGAAGCGGCCTCGGTCAAGGATGCACGCACCGCCTATCACTTCTCGCTCAAGGGTTCGCGCGAGGCGATCGACAAGGCCCGCTCGCTCTGCAAGTAGCGCACGCCCGACCCACAACCCCTGACAGCCGCCGGGGTATCGCGTGATCTGCCGGTTTGAGGTATGAGCCCCGCAAATGTCCGTGGAACTTGACCTTTCCCGCAAGCCGCCTTCGCCGGCTGTCTCGAACCTTGCAGGTCTCGGGCGCGAAGGCCTGCGCCAGGCGATGATCGCCGCCGGCGTCGAGGAAAAGAAGGCGCGCATGCGCGCCACCCAGCTCTGGCGTTGGATTTACCATTACGGCGTCACCGACTTCGCGAAGATGACCGATGTCGCCAAGGAACTCCGCGCCCAGCTGGGCGAAAAATTCGTCCTCGAACGCCCGCCCATCTCGATGGCTCAGACCTCCGTCGATGGCACACGCAAATGGCTCATCGGTTATGGCCCGAATGTCGAAGCCGAATGCGTCTACATCCCCGATGTCGGCAAGGCAGGCGCGCTCTGCGTCTCCAGCCAGGTCGGCTGCACGCTGACATGCTCCTTCTGCCACACCGGCACGCAGAAGCTGGTGCGCAACCTGTCTGCCGCCGAGATCGTCAACCAGATCATGGTCGCCCGCGACGCGCTGGAAGAATGGCCCACGGCCGAGCGCCCGCTCAACATCGGCGACCGCCGCCTGACCAATATCGTCTTCATGGGCATGGGCGAGCCGCTCTACAATCTCGACAATGTGGTTGAGGCGCTCGAGACCATCGGCGATGGCGACGGCATTTCGATCTCGAAACGCCGCATCACGGTTTCCACGGCAGGCGTCGCGCCGAGAATCCCCGAGCTTGGCAAGCGCACCGGCGCCATGCTCGCCATCTCGCTGCACGCCACGAATGACGACCTGCGGGACGAACTCGTGCCGCTCAACAAGAAGTACGACCTCAGGGAACTCTTCGACGCCATCCGCGCCTATCCGGACCTGTCGAACTCGAAGCGCGTCACCTTCGAGTATGTCATGCTGAAGGGCGTCAACGACACGCTGTCCGAAGCGAAGGACCTGGTGCGTCTGCTGAAGGGCGTGCCATCCAAGATCAACCTGATCCCGTTCAACCCGTGGCCGGGCACGAACTATGAATGCTCAGACTGGGATACGATCGAAGCTTTCGCAGAAGTGCTCAACCGCGCCGGTTACGCGAGCCCCATCCGCACGCCGCGCGGCCGTGACATCCTCGCCGCCTGCGGCCAGCTGCGTTCGGAGTCGGTGAAGGAGAAAGCCAGCGAGCGCCTCAAGGCGCGTCTGGCCGAGAAGGATGCCTCGGCGGAATCCTAGGCTGCGGACGGAGCGCTTCGGGCGCGCGGACCGCAAGAGTCAGCGCGCGCCCGGGGCGCGGCCCGCAATCGAACCGCCCGCATCACAGCCATGCAGATGTGGCTCATCGCTCAACCCGCCCCATACCGTTTCCGAGCGAACACAGACCCCATCCGGACGCCGGAAAACTGCCTCCGCACACGAACTGAAGCCCCGCTACCCGTTGCGCGTCAGGTGTTTTCTGGCCTAACCCACTCCCTGTTCCGGAGGGCGCAATGACGGCATCACCTGCAGCAACCGAACGCGCGCCCGCCGTGCGGGTGCTCACTGCCAGCCTCGTCGGCACTGCGGTCGAATTCTACGATTTCTACATCTACGCAACGGCTGCAGCGCTCGTCTTTCCGCAGCTGTTCTTCCCCTCGGAATCGGCAACCGCGCAGCTGATGTCGTCCTACGCGACGTTCGCGATCGCCTTCATCGCGCGGCCCGTCGGGGCCGTGGCCTTCGGCCATTTCGGGGACCGCATCGGGCGCAAGTCCACGCTGGTCTGGTCGCTGATGCTGATGGGCGGCTCCACCATGGCGATCGCCTTCCTGCCCACGTATGCGCAGGCCGGATGGATCGCGCCGCTCCTGCTCTGCATCCTCCGCTTCGGCCAGGGCCTTGGCCTCGGTGGAGAGTGGGGCGGGGCGGCCTTGCTTGCCGTCGAGAACGCGCCACCGGGATGGAAGGCCCGCTTCGGCATGTTCCCGCAGCTTGGCGCACCGGTCGGCTTCATCGCCGCCAATGGCCTCTTCCTCATCCTCGGCCTTGTGCTCAGCCAGGACGATTTCCTCGCCTGGGGCTGGCGTATCCCTTTCCTCGCGAGCGCGCTGCTGGTGATCATCGGCCTCTGGGTTCGCCTCAAGCTCACCGAGACGCCCGCCTTCAAGGCGGTGCTCGAGAAGGAGCGCCCGCCCATGGTCCCGCTGGGCGAACTTTTCCGCCTCCACTGGCGCGAGACCCTCGGCGGCACGTTCGGCGTCGTTGCCTGTTTCTGCATCTACTACATCGCAACCGCCTTCGCGCTCGGTTACGGCACCACCACGCTCGGCATTCCCCGCGAGACCTTCCTGCAGATGCAGCTGGTCGCCATCCTGTTCATGGCCGGAGGCATTGTCTGGGCTGGCTACTGGGCGGACGCGTCCACCCCGCGCATCGTCCTGGCATTCGGCTGCGCGCTCTCGATCGGGGCCGGCTTCCTGCTCGCCCCGATGATGGGTGGCGGCGACCTTCTCCTGATCGGCGGGTTTCTCTCGCTGCTTCTTCTGCTGATGGGCTTCGTCTACGGCCCGCTCGGGGCCTGGCTTCCCGGCCTCTTCCCCGCGCGCGTGCGCTACACCGGGGCCAGTGTCGCGTTCAATGTCGGCGGCGTCATCGGCGGCGGCTTCACGCCCATCGTCGCTGCCTCGCTTGCCGCCCAGGGCCTCGATCTCGTCGGCATCTATCTCAGTGCTGCTGCGGCCCTGAGCTTCATTGCGCTCATCCTGTTGCGCAAACCTGCCCTCGACTGAGAGGAAGACCCGGTGAAGTGCGCATTCTATGCCATCGTCCTTGCATGTCTTGCTGCTCCCGCCATCGCGCAGCAGGGCGCCGCCTCGATCGAGCGTGAAGGGATCGAGCAAGAAGGGCGCGCCCTGATCAACCAGTGGGCCGCCGCCTTCAATCGCGGCGACGCTGATGCGCTGGCCGCGCTGGAGGTCGCGCCCGACAGGGCGAAGCTGGCGACAACCATCGCAAACCTTCGCGCCGACAGTTTCGGCAAGCTCGACGTCTACAGCGCAGAATTCTGCAGTCTCGATTCCACTCACGCCAGGGCGATCGTGAAATTCGCCCGCATCTACACTTTCGGCGGCAAGATGAATGACGACGAAGCCAGGATCTTCGACATTGCGAAGACCGACGCCGGCTGGCGCATCACGAACGAGACCGATGTGCCTTATGTCTCGGGCCTGTCCTGCTGAGCCCTACAGCCCGAATCGCTCCACCACGTCGCTGGTGTCGTTTCCGCTCGGCTTCCTTGCCCCGCCGACCAGCCAGATCCCGTTGCCGATCGTGATTCCGCCCAGCCCGTGGCGCGGCGTCGGCATGGGCGCTGCCGCCTCCCACGCATCCGTCCCGGGATCATACGCCCACACCTCGGCGTGCACCTTGCCGCCATCGTGGAAATACTCGCCGCCGAAGACGTAGAGCTTGCCCGCGATCACGCCCGCCGCATTGCCGCCCGCGCCCGATCCCTTCGGCATCGGCGCAGCGCCGCGCCACCTGTCTTCCTTCGGATCGTAGACCTCGTGCGCATCCGACGGCCCGTCGGCCACATGCCGCCCGCCCGCCACATGCCACAGCCCGGCGATCATCGCCCCCGCGGCGCTGTTGCGCTTCGACAGCGCGGGCGCAGCCTTCGACCAGGTATCTGACCTCACGTCGTAGACCAGATGATGATCCGTATCGGCATGGTCGCCATAGGCGAGGTTCGCCGCACCCTTCGGCGCACGTCCGCCGACAATATGGATGTGCTGTCCGACAACTGCCGCCGTCGATTCGCCATGTGGCGATGGCGCAGCCGCCAGAGCGCGCCATGCGCCCGCTGCTTCCTCGAGCACCAGCGTCTGGCTCTGCATGATCCAGTTCACTGCGCCCGGGTTCGTCGCGAACCCGCCCAGCAGGTAGAGCCTGCCGCCAGCGCTCACGGCCTGCGGATGATGCCGCGGCGCGGGCAGGGCGGCCAGCATCGCGGACTGGCCCGTCGCCGGATCATACGCGACATGCCGGTCCGACACGCCGACCACACGCCCGTCTTCACCCAGCAGCCCGCCTGCAACATGGATGCGTCCGGCATGCAGCGCCGGATAGATCTCCTGCACCGCGAACGGCAGGCGCGGCTTTGCGCTCCACTGCGGCGCAACGGGCGCCTGCGCATCGCCCGGCTGGTTGGCGCATGCCGCAGCAAGGCCGGCGCCGGCCGCTACAATTGCAGATCGACGCGTCAGCAACATCGTGATTGATCCCTCGCTCGACTAAGGCGGCAGTGCCGCTAGCATGCGCGAAAACGACCAACGAAGAAACAGTGGGATCAAACACCATGCGGCTCGCCTTGTCCTTCGCGCTTCTCGCGCTCCCGGCATGTGCTGGCATGCCAACCGCGCCATCGCCTGCCCCTGAAGTGGTCGTCGAGCAGCACATGTGGGACTACACCAGGGCGTGGAACCGTCACGACTCGGCGACCATCGCCCGCGACTTCTACCGCACCGGTCCCTCGGTCGAAGAGCAGACCGCCAGCCTCGAACGCGGCTTTGTCAGCCTGCGCGAGCAGGGCTATCACCATTCAGACATCCATGAGGTCAAGGCGTGCATTACCGGCGGCAACACCGCCTGGGCCGCAATGAAATTCTCGCGCCTGAAGCAGAATGGCGAACCGCTTCCGCCGACCATTCGCGCCAGTTCCTACACGCTGGAGAAATTCCCCGAAGGCTGGCGCATCACCAGGGTCGGCGCCGGCGGTGTCAGCGCTGATCAACCGCTCGCATGCCCGGCGCCAGCCTCCCCGTGAAAAGGGCGGGTCCGTTTTTCGTGCAGCGAAACCGGATCAGGGATTGGCGTCAGCGCCGGCAATTTCATCGCAGGTCGGCCAGCCGGTCCTTGGTGATCCCCGCGACACGCGTCACGCCGCACTGACGCATCGTCGCGAGCAGCTCCTCATCGAGCAGGCGCATGGCAATGCCGACGCCATCCTCGCCGAATGCGCCAAGTCCCCACACATAGGGTCGCCCCACGCACACCATGCTGGCGCCCAGCGCCAGCGCCTTGAACGCATCCGATCCGCGCCGGATGCCGCCATCGATCAGGATCGGGACGCGCCCATTCACGACCGCTGCGATCTCCGGCAGAACGTCGAGCGTGCCAACCAGGCTCTCCTCGGAGCGCCCGCCATGATTGGAGATGATGATGCCATCGACACCGTGCCGGATCGCCAGTTCGGCATCTTCCCCCGTCATCACGCCCTTCACCAGAAGCCTGGTCTTCACCAGGTCGCGCAGTCGCGAGACATAGTCCCAGGTCAGTGCATTGCTGTTGGGCGAAACCGCGCCCGTCATGTCGATCCCGTCGAACATCCTCTTGCGCGAGAAGTCGTATCCGTTGCGCGGCGCATGGCATGTGCTGCAGGTCCGCGTGTCGCTGCGCGCGAAAATGGCCTGCGTCTCGCGCCTGTTGCCGCCGCCGAGCAGGTCGATCGTGAACACGATGGCGCCTGCGCCAGACGCCTGCGCCCGCGCGATCATCTTCTCGCCAAGCGCCGGAATGCTGGTGGTGTAGAGCTGCTGCCACACCGGCATGCCATGGGCCTTCATCACGTCTTCCAGCGACACCGTCGTCAGCGCCGACAGCATCTGCAGCGCGCGGCGCTTGCCGGCGGCCGCCCCGACGGCAGCCTCGCCATCTGCATGGAAGGCCTTCTGGCTCGACAGCGGCGAAAGTGCGATCGGCGAATTGTAGGTCTGTCCGAACAGGGTCACGGCCAGGCTCACGCGCGAGACATCCACCAGGCGCCGCGGTCGCAACCCCCACCTGTCGTAGGCCGATCTGTTCGACGCAACCGTGCGATCATCCTGCACGCCGCCCGTCAGATAGCCCCAGTGCGCTGGCGGGATCAGCTCCTTTGCGCGCGCCTCCAGCTCGAACACATTCAGGATGTCGCGTGCGTCCGCCATGGCGCTTGCCGCGCCCCGCTGCGCCAGCGCGTGTCCCCCGCCCAGCGCGCCCGCTGCAAGGGGCGCTGCCGCCAGCCATTGCATGAAGCGTCGCCTGTCCGCGTGATCCGCCATGCGTCCTCCCCTGGTCCAGGGGGATCATCAACCGGCTGTCTCGCGTTGGAAAGGGCAGGTGGCGGCGAAGTTCGGCTAGATCTTGTTGTCCTGATCCACCTGCGGATCGTCTGCCGCGACCACGCTGAATGCACCTGTATCTGCATCGCGCCAGTGCAGCTCGCCCTTGCCGATCGAGAACCACGCCCCGTCGAGCGAGAGCTGTCCGCGCTCGAACGCTGCACGCACGAACGGGAAGGTCATGAGGTTCTTCAGCGACTGTCCGACTGCGCCATGCTCCACCGCTTCCTGCCAGTCGCCCCGCGGGATCGTCTCGTTGCGCAGGACCGCGTCGCGCGCGTCCGCTGCAAGCTCAACCCAGGGCGCGATGAACTGGCCCACCGGCCTGTCCGCCGCCGCTGCAATGGACGCAGCAATGCCGCCGCATCCGCCATGGCCCATCACGACGATCTCCTTCACCTTGAGCGCTGTGACCGCGAACTCCAGCGCGGCCGAGACACCGTGCAGGCCGCCGCCTTCTTCGTAGGGAGGCACGAGCGCCGCCACATTGCGAATGGTGAACAGCTCGCCCGGCGCCGCATCGAAGATCATCGCCGGGTCGGCGCGGCTGTCGGCGCAGGCGATAATCATCGTCGCCGGCTGCTGGCCATCGCGCAGCCGGGAGAACAGGTCGCGCGCCTCGCGGTACCGGCTGGCGCGAAAGCGCCGGTAGCCGGCGATCAAATCCTGGGCGTCGTCAGCGAATTCGATGGTCATGGCGTCCGCCTAGCCAATGTTCGCAAGCGAATCAAACCCTTCCGCTCGATCTGCGATTGACTCCCGGCATCCGATTGACACACAAGGTACGCAGAGTTCCGGGACACCCTTCGCATCTGTTAACGTATCTGCTGCTGTCGCCGCCCCCACGAGATCGCAATGGCTCGAGATCGCAATGGCTGAAGACGACATCATCCCGACCGATCCCGCTGCCGATCCGGACGGTGAGGAAGCCGATCGCCGACGCGTCGGGCCAAAGCGCAGCGAAGCGTCCACGAACGCCGTGCTGATCGCGGCCTATGCCGAGCTGTCCGAACATGGCTGGCGCGGCTTTTCCGTCGACCGCGTCGCAAAGAATGCGAAAGCCTCGAAGCAGACCATCTATCGCTGGTGGAAATCCGCCGCATGCCTCTCCGTCGATTCCGTGCTCGGCACGCTCGCCGGCAAGACATCGACCCTGCCCGCGTCCGCCGACGTGCGCGATCGGCTCGCCGCGATCATCGACCCGCTCCTGATTGCCGTGCGCACAGGCGATGGCGCCCACGCCTGGCGCGGCGCGCTTCTCGCCGCTGCCGACGATGGCGAGGCAGGCGAGATCTTCCGCGCCTGGTTCTCCGAGAACGTCAAGATTCCGCTCCGCCACATCCTCGCCGAACAGGCGCTGAAGGGAACAGTGCGCCGCGACTGGGACATCGATCTGGCGACCGAGCTCCTGTTCGGGCCGATCTGGCATCGCCTGATTGCCATGCGTGGCCCCGTTCCGGAAATCTACCGCACCCGTCTGGTCGACAGTCTGCTCAGGGCCATCGCGCCGGTCTGATTGCATCCGCCCTCCGCCCGTGCCTTAACCCCGCCCATGAACGAGCATCCCCGCCACCGCCTTTACGGCCGCGCTGCCGGCAAGCCGCTGTCGGCGCGACAGCAGGGCCTTGTCGACGATCTCCTGCCGCGCCTCGCGATCCCGGAAGCGGGGAAGGGCGAGCTCTTCCCTGCCGTCCTCTTCAGCGCCGCCACGCGGGGTGTCTGGCTCGAAATCGGCTTCGGTGGCGGCGAGCATCTGGCGGGTCAGGCCGCGCGTCATCGCGACACCGCCTTCGTCGGCGCGGAACCCTTTGTCGACGGCGTCGCCAAGATCCTCACTGCGATAGATGAGCAGGGTCTCTCGAACATCCGCCTTCGCCGCGGCGACGCACGCGACCTCGTTGCGACCTTTGCCGACGCCAGCATCGACCGCGCCTTCATTCTCTTCCCTGACCCGTGGCCGAAAACGCGCCACCGCAAGCGACGCCTGATCCAGCCGGGCTTCGTCGCGGAACTCGCCCGCATCCTGAGATCCGGCGCACCGCTGCGCTTCGCCACCGACTGGTCCGACTATGCCAGCCGTGCTCTCGCCGACATTCTCGCCGACGGTCGCTTCGTGTGGACTGCGGAACGCGCCGACGACTGGCGCAGGCCGCCCGCCGATCACGTCACCACGCGCTATCAGGAAAAGCGCCTCGGCGATTGCGAGCCGGTGTTCCTCGACTTCGTGCGCGTCTAGCGCCCTGCAGTCGGCTCACTCGCCGCCAGCACGTGCGCAGCGAGGTCAGCTGCGATCGCCGGCCTGGCACTGTCGCCACAGAAATGCGTCTGCAGGCGCCTGCCCTCTTCTGGCATCCGTTCCCCGGCGCCTTTATTAAATGCACAGACCTGTGTAGCGAAAAATCAGGTGTGTGCACCGAAAAGTCAGTCTTGCCAATATCGATGCACAATGATGTATCGTTAAATTAGATGGCACGCTCATACACCCTCGGTCGCCGCGCGGAGAAGCAGGCGGAAACCCGCCAGCGCATCGTCGAGGCGGCGGTTGACCTGCATGGGTCGGTCGGACCCGCGCGGACGACGATCAGCATGATTGCCGAACGCGCCGGCGTTCAGCGCCACACGCTCTATGCGCACTTCCCGGATGAGTGGTCGATCCTGCTGGCATGTTCGGGTCATTCGCTCGCGCGTGATCCGCCGCCTGATGCTGCGGCGTGGCGCGAGATCAGGGATCGCGACAAGCGTCTGCGCACAGGCCTTCGCGCCATCTACGACTGGTATGAACGCAATGATGGCCTGTTCGGCTGCGTCCTGCGCGATGCGGAGCATCATGATGGGGCGCGCCGCATGGCGCAGATGCGCTTCGTCCCGCTCATCGCCACCTATCGCGAGGCGCTTGGGGCAGGGCTGGGCGCGCGCCAGCGCGCCCTGCTTGGTCTCGCGCTCAGCTTCTTCACCTGGCGCTCGCTCACACGCGATGGCGGCCTCATCCAGGCCGCTGCCGTTGCCGCCATGGCCAATGCGATCGAGGCTGCCTAGCGCAGCGTCCTGCCATCGGCAGGTTTTGCGAAGACCGCAACAAACCGGTCCGAGCGCCCGCGCACAGTCGGCTGGAACACGTTGAACTTGCGGTTGTCGAACGCACTCTCGATGAGCACCACTTCGTTCAACGCAAACCCTGCGCGCAGGAACTGCCCCGTCACATCGCCATGGCTGATGCGGTGCAGCCCCACCTGGCGCCCGAGATCCATCTCCGGAATGGCGTCATGATCTTCCACCACCACGCGCCCGCCGGGCTTCAGCATCACAAAGAAGCGCTTCGCCAGCTCGCGATAGTCGCCGCCCTCGAGGATCACGTCGTGCCACACCTGCCCCAGCACGATGACGTCATAGCTGTCGGGCGGTGCGTCGAGCTCCTGCCAGCTCTTCGTCACCCAGCCGATATTCTTGCGCGTGATCACCGCCTGCTGCCGCTCCACCTCCATCGATGGAAACTGCGCAATCCACCCCGGCGTGTTGTGGATGTCGACATGCCCTGTCTCGCCGACAAGGCTGGAGAAGAGCAGGGCGAGATACCCCCCGCCCGACGCCACATCCAGAACCCGTTCGCCCGGCTTCGCCGCGCCCGCTCGCAGGATGAGCTCCACCATCCGCCGGTCATCGCGCAGCCGCGCGTCCATCGTGCGTGACATGTCGCCCAGCGCCTTGCGGATGGCGACATCTGCCCTTGCCTGTTTGCGCAGCTCGACAAAGTCCGTGCGCGGTTGTGGTGTCTCCTGCGCGGCTGCCGGCATGGCCAGCAGAAACACCGCGAGTATCACCGTCCGCATCACTGCCGGATCAGCCAGTTGAACGGCCGCACGCTCGTGCTCTGCCACAGCCCTGCCAGCGCGTAAGGGTCCGCCGCAAACAGCGCCTTCGCCGCCTCCAGCGTGTCCGCCTCGACCACCAGCATCGATCCAACCGGCGTCTGTCCGTCGTCGGCCAGCATCGGCCCGCCGATCTTCACGCGCGGCGCAAGCGTCTCGAGCCAGGCCAGATGCGCTGGCCGCGTTGCCTTGCGCACCTCCAGCCCGTCCACCCTGTCGAGACCGTGAAACACGAAAAGAGACATCACGCTTCTTCCTTCATCGGCCGGTTCAGCAGCCGGTCCACCGCGGCCTTTGCATCCAGCCGCCCCTCGATCATGTCGAGCACGACCTCGCAGATCGGCAGGTCGACGCCCATGCGCCGCCCCACCTCGACGACAGCCGGCGCCGTCTCGGCGCCCTCCGTCACGGCCGAGCGGGAGCCAAGGATCTCCGCGGCGGATCTTCCGCGCCCCAGCTCCATGCCAAAACTCATATTGCGCGACTGCGGCGAGGAACATGTCAGCACCAGGTCGCCAAGCCCGCACAGCCCCGCCAGCGTCTCCGCCCGCCCGCCGAGCTTCACGCCCAGCCGCGTCATCTCGGCAAAACCGCGCGCGATCAGCGCCGCGTGTGCGGACCGTCCAAGGCCCATGCCTTCACAGACGCCGCAGGCGATCGCCAGCACGTTCTTGATCGCGCCGCCCGCCTCTGCGCCGGCAAGATCATCGCTCCAGTAGATGCGAAAATGCGGTCGGCCGATCGATCGCATCCATTGTTCGCCCATGGCGCGGTCGGCACAGGCCAGCGTCACCGCTGTCGGCAGTCCCTTCGCCACGTCGCTGGCAAAGGACGGCCCCGACAGCACGGCAGGCGAGGCCTGCGGCGCCTCTTCCGCCAGCACGTCGGTCATCAGCTTCAACGTCCCACGCTCGATTCCCTTCGAGCACAGCGCCACAGGCGTCCCGGGCCTGAGGTGAGGGGACAGCGCCCTGAGGGTTGCGCGCATGTGCTGCGCCGGCGCGACCATGAGGATCGCGTCGCAACCAGCCAGCTCCGCCATGTTGGTCGCCGCGGGTGTGGCTGGGACAGCAACCCCCGGCAGGAACAGCGGATTGCCTTTGCCCGTGCTCAGCGCCTCGGCGATGTCGGGTTCACGCGCCCAGACATGCACCTCGCGTCCGGCTGACAGCGCGCAGATCGCCAGGGCCGTCCCCCACGCTCCTGCGCCGGCGACGCCCACCCGCTGGAAGACCGTTTCGGACGGCGGTATTTGTGCTGAAGATTTCATTGAACGTTCAGCGTTCCCAGCATACAGTCGACCGATGATGTCAGCCCAGACGACCGACAAGGCCGCCGAGAAGGCCGATTCCCGCACAACGATCCTGCGAGCGGCCGCCGACCGTATCCTCCACTACGGATACAACAAGACCACCATGTCGGAGATCGCCGCCGACTGCGGCATGTCGGCCGGCAATATCTATCGTTTCTACCCCTCCAAGATCGACATCGCCGAAGCGATGACCCGCGAATACGGCGGCGATTCCCATCGCCTCTACGAAGAGATCATCCGCGATTCAGGCCGCTCTCCGTCCAGAAAACTCAGGGATTTCTTCGCGATGCGCCTCGAGCGCACGTTCCGGACCTTCGAGAAGCACCCCAAGCTGATGGAGCTCGCCGACATCATGGCGCGCGAGCGGCCGGACTATCTCGCCGAGGAGAGGGCGCAGGAGCGCATCCTGATCGAGAAGATCCTCGAAGAGGGCCGCATCAGCGGTGACTTCGCCCTGCCGGAAGGTCTCACCATCACGGCCGACCTGGTCCAGTGCGCCATGCTGAAATTCCGCATCCCCCAGCTCTGGACCACCGAACAGCTGGACGCCCTGATCCCCGAGATGGAAGGCCTCCTGCGCCTCATGCTGACGGGCATTTCCGCAAGGCGCTGAAAGCGGCGGGCAGGCGGGCCTCCGGACCTTTGAGATACTGCTCTAATCCATTCCGCATGGAGCGCGCGCCTGCACCGTTCAGCGCCCCGGGACGGATGCAGACAGGCATGAAGAGCCTCTCGCGCCAGCGAGACGAGGCGTTTTACGGGAACGCGTGCTGAACGGGCCGTCCAGCGCAAGCCCACGGACGCGGGATCCGCGAAACGCTTCCTGCTGGTAGCTCCGCGCATAAGCGGTAACGCCCAACAGGCGGGGCGTCCCGCGCCAGGTCCCCATATTCTATGGAAAGACGAGCAAATACAGTGTCCTGCAGGCCTGCGACGGCCGCGCGAGCACGCCTCCATCCGCCGGTTTGTTCGCAAGCGCAACAATCGCTCGCATGCCTGTGATCGCACTTGCAGCAGAAATATTGAACATTATCGATTTTGTTCATTGCATTTCGCTCAAGCCGCATGTAGATACTCACACATGGACGGGACGACAAAAAACCCCGCCAGCCAAACCACCCAGGGGCCGACAGAGACCCCGACAAAAAATGGAGCTGCACATGAACTTCCTCCCCAAGACCTTCCGCGCGCCGGAACTGCTCGGCCTGCTCGCCGCCATCCCCGCGGCCTTCGCCGGCTCCTTGCTGTTCGCCCACATGCTGGACGCGACGAGCCGCATCATCGTCTAAAACCCTGAATTCCGCCGGGCTTTTCCTCCCCATTGCCCGGCGGCCAGTTACTCGCGCGGAACGACTCTCTCCTCCCCAATCGTTCTCGACGCTGCCTGGCGCCGGTCTCCCCAGGAGGCCGGCGTCTTCTTTTCCGGCGGCTGCCTTTCCTGCCCTGGGCCTCCTTCTTCCGGATCCAGCCGTTGGTGAAGGACGACGGCGCCCGCGCGCTGCCCGACAATTCGTCCAGTCCATCATCAAGACCCGCGCCGAACGCTACGACGCGTGCGAGGCGGTGCTGTGGCTGGCGGCCGTCTGCGACAACCTCATGCGGGGCTATGCCGAGGTGTGAGCTTTTCGCCTTTGGGATGGCCGGCTGATCCGGGCTCCGCCCGCGCCCGTAGAACTTGACAGCGTCAAGTCGCGCCTGGCTGGGCAGG
>JALHLR010000021.1:0-43899 GCA_022844475.1 Hyphomonadaceae bacterium | reverse complement strand
GGGCGCCTATCCCGCCGTGCCGCCAGTCGATTTTCCGGTCGTCGACGTGCGTGACCTCGCCGCGGTTCAGGTCGCCGCCATGGCGCCTGCCGCCGGAGGCCGCCGCCTCATTGCAACAGGAGAGACGTGGACCATGTCGCGCATGGCGAAGGAAATGCGCGCGGCACATCCCGAGCGGGCCAGGAAAATTCCGGTCGGCGTCCTGCCGGCTGGCATGGTCAGGATGCTGTCGCTGTTTGATGCTTCTCTGCGGACCTTGCGAGCCGATCTCGGCGTCAGTCCCACAGGCGACAGCGCCTATACCTCAGCGCTGACCGGTATTGCGTTCCGGCCGGCAGCCGAAGCTGTCCGCTCGGCCTCGCGCTCGCTGATCGAACGCGGGCTGGCCTGACGCCTACTGCACCCGCTCCGCCTTGACGCCCCTGGCCGCCAGCATCGCGATCACGCTGTCCGGCCCGATCAGGTGGCCGGCGCCAACCGCCATGAAGCTCACGCCCTTGCCCGCGAGAATGCCCTCGATCTGCGTCACCCAGCTGGCGTTGCGATTGGTCAGCAGGGCCGCATAGAGTTCCGGCTCCTCGACCTTCATCTCGGTGACGAACATCTCCTCCATTCCGGCAAGATCGGCCTTCGACCACTGGTCCACCATCTTGTCGAGTTCGACAGGTGCAGCCTCGTACTGCTCGATCGTCTCGCGCAGGTAGCGCAATTCCTGCTCCGGCGTCATGCCGGCGAAGACCTTGATCTGCAGCTCAGCCGTCTCGAGCCCCCGGGGCTTGATGCCGCGCGCAGCGAACGCCTTCTCGATCTTGCTGTCGACGCCCGACATCGGATCATACCCCGCCCGGGTGATCGCAGCGTTCGAGATCGTGAGCGCGGCGAACCAGGGTCGGAAGATGTTGAGCTGCGCGCCCGAAAGCCCCGCCAGCTTCGCCGCCGCGTCGAGCGTCTTGAGCTCCGCTTCGGTCAGATTCTTCGACAGCGGCTGGCCTGGCGACAGTCCGTACTGCGTCACCAGCGGCAGCATCTCGCCCGCCATCGCTGCAGCGTCCGTGGTGGGCAGCTCCAGCCACAGCTCCTTCGCCTCGGCCATCGCCGCATCCAGCTTTTCAGAATGCCATTCCGTCTCGGGACGCAGCAGGTGGACGGTGCCCAGCATGTAGATCGTTGAATCGGCGTCCCTGACGGCCCACAGCGCGGGCTGCGCCAGCGCCGGCGCGCAGGCGGCAGCGGCGATCAGCCCGAACAGGGCGCCGCGAACCAGTCTTCCGAATGCAGCAAGGCCAGCCATGAAGTTTCCCCAACCGGCGGGCCGGTCGCCCGCGCCTGATGCGAAATCTAGCACGCCTGTCCATCCGCGCCACACCCCGCCGCAGCCGGCGTCGCCACATCGCTTGCGAGCCGGGCCGCGGGGGCTATAAGCGCCCATCCGATTGGCCTGTCCGCCCGGGAGATGACCATGTCCGCCACCAAACTGGCTCCGAAGAAAGTCGTGCTCGCCTATTCCGGCGGCCTCGACACCTCGATCATCCTGAAATGGCTGCAGACCGAGTACGGTTGCGAAGTCGTCACCTTCACTGCCGATCTCGGGCAGGGCGAGGAACTCTCGCCAGCCCGCAAGAAGGCGGAGCTGATGGGCATCAAGCCCGGGAACATCTTCATCGAGGATGTCCGCGAGGAGTTTGTCCGCGACTTCGTCTTCCCGATGTTCCGCGCCAACGCCGTCTATGAAGGCCAGTACCTGCTGGGCACGTCGATCGCGCGCCCGCTGATCGCCAAGCGGCTTGTCGAGATCGCGAAAGAAACCGGCGCCGACGCCATCGCCCACGGTGCGACCGGCAAGGGCAACGACCAGGTCCGCTTCGAACTCTCGGCCTACGCACTGAACCCCAACATCAAGGTAATCGCGCCGTGGCGGACCTGGGAGTTCAAGTCGCGCACCGACCTGATCGAGTTCGCCGAGAAGCACCAGATTCCGGTCGCGAAGGACAAGCGCGGCGAGGCCCCGTTCTCCGTCGACGCCAACCTGCTGCACTCGTCGTCCGAGGGCAAAGTGCTCGAAGACCCGGCCGTCGAGCCGCCGTCCTATGTCTACCAGCGGACCATCTCGCCGATGGAAGCGCCGGACGTCGTGACCGAGATCCAGATTGGTTTCGAGCGCGGCGACGCTGTCTCGCTCAACGGCAGGAAACTCTCCGGCGCCACGCTGCTTGCGGCGCTCAACGATCTCGGCCGCGACAACGGCATCGGCCGCCTCGACCTCGTCGAGAACCGCTTCGTCGGCATGAAGTCGCGCGGCGTCTATGAGACGCCCGGCGGCACGATCCTGCTGCAGGCCCACCGCGCCATCGAAAGCATCACGCTCGATCGCGGAGCCGGCCACCTCAAGGACGAGCTGATGCCGCGCTATGCGGAGCTGATCTACAACGGCTTCTGGTTCGCGCCCGAGCGCGAGATGCTGCAGGCGGCCATCGACAAGTCACAGGCAAACGTCACCGGCACGGTCACGCTCAAGCTCTACAAGGGCAATGTGATCACAACCGGCAGGGCGTCCCCCAACTCGCTCTACTCAGCCGCGCACGTGACGTTCGAGGACGATGCCGGCGCCTACGACCAGAAGGACGCCGAGGGCTTCATTCGCCTGAATGCGCTGCGGTTGAGGTTGCTGGGGCTGGCGGGCAAGGGCTGATCGTCAGCCGCCGCAGGGGGCCTGCTGGCCGGCCGATCATGGCGTGCGGGTTCGCCGGCTCGCAGGATTTGCCAGCGTGTTAACCATGCTATAAGCAAACGCGATGGCGATTCGCCTCAGTGGCGAATTAGGAGCCATGGGGGCGGCGATGGATGCGCCACGACTCCCTCGCGAAATCGGGACCGCAGCTGCCCCTATGGCCGCGCGCACGAGGACCTTGTCACGGGATCGCGTGTCCGTACGTGATCGTCCCGCATCTGACTGGATCTGCGTCGCCGCTGCGCGGGACATCCTGGTTGTCGATGACAATGACCGCCACCTCGACATCCTCAGCGCCATCCTGACTTCGGTCGGGCATGAGGTGGAGGCCTGCGGCTCCGGCGCCGAGGCGCTACGCCGGCTCGACAGCCGCCACTTCGATGTCGTGTTGCTGGACCTCGTGATGTCGGGAGTCTCCGGTGTCGCGCTCGCGCGGCAGATGCGCGATCTCGGACCCAGCCGCGAAACACCGATCATCATCTGCACCGCCAGCGTGATGCTTGCGCGAAACCAGTTCGCCGGTATTCCCGGCATCGTTGGCATTCTCGGCAAGCCGATCGACACGGCCAGCCTCATCCTCGCCGTCGCCCGCGCGTCGATCCGTCAGCGTGCGCGCCGTGCCGGCGACGACCAGCCGGAATTGTGATCATGCCCGTATGGCGGACAGGGGCGTGCGACTGGATACAGAAGCATCCGCTGATCAGCATGGCGCGGCGTTGACGGCGAGCTCGCCCCGCGCCAGCGACGACATGCGTGCGGCCCTGCACGAGCTGGACCTGCTCGGCAAGGGTCGCCTTGCCGATCTCGACAAGCTGGTGATGCTGGCCCTTGATATCTGCGGTGGCAGTCTTGCTGTCTTCGTCGTGCACGACGCCGACACCGCCCATGAAGTCTCTTCGAGTTTCGAGGCGGCCGTCTCCATGCCGCGAGAAGAGTGCATGTGCTCGCTGCCGCTTGAACTGGGCGTGACCGTGCAGGTCGCCGACGCCGCTGCTGATCCCCGCTTTGCACGCACGCGCCATGTCTTCGGGCCACCCAATGTGCGCAGTTTCATTGGCGTTCCGGTCGGCGCGCAGTCGGGTTGTCCAGTCGGCGTCCTGGCCGTGGGTCACAACGATCCTGGCAGGTTCGGCGCGCATGAGGTCGCGCGTCTTGAGAAAACCGCAGAACTCGTCGCGGCTTTCCTGTCGCACCGCCGGGCTGCGAACAGGGCCATGCATGCTGCGACAAGGACAGAGGCGGAGCGTACACGGCACGGCCAGTTTGAGCTCATATTCAACGCCATGAATGAAGGCGTGAATGTTTTCGATGCAACCGGGAGGATTATCGAGTCCAATCCGGCGTCGGTAGAGATACTGGGCCTGACACGCGACCAGCAATTCGGGCGGTCCGTCACCGACCCGCGCTGGCGAACGACAAGGCTGGACGGTTCCGCGTTTCCGCCTGAGGAATACCCGGTGGCGCGAACGTTGCGCTCGGGCGAAATCGTCCGCGACGTTGGCATGGTCATCGATCTCGATGATGGCAGCCGCCGCTGGATCAGCCTCAATGCTGCGCCAGTCCGTGATCCCAGGTCTGACCTGATCGAATACGTCGTCAGCGTTTTCAGGGATGTCACGGCCCAGCGTGACGCCGAAGCGCAGCTGACGGTCCAGAATGGACGATTGGGTGACGCGCTCGAAGCTGCCGAGAAGGCGAGCCGCGCCAAGACAGACTTCATGGCCGTGATGAGCCACGAGCTTCGCACGCCAATGAACGCCGTCATGAGCTGTGCGCTGCTGCTGTCGCAGTCGCGGCTCGACCCTGTCCAGCGTCGAACGCTCGGTGTGCTGGAGGATGCGAGCAAGCAGATGCTGGTCGTGCTGAACGACCTGCTCGACCTGGCCGCGCTCAATGCCGACAAGGTGAGGATCCAGCCCGAGCCGGTCTCGCTGCTTCGCCTGATCGAAGGTGCGGCCGTTATCTGGGCGGCGGACGTCCGCGCCAAGGGGCTGTCGCTTTCAGTCATCATTGACCCCGCTCTGTCGGCTCCGCGAAGCACGGACAGTGCGCGGGTGCTGCAGATCATCGGCAACCTCGTCGCCAACGCGGTGAAGTTCACCCAGAAGGGCGCCGTCTCTCTGGAGGCCTGGCCCGAGCGCGGACCCGGCGGCGAACAATGCGTGGTGATCGAGGTGGGCGACACCGGGCCAGGCGTGCCAGCGGAAGCCATCGAGCGCATATTCCTCCCCTTCGAACAGATCGACGTCACCGCGCGGCGTCGTCATGGCGGCCTTGGTCTCGGTCTGCACATCGCGCGGCAGCTTGCGATCGCGATGGGCGGCGATGTGACGCTCGAGACCGAGAGCGGTCGGGGCTCGCGCTTCACCGTCCGCATCGCGGCGCCGTTGACGACGGAAGGGCAGGAACCAGGCGTCCGGGCCGGCGAGGCGATCGACGCCCCGGTCCGCAGCATACTGTGCGTCGATGACAATCCACGAAATCTCTATGTCCTCGGCGCCATGCTGCGGGCTGCGGGGCACTGCGCGACCGAATGTGCCTCTGGCGAAGAGGCGCTGGCGCTGATGGCGCGCCAGAAGTTCGACGCTGTCCTGCTCGACATGGTGATGCCGGAGATGAACGGACTTGACGTGCTGGCGCGGCTTCGCGCCGGAACCGGGCCGAATGCGGCAACGCCGGTGATCGCCTGCACAGCCAATGTGCTGCCGGATCAGGTCGAATCCTACCGCAAGGCCGGAACGGCCGGGGTGCTGGCCAAGCCGATCGACGTCTGCGCCATGCTGCGCGCCGTGGCGGACGCCGTGTGAGTTTCGCGCGGGCTGACAGTTGTGCTTGGCGGTGCGGCCCGGTGCGGATATTGCCGGTGCGAAGACGTCAACCTGCTGGCCCGATGACAGGACTCCCGCATGGACCTTTCAAAGATCACAAGCGGACCCAACCCGCCCGAGGACGTCAACGTCCTGGTTGAGGTTCCGCTTGGCGGTGAGCCGATCAAGTACGAGATCGACAAGGCCTCAGGCGCCATGTTCGTCGACAGGTTCCTGTACACGTCGATGCGCTATCCTTGCAACTACGGGTTCGTCCCGCACACGCTATCGCTCGACGGCGATCCGATCGATGTGATGGTTGTGGGCAACCGCGCGCTGGTGCCGGGCTCGGTTGTGCGCTGCGTGCCGGTGGGTGTGCTGATGATGACGGATGACAAGGGGCAGGACGAGAAGATCCTCGCCGTGCCGCATCCCAAGCTCACGCGCTATTACGAGAAGGTCAAACACTACAAGGACCTGCCCGAAATCCTGGTCGAGCGGATCGTGCACTTTTTCGAGCACTACAAGGATCTCGAGCCCGGCAAGTGGGTGAAGATCGAAGGCCTCCACGGCCCCGAGCGCGCACGTGAGCTGATCCTGGAATCGATCGAGCGCGCGAAGCTGGTGAAATAGCCGCTAGTGAGGCGCGGCGAACACGATCGGGTAGAGCGTCGCGACAAGGATAACTGCCATCGTCACGTTGAAGGCGCGCAGCCTGACGGGATCGTTGAGGAAGTGCCGCAGCTGCATGCCCAGCAGCGTCCATGAGCCGACCAGGGGCAGGTTGATCGCGCCGAACACGGCTGCGACGACCAGCAGACTGACGATCGGGTCAGCCGGCAGCGTGTAGGCGGAGACGGCTGTCAGCGCCATCGTCCATGCCTTGGGGTTCACCCATTGGAACAGCGCCGCCTGGATGAAGGTCATCGGCTCCGACTTGCCTTCGGCGCCCTTCGCCCCCGGCGGTGCGGATGTCGCGATCTTCCAGGCGAGCCAGACAAGGTATGCGCAGCTCGCATATTTCAGGATCGTGTGGGCGAGGGGATAGACCTCGAACACCTTCGCAAGGCCGGCGCCGACAAGAACGATCATCAGCGTGAAGCCGATCGACACACCCAGCATGTGCGGGATCGTCCGCATGAAGCCGAAATTCGTGCCTGACGTCATGAGCATGAGATTGTTCGGCCCCGGCGTGATCGAGGACACGAAGGCGAAGGCCACGAGGGCGGTGAAGAGTTCGGCGGTCAACATTTCGCAACAATACGGCGGATCGGATCGAATGTGCTTGCGTTCTGCCGCTTCGATCAGCCAGTTTCACAATCCATGACGAAGCTGGATGACATCAACCGCAGAATCTTGCGCGAGCTGGAGCAGGATGGCCGGATCACCAATGCCGATCTTGCTGCGAAGGTCGGCCTGTCCGCGTCCGCCTGCCTGCGCCGCGTTCAGGAACTCGAGCGGGAAGGGGTGATTGCGGGCTATCGCGCCGTGGTGAACCGCGCCGCGACGGGCGGCGGCTTCACCGCCTATGTCGCCGTCGGCCTGTCCGAGCATCACAAGCGCAACCAGCGCAATTTCGAGAAGGCGATGTCGGCCGCCCCCCAGGTGCGCGAGTGCCACAACGTGACCGGCGCGATCGAGTACATCCTGCGCGTCGAGGTGGAGGATCTTGCGGCCTACAAGCACTTCCACACGGAGGTGCTGGGGCAGGTACCGGAAGTCGCCTCGATCACCAGCTACATCGTGATGGGCTCGCCCAAGGACGAGCGTGGCTAGCGCTGCTTCTTGACGAACCCGGACTTCAGCTTCATCGCGCCGAATCCATCGATCCTGCAGTCGATGTCATGGTCTTCGTCGACCAGCCGGATGCCTTTGACCCTGGTGCCCTGCTTCACGACCTGCGAGGACCCCTTGAGCTTGAGGTCCTTGATCAATGTGACCGTATCGCCGTCCTCCAGCACATTGCCGTTTGCGTCCTTGTAGACGCGCGGACCGTCGGCTGCGGGCGCTGCGCCCGGCGACCATTCATGGGCGCACTCAGGACATACCAGCATGGCGCCGTCCTCGTAGGTCAGGGTGGACGCGCAGCCGGGGCAGGACGGAAGCAGGTTCAGGACTACGCCTCGACGGCCGCGCGCGAATTGCGCTTGCGGTCGTTCGGATCGAGCCAGACCTTGCGCAGGCGGATGTTCTCCGGCGTCACTTCGACCAGTTCGTCGTCCTGGATGTAGGCCAGCGCCTTTTCCAGCGTCATCCGGATCGGCGGCGTCAGGCGCACAGCTTCGTCGGCGCCCGAGGCGCGCACGTTGGTGAGCTTCTTGCCTTTCAGCACGTTCACTTCGAGATCATTGCCCCGCGTGTGTTCGCCGATGATCATGCCTTCATAGACCTTGATGCCAGGCTCGATCATCATCGGGCCGCGGTCCTCGAGGTTCCACAGCGCGAACGCCACGCTCTCGCCGGCGCCGTTGGAGATCAGCACGCCGGTGTGGCGGCCTTTGATTTCGCCCTTGTGCGGTGCGTACTGGTAGAAGATGCGGTTCATCACGGCGGTGCCGCGCGTGTCGGACAGCAATTCGCCCTGATAGCCGATCAGGCCGCGCGTCGGCGCATGGAAGACGAGGCGCGTGCGGCCAACGCCCGACGGGCGCATGTCCATCATGTCGGCGCGGCGCTCGGACAGCTTCTGCACGACAACGCCGGAGTGTTCGTCATCCACGTCGATGACCACTTCCTCGATCGGCTCGAGTGTTTCGCCCGTCGTCTCGTCCTTCTGCATCACGACTTTCGGACGCGACACGCCAAGCTCGAAGCCTTCGCGGCGCATGGTTTCAATCAGAACGGCAAGTTGAAGTTCGCCGCGGCCTGCGACTTCGAACGCGTCCGAATCCGGCGCACGCGAGATCTTGAGCGCGACATTGCCTTCTGCTTCCTTCAGCAGGCGGTCCCAGATCACGCGGCTGGTGACCTTCTTGCCTTCCGTGCCGGCGAGCGGGCTATCGTTGACGCGGAACGTCATGGCCAGCGTCGGCGGGTCGATCGGCTGGGCGGGCATCGCCTCGGTGACGGACGGATCGCAGATCGTGTCGGCGACGGTGGCTTTCGTGAGGCCCGAGATCGAGACGATGTCGCCGGCCTTGCCTTCATCGATGGGGGAACGGACGAGGCCGCGGAATGCGAGCACCTTCGAGACGCGGCCGGTTTCGATCACTTCGCCGGTGCGCGAGAGAACCTTGACGGTCTGGTTCGGCTTCACGGAGCCCGAATCGACGCGGCCGGTGAGGATGCGGCCGAGGAACGGGTCGGAGCCGATCGTGGTGCCGAGCATGCGGAACGGGCCATTGTCGACGCGCGGCGGCGGCACATGCTTCAGCACGGTCTCGAACAGTGCGGCCATGTCTGTGGTCTTCACGGCCGGATCGAGGCTCATCCAGGCGTTCTTGGCTGAACCGTAGATGATCGGGAAATCGAGTTGCTCGTCGGTCGCATCGAGGTTGGCGAACAGGTCGAAGACTTCGTTCACGACTTCGACGTGACGCTCTTCCGGCTTGTCGATCTTGTTGATGCAGACGATGGGCCTGAGGCCGATCTTGAGCGCTTTCGACACCACGAACTTGGTCTGCGGCATCGGGCCTTCGGCGGCGTCGACGAGAACGATGGCGCCGTCCACCATGTTGAGGATGCGCTCGACCTCGCCGCCGAAGTCGGCGTGGCCGGGCGTGTCGACGATGTTGATGCGGATGTCGTTCCACACGACAGAGGTCGCCTTGGCCAGGATGGTGATGCCGCGTTCACGCTCGAGATCATTCGAGTCCATCATGCGTTCGGACGTCGCTTCGTTGTCGCGGAAGACGCCCGACTGCTTGAGCAGGCAGTCGACGAGCGTCGTCTTGCCGTGGTCGACGTGAGCGATGATGGCGATGTTGCGCAGTTGCATGGGTGCGTCGTTTCGGGTCTGGGCCGGGGGGAGGGGCTGGATTTGGCGCGGCAATACAGGGCTTTTGTGAAGAAAGCGAGCACGGACGGCGCCGCAGGCGCCCCGGGGCTTCCAGAGCAACCCGTAAACCACACTTTCGGGCTGATTCAGCCCAAAGGGCGGGCTTTGGGGTCGTTTCCCCTGGGGTCCGACCCTCCGGCACGGGGCGACTCCGCCGGTCATGGGTGAGCAGATCAGGGACAGCCGATCAGTGATGTCGTTGCCGCGGCTGCCAGAGTCCTCTCCAGCGGTTTGTTGCCTCCGAGGTCGTCCCGCGCTGGAAGCATACGCTCACAGTCCTGGCGGATCAGGGCTTCGGCCGCGACCGAGGCGACGCGATTGGTCTATATCAATGCCTTCGGTCAGGACGCTGTGCTACGCATGGAGGGCGTGATCTGCGCGGATGTCTTGGAAGGTGAGCCGATGAACCGGAAACTGGCGTCCGCTGTCTTCGCTTTCCTCGCGCTGGCGGCCTGCAGCGCGCAGCCGGCCAGGCAACCCGCCGACCCGCTGGTTGCCGACGGGCGCGCGATTGCGGAGCGCGAGTGCGCCGGATGTCATGCGCTCGACCAGGCCACCGCAAGCCCGCGCGCCGGCGCGCCGCCCATGCGCGATATGCTTGCGCGCTATCAGGCCGACGCGCTGGCGAACGACCTGATCACCGGGATCCGGGTCGGGCATCAGGACATGCCCGAGTTCGACTTCGATGTGCAGACCGCTGACGCGCTGATCGCCTATCTGCGATCCCTGCGCGCCAGCTAGGCGTCAGCCTGGGAACAGTTGCAGGCCGATCTCTTCGACCTGGCCGTCGCGCAGGACGAGGCAGCTGAGGCTCTCCATGCCCTGCGGGAAGCAGTAGGTGTGCAGCTTTTCTGCGCGCATCGCCTCATAGGTTGCCTTGTCCAGCCATTCTGCGGGCATGAATGGGAATTCCGCGCGATTGGGCTGGCCCTCGGTCTGGTCCCATGGCGGGAGCGCATCTGAGGTTGCGATCGCGCTGCTGTCCATCCATTCGGCAAGCGCCTTTTTCATCGCGGCCGTGTCCGGCTGGTCGGCGAGCCCGAAAAGATGCTGGGCCGCGCCTGCCCAGGCATAGATCGGGAACCCGTCGCGCGCGCGGATCGTCAGCGTCACGACTCCGGCCTCGCAGATGGCGCCATTGGTGTAGGCCTCGATGCGGTAGGACGGCCCATCGCTGGGGCCGATCGGCCCCCACATACGTTCGGACGTTGCAGCGCATCCGGCTGCGGGCGCTTCGGCGACCGCCGTTTCAGCGGGCGCAGCGGCCGCTGGCTGCTCGCTTGGCGGTGCGGCTGGCTGGCACGCGGCAAGCGCGAGAATGCTGGCGGCGAGCGCGAGGCATAGTCTCATTGTCAGTCCCCTGATGTCGCTTCCCCGAACGCATGGGGACAACAGATTTGCGTGCCGCTCAATAGCGATGGTCCTTGCCGCCTGAAAGCGGTCCGGCCAGCGGCGGGGAGAACCGCCACTGGCCGGACCTGGATCGCGTCATGTGGGCTGGCGTGATCCGAACGTGTCCTTTCCGGACTCGAGCAGAGGATCAGCGGTTGTTTCCGCCTGTGCGCTGCTTGACCTCTTCCTCTTTCGCAGCGGCGCGGTCTTCCTCATTCCACTCGACGGAGGGGGCTGCGCCGGACGCATAGTTCTTGGACTTCTGGGCAAGACGGTCCATCGAGTCCGACAACTGGTCCTTCGACACGGCCATGTTGCGCGATGAGCTCTGGCCGACGCCTTCGGCGTCGTCGAAGTTGGAGAACTCTGCGCCGAGGAAGACGACTTCCCAGCCCTTGGCGCGCACGCGGTCGAGCGCGGCCTTGGCAGCTTTCTTGGTCATCTCGGTCGAGGAGTTTTCCTCGCCGTCCGTCATGATCACGAGCACGGCCTTTTCCGGCTTGTCCTTCTCGGCGAGCGAGACGATGCGGCCGATCGCGTCATAGAGCGGTGTCATCCCGCGCGGGTTCACCTCGCGTGTGGTGACATCGTTCCAGTCGCCGGCATCGACGCTCTGGCGCAGCACGTCGAACTGCAGGCCGTCCTGCGCATCGAACACGGCGAGCGTGATATCGGCGTCGACCCGGGGTCCGCCATCGAGCGCTGCCAGGCCATCGGCATAGGCGTTCACCGAGGAGAGCGCTTCGTTCCAGATCGGCTCCATCGAACCTGTCCGGTCGAGCAGGATGTAGGAGTGCACCGCGGGAAGGCGCGGCGGCTTGGCGAGCGCGGACGTGGTGGTGAGCGCGCCTGCTGTTGCGAGGGCGAGGATGGCGGCGAGGGCGGTGCGGGCTTTCATTGTGGGTCCCCAGGAGATGCGCCGGAGCGCGGATGGTTGTGCCTAGTGCTCATTCAAGGCGAGGCTGGCGGCCGGCGGGGCGTCGTGGGGCGGCAGCGTGCCCGCGGCAGCCCACGTCACGCCGCTGATCAGCAGCGCGGTGAGCAGGAGGCGGATCGAGGTTCTCACGTGCAGTCCTCAAAAACCTTGCCCTGAGGCAAGACCCGCGGGCCGGTCTCCGGTCCCGTCGTGCACAATGTGTCGCAGCCGATTGGGGCCGCCGAACGGCGTCAATTGGGGCGAAACAAGGGATTGTTGAGTCAGGCTTGCGTTGGGGCCGCAAGCGCGTCGGCAACATGCACGACAGCGCCCAGTACCTGCCGGATGCGGGCAAGGCGTGGGGCGGCAAGGGGCGCGCCCGGCTGCGAAGGTGGATCGAACACGCGCGGGGCGCCCGTCTCGGGGATTGCAAGAAAGAGACGGCCATCGACGATCGCGCTTCGGGCGGCGCCGAGCTGAGGCAGGGTGGACAGCTGTGCGATCAAGGCAGGCGCGGCGGGCATCGCCGCTGCAAGCTCGTCCATCGAGGCCGCACCGAGATGCGGCGCCGTGATGTCGACGAGCAGCCCCTTGAACGCAGAGGTCTTGTCCGCGCCCGATGGCGGGATCGTCTCGAGGGGTGTGATGCGAACGGCAAGTCCCGCATGCGCGCCTGCAACCTCGCCGCTTGTCCTCGTGCCTGATGAGACAGGAAGGAGGCCGGCACGCGACACGCTTGCGAGATCGACACTCGCGGCATTGCGCCAGTTGAACGCGCCGAGCCCGCCAACCAGCACGTCGACGGCGCGTTGCGAATAGATGTCGGCGTTCTCGCGCGCGGCCTGGGCCAGCGCCCAGCCATAGCCGGCAAGCGCGCCGCCCAGAATCACTGCGGCGAAGTCAATCACGCCGCCCGGCGCGCCCATCGCCACGATTGCCGACCACAGCGCAATACCTGCCGCTGCGCCCAGTGGTGCGCGCCAGGCGGCGCGTTCGATTGTCCTGTGTGCGACGGGGTGCTGCAGGGCTTCGAGTTCGGCCAGGGCAGGGGCAAGTTCGGGAAAGGGCGTTCCGGTCGCTGCCGCTGCAGGCAGCGGCGCCGGGGTGCCTGCGCCCAGTTTCAGCGCGATGGTCCCGCCGATCGCGATGACAAGGACCGCAGAGAACAGGCCGCCGAACACGGTGGCTGCGAGGCCGACCACGCCGGGCGTGCGGGTGTTGGCGCCGATGGCGATGCCGATCCAGACGACGATGGCGAGAACGGTGAACGCAAGAAAGGCGGCGCGCATCGCGCCGCCGCCCGAGCGCTCCGCCGTCTGTGCCTGCTGTGTCGCGCCCTGCCTCATTGCGGGCCTGTATAGACCAGCTCGCCGTCAATGCGAACTGTCTCCGATCTCTCAATCGCTGCATCCGTCTCAGGGGCCCGCACGGGCTGTGGCGTGAGCTGCGATTTACCTGCTAGCGTCGCGCTGCTTTCCGGGGCCAGTCTTCGGGGCAGGCATCAGGGGCTGGAGTTCTCGCATGTTGAAATGGCTCAGCGTCATCACGCTGCTGGCGCTGGCGGCTGGCGTTGCGGTGGGCGCCTGGGGGGCGGCATCGGGCGATCCCAACATCGCCGGCATGCTCACGCAGGTCGGGCATGTCGGCGATCTCTGGCTCAACCTCCTGCGCATGACGGTGATCCCGCTGGTGTTCTCGCTGCTGGTCACAGGCGTGGCGTCCGTTGCGGACGCCGCATCGAGCGGCAGGGTTGCTGCGCGCGCGATCTTCGTTTTCGGCGTCCTGCTGGTCTCGGCGACAGCCTTTGCCTGCGTGGTCTTTCCGCTGCTGCTCTCCCTCGCCCCGGTCGACCCCACGGCGGCGGCCAGCTTCATCGCGCGCGCCGGCGGCGAGGCGGTGCAGGCTGCCGCTCCGCCCACGATGGGCGAATGGCTGGCGGCGCTGGCGCCGGGCAATGCCGTTGCTGCCGCAGCCGAGGGCGCGATCCTGCCGCTGGTCGTTTTTGCTCTGTTCTTCGGATTTGCCGCGACGCAGCTGCCCGCCGCCCAGCGCGCGCCCATGGTGGCGTTCTTCCGCGCGGTCGCCGACACGATGATCATCATCGTTCGCTGGGTGCTTCTTGCTGCGCCAGTGGGCGTATTCGCGCTGGCGCTTGGCGTCGGGTTGACGGCGGGCATCGGGATTGCCGGGTTGATCCTGCATTACATCGTGCTGGTCTCGGGCGTGACCGCCGCCATCGTGCCGATCGCTTTTCTGTTCGCCTTCATCTGGGGCAGGGCGAACCCCGCGCGGTTCATCAACGCGACGGCGCCGGTGCTGGCTGTCGCGATATCGAGCCGCTCCTCGCTGGCGTCCCTGCCGCTGATGGTCGAGCGCTCGCGCGATGCGATGGGCACGCCGGAGCGGGTGGTGAACCTTGTGCTGCCGATGGCGGTTGCGGTGTTCCGGATGACCAGCCCTGTCGCCAATCTCGGCGTGGTGTTTTTCTGCGCGTCCGTATTCGGGGTCGAACTTTCGCCAGGCGCCATCATCGTCGGCGGGCTTGTGGCGATTGCGATCAGCATCGGCTCTGTCGGTCTGCCGGGCGAGATTTCCTTCATTGCCAGCGTCGCGCCGATTTCCATGGCGATGGGCGTGCCGATCGAATTGCTGGGTCTGCTTGTTGCGGTGGAGGCGGTGCCGGACATCTTCCGCACCGTGGGCAATGTGTCAGGCGACATGGCGGCGACGCAGATCGTCGCAAAGAACCAGCCGGCGACTACCCCGCCGGAGCCGGCCGCCGCCTGACAACCCGGCTGGCAGCCAGCACTTCGTCCACGGCTGCTGCGACCATGTCGGGCCGGTGGAAGAAGAAGGCGTGGTTGGACTCGGGCACGATCTGCAGCCGTCCGCGGCTCGACCAGGTCGCGAGATCTGCCTGCAGGCGCCGCCAGACGATCTCGCTCTCGGGCGTGTCGGAGCCTGCGACGAGGCCATCGGCGGACAGGAGATAGGCATCATGCGCGTCGGCGCGCCTGCGGGCCTGCGTCTGTTGCGGCAGTTCGCGCGCCAGCACGACGACCGGCCAGTTCTGCAGGTCGCGATGCTTGCCAGCCTCCGCCATCGTCATTGACCGCTGACGCGCCTCGCGCGCATTGGCTTCGGCGGATCTGGGGTAGAAGGCGTTCACCGTTTCCGCGATCGCGGGATCGGCTGGATAATCGGAGAGCCGCATCAGGCCCGTCCACTTGAAGGCGAGGGCAAGCTCCTGTGCGGGGGATACGTATTCGCCAACGCTCAGGCCTGCTTCCCTGAATTTCGATTCCTGATCGGGGTGGGATGAATCCGCGAACACCATGCCCGCGATCTCGTCCTTGTAGAGACCTGCGAAGATCATGCTGTAGAGCCCGCCGCGCGAATGCGAGACCAGCACGTAGGGCCCACTCTCGCCGGCAGCTCTCAGGGCCGCGTGCAGATCATGTGCGACCTCCTGCGGGCTGAAGGCGCCGCTGGCCGGATCGCTCCAGAGAATGCCGGCGCGGCTGTAGGCGCACGCGCGTGACTTCTGCGAGACCTGCTGCATGACGGGCTGCCAGCCGAGCGCGCCCATCAGGTCGCCGCCCGACTGGAAGACGACGGTGGGCGAGCCCGTTCCGCGGCAGTCGATCTGGATGCGGCGTCCGTCTTCCACCGCGACGAGCCTGCCTGGGGCAGGGTGCTCACGCACAGCCTGCGCGTCGTACATGCTCTCGCAGGCGGCGAGGGCGAGCGCTGCAAGCGCTGCTGCAAATGTCCAACCCGACTGGCGCTGGCCTGCTTTCATCCAGCTATTCTTAGGCGCCCCGAAAGCGGGCGCCACATCACAATCGGTAAAGGTGGGGCGGGAAGCGCCATGCAGAAAGCAGAACGGGCACCCTTGAGGGGCGCCCGCCGCAGTTCCAGCCGAAGGGCTGAAGCCTATTTCACCGTGATCTCGATCTCGCCGACATTGGGGTCGGTGATCTTGAACTTGTCGCCTGACTTCTGGCCGGTGGGGTAGTCGAAGCAGGTGTTGTCCTGGCCGACGGCCGCAGACGTGAGGCAAAGCTTGGTGCCGTCGACCTTGTAGGTGCCTTCATACTGGCCGTCGAAGCCGGAGAAGGTGCCGTCCGCCTTGTAGGTGACGTCGCCCGTGATGCCCATTTGCGCGACACTCATCGTGACGCCTTTTTCGAGCACCAGCGCGATCGTGTCCGACGGCGCCGTCTGCGCGAGGGCAGGTGCGGCGGCGAGGCCCACGATGGCGGCCAGCAGTGATTTCGTGATTTTCATGCGTTGTCTCCCAGACCCTTCAACTTGATGGTGTCAAGTCGCAATGAACCGCGACTTGGAACCTCAGGCAAGAGGGCAGGTGCAGCTGCGCAGATTAGCGAATCGTTACGTTCATCGTGCCCATGTCCGAGGTGAGCTCGAACGTGTCGCCGGATTTCTTGCCGTCCGGATAGGCCTGGCAGGCATCGACCATGCCGAACGCCTCGACCGTGATGCAGAGCTTGTTGCCGTCCGCCTTGTAGGTGCCGGCGAACATGCCGTCGAAGCCCGAGAAGGTGCCGTCAGGCTTGTACTCGATCGTGCCGACATTGCCCTGCACGTCCATGCTGACGCCTTTCTCGACGACGGCCTTCACCGTGTCCGAGGGCGGTTCCTGTGCGATGGCCGGCGCGGCGATCATGGCGGCGGCGAAAAGCGCAAGTCGAAGTTTCAAGGGTAGTCCTCCCAGATGGATTGCCTGAATTGGAAACGTATGAGTTTCCTTTATCACCGTTCCCGCTTTACCAAAAGAGGTCTGCTGCAGGTGCATTCCGTGACGCCGCGCGCTAACGGGACGCCATGAGTTTCCGCGCAACCTGCCTCACGCTTTTTCCCGAAGCCTTCCCCGGGATTCTCGGCGTCTCGATTGTCGGCAACGCATTGCGACAGGGGATATGGGAGCTGGACGCCGTCGACATAAGGACATTCGGCCTCGGCAGGCATCGCACGGTGGACGACACGCCATCGGGCGGCGGGGCGGGGATGGTGATGCGTGCTGATGTGGCGGCGGCGGCGATCGACAGTGTCGCGCAAGGTGGACGGCCGCGCATCTATCTGTCCCCGCGTGGCAGGCCGCTGGACCAGAGGCGTGTGCGCGAGCTGGCGGCGGGGCCGGGCGTCATCCTGCTGTGTGGCCGGTTCGAGGGGCTCGATGAGCGGGTGATCGAGGCGCGCGGGCTGGAAGAGGTCTCGGTTGGCGATTTCGTGCTGGCGGGCGGTGAGGTTGCCGCGCAGGCGCTGCTGGAGGCCTGCGTCAGGTTGTTGCCCGGGGTGGCGGGAAATGCAGAGAGCCTCGCGGAAGAAAGCTTCGAGGCGGGGCTGCTTGAGCATCCCCACTTTACCCGGCCCCAGGTCTGGGAAGAGCGCGAGATTCCGGCGGTGTTAACCTCTGGCGACCACGCAAAGGTCGCGGCCTGGCGACGAAATCAGGCCGAGGAGTTGACTAAAGCCAGAAGACCCGATTTATACGCCGCTTTCCGGGAAGCCTCCCCTCAGCAGGGGAAGGCGGCGAAACCCCGCGACTGAAAGACCTGATTCATGGCCGCTCACCTGATCCAGACCCTCGAGCGCGAGGAAATCGCCCGCGTCACCGAAGGCAAGAAAATCCCTGACTTCGCGCCCGGCGACACGCTGCGCGTCAACGTGAAGATCAAGGAAGGCGACCGCGAGCGCATCCAGGGCTTCGAGGGCCTCTGCATCGCCCGCGCCGGCGCTGGCGTGAACGAGAATTTCACCGTGCGCAAACTCTCGTTCGGCGAAGGCGTCGAGCGGGTGTTCCCGCTCAATTCTCCTTCGGTGGATTCCATTGAAGTGCGCCGCAAGGGCAAGGTTCGCCGCGCCAAGCTGTATTACCTGCGCGGCCGCACCGGCAAACGCGCCCGCATCGCCGAGAAGCTCGGCGGCGCGAAGGAAATTGCCGAGGGCTGATTTTCTGAGGTTCGAAATTGAAACCGCCAGCCTGCGAAGGCCGGCGGTTTTGTTTTGGGCGTTTCCTTACGCGTCGCGCAGGTTCCACTCATAGACGACCGTGTGGCCGCAGACGTCCCGGGCGGCGCCGTTGATCTTCGCGGGCGTGAAGCGCTCGCCACGGATCCATTTGGCGGCGGCTTCGTCGAGGCGGGTGTGACCGCTGGAGCGCGCGACGCTCACGGATGTGACGCGGCCGTTCGAGGCGACGCAGACATCAAGCTGCGTGATGCCCTGTTCACCCGCGCGTTGCGAGGCGGTGGGGTAGGCGGGCTTGTCGCTTGCGATCAGCCGGGGGGCCGAGCGCGACTGGACAGGCGCGGGCGCAGCGATGACCGGCGCGGGGTCAGGAGCGGGCGGAGCTTCGACCACTGGCGCGGTGATCACCGGAATTTCCTCGGGCACGAATTCGATCTCCGGCGCGATCAGCGGCATCGGCGGGGCGGGCGTATCTTCGACCTCATCGACGACGGGCGGTGGCGCGATCTCCTCGACCACGGGCGGGGCGGGGGGGTCGATGAAGACAAGTTCGGAGGAGATGCGTTCCATGTGCTCGGCGTTGAAGTTCATCGCCGTGAAGAGGCCGCCCATGCCGAAGGTCAGCGCAACAGCTGCGACTGCGCCGAAGGCCTGTGTGCCTTTGCCCTGTCTCTGGTTGCCGCCGTACATGGTGAGAACCTCCTCCTTCTTGCGGGTCAGGAGACTTTGCTCGTGCTCCGCACATTCAATATGGGGACCAGACAATCTGGACCCACTCTTTTGTGCTCCCGAAACGCAGCGCCGTTACGGCTGATTCCGGTATGCAGCTGCAGCGAATATGGCGGCGGGGTGGGGAATGCGGCGGGAGTGTGATCCTGGCGCTCCAGGTCCGTATACGGACAAACAGCAGCGGCTTGGGCGGGCTGCCGCGCACATTCCGGCCGAAGGCGCAGAGGGCCTTGCGGTCGAGGGCGTGGCGAAGCCTTGCGTCCGCGAGCGGGAGCGTCAGGGGTCGCAAGACTGCGGCAGACACGTTCCGTCCGCGCGCGGCCTTGCGACCCCTGGCGATCACCATGATCACCAGCGGCCGCAAGCACAGCGTGACACCGATGAGAGCTGTCAGATCACGGATGAGCCACACGGATGGCGTGTCCTTCGCTTCCTGGGCGCGAACAAACGGCCGCATCTTCACCCGCCGATCCGGCGCCGGTGCTTGCCCCCGGATTCGAACACCGGTTTTTCCCCAAACCCGGCGCCGGAACGTGCCCTGGCCATGGCGCGGGGCGGCGCGTTGGCCTAACCATGGGGGGTCATTCATTGCGAGGTTTTCCATGACGTTGCTTGTCCTCAGCGTTGTCGGCAGCGACCGGCCGGGCCTGACCAAGGCACTGGCGGCGGCTGTGCTGTCAGCGGGGGGCAACTGGCTCGAGAGCCATCTGTCGCGGCTGGGCGGGCTCTATGTCGGTTCGGTGCTGGTCGATCTTTCGGAGGGCAGGGTTGAAGCGTTGCGGGCTGCGGTATCCGCCGTGGATGCGGCGGGGCTGGAAGTGCGGATTGCGCCGGCGGGTGCGTCTGCAGCCGTTGCGGGGGAGATGCTGGAGTTCAGTGTGGTGGGGCAGGACCGGCCCGGCATCGTGCGCCAGGTGACGGCGACGATCAGCGATCTCGGCGCGAATATCGAAAGCTTCCGCACCTGGCTGAGCACGGAGGCGCATTCCGGCGCGCCGCTCTTCAACATGGCGGCGAACCTGCGCCTGCCTGCAGGCTTGTCCGCGGCGAGGGTGCAGGATGCGCTGGAGGCGATCTCGGGCGAGATCATGGTGGATGTGGCAGTGGGCTAGGCTGTCCGTCGGCCGGGGGCGTTGTTCGATGACGGCAATTGCACCATCGCCGCCCGGTGTGGGGATGGCAGGCAGGCAGGGCTTCATCGCCGCGCTCGGCATTGGCCAGATCTGTTCGTGGGGCGCGCTCTACTACGCCTTTCCGCTGATCGCCGAGCAGATCGAACGCGAGACAGGCTGGTCGCGCACATCGCTCTACGGCGCGGCGACGGCGGGGTTGCTGATTGCGGCGGCGGCATCTTTCCCGCTTGGGCGGGCGATCGATCGCGGGCACGGCCGTCTCATCATGACGGGCGGGTCGGTGCTGGCGGGGCTGGTGATGCTGGCCTGGTCGCAGGTCAGCGATCTTGTCGGGCTCTATGTGATTGTCGGACTGCTTGGCGCGCTTCAGGCGGCGACCCTCTATGAGGCGGCGTTCGCGGTCGCGGCGCGCCGCTTCGGCGCTGCGGGCGCCCGCGACGCCATTGTCGCCGTGACGCTGTGGGCCGGCTTTGCCTCGACTGTGTTCATCCCGCTGATCCAGCTGATGATCGACCTGTGGGGCTGGCGCGGCGCGGTGACGGCGCTGGGCGTCATCAATCTGGTGGTCTGTGCGGGGCTCTATGGCTGGGCGATCCGGCCGGAGCGCGACCTGGTCCAGCGCGATCTTGCCGGACCGCCGACGACGAAGGGCGGATCGGCCGTGCGGCAGGCGATGGCCTCGCCCGTATTCTGGAGCCTGACGCTGGCCTATACGGCGCATGCCGCCGTGTTCACGGCCTTCACCTTCCATCTCTATCCGCTGCTGCTGGAGCGCGGCTTTGAAACGGCGGCTGTCATCGTGGCGATGGCGGTGATCGGGCCGGGGCAGGTGGGCGGGCGCATTGCGATGACGATCTTCGCGGGCAAGGCGCCGATGCGGGTTGTCGGCTCATGGGTTGTGGCTGGTTTTGCGCTGAGTCTCGCCATGCTGGTGTGGCTGCCGCCGTCCTTCGCGGCGATCGTCGCCGTGGTGGCGCTCTACAGCGTGACGAACGGCATCCTCACCATCGTGCGCGGCGCCTCCATCCCGGAGATGATCAGCCGGCAGGACTATGGCGCGATTGCCGGCGTGATGAACACGCCCTCCACCGTCGCCCGCGCGCTGGCGCCACTCGGAGCGGCGGCCCTGTGGTCGGTCAACAGCTCGTACGATCCAGTGCTGATCGCGATGCTGGCAGGCGCGATCGTGCTGGCGGCGGGGTTCTGGGTCGCAGCTGGGTTGGCGCGACGAGAGAAGAGGTAAGGCGCCCGCTTGCAATGGTGCAACCATTGCACTATCTTCCGTCATGCCCCGGATAGCGCGTTTCGCCTCGGCAGAGATTGCGATGTATTTCGCCGACCATCCGCCGCCGCACTTTCACGTGCCGGGGCGCGAGGGTGCGGCGCAGGTTGATATCGAGACGCTTGAGGTGATCGCGTCGAGCGGGCGGATCGACCTGCGGGAGGCGCTGGCCTGGGCGGCGGCGCATCGCGCCGAGTTGCGCGCGCACTGGGCGCGATTGAGTGGAGACCGGTGATGGCAATCGGGAAGATGGTGTCTCTGGCCGTGGCGGGTCCCGGCAGGCTGGAGCTTGAATGGGATGATGGGCATGGCGCGGCCGTGGACCTTGGCGCGGTCATCGCGG
Source organism: Hyphomonadaceae bacterium (assembly GCA_022844475.1). Taxonomy (GTDB): domain Bacteria; phylum Pseudomonadota; class Alphaproteobacteria; order Caulobacterales; family Hyphomonadaceae; genus UBA7672. The sequence continues at coordinate 22,578 of JALHLR010000021.1, read as the reverse complement.
GGCATCCCGGCCTGAAGCCGATCCGCGCCGCGCGGGCGTTCGCGAAGGCGGCGCTCAGCGATGATGGCTGGTCAGTCGAATGGCCGGGCGGCGTCGATTTCGGCGCGCCGCAGCTTCGCCGCTGGGCCGATGAACAGGCGGGCGAGACGATGCGCGCGGACGATTTCCGCGCGTGGATGGAGGCGCACGCCCTGACGCTCGATGGCGCGGCGTCGGCCCTCGGCCTGTCACGCCGGATGATCGCCTACTACGCCAGCGGCGAGAAACCGATCCCGAAGACTGTGCTGCTTGCGACGGAGGGATTGCGAGCGCGTGAACGAAAAAAACAACGCGCGAACAAGATACCTGCCAATGAATCAGACGCGGCTGGAATCCGACGTGGTCGGGGGTTTTTGAGTCAGGCAAGCATGGCCATGAGCAAAGGCAGCAAGACTTTCCCGACTGGTCGCGACGCCAAGTCTGGCGAGTTCATCCCAGTGAAGGCAGCAAAGAGCCGGCCGTCTGCGACGACCGTCGAACGCATGCCGAAGTCGGGCCACGGCGACACGAAGCGCAAATAGCGGTTGTCGAACGTTAGTCTCCAAACCGGCGAAGGCGCAAACGTCTTTGCCGGTCCCTCACGGCGTCCATCGTTTGCAGCGCCCGTTCGATTTCTTTTTGCCAGTCTTCGTCAGGTTCAATCGCGTCGTGAGCCACAAGGCAGCTCACGTTACGCCGCTTCAGACAGGCGGCCAGTTCGTGCGCCCGCTTCGTGTCGGTGCCGCGAGTTGAGCGGTACGCAGCGGAACAGCGCCCAAGGGTGCCGAACCAATGTCGTCTGGGTATCCAAAGTGAACGGCCTCGACCAATTCGTTTTCGATCGCAGTGGCTGCCTTCTCGAGATCTTGGCGGAGCTTGTCTTGAAGTTCGCCTGGTCGTCGACGGTCAACCGTTCCCCCTAGATCTCGCTCACATACTCCAGCTCGATCGGGCCGGTCATGATGACGTGGTCGGTGGCTTCGCTCCAGTCGATCTCGATGTCGCCGCCGTCATTGTGGACGAGGGCCTTGCGGTCGGTGAGGCCGCGGCGCGCGGCGGCGACGATGGCGGCGCAGTTGTTGGAGCCGCAGGCGAGGGTGAGGCCGACATTGCGCTCCCAGGTGCGCAGGCGGGTTTCGGTTCTCGAAAGCACCTGCAGGAAGCCGACATTGACGCCTTGCGGGAAGAGGGGATGCCATTCGACGAGGGAGCCGACGGCCTGCACGTCGACAGTGTCGAGGTCGGGCACGAAGAAGACGACGTGGGGGTTGCCCATGTTCACGGCGCCGGGGAGCTGCAGGTAGGGGGAATCGATCGGTCCGATCTTGAGATCGATGCCGCGCGTATCCATGCGCTCGGCCAGCGGGATCTCTTCCCACTTGAGAAGCGGCGAGCCCATGTCGACGGCGATGCGCGCCATACCTCGGGAGTCGGGGGCGATGCGATCGGCTTTCAGCTTGCCGGCGACGGTCTCGATGACGAGCCTGTCCTTGCCGGTCTCTTCCATCACGAGCCAGGCGACGCATCGTGTGGCGTTGCCGCAGGCCTCGGCGGAGGAGCCATCGCGGTTCCAGATGCGCATGAAGACGTCGCCGCGGAGCGTCTGCTCCATGGCGATGACCTGGTCTGCGCCCACGCCGGTCTTCGGGTCCGCAATGGCCGCGACCTGGTCGGGGGCCAGGCCCAGCCCGCCTTTCCTGTCGTCGAATATGACGAAGGAATTCCCGGCACCATTCATCTTCCAGAATTTCATGGGGGGAGATTTAGGGTGATGCGGGCGGCGAAGCTAGAGCGGCCCTCTATTGGTCGGGCTCGGCCTGTTTGCTGGCGGCGCGGAGGGCGGCGAAGTAGGCCATCAGGTCCTCCTTCTGCTTCTGCGGGATGATGAGGTTCGGCATGGTGGGGTGCGAGGTGCTGAACCAGACATTGAGCGCCATTGACGTCATGCCGGGCGTGGCGGCCACACTTGAGAAGCTGGGCGCCTTTGCAAAGGGCGGCGTGGGAATGCCGGGCTCGACCGCGTGGCAGTCGGCGCAGGCCTCGCGCGCGTAAGCCTTGCCGCGGGCGGCGTCACCGGTCTGGGCGCTGGCGTCTGGCGAGGCGCAGACGGAAAGGAGCGCAAGCGCTGCACCAAGGCCCAACTGAGGGGGAAAAGGCATTAGATCCTCCCGTCTGCAGGGGGGAGCTTGCGCCTGTCCCGCGATGCCGGCTTGACGTGCATCAAGCTGCACTGCGGGGTCATTCGTGTTCTGCCTGCGCGAGCGGCTAGACGATGCCGGCGAGCCGGGTGAGTTCGGCGACATAGGCCTTGAAGGCGCGGCGGCCGTCCGCCGTGAGCTTCAGCCAGGTGCGCTGGCGGCCGCCGCGGGCGGCCTTGGAGATGGCGAGGTAACCTGCATCCTCGAGCTGTTTCACGTGCTTGGACATGACCGAGTCCGATACGGCGATGGCGTCGCGGACGGTGGCGAATTCGGCCTGATCGACGTCTGCGAGGATCGCGCAGATCTGCAGCCGCCCGGGGGCGTGGATCACGGCGTCTATCACCGGCGCCTTCATGGCTCACGCGTCTCGGCGAGAAACACCTTTATCCAGAGCCATGACCCAGCCATCGCAATGGCGAAGGCGGCAAGGCCGAGCGGGATGCCGGCCCAGATCTGTTGCTGGCGGCCGAATTGGACGCCGACAAGCATCAGGACGAGCAGGACTGCGCCGAGACCGATTGCGACCCAGCGGGCGCGTCTGGGCGAGACGCCGCTGATCCAGATGCCGGTACGGTCCGACCATGTCTTGGCGAGCAGGGCGAGGCCGAGGACGCCACCGGCCGAGCAGACCACGTTGAAGGGCAGGTCGAGGACCTGCCCGCCGACCATCACGCCGACGATGGCGGAATAGATCAGCGCGTAGCGAAGGGCGGCCTTGCCGTCACTGACTGCGGCGCGAACGGCGTTGCGCGACTTGCGGATGAGATCGAGCGCCTCGGCAGGGGTGGGCTGGTCGTTCATCGGTGCGAGCTCACTTTCCATGATGGAAAGTAAGACTGACTTTCCAGTTTGGCAAGTGAAAACTTTCCATCTTGGAAAGTGAGGGCATGTTGCTTGCGCGGCGGGGTCTGGCTGCTAACCCTGCCACCCCGAAACGGGAGATACGCATGCGACTGATGCTTGCCGGCGCGATGGTGGTATTGGCCGCGTGCGCCAGCCAGGAGATGACAAAAGTGACGACGGCGATCGACCGCGAGAAGCATCTCTATCTTGAAGAGGTGGAGGGCGTGGAGGCGCTGGCGTGGGTGCGGTCGCAGAATGACCGGACGCTGGCGATCCTCGAGAACGATGCGCGCTTCAAGGGATATTATGAGGCGGCGCTGGGAATCGCGACGTCGAAGGAGCGGATCCCGTACGGGTCGATCCGGCAGGGCCACGTCTACAATTTCTGGCAGGACGAGGCGCATGAGCGCGGCCTGTGGCGGCGCACGACGCCGGCAAGCTATGCGAGCGCAGCGCCCGAGTGGGAGACACTGCTCGATCTCGATGCGCTGGCGAAGGCTGAGGGGGCGAACTGGGTCTACAAGGGCGTGTCATGCCTGAAGCCGGAGCAGACGCGCTGCCTGCTGTCGCTGTCCGATGGCGGCAAGGATGCTGTGCGCGTGCGCGAGTATTCGATCGCGGAGGGCGGGGCGAAGGCCGGCTTCGTGGCGGGCGGCTTCGACATTCCCGAGGCCAAGAGCTCGATCGCGTGGCAGGACAAGGACACGCTGCTGATCGCAACCGACTGGGGCAACGAGAACAAGGATCTCTCGGGCGACAAGGCGACGCTGACGGAGTCCGGCTATCCCTTCGTGATCAAGCGGCTGAAGCGCGGGCAGGCCCTGCGCGATGCGGTGGAAGTGTTTCGTGGCGAGGGGACCGATGTCGCGACCTCGCCTGTGTCGCTGGAGGACGGCGCGGGCAATCAGTGGTTCGGCGCAGTGCGGGCGGAGACGTTCTACACCTCGAGCTGGTTCATCTTCCCCAAGGCGGGCGAGGGACGGACGCTGAAACTGCCGATCCCGGCGAAGTCGAGCCCGCAAGGCATTTTTGCCGACACGCTGCTGCTGACGCTGGAAGAGGACTGGACGCCTGAGGGGCAGGGCGAGTTCAAGGCTGGCGATCTTGTCGGCTTCAACTGGTCGGGCTTCGTGGCGGATGGAGGCCTGCCCAAGGTCGAGCTCGTGTTCCGGCCGACGCCAAAGCAGGCGCTGCAGGGTGTGGGCATCACGAAGAACAACGTGCTGGTGAACATCTCCGACAATGTGGTCGTGAAGGTGATGGCCTACAGGAAGGACGGCGCGAACTGGGCATCGAGCGAAGTAAAGCTGCCGCCGAACGGGTCGGCGGGCGTGATCTTCTCCGACAGCAGGGAGTCGACCGCGTTCCTGGGATACGAGGGCTATCTCTCACCGGACACGCTCTACACGTATGACAGCGCTTCCGGAGCGGTGGCGGCGATCAAGCAGCTGCCGGCATGGTTCGATGCGGGGCCGTACAAGGTCGACCAGTATGAGGCGACATCGAAGGATGGGACGAAGGTGCCCTACTTCGTGGTGCACAAGACCGACATCAAGCTGGATGGATCGAACCCTGCGCTCGTCTATGGCTATGGCGGTTTCCAGGTGAGCCAGACGCCGGGCTATTCGGGCACGGTGGGCAAGCTGTGGCTGGAGCAGGGCGGCGTCTATGTGATGGCGAACATCCGCGGCGGCGGCGAGTTCGGGCCGTCATGGCATCAGGCGGGCCTCAAGACGAAGCGGCAGGTCGTCTATGACGACTTCATCGCGGTGGCCGAGGACCTCGTGAAGCGGAAGATCTCGTCGCCGAAGAAGCTGGGCGCGATGGGCGGATCGAATGGCGGTCTGCTGATGGGCGTGATGTACACGCAGCGCCCGGACCTGTTCAACGCGATCGTCTGTCAGGTGCCGCTGCTCGACATGCTGCGCTATCACATGCTGCTGGCGGGCGCGTCCTGGATGGCCGAGTATGGCGATCCTGACGTGGCCGAGGAGCGCGCTTTCCTCGAGAAGCTGTCGCCGTATCACAATGTGGATCCGGCCAGGACCTATCCGGAAATCTACTTCGAGACATCGACCAAGGACGATCGTGTACATCCCGGCCACGCCCGCAAGATGGCAAAGCTTCTCGAAGAGATGGGCAAGCCGTTTCTCTATTATGAGAACATCGACGGCGGTCACTCCGCGGCGGCGAACCAGCGCGAGGCGGCGAGGCGCTCGGCACTGGAGTTCACCTATCTGGCGCGGAAGCTGATGGACGGGAAATAGGCTCCGTTTCCACGGCGCAGGTATTTTTCTCCCCGGCGGCGCTTTCGCGTGATAGCGCTTCGCTTCTGCATGGAAACAAGCATTGCGCGACGCGGCGCGCCGGCTGGCGACAGGCCGCCGATCACAGGAGATCGACATGAAACTGCCCAACGACCACCAGACGATCGAGGCCGAGAGCTTTCTGGCCGAGAAGGGTGCGCTGAAGGGGCAGGTGGCGTTGCGTCCGGTCAAGGGGCAGAAATTTCCAACCACGCTCCTGCTGGAGGGCAACAAGGCGCTGCTGCAGGACTATCCGGTGGGCACGCGCTTCAAGTTGCAGGTGAGCCTCGCCCAGCGTCCGGGCGGCGAGGATTATCTCTTCACGTCGTGGCAGTGGGACGCACGCGTGCTCTCGCAGCCGGGCGACGAGATCTGAAGCCGGTCAGGTCCGCGGCAAGCTAGGGCGTTCCTGCCTGCAACCGCTGATAGGCTTCCACCAGCGACGCGTAGGGTGGCAGGGGGACGTTTTCGAGATTTCCGGTCGATGGGTTCACGATCGGCATGCGGATCTCGAAATGCAGGTGTCGGGTGGTCGGAACGGTGATCGTGCCGTCGGCTGTGCCCTGCTGGATGTTGCCGATATTGCCGAGCACCGCGCCGCGGCTGACGGCGATGCCGCCGGGGCTGGCCGACAGCTGTGCCTTGGTGTGCGGCCGGCTCGCGAAGTGCATGTGCATGAAGTTGAAGTAAGTGCTCTCGTCCTCGCTGAGGACTTTCGTGTAGTGCGGCTCGATCGCGATGATCTTTCCGTTGCTGACCGCGACGACCTGGTTGGCCGGGTCGTTGGTGCGGCAGAGCCTGCCGCGGATGTCGACGCCCTGATGGCCTGAGTTGCCGGGGCAGGACAGGTTGCCCTGCACGCTGCCGGCACGCTGTTCGCAGAAATTGTCCTGCCAGGGATAGCTGTAGTTACGGGTGTCGCACTGCTCGACGCCGCCGGGATCGTTCTGTGCGCCGAGCTTCACGCCCGTCGGGCCAAGCCAGTTGGGATCGTAGCCACCCTTGTAGCGGTAGACCTGGGAATTGAGATAGGCGGGGCCGGCCTTCAGTGGGAAACGCATGCCGGGGACCCACAGCGTCTGGTCTGTGCTTCCGTTCCACGTGGTCAAGCCATTGAGGAGTCTGCCGGCAGGCATGCAGGCGAAGCTGGTCTGCGTGGCGCCGGTGGAGACGCATCCGGCGAAGCCGGCGGGCGTCGGCGTGGAGGGTGTGGATGGCGGCGTGGAAACTGGCGCGCCTGTTCCGGTTCCCGTCGGCACCGGCGCGGTGACCAGCGGTCTCGATCCGCTACAGGCGGACAGGATCAGCGCGGCGGCGATCGCAGCGAGTGTCTTCATGCATGTGGTGGCATCAGCGCGCATTGATCACCACCAGGCTGTTGGCGATGTCGAGGAGTTCCTTCTCGACGCTGCAGGATGCTTCGCAGGTGATCGCGATTTCGTAGGCACACCCGAATTTCGAGAAGGTGAGCTGGTGTCCGCTTTCGGTGGCGGTGATCTGGTAGGGCTCGCCCAGGCCAGCGGCGACAGGACGCTTGCGCGCCTCGGCCTGCATGTTGCGAACGATGGGATGGTTGTCGGGCAGGCGCATGCCGGAGCACATGCCGAGCACCGAGGACGTCAGCACGCCCGGGTAAGTCGCGGAGAAATTGTAGAATGTCTTGCCGGTGACAAGCGACGTGGCCTCCGCGCGCGCTGCGGAGAGCGGGATCATCACGGCGGCGTTCGTGCTGGCTGATTGAGTTATGTAGCCCGGAAGCTCGGCCAGCAGTTCGCCTGGTTTCTGGCCGGCGGGCGGCTGCTGGCGGACGGCGCGCTCGAGCAGCTCGACACTCCGCACCTGGCCCTGTTGCTGCGCTGAGCGCACTTCACCCCAGTTGGGCTCGACGCGGACGGCGCCGGGCGCCGGAGCAGGCTGAGGAATCTGCTGGCGCTGGGCGCAGGCAAAGGGTGTTGCGACCGCCAGTACGAGGACGAGGGTCAGAACGCGCATGCCTGTCAGCTCCCCCGGGCGCGGGCCCGCGTGAACTGTTTGCCTCAAGCGTGCGGAAGTCAATCGACGCCGGCAGGCCGGCACGGATGCATGGCCCGGCCTTCGCATGCGATGTGTGAACAAGAAGACATGTCCGAGAGGCCGCGGCCCACGACCATGACAGAAGATTCATCGCGCAGCGCCCCGCCCGTGTGCTGTGCGGGAATCGCAATTGATTCAGTGATCTTCGCGGCATGCTGACATCTGCGTAACGCGTCTGCGGAACCATCCGCGCGCACTGCGCGAATCGCGTGTGCGGCAGAGCGCGGACCGCGTGAAGGCTTGCAGTCATTTCACTTGCTGCATCGGCCGCGGGCGCCATGGTCCCGGCAAAGGTGATGGAGATAAAAAATGAATCTGAAAATGCTCGCGGCCGCAGCTGCTTTCGCTATGGCCGCAACCGCCTGCCAGGCCATTCCGGAAGACATGACGGTCGCGCAATACTGTGCGCAGCCTGACAAGGCCAACATGGACGTCTGCAAGATCAACGTCGAGATCGATGGCGAGCGCCGTCAGCTCGCCGACACCAACATGCGCCTGAGCCAGGCGCGCACGATCGCCGACAACGCGCTTGCTCGCGCCAACTCGGCGCAGGCTTCGGCCGATGCTGCGATGGCTGCGGCCACGGATGCGAAGAGCTCGATCGCGACACAGGCCGCCTTCAACTGCACCACCAAGACGGTGCAGCGTGCGAAGTCCGGATCGTGCGGCGAAGGCTACAAGGTTCAGTCCTGCGTCCAGACGCGCTTCACCTTCAATGCTGGTGCGCCGTCGATCCTGCGTGAGATCAGCGACACGGGTTGCCGCTTCAACGACCAGGTTCTCGAGATGCAGATCCGCTGCTGCACCACGGGCCCGGCTCCGGTGATGACGGAAACGGCTGCTCCCGTTGATGCACAGCCGACCGCGCCGCAACAGCCGGCCCAGTCGTCGTAACGCCAACCAGATCGCCGCGGCAGTCTGACACCTGCCGCTGACGACCAGACAAACGCCGCCCTCCCCCGGAGGGCGGCGTTTTTTGTCTTGCGGCTCAGGCGGCGGCGGGCGACGGGGCCAAGCCTCGCCCCTCAAGCAGGAAGGCGGCGCCGAGCCACAGCGCCCACAGCGCCCAGAGCGAGAAGCCGATGGCGTTGATGTCTGCCGCCATGGGCGCGCCGAACGGTTCGAGCATGCCGGCCATGACGCCCAGGCTTATGAAGGCGCCCAGGAGCGCGAGAATGCGGCGGCCCTGAAAGATCAGCGCTGAGATCAGAAGCGTCCATACGCCGGTGAAGAGATAGCCAAGGTGCTCGCCGACGCCGACGCCGATATAGCGGTTGGCGGCGTCGAAGATGGATACGGCCATGGCGCGCTCGATCTCGGTTGCGCCGGAGCCTGTGTAGGTTGCGGCAAGCGAGGGGACCAGCATCACCCAGCGGATAAGGCCGAACGCCTGCACGAGGCCAGCGAGCACGCCGATGGCGGCGGAGAGCCCCGCGAGAACCGGGTCGCGCTTCCGCAAGTGCAGGCCGGCAAGCACAGATGCCGGTATCAGCGCGAGCGCAGCCGCCATCATCGCGTACCAGTAGATGTGGAGATCGACGCCTGCGGCCGCAAAGCGGGTCAGCACGCCGCCAGCTGGTTGGCGAAGAATGTCGGGGTAGTCGAATGTCATCTGCAGGCCAGTGAAGCCGGCGGTGAAGGTGAGCGGCGCGATGATCAGAAGGACGCCGGCGAGATGTCTTGCGGAGGTCATCTTGCCGGTTCCCTGATGTATGCTGCGAGGACGCGGCGGAAGAGGCGGACGCCCTGGTCCATGTCGGCGCGCGTGGGCGCCTTGCCGCCGGCGTCGCGGAAGACCAGCCAGAAATCGCCGACCAGCCAGAGCAGCTGGGTGAGGTCGTCCAGCGTGCGCTTGTCGGCAGGCTGCATCAGGCCCGCCGATATGAAGTGGCGCAGCAGGGCGAGCGTGTTGGCCATGCCGGCCTCGCGGTTGCGGCGGTAGTCCGCGGCAAGCTCCGGGTCGGCGGCGAGCAGCATGGTGAGATCGCGAAAGAAGAAGCGGTGTGCCCACTGGATCTCGAAATTGCCTGCAGCCATGGCGTCCATGGTCCTGAACGTGGGGGGCTTGCCGGGCGGCAGGGCGTAGTTCGCGCTCCATGCAGCGAGGATGCGGGCGAAGAGGCCGCGCACGATCTCGGCCTTGTTGCGGAAGTGATAGTAGAGATTGCCCGGGCTGATCCCCATCGCCTCGGCGATGTGGTTGGTGGTGACATTGGCCGTGCCGCGTTCGTTGAACAGGGCGAGGGCCGTGTCGAGAATGCGGGTCGGCGTGTCGATCTTCGGGTCTGGCATGCGGGTTCGCTGAATAGAGCATATGCTCTAATCGTGAGTTAGAGTATTAACTCTAGGTCGTCAAGGGGGCGGCCTTGCAGGAGGGTTGGATGATCCTGATCACGGGGACGGTCGAAGTGGCCGAGGCAAACCGGGCGGCGTTCATCGCGGCGGCAACGCGGCATGTGGCGCTCTCGCGCGGGGAGGCGGGCTGCATCAGCCATGGCTTCTTCGAGGACGTGATGGCGCCAGGCACGTTCGTGTTCGTCGAGCGCTGGCGCGACATGGCGGCGGTGCAGGCGCATTTCGCCGAGGATTACAGCCAGGAGATCGTCGGCGTGATCCGCGCGCTGTCGGAGCGTTCCACAGGGGTGGAGATCCACGCGGTGGCCTCGACGCGGGTGGTGTGAGACCGCCCGGACGCAAAAGGCCGCCCGGTTTCCCGGGCGGCCCATGCTTCAGTGCCTGTCTGTCAGATCAGTTCGCGAGCTTCACCGACACGCCGATGATGCGCGGGTCGTTGACGAACGCGGTGTTGTTGTTGAAGTCGATCGCGCCCTTGATGTTGTTCTCGTCCGTGATGTTGCGGGCGAAGGCGGCGACTTCGAGCGAGCCGTCGAGCCTCGTCCAGCCGAGTTTCAGGCCGCCCTCGAACTGATCATCGGTGTTGAACTCGACCGACTCGTACAGGAAGAGGTTGGTCGCGCCCTGATAGGCCCAGTCGGTGTAGACGAAGAATTCCGAGCTGGCGTCAGCCGGCATGGAATAGCGCGCCGTGAAGTTGGCGATCGTTTCCGGGGCGTTCGGGAAGGGGTTTCCGTTGATCAATGCGCGCCTGGAGCCCGCGACGACGGTCGTCGGGTCGGTTACCGTGCACTGGGCGCAGACGCCGACTGCAAGGCCGTTGTCGCTGATCTCGGTATCGACCCACGAGAAGCCACCGGTAAGGACAAGATTGTCCATCGGCGCCCATTCGGCGTCGACTTCCAGGCCTGTCGCCTTGCCGCTGTCGGCGTTGAGCAGCTGGACAGTGTTGCCAGCGCCGCCGACGGCGGTGAGCTGGATGTCGGAGACTTCGTAGGTGAAGAGCGCTGCGTTGAGGCGCAGGCTGTCACCGATGAAGGATTTGACGCCGGCCTCCCACGACAGGACGGTTTCGGAGTTTGCGAGCGAGGGCGGTGCGAAGAAGGCAACGTCGCGGCCCTGGATCGTCGGGCCGCGGAAACCTTCGGCCACGCGGGCGTAGACCGAGACATCGGGGGTCAGGGCGTACATGCCGCTGAGGTCCCAGCTGACATGGTCGTCCGAGATGTTGCGGTTGTTGGCCGTGGCTCCGAGGACGGTGAGGTCCTTCTCGTCTTCCGTATAGCGCAGGCCGCCCGTGACGGAGAACTGCTCTGTGACGTCATAGCTCGCCTGACCGAAGACGGCCCAGGCCTGGTTGCCATGAGTCAGCGTCGCCGGCGGCGGGAAGCCCGACGGTCCGACGGTCGTGACGGTGAACTCGCTATCGAAATAGTAGGCGCCGACCTGCCAGGAGAGCGGGCCGCCGGTGTCGCTGGCGAGGCGGACTTCCTGGGTGAGCTGGTCAAGATCGTCGATCGAGTCCTGCGTGTCGGCGTCGAAAGGAATGAAGCCCGGGCCAACGCCTGCGACGCCGCCATCGATATCGCCGCGGCCGGAGCCTTCGGTTCCTTCGTAGGCGGTGATCGAGGTCAGCTGCATGTCGCCGAAATCGTAGCTGACATTGGCCGATGCGCCCCAGCCTGTGTAGGCCTGCCGGTTGCCGCCGCCCTGGTTGAAGCGAACGGTGTCGCGGTCATAGTTGGCATTGAGGCCGTTCGTGCCCGTCGTGATGACGTTGGCGCGGAAGATGGCGGACGTGCCGTCGAGGTTGCGGGCGTGCATGTTGAGCAGCACGTCGAGATTTTCCATCGGCTCGAGCGCGACCTGGAGGCGGCCGGCGAACTCGTTGTAGCCGCCGATGTCATCGCCCTGGGTGGTGAGCGTATTGTTGATCCAGTCATCGCGGTGCTGGTAGAGCACGGAGGCGCGTGCATTGACGCCCGGCGCGATCGCGCCGCCGACGGCGCCGTCAAAGGTCAGCGAGCCAAAGGAGCCAACGGATGCCTGGGCGCGCGCGTCGAAATCTTCACTCGGCTTGACCGAGGTGAAGCGCACGATGCCGGCAGTGGTGTTGCGGCCAAACAGCGTTCCCTGCGGACCGCGATAGACCTCGACACGGTCGACGTCGAAGATCGGCGTCGATTTCAGAACGACGTTCTCCATCACCACGTCGTCCATGATGATCGAGACGGGCTGGGAGGCTGCGATGTCGAAGTCGGTATTGCCGAGACCGCGGATGTAGAAGCGCGGTGCGACGCGGCCGTTGGAGCTTTCGGCGTAGAGCGCCGGTACGCGGGCGGCGAGGGCGAGCACATCTTCGCCCGAGGAGAAGATCGCCTCGATCTGGTCTTCCGGCAGCGAGGCGGCGGAGACCGGCACGTCCTGAATGTTCTCTTCGCGCTGGTTGGCGGTGATGATGATCACGTCGAGGCGGCTGTCGTCAGCCGGCTGCGTCTGCGCGGCGGCGGGCGCTGCGAGCAGGGCGACGGCCGACGAGGCGGCGAGCAGGGCTGCGATCAAGGTCCGGCCGGACCGCTTACGTTGGAACATTGGTGGGGGCTCCCGATGAAATCTGAGCTCCCACATCAACCGAACGCCTTTCCGGAGTCTTGCGGGCTCGCCCGGGAATCGTACGTACACGGTGCTTTTAAGCGCCTTCGATGCAAAACTGTCACGCGTCGCGCCGTGACAGGGCTCAAAATTTTCGCCTGGTTAGGGAATTGCCGAGGCAGCGCGCAACCCAGGTGTGAAGCTCTGACCTAGGCGATGATGTCCGGCGTCAGCTTGGACGAGAGCCAGGCAATGCGATCCTTGAGCCTGAGCTTCTCGCGCTTGAGGCCCATCACGCGGATTTCCTCGCCGCCGTCCAGCTTGAGCTGTGCGATCGTGTCGTCGAGTTCGCGATGGCGGGCGCGCAGCTCTTCGAGCCGCTTCTCCATCTCCTCGATGTTGGTGGGGTCGAAAACGATGTCGCTCAACCCTGGGGCCTCCGGTGTCTGCGCCTGGTGGAATCGCTTCGCATTGCTGCTTGCTATCCGAGGCGCCGGAAATCGAGGGGGCGGCCTGCCGGTATCCCGCGATCCGACCGTCCTCCCGCCGGTGGTGGATACCAAATCCGGGGCGGAACGAAAAGGTCCGCTAACCCTAAACAGGGCATTCCGCAGAGGCTTTCGGAGGTCGTCGCAGAGGCAGCCACATTAATTCTCAGGGCGTCGTGCGTTTTCCGGCATTCAAGGCGTGACGTCTAAAAAACTTCATGTTTCACTCTCCTTCGCGGCTGTTCAGCGAGCCGCATCGGTCTCCTCGAAACACCTATCGAGGCCGGAGCGGACGCGAGACGTCCGCTCGCGGTCGGTGTTGTGCGATCCGCCTGGCGCCCATCCGGGGCAGTGCGGTCCGCCAATTACAAGGAGAGACCTATTCATGAGCCTGGAAGCACGCATCAAAGAGTTGAGTGACCGGCATAAGCGCCTCGAGGCGGCCATCGCCGCCGAGGCGAAGCACCCGTCAGGCGACGATGTGCGCATTCTTGAACTCAAGCGGAAGAAACTTCGATTAAAGGACGAGATCCAGCAGCTGAGAGCCAGCTAGGCTTCGGCACCCGCAAGGACTCCTGACCACGCCCGGCGCCCAACTTCCCGTTGACCTTCTGCGCAACGCTGCGAATGGTGGCGGCGGGGCGATTTCAACGGGCGGATGAGGGTAACCTTATGCGTGGCCTCTGGGATAATGAGCGGCCGCTGTCTCCAGCTTTGCTGAGATCGGCGCTGGCGATGGTCGGCGTCTTCCTGGCGCTGTCGGCCGCGGTGATGCTGATCATCGCTGTCGCAAGCGTGGCCGCCGGCAATTATGCTGCTGCTGCGATGCAGGTGGCGGCGGGAATCGCCCTGCCATTCGGGATCTGGCTGGGGCTGCGAATCCTCGCCGACCTCCTGATCGTGCTCAATCGCTCGCACGACAGGCTGCAGTCGATCGTGGAGCTGGCGGGCGGCCCGCCGCCGCAGCCGGCGACGCCCGAGCCCGTATTCTCGTCGAACGGGGCGAGCACCGCAGCGGGCGACGATGGCCCGCGCTATCCGTCGGAGGATTAGGCGGCGACTATTCCTCGCCGTCCTTCTTCTTGCCGAAGTTCGCGAACAGTTGTTCGGCCGTGATGTTCTCGCGGCGGGGTTCCTCGCCATCGGCGGTTGCAGCGTCAGCTGCCGCCGGAGCCGGGGTGACGACCTTGCGGAGCGTCGGACCCGAGAGACGGGCGTCCTTCTCGTCGCGTGCGTTGGCCTTCTTGGCTGCGGCGCGCGAAACGATGGCGTCGAGTTCGATCTGTGAGCACAGGCCCAGCGTCACGGGATCGACCGGCTTGAGGTTGGGCGCATTCCAGTGCTGGCGCGAGCGCACCGACTCGATGGTCGACTTGGTGGTGCCGATCAGCTTGGAGATCTGCGCGTCGGTGACCTCCGGGTGGTGGCGGAGGAACCAGGCGATGGCGTCCGGGCGGTCCTTGCGGCGCGAGACCGGCGTGAAGCGGGCCCCTTTCTTCTTCGCTTCGGGCACGCTGGCGTGCTTCAGCGGCGGCATCTGGAGCGTGTAGGTCTTGTCCTGCTCGCCCTTCTCGATCTCTTCGCGCGTGAGTTCGCCCGAGGCGACCGGATCGGCGCCGCGCATGTTCTCGGCGACCTCGCCATCGGCGATGCCTTTGACTTCGAGTGGATGCAGTTCGCAGAATTCGGCGATCTGCTCGAATGTGAGCGTGGTGTTGTCGATCAGCCAGACGGCTGTCGCCTTCGGCATGAGGATTTTGGCCATAAGCGCCTCGTTAGTCCTGAAAAGCGAAAAACCCGGCGCTGAGGGCCGGGTTTCTCGGAATGTCGAGAATGGGAAGTAGTCCTGAGCGTCGCTGATATAATTCAGGTTTTCGCTGTTGTGAACCCGAAACAGGGCGGTCGGCGGGCCGGCTGACTGCCCGGAATCAAGGCATTAGGCGACAACCTGCAGAATTATTTTCCCGGCATGGTCGGAACTGTCCATTTTGGCGTGGGCGGCGTCCGCCTCGGCGAGCGGGAAGACGGCGCTGACCAGGGGCTTGAATTTCCCCTGCATGATCCAGGGCCAAGCCTGGCGCACCGCGCCTTCGGCAAGCATCGCCTTGTGCTCATTGGTGCGGATACGAAGCGTCGAGCCTGAGATGGAGATGCGCTTCATCATCAGCTTGGTGAGGTCGCCCTCGATGCGCGAGCCCTGAAGGAAGGCGATATAGGACAGGCGGCCGAGATCCTTCAGGATGGTGAGGTTCTTCTCGAAATAGGGCTTGCCGACCATGTCGAGAATGACATCGACGCCGCCGGCATCGCGAAGAACCGTCTCGAAATCGCCCGTCCGGTAATTGATCGCCTGCCTCGCGCCGAGCGTTTCGCACAGACGACACTTCTCGTCCGTGCCCGCCGTTGCATACACCTTCGCCCCAAAGGCTGCAGCCAGCTGGATCGCCGTCGTGCCGATGCCGCTCGCGCCGCCATGGATCAGAATGGTCTCGCCGGGCTTGAGCTGGCTCATGTGGAAGACGTTGTTCCAGACCGTCAGCACCGTCTCGGGCAGACCTGCCGCCTCGATGAAGGTGAGCGGCTCGGGGATCGGCATGGTCGATCCCTCGTGGGCGATCGCGTACTCGGCATAGCCGCCGCCGGGCACGAGCGCGCAGACGCGATCGCCGGACTGCCAGCGCGTAACGCCGTCGCCGACGGCTTCCACCACGCCGGACACTTCGAGACCAAGCGTTTCAGGGGCGCCAGGGGGCGGGGGATACTTGCCCGCGCGCTGGATGAGGTCGGGACGGTTTACACCCGCCGCGTGAACCCGGATCAGGACCTGCCCCGGGCCGGGCGAGGGTTTCCCGATTTCGTGCAGTTCAAGCTTCTGGCCGACGACGGATTTGACCGCCTTCATCACCGGTTTGGACATTTACCAGATCCCGCGCTTTAATCATCGATGGCGGGCCGACTTGCGCGCGTAGGAGCGTCGCGGTCAAGCGGTGGGATGTGTCCAGGCGATCGCGCCCCGATGCATCGGGAGAACGGAGGAGGCGGCCATGAATTTCGAGGAAGAGCCCATTCGTACGACGAAACGAGGGCTCGACGACATGTCGATTCAGGAACTGAAGGAGCGGATCGAGACGCTTCGGTCCGAGATCGCCGCGTGCGAGCAGATGATCCAGAAAAAAGAAGCGACACGAAAGGCTGCCGAGGCTGCTTTCTTCAAGAGCTGATGGCAGGCTGATGATAAGCTGACGGCCCCATCAGATAAGGGTTTACATGCTTAAGCGGCGCAGGTCTTGCCTGATACTGGCAGGTACGACGGGGTTTGGTCGTCAAGGCTTGCTCAAGGTCTCAGGCAGAGACTTGGCAATCCGGCGACAGGTCGATTGAGGGATTTATGCGCGACGCGATGCACTCTGCCGGCTCTGTGCGGGAAGAATGGAAGCAGCGCGTGACCGAATTCGCGGGCTCGGAGCTGTTCGACCGCCTGTTCAAGGAAGGCATGGGCCTGGTCGAGGAAGCAGCGAGCTATCTCGATGGCCCCGGCCGCGTGGATTCGCGCAAGCTGAACCGTGAGCTCGCGCTGGTCTATGCTGCCGAAAGCATGGAAGTGACGACCCGCCTGATGCAGGCGGCATCCTGGCTGGTGGTCCAGCGCGCCGTCCGCGAGAAGGACATGAAGGTCGAAGAGGCCGGCGACGAGAAGTACCGCCTCGCGCGCACGGGCGAGCCGCACCCGGTCGACCGCTCGGTCATGCCGGCGCAGCTGATGTCGCTGGTGGACCGCTCGCGAGCGCTTTACGAGCGCGTGTGGCGCTTCGATACGACGCTGTATTCGGAGACGCCGCAGCCGACCGAAAACAATGTCATGAAGCAGATCGACCGCCTGCGCCAGGCCGCCGAAGGCGGCGCGTTCGATCCGCTGTCGGTGTGGCGCCGGTAGCCTTGCCGCAATCCCGATCCTCGGCCGCACGTGCCGAGGCGCCACGCACGCCGATCGTGTAGGCTGTGCCGGGATCTTCGGGAAGGTGCCGGGCATGCTGCGACACCGCAAACGTGACATCGCCATTGCCGTCGGTGCGTCGGTGCTGGCGGGCTATGTGGACGCCATAGGTTTTCTCAGCCTGGGCGGCTTCTTTGTCTCCTTCATGAGCGGAAACTCGACCCGGCTTGCTGTCGGGGTGGCCGGGTTGCCGACCGAAGCGCTGATCGCTGCGCGCCTGATCGCGAGTTTCGTGGCTGGGGTGGTGCTGGGCAGTCTCGTTGGCGCCGCGGCGAAGCGGTGGAGGCGCCCGGGCGTGTTGCTGCTGGTGGCGAGCCTGCTTGCGTCAGCGACGCTTGTCGCCATGGGGGCGCCGGATCTCGGGATGCTGCTGGTCGCGGCGGCGATGGGGGCGGAGAACACCACGTTCGAACGCGATGGGGAGGTGTCGATCGGGCTCACCTACATGACGGGGGCTCTGGTGAAGCTGGGCCAGCGGCTGGCTGGCGCGCTCATGGGCGGGCCGAAGCTTGCCTGGGCGCCTTACCTGATGCTGTGGCTGGGCCTGGTCGGAGGGGCGGTGGCGGGCGCGCTGGCCTGGCCGGCGTTCGGGCTTGCCGGGCTCTGGGCCGGGGTCGCGGGGGCGCTTGTGCTGGCGGGGGTGGCGTTTCTGGTCGTGCGCAGTGAGGAAGCCTAGCGCGCGACAGCAGAAAGCCCGCCGTTGCCGGCGGGCTCTCCCAGTGTCTCGTTGATCAGTGTTTCCAGCTGCGTCAGTCGCTTACGACTTAACGAAGCCCTTGAACTTGTCCTTGAAGCGCGACAGGCGGCCGCCGCGATCGAGCGAGACGCCCGAACCGCCGGTCCAGGCCGGGTGCGTCTTCGGGTCGATGTCGAGGGCGATGACGTGGCCTTCCTTGCCGACGGTCGAGCGCGTCTTGTAGCGCGTGCCGTCTGTCATCACCACTTCAACGAAGTGGTAGTCGGGATGGCCTTCTTTCTTCATGGCGCAGTCTCTTGGCGTCAAAGCGGCTCGGTCGGGGATAAAGCCCGCAAAGCCTTGCTGAATTCGGGAGCGGGGCTCATACCCGAAGGGGGCCTTGCTGGCAAGCTGGCCGGGTGAATCGGCTGAAATCAGGATTCTGAAAGCAGAATGAGCGACGGATCAGCCCAAAACAGCGCGCCAGCCTCCAGCGCCGGCACGGCAAGCTTCGACCGGACCGCCGGGGCCCAGCGCTGGGGCGAGGGCGGACCGGAGCGGGAGAAATCGCGTTCCCTGAAGCCGCTGATGCGGCTGATGCCCTACATCAGGCGCCAGCAGACGACGGCGGTGCTGGCGATCATCTTCCTGTTCGTGGCGGCGGCGCTCAATCTGGCCATCACATTTCCGGTGCAGTGGCTGGGCAACAACGCCTTCCAGAGCTTCGACCCGGCCATGATCAACAACGGTTTCATGGCGATGATCGGCATCGCCCTGCTGCTCGGCGTGACGTCAGCGATCCGGTTCTACTATTTCTCGCGCTTCGGCGAGCGGCTGGCGGCGGACCTGCGGGGCGACGTCTATGCCCGGCTGATGTCGCTGTCGCCGGCGTACTTCTCGAAGCTCCGGACAGGCGAGGCGGTGTCACGGCTGACGGCTGACGTGACGCTGATCGAGACGTTCTTCGGGTCGACCTTCTCGATGGCGGTGCGATCCTGCGTGACGTCGATCGGCGCGCTGGTGCTGATGATGATCACGTCGTGGAAGCTGACGCTGATACTGTTCGTGATGGCGCCGGTGCTGATCCTGCCGATCCTCGCCATGGGGCGGCGGGTGCGCAAGCTGTCGGTCAATGCGCAGGACCGGATTGCGGACGCGGCCTCGGAGGCAACCGAGACGATCGATGCGATCGACCTGGTGCAGGCCTATGGCATGGAGAAGGAGCGCGAGGGGCGTTTCCGGTCTGCGATCGAGCTGGCGTTCGAGGCGGCGCTTGCGCGGATTGGCGCGCGGGCGTGGCTGACCGGGATCATCATCGCGCTGATGTTTGCGGGCGTCACCGGCGTCGTGTGGATCGGGGCGCTGGAGGTGCAGTCGGGTGCGATGAGCGTCGGCTCGTTCATGCAGTTTGTCCTGCTCGCCATGTTCGGCGTGGGCGGCTTTGCGACGGTCGCCGAAGTGATGGGCGACGCCATGCGGGCGTCGGGCGCGGCGCAGCGGGCGGTGGAGATTCTCGACCAGCGTCCCGATATCGCGGCGCCGCCGGTCCCACGGCCGATGCCGGCGCGGATTGCCGGCCATGTGAAGCTGGAGAATGTCTCCTTCGCCTATCCGGAGGCGGCCGGACCGTCGCTGAAGGACGTGTCATTCGAAGCAAGACCGGGGGAGCTGGTCGCCCTGGTTGGACCGTCGGGCGCCGGTAAGTCGACCGTGTTCCGCATGCTGCTGCGCTTCTTCGATCCGCAGACAGGCGTGGTCTCGCTCGACGATATGGATGCGCGTGAGGTTGATCCGGGTGAGTGGCGCGCGCGCTTCGCCTACGTGCCGCAGGAAGCGCCGATCTTTTCGGGCGACGCCGCCGGCAATGTGCGTTTCGGGCGGACGGATGCGAGCGAGGACGAGATCCGTGAGGCGCTGCGCAAGGCTGAGGCATTCGCCTTCCTGGAAGGGCGCGGCGGGCTGGCGGCGGAAGTCGGCGCCAAGGGGCGGCAGCTATCAGGCGGCGAGCGGCAGCGGATCGCGATCGCGCGGGCGCTGGTGCGCGGCGCGCCGGTGATGTTGCTGGACGAGGCGACGTCTGCGCTTGATGCAGCCAATGAGCGGATGGTGCAGAAGGCGCTGGATCAGGCATCCGAAGGCCGCACCACGCTGGTGATTGCGCACAGGCTGGCGACGGTGCGCAAGGCGAACCGCATCGTTGTGTTCGAACAGGGCCGCGTGGTCGAGCAGGGCGATCACGAGACGCTGGTGAAGGCGGGCGGGCTTTATGCAAAGCTGGCGGAGATGCAGTTCACGAGCGGCTGAGTTCGCTTGACGCCGCGCTGTCGCAGTCTTGTGGTTGAAGCGGCGACGCCCATGTTCCAAGCTGAAGCAGCAATTCCATGGGGAGACCATCATGTTCGACGCCAACAAGCTTCTCAACGAGATCTTCGGCGCCGGAGGCGGCAAGAATCCGCTGGGCGATATTGGCGGCATGCTGGGCGGCCTGCTCAATGACAGTGTTTCAGGCATGAAAGAAGGCGCGGCGGCGATCGAACAGAAGACCGGCATTGGCGCAAAGGCGAACGAGGCCCTGAAGGACGTAACGGGGAAATCCGGCGGCGACCTGTTCGAACAGGCAAAGGCGTTCGCGACCGGGAACAAGGTTGCGACGGGCGCGGCGCTGGGCGGGCTCGGACTTCTCTTGCTGGGCACGCGCGGCGGGCGCGGGCTGGTCGGGAGCGCAGCGACGCTGGGAGGTCTGGCGATGGTGGGTGGGCTTGCCTACAAGGCGTGGCAGAACCATCAGGCGGGCAAGGCGCCTGCGGCGCCCGCACAGATCGAGGCGGCGCCTGACGCCAGCCCGTTCGGCGAGACGGGCAATCCCGATCAGGACAATGCGACCGCCATGCTGGTGCTGCGCGCTATGATCGCGGCGGCGGCGTGCGATGGGGTGGTCGACAATGCGGAACGCTCGCGCATCATCGGCGCGCTGGAGAATGCCGGGCTTGATGTTCATGCCGCGAAGTTTCTCGATGGCGAGTTCGCAAGGCCCGCGACGATCGCCGAACTGGCGGCGGCGGCAAACACCCCGGCGCTGGCGGCGCAGGCCTATACGGCAGCGCGCATCGCGATCGAGCCGAACAGCATGACGGAAAAGGCGTTCCTCATGAACCTCGCGGTGGCGCTGGGGCTCGATGAGGGACTGGTTGCGCAGATCGATGCGGGCGCTGCCAACGCGAAGGCTTGAGCGCTCAGACCGGCCGCAGTTTTGGGTGTGTCGCTGCCGGCTTCCTGAGTTTTCCTTCGATCACCTCCGCCAGCTTCGGTGCGAGGCTGGTGTTGGCGGCGACGAAGTCGCCTTTCATGGGAACTGACTTGTTGAGGCCGGTGACGACGCCGCCTGCTTCCTGCACCAGCAGGAAGCCGGCTGCGATGTCCCATGGCGAGAGCCTGCGTTCCCAGAAGCCGTCGAAGCGTCCCGCGGCGACCCAGGCGAGGTCGAGCGCGGCTGAGCCGAAGCGGCGCACGGCGGCGACTTCCTGGCGCACGCGCGCGAGTTCGTCGAGGAAGAGCTCGCCGCCGTTGACGCCAAGCTGCGGGATGCCGGTGGTGACGACGGCGTCGTTGAGTTTGCGGCGGGCGCTGACGCGCAGGCGCTTGTTGTCGAGCCAGGCGCCTTCGCCATCCTCGGCCCAGAATGTCTCGTTGCGCATGGGATCGAAGATCACGCCGGCGCGCAGCTTGCCTTCGCGCTCGAGGGCGATGGAGACGGCAAAGTGTGGAATGCCGTGCAGGAAGTTCAGCGTGCCGTCGAGTGGATCGACAACAAAGCGGTGGGTCTTGTCGGAGCCGACAATTTCGCCGGCCTCTTCCATCAGATAGCCATAGCCGGGGCGCGTCTTCTGCAGGCTCTTGAGGATGATTTCCTCGGCCTTCTTGTCGGCGGCGGAGACAAAGTCGGCCGGGCCCTTGCGCGAGACCTGCAGGTTCTCGACCTCGCCGAAGTCGCGGATAAGCCTGCGGCCCGCAGCGCGCGCGGCATCCATCATCACGCTGACGGTGGGGGAGGGACGGGACATGTCAAACAGCCTTGGGCTAAGGGGGCTTCCCATAGCTTTCATGGGCCAAAGTGCAAGCTTTGATCGCCCCCAAGGTGAAACGGAGGCCCCGGGGTCGCGGTGATCAGGTCGCCAGTTCGTCGAAAGTCGCGTTGAAGGCCTGCACCGCAGCCCCCGGACCTCCCTCTGCCCGCCAGACCCCGGCAGAGACGGCGAGGAAATCCGCCCCGGCTTCGACCAGAGGCCTGGCGTTGTTTACCGTGATGCCGCCGATAGCGACGCAGGGCAGTTCGATCATCTGCTGCCACCAGGTGAGCAGGTCCGGTTCGGCGCGGGCTTTCGGATCTTTCGTGTCTGTCGGGTAGAAGGCGCCAAAGGCGACATAATCGGCGCCGGCGTCTCCCGCATCGAGGGCGAGGTGGCGGCTGTCGTGGCAGGTGACGCCGATGATGGCATCGGGGCCGACCAGCTTGCGCGCCTGGGCGTAGGCCATGTCGGTCTGGCCGATATGGACGCCATCGGCGCCAAGCTGGACGGCAAGGTCGGGCCGGTCATTCACCAGCACGGCGACGCCACGTTCCTGCGCGCGCGGAATGATGTGGCGGCCGAGTTCGAGGATCTGGTGGTCGGGAGCCGGGACGCCCTCGCGTGACTTCAGCCGTATCTGGAGCGAGGCGACGTCGCCGGCATCGAGCGCCTCATCGAGCTGCTTCGAGAACGCCGCGATGTCCGCGATCTCGGGCGGGGTGATCAGGTAAAGGCGGCAGCGGCGCGACATGGGCGAGGGGTACGCCTGCGCGGCGGGGCGGGCAAGATCAGGCCGCGCAGCCGCCGGCCTTTATGATGCGCTTGGTCGAAGCGGGAAATCGGGCAAGCTTGTCAGTCGCTCTGGCTGGTCGCTCGACGAGCGCACCCCCGCAGTTGGGACATTTCCCCTTCAGCGTTCCCTCCGCACACGACACGCAGAACGTGCATTCGAAGGAGCAGATGCG
>JALHLR010000020.1 GCA_022844475.1 Hyphomonadaceae bacterium | reverse complement strand
ACCCCATCGGGATTCAGTTTGACTCTTTTCCGGGTCTGAGTCGTTTATAGAACAAAACAGGAACTCAATTGGACGGGCCGTCGTGAGAGCCGAGCTGGAAGCATTACGGGAGAGGGTGTTGCGACTGGAGCGGGGGTCTTCGCCCGTTGCGGACGCGCGCTTTTCGATCGGGTCGCCGGCGATTGATGCGGCGCTTGGCGGCGGGCTGGTCCGTGGCGCGCTCCACGAAGTGTTCGCCGAGGGGATGGCGCATGAGCCTGCGGCGGCCGCCTTCGCGATCGTGCTTGCTCTGCGCGCCTCAGGCGCCAAACCGATTGTCTGGGTACGGCAGGATTTCGTCGGGCTCGAAATGGGCGAGATCTATGCGCCCGGCCTTGCCGAGCTTGGCCTGTCGCCGGATCGCCTGATCGTGGTGCGCGCGCGCGATGGGCCATCCGTGCTGCGCGCGGGCGAGGAGGCGGCGCGATGTCCACCGCTCGGCGCCGTGCTGATCGAGCCATGGGGCAATCCGAAGACGCTGGATCTCGTCGCGACGCGCAGGCTGGCGCTCGCGGCGGCGCGTTCGAACCTGCCCGTGCTGATGGTGCGCGCCGGTGGGACGCCGACCCCAAGCGCCGCCGCCTCGCGCTGGAGCGTCCGGTCCGCGCCTTCTTGTCAGCTTTCCGGCCGTCAGATGGAGGCGGATGCGCCCGGACATCCCTGCTTCATCGCCGACCTGTTGAGAGACCGCGCCGGCGCCGCCGGCCGTGGCTGGACCGTGGAATGGAACCGTGACCGCCTTGCCTTCACCGACATCCACTCAGCAGGCATCTCCGGAAGCGGCGCGGCGGTACCTGGCGATCTGGTTCCCGCTGCTGCCGGCGGACCGGATCATCCGGCAGACGCGCGTCGATCTGGAAAGCACCGGCGCGCGGGATAAGCCGCCGCTCGTCGTGGTGGAAAAGCAGAAGGGCGCCATGCGCCTCGTCGCGCTCAGCCGCCAGGCAAAGCGCGTCGGCCTCGCGGCCGGCATTTCACTGGCCGATGCGCGCGCCCGCATTCCGGATCTCTGGGTCGAGGAGATTGATCGCATCGCTGACGCAGCGCTTCTTGATGCGGTGGCCGACGACTGCGACCGCGTGACGCCCATCGTGATGGCGGATGCACCCGATGGCCTGACGCTCGATATCACCGGCTGCGATCACCTGTTCGGCGGCGAGGCGCAGTTGCGGCTTGGCCTCTCGCGTCGCCTGCGCCGGGCGGGGCTCCACACGCGCACGGTGATCGCAGGTGCGCCCGATACGGCCCGCGCGCTCGCTCGCTTTGGCCGGGTCGCCATCGTGCCGCCCGGCGCGGAGGCGGCCGCCGTCCGCACCCTGCCCATCGCCGCACTCGGTATCGCCGAGAAGGACCGCATCGCCATCTCCCGCGCCGGCCTCAAGACGATCGGCGCGCTGGCCGACCGTCCGAGCCAGCTCTTCGCCTCACGCTTCGGCGAGGAGATGACGCATCACCTGCGCCGCCTGCAGGGCCTCGCGCCCGCCCCGCTGACGCCGCGCCGCTCCGTTCCCATGCTGTGGCTTGAGCGCCGCTTCGCCGAACCCATCGGTCGTGCCGAGCATGTCGAGGCCGCCCTGTCGGAGCTGGCGCAGGAGGCCTGCGCGCGGCTCGGCGAACGCCGCGAGGGCGGGCGCGTGTTCGAGGCCTGCTTCTTTCGCGCCGATGGGGCTGTGCGCCGCATCCTGGTCGAGGCCGGCCGGCCGCTGCGCGATCCCGCCATTGTGCTCCGCCTGTTCCGCGAACGTCTCGACAGTCTTGCCGATCCGATCGACCCCGGCTTCGGCTTCGACCTCATCCGCCTGTCGCTGCTTGCAACCGAAACGCTCGCCTCGCTGCAGTCCAGCCTTGATGGCCGCGCCGCCGAGGAGGATCAGGTGGCCGATCTTGCTGACCGCCTCTCGACGCGCTTTGGCGCCGAGCGTGTGCTGCGCTTTGCGCCCGAGAACACCCACGATCCCGCGCGCGCCGCACGCGCCGTGCCCGCCAGCTTCAACCCGATGACCTCCGCCGTCTGGCCTGCGCCGGAGCAGGGCGAGCCGCCGCTGCGCCCGACGCAGATCTTCGATCCGCCGCAACCAATCCACATCCGTCTCGTCGAAGTGCCCGATGGCCCGCCGCGCCGGTTTTCATGGCGGAAGAAGGAGTTCGACGTCCGCCGCGCCGAAGGCCCCGAACGCATCGCGCCCGAATGGTGGCGTGCGCCCGACGCCGGCTGCCACACTCTCGGGCGCGACTACTATCGCATCGAGGATGTCGAAGGTCGCCGCTTCTGGCTCTTCCGCGCAGGCGACTACGCGACAGACGCAAGCCCCGTCTGGTATCTGCACGGCGTCTTCGCATGAACCGGGACGTCGTCGCCTTCACACATCGGCCCATTGCAGAGCAGACAGGGCAGGCCGCGACGCCCACGCCGCCCTATGCCGAAATGGTCGCCGCCACGAACTTCTCCTTCCTGCGCGGCGCCTCCAACGGGCAGGACATGGTGCTGCAGGCGCTGGCGCTAGGCTACACGGGCATCGGCATCGCAGACCGCAACACGGTGGCAGGGGTCGTGCGCGCCTGGTCGGCGCTGAAACAGGTGCGCAAGGATGGCCTGCCAGCGCCCACGCGCATGCGCGAAGGCGGCGGGCCGGGCGAGACCAGCTGGATCGAACATCCCGACGAGGCCAGGTTCAAGGCGCACAGCGCCGAGATGAAGCGGCGTGCGGGCAGGTTCAAGCTGTGCATCGGCGCGCGCCTCGCCTTTGTCGATGGCACGCCGGATATCGTGGCCTATCCTGTCAACCGTGAAGGCTGGGGCCGTCTCTGCCGCATCCTCACCGCCGGAAATCTGCGTGAAGCGCCAGGCGCCGACCGTGCCCTGAAGGGCGAATGCCGCCTCACCCTGCGCGCCGTGCTCGATCTCGCGCGCGATCTCCTGTTCATCGTCATGCCCGGGGAGACGCTGGAGGGTCTCGAACACCTGCTCCCTGCGCTGCGGGCCGCCGCGCCCACCTGGCTCGGCGTCACCATGCATCGGCGCGGCAATGACGCCCGCCGCCTCGAAAAACTGAAACGCATAGCGGCGCAGGCGCATGTCCGCCTCATCGCCACGAACGACGTGCTCTATCACGATCCTGTCCAGCGCGACCTGCAGGACGTGATGACGTGCATCCGGGAGGGCGTGAAAATCGAAGCTGCGGGCCGCCTGCTGGAGGTGAATGGCGAACGCCATCTCAAGCTGCCCGGGGAAATGGCGCGCCTCTTCCGCGCAGCGCCCGAAGCGATCGCCGAGACGCAGGTGCTGCAACGTCTGATCGACTTCGATCTCGACCATCTGCGCTACGAATATCCGCAGGAACCTGTACCCAGCGGCTGGACAGACCAGCAATACCTTGAAGACCGCGTCTGGTTTCATGCCGGGATGAAATACAACTGGCGCATCCCGAAGAAGGTGAAGCGCCTGCTGCGCAAGGAGCTCATCTTCATCGGCAGAAAGCGGATGGCGCCGTATTTCCTCACCATCTTCGATCTTGTCCGCGTCGCCGAGGACAAGGGCATCATGTGCCAGGGCAGGGGGTCGGCCGCGAACTCCGCCGTCTGCTTTGTGCTCGGCATCACATCGGTGAACCCCGCCACGTTCGACGTTCTGTTCGAGCGTTTCCTGTCCAACGAGCGCGACGAGCCGCCCGACATCGACGTCGATTTCGAGCATGAGCGGCGCGAGGAAATCATCCAGCACATCTACCGGCGCTATGGCCGCCACCGCGCCGGCATCGCCGCGACGGTCATTCACTATCGTCCGCGCAGTGCCATGCGCGAAGTGGGCAAGGTCTTCGGCCTCACCGACGATGTGACGGCGCGCCTGTCAGGCCTTGTCTGGGGCAGCTGGGGCGATCAGCCCGCTGCACAGCAATTGCGCCAGGCCGGGCTCGATCCTGACAATCCCGTGCTTCATCGCGCCCTGCGCTTCGCCCACCGGCTGCAGGGCTTTCCGCGCCACCTGTCGCAGCATGTCGGCGGTTTCGTGCTGACACAGGGCCGGCTCGACGAGATCGTGCCCATCGGCAACGCTGCAATGGACGATCGCACCTTCATCGAATGGGACAAGGACGATATCGACGCGCTGCAACTGATGAAGGTCGATGTGCTCGCGCTCGGCATGCTCACCTGCATCCGCAAGGCGCGCGATCTTCTCTACAGTCATGGCGAGAAGCGCTATGGCCTGCGCGACTTCCCGCCCGAGGATCCAGCCGTCTACGACATGCTGTGCAGGGGCGATTCGGTCGGCGTCTTCCAGGTCGAAAGCCGTGCGCAGATCAACATGCTGCCGCGCATGCGCCCGCGCGCGATGTATGATCTGGTGATCGAGGTCGCCATCGTCCGCCCGGGGCCGATCCAGGGCAATATGGTCCACCCCTATCTCAAGCGGCGCAATGGCGAGGAAGCCGTCTCCTTCCCATCGCCGTCGCCAGAGCACGGCCATCCGGACGAGCTGCGCAACGTGCTGATCAAGACGCTTGGCGTGCCGCTGTTCCAGGAACAGGCGATGAAGCTTGCCATGGTTGCAGCCGAATTTACGTCCGAAGAGGCCAACGGCCTGCGACGCGCCATGGCAACCTTCCGCAATGTCGGCACGATCGGATCGTTCGAACATCTCATGGTGAAGCGCATGATCGCGCGCGGCTATGATCCGGAATTCGCCCAGCGCTGCTTCGACCAGATAAAGGGTTTCGGATCCTACGGCTTTCCCGAAAGCCATGCGGCTGCGTTTGCCCAGCTCGTTTATGTTTCATCCTGGCTGAAATGCCATCACCCCGCGGCCTTCGCCTGCGCCCTGCTGAATGCACAGCCGATGGGCTTCTACGCCCCCGCACAGATCGTGCGCGATGCGCAGGAGCATGGCGTCGAGGCGCGGCCGGTGGACGTCAATTTCAGCCATTACGACAACACGCTCGAACGGTGCGAGGATGGAGCGCTCGCCCTTCGTCTCGGCTTCCGCCAGATCGACGGCATGCGCGAGGAGGACGCCGATGCACTCGTCGCGGCGCGCGGGCAGGGATTTGCCAGCGTGGCCGAGATGCGCGAGCGCGGGCGTGTCTCCGCGCCCATGCTGCGGCGGCTGGCGGATGCAGACGCCTTCCGCTCGCTGGCGCAGGACAGGCGCGAGGCGCTATGGGATGTGCGCCGCCTTCCGGATGACGATGTGCTTCCGCTCTTTGCCCATGCCCGCGCGCGCGAACTGGGCGAGGAGCCCGAAAGCTTCCTGCCTGACATGCCGCTGCGCGAACATGTCGCCGCCGATTACCAGACCACGCGCCTCTCATTGAAGGCGCATCCGATGCAGATCCTGCGTCCGCTGCTCGAAGCACAGCGTATCCTGTCCTGCAGGCAGACATCCGAGCTGAAGGATGGAAGCTGGACGCGAACCGCCGGCATCGTTCTGGTGCGTCAGAGGCCCGGCAACGGCAAGGCGATCTTCATTACCCTGGAGGACGAGACCGGCATCACCAATGCGCTGCTGTGGGCGCGTACCTTCGAGAAATTCCGCGCCGAGGTGATGGGCGCGCGCCTGCTGCTGATCGAGGGCAGGGTGCAGCGGAGCAAGGAGGGCGTCACACACCTGATGGCCGCGCGCGCCTTCGACCGCTCATCCGAACTCGAACGCCTCTCGGAGGATCATGTTGTCGAAACCGAACTCACGCGCGCCGACGAGATCAAGCATCCGCAACACCCGCGCGGTCCCAGGGGCCCCGATGGCCTGTTCCGCCATCCCCGCGACGTCCGTATCCTGCCCAGGTCGCGCGACTTTCATTGAAAGCCACACGCAGCAGCAGCGCGAAGCCGCCTCAGATCGGCATGCGCATGATTTCCTGGTACGCCTTGATGACCTCGTCGCGCACGGCGATCACCGTCTCCAGCGTCGCCTCTGCAGCGGCCACCGCCGTCACCACGTCGACCAGGTCGCCCCGGCCCATCGCAGCGTTCGTCACTGCAGTTTCGGCCGCATTGCCCGCGCCGCTGACGGCGCCAACCGCAGAGTTGAGCATCTTGCCGAAGTCCGGGCCTTCGATACCGCCCGACTCCTTGCCGCCAGCCATGCCGCCGATGGTCTGGGCGACGCCGCCATATGCCTTGACCGCTGAAAGACCGAGATCGGACATCTAGCGCTCCCTCATGCTTTCAGCAGCGAGACGACGCCGAGCATCATCGCCCGGCTCGACTCGATGACATTGAGGTTGGCTTCGTAGGCGCGCTGCGCCTCGCGCAGATCGGCCATCTCGATCAGGGAGGAGACATTCGACGTCTTCACATATCCGTTCGCGTCGGCGGCGGGATGCGACGGATCGAATTTCATCTGGAAGGGCGACATGTCCATCCGCGCGCCCGTCACCTTCACGGTGTCGGCGCCGATCTCGCGATCGTACAGCGTGCGGAACACAGGCGCCTTCCGGCGATAGGGATCGCCGCCTGGCGTGTTGGCCGTGGCGTCTGCGTTTGCAAGGTTCTCCGCTGCGATACGGATGCGCACGGTCTGGGCGCGCAGTCCCGTCGCGGCCGCGCCCATGGCGGACATGAGGTCGGATGACATGTGTTGCGTCTCCTCGGGACGTCAGCCGCTCACCTTCCGGGTGCGCGCGACGCCAGCCTCAGCAGGCCCAGACTCTTCTGGTACAGGCCAACCATGGTCTCGAAATCCATTCGGGTTTCGGCGATCTTCATCATCTGCTCTTCGACCACCACCGCGTTGCCGTCGAGCGTGGTTTCGGAGTCAGGGGATTTCTGGACGGACATGGCGGGCGCGCCCGATCCGTGATTCGGCGTCATGTGGCCGGCCTGCGTCGCGACCATCGCGGTGCGGCCCGGCCCGGCGGATTTTCCGGCCATCCGCTGCAGCGTCGCTGCAAAGGCCTGCTGGTCGATGTCGCCGGGCACATAGCCCGGCGTCGAAACGTTGGCGACGTTCTGCGCGATGACCTTCTGACGCTCGCCCAGCATCTGCATGCGGGACTTCATCAGGTGGAAAACCGAGATCTGCGTCGGGTCCGACATGGCTCATTTCCGCTCGGCCGGTCCCTTCGGACAGGCCCATCGCCCGGCAGAATTTACCGCTTTGCTTAAGGCCGTCTTAAAGGCCGCGGCCCGGCGTTAACCTGTCGTTTACCGGCATTTCAGATGCATTAACCAAGAAACCGGCCGCACGGCCGTCAGCTGGCTGTCCAACCATGGACTTTTTCTCCGCCATCAAGGCCATCGCCGCCCTGGCCTTCGTGCTCGGCCTGCTGCTCGGCGGCACGTGGCTGCTGCGCAAGTATGGCAGCCGCATCGGCCTGAAGACGGGCGCTGTCAGTCAGGATCTGCGAGTCGTCGAGTGGCGCTCGCTCGACATGCGCCGAAAGCTGGTCGTCGTGCGCTGGGGCGACACAGAGCATCTGCTTTCCACCGCCCCAAGCGGCGACATCCTGATTGCATCGCGCGATGCGCCGGCGCCGTTCAAGCCGATTGCGCCAGACGAGCCGAAGCAATGATGGCCCGCCTCCTTCGTCTGGCGCCGGTCGTCCTGCTGGCCCTCGTGGTCGCCCCGGAGGCGTTGCCGCAGACCGTATCCGTCGATCTTGGCACGGGGCAGGGCCTGACATCCGGCATCGTGCAGCTGATTGCAGCGATCACGGTGCTCTCGCTTGCACCCTCGATCCTGGTGATGACGACGTCTTTCGTGCGTATCGTCATCGTGCTGTCGCTTGTTCGTACAGCCATCGGTCTTCAGAACGCGCCGCCCAACTCCGTCATCATCTCCCTGGCCTTGTTCCTCACTGCCTTCGTGATGGCGCCGACCTTCATGGCGTCCTACGAAGCAGGCATCCAGCCCTTCATGGCTGAGGCCATCACGCTCGAAGAGGCGATCCCGCGTACGCTTGGCCCGATTCAGGCCTTCATGGGCGCTCATGCCAACGAGGCAGACGTCGCCATGTTCGCGGGCATGGCCAACATCCAGAATCTCCAGAGCGCCGCGGACGCACCATTCCACGTGCTTGCGCCGGCCTTCATGATCTCGGAGCTGAAGCGCGCCTTCGAGATCGGCTTCATGATCTTCCTGCCATTCCTTGTGATCGACCTTGTCGTGTCGTCCATCCTGATGGCGATGGGGATGATGATGCTGCCGCCCGTCACGATCTCGCTGCCATTCAAGTTGATCTTCTTCGTGCTGGTCGATGGCTGGCGGCTGCTGTCAGGCGCGCTGGTCGAAAGCTTCATGCAGTCCCCGCCCAGCTGACGCCAGGCGGGGATCCGGATCCTACATGATCCTGAAGCGCACGAACGCCAGTGCGCCTGTGGGGTCGCCATCGTAGAGCGGCGACAGTGCATCGCTGACCCAGTTCTGCGTGGCGGATGCGCCGAGCGCCACCACGAGGCTGTCGGAAAGCCGGAAGTCACGCGAGACGCCGATTGTTGCGCGCGCCACGTCCTCGACCGGGCCATGGTGGATGAGGCCGAGTTCGTCCGTCTCGATCGCCTCGATGCGCGAGAACAGTGTCCAGTCCTGGTCAAGCTGCAGCGCCGCTTCCCCCAGCCACGCATCGAGGATGACGCCCTCGCTGTTGTCCTTGCGCGCGAAGGCGGCGCTCAGCGACAGCGTCTTGCCGTCGAACGACTGCGTGTAGAGCGCGCTGGCCGACCATTTGACGACATCGACATCCGGCTCCAGCTGCTCTGGCGAGGTAACGTCGGCCCAGCTTGCCTGCAGGGCGAGGTTGTCGGTGGGATTCCACGACAGGCGCACGGCCGTTGAGTCCAGTTCGCCGGTCTCGATGTCATAGCGGTCCTGGTCCGATTCGCGGCCGCGGAATCGCGAGGCTTCGATCTTGACCCCGCCATTCGCGTAACCTGCGGTCAGCACGCCGTATGAGATGTGCGTCGAATCGAGCCAGTGGTGGGTGATTGGCGCTTCCGGGTTCGGCTCGGCGGCAGGGCGATGCATGAAGGCTGGTGGACCGAAGGCTGGCTCGCCCGGCAGACCCGCATAGACGAACACGCTCTGGCCTGCCCCGAGGGAGCGGGAGTAGCTCGCCGACAGTTCCATGAAGATGTCGTGCGGATGCTGGCGGTCTACCAGCGTCTCGACGCCATCGGCTGTCTCGCCTGCAGCGAGAAGCAGGGGATAGCCGCGCTTGCCCATCAGCGGGTCGGGGCTGATGGCGCCGCGGAACTGGAGCGCGCTTCCGTCATCGAAGCGCCGTTGCGCGGCGCCCATCACCATGCCGGCAACAAAGCCCTTGTCGTCTCCGCGCGGACCGTTCTGCGCGGTATAGACAAGGTCGATACTGCCGTGGGCCATCAGCATCCAGTCGCCGACGTGGCTCATTGCCATGTCATGCCTGGCAGTGGCAGGCCGCCAGGACGTGCCGCTGGCGTCGCGGGTCATGGCGTAGTTGCCGAGCGCGCTGCGCATGTCGTGATGCTGGGAGCCGGCTTCGTCATGACCGGAGTGCCCGCTCGTTGCAGCTGGTGGCGTGTGGCCTTCGTGGCCGGCGTGGTCGTCCGCCGGCGGCTGGGCCTGTGTCGCCGGCGCATGCGACGCGTGGTCCGGATGGGCGGGTGTCTGCGCCATGGCGGATGGCGCGAGGAGGATCGCCGAAGCGATCAGAATGTGATGTGACATGAGTCGTCGTCCTGAACATGAATCCATGTGGACCCGGCCATTGCGGGCCGGGTGAGCGTCTGGGTTCGGGTCAGGCGCGTGGGGGACGAAGATCCGGATCGGGCCGGCTTGAGACAAAGCTGGCGGTTTCAGGCGCTTGCCAGGCGTAGTGCGCGACGACGTTGCTTGCGCGTGCGCCGGTGATGCTGGTGAAGCCGTTAAGGGCGGCGACGCATTCGCAGTGATCAGCGGCGTGCGAGGCGGGATCGTGGGCGGGTGGCGCATCTGACGGGGCCGCATGATGCGCGCCGTGCGCAGACGCAGGATCGTGGCATTCCGGAGCAGTGGCACTCGTCGTCTGTTCGATCGACGCTGCTTCGTGGGCGAGGCGCGCGCAATGCTCCGCTGCGGCCTCCATCTGCCCGGTAAAGACAAGGGCCGTGACGAGCGCCAGCAGGATGCGGGTCAGCTTCGAGAGCATTCCCCAACCTCCTGTCGCCCGTCCCGGCTGTCAATCTGGCGCGTGAGCGCGGGGTCTCAGCCCCGGGCGCGTCCGCGCCTAGCCGTCATTGGCTGCGGCTCTCAGCGCGCCGACCACGGCGGCGATCTTCTGGCTCTGGACGCGGTCGGACGCTTTGGGCATTGCCGAGTTGATGGCGATCACGAGGTTTTCCTCGGGATAGACGTAGATGCCCTGGCCGAAGATTCCGACGGCGCGATAGCCGTCGTCCATCGGCCACCAGAAATAGCCGTAGCTCTCGCCCTTCGCGCGGGATTTCGGCGGCGCGTGGTTCTTGGTCGACTCCTCGACCCAGCCGGGCGCGAGCACGTCCTTGCCATCGATCTTGCCGCCTTCCAGCATGAACTGGCCGATGCGGGCATAGTCGCGGAGCGTCATGCTCATGCAGCAGCCGCCGCGATTGAGGCCTGCCTTGTCCTGCATCCAGATGCCGTCCTGCTCCATGCCATAGGGGGCCCAGATCTTCTCGGAGGCGTATTGCGCCAGCGATTTGCCGGCGAGCGCGCGAACCAGGACCATGCCGGCGAGGTCGGTCTCGCCGGTCTTGTAGACCCACTCCTGGCCCGGCTCCGCCTTCTTGGGGAGCTTCGCCATGTACTGCAGCAGCGGATTGTTCTCGATCGGATGACCGCCGGTGAAGGGCGCCGTGCTGGCGCGGGCTACGTCGGATTGCTGGCTGGCATAGTTCTCGTCCCACTTCACGCCCGTCTGCATCGAGATCAGCTGGCGGATGCTGACGCCGTCATATGCCGAGCCCTTCAGCTCGGGCAGATAGCGCGTAACCGGTTCGTGCACGTTCTTGATCCAGCCGTCCCTGATCGCGGCGCCCATCAGGACAGCGGTCATGGACTTGGCGACCGAGAACGAGGTCCAGCGGTCCTCAGGCTTGCGCCCGAGAGCGTATTTCTCCAGCACCACCTCGCCATCCTTGAGGGCGATCAGGCCGGTGATCCGGTTGTCCTTCATGAAAGCGTCGAGCGTCGCGGCGCGCTTGTTGAAGGTGACTTTCGGATCGATCTGCGTTGCAGCCGCGGGAAGTGCGCGGACCTTGTCGCCCTTCCTGATCGTATCGACCGCGTAGACCTTCTCGATTGCCGGATAGCGTTCCAGCTGCTGCTTCTGTGTCCATGTCAGGATCGATGCGACGGGCGGGTTCGTGATCGGCTTCTGCGCCAGGGCAGGTTGGGCCAGCGCGACGACCAGCGCGCCCGCGGCAGTTGCCTGCAGGCGCCAGTTGCGTGTGATCATGGTGTCCTCCTCACGAGTTCGAATGCTCGAGGAGGTTAGAAGGTGAGCGACGTAGCGGACGTCAAGTGCCAGTGCGTGCGGGCGCCCGGGCGCCTCACGGCGTTGTTACGGTAGCGCCCGTTACAGCGAGGTCTGGCCTGCAACCGCTTCCGGTCCAAGCTCCAGCTCGGTGCGGCCCGCCACGCGCGGCGAGGTTGTTTCAGGCAGCTGGCAGATCACGGATGTGCCCGCGCCGGGCGCTGACTTGATCTTCACGTCGCCGCCATGCAGTTCGACGAAGGAGCGGACAAGGGCGAGTCCAAGCCCGGCGCCGCGGGTATCCGAGATGAAGCTGTCGAACACGCTTGATTGACGGTCGAGCGCAATGCCCTTGCCGTTGTCGGAGACGGCGAGGCGGATGATGTTCTCGCTTGGCACGGGCTTGGAGGCTTCGATCTTGATGTGGCCGCCCGCTCCCGTGAAACGCAGCGCGTTGGTGAGCAGGTTGAACAGCACCTGCTTGATGCGGCGCTCGTCGGCATGGATGTTGCCGATGCGGTCGTCGCACAGGATTTCGACGCGCACTTTCGTGTTCTGGGCCGAGGACACGACGAGATCGACCGCGCCTTCCATGGCGGCGCGCAGCGAGAAGCTGGAAAGCTCCAGCTCCATCTTGCCGGCCTCGATCATGGCAAGGTCGAGGATGTTGTCGATGACCTTGGAGAGGTGGTCGGCGGCGGACAGGATCGAGTCGACCTGTTCGCGTTGCTTGCCGCTGAGCGGGCCGGGACGTTCGCTCTCGAGCAGTTCGGCATAGCCCAGGATGGTCGTGAGCGGTGAGCGCAGCTGGTAGGACACGTTCTGCACGAACTCGTTCTTCAGCTTGTCCGCAGCCTGCAGCGCCTCGTTCTTGTCCTTCAGCGCCTGTTCGACCTTGCGGGCAGCGGTGACGTCCATGAAGGCGACCAGGGTTGCGCCATTGGGCAGGGGCTGGGTGATCCAGGTGATGGTGCGATCGTTGGATGTACGCATCACGCCCTGCGCCTGCTGGCGGTAGTCGGGCGAGGGGTTGGTGACGCGGCTGCGGATCGTCGCCCAGACATTCCTGTCGTGGAACATGCGCGCGCACTGGCCGACGACGTCGTCGAAGTCGGGGCCGTCGTTCAGCCCGTCGCCCTTCAGCTCCCAGAGGTCGGCGAAAGCGTCGTTGTGCAGGCGCAGGCGGCCATCGGCGCTGAACACCACCACGGCTTCGCGCAGGTGGTCGAGCGTTGCTTTCTGGACGTTGATCAGGCGGTTGAACTCGGCCTTGAGCGAGACTTCGTCGGTGATGTCCTTGAACAGCAGAAGCACGCCGCCAAGCGGATGGCGCTGGCGCGTCACGCGCAGGATGCGGCCGTCGGGCAGGTTCCAGAGGTCCTCGGTGAAATCGACCTTTTCGCCCTGATAGTAGGCCAGCTCGTCGCGGCGCCATTTGCCGAAATCCGGCTTGGCGGGAAGCTTGCGACGCTCGCGCAGGCGATCGAGGATCGAGCCGTGATCCGGCTTGTCGAGGAGGTAGGAGGGGTCGAGATCCCACATCGCCTGGAAGGCGCGGTTGTTGAAGATCAGCTTGCGGTCTGCGCCGAAGATGGCGACGCCGTCGGCGACATGGTTGAGTGTGTCGTCATGCGCCTTGGAGTTTTTCTCCAGTGTCTCGCGGGCGGACTCCAGGTCGGTGATGTCGAAGGCCATGCCGCCGATGCCGCCGGAGAGCGGGAACATCTTCACGCGCATGGCGCGGCGCTCGCCGTCGACCACGATGTGGCGCATTTCGTCGGTCTCGGCATTGCCGCCGATCGTCTTCTGCGCCTGCGTCGTGACGTGCTGGTCGAGCATGATCTGGCGGTCGAGCACATGGTCGATGCCGGGGGCGCCGACTGCCTTGAGATAGGCGCGGTTGACCCATTGCAGCTTGCCGGCGCCGCTCATGCGCCAGGCGGGGAAGGGCGCCTTGCCGAGCATTTCGAGGAAGGCCATCGGATCGCGCGCAACGGCGGCGCGGGCTTCCTCGATACGGGCGCGGGCGCCTGACTCTTCAAGGCCCTTGATGGTGGTGTCGGTGATCCACAGCACGGCGCGGGCGCCAGCGGTGCGGCCGTCGGCTTCGAGGAAGCGGCCGGAGGGGCCGATGATGGTGAGCGAGAAGGGGGCGCCGTCCTTGCGCAGCTGCTTCAGGCGTTCGCGCAGGGTTGCGTCCTGTCCGGCGCCGTCGCGCGCTTCAAGATCGGCGAGGCCTTCGAGGATGCGCACGCCGGGGTCTTCCGATGTGCCATCGTCGGCGAAGCGGAGAATGCCCATCAGGGCGACGGGTGAGCCATAGAGGTTTGGCAGGCCCCATTCGGATTGCAGGACATTGGGTTGTGCCTCGGCGTCGGCGTCTTCCCAGACCATGATCACGCCCGGATGGGCGCCGAACACGCTTTCGGCACGCGCAAGCTTTTCGCGGGCCTGCTGTTCCTGCTCGCGATATTTTCGGGCAGCGCCGCGGGCGCCGTCGGAGATGCGCAGCGCCCACAGCAGGGCCGCAATGCCAAATGCCGCTGCGCCTGCGACGAGCAGGACCAGCGGCTGGGTCAGTGTCATGTCCATCTATCGACGTCCCGTCGGGGCCGAATCACTACGCAAGCGCATCCTACAGACGGACACCCTCAGTTAACCAATGGACGACGCGCGGGGTTAACGGTCGGTTAAACCACTCACAGGTGTGGGTAAGTTTTGCCTAGCTGCTCGCGTGATCGCAAGCTAACGACTTGATACGAAAGCCGTTTTTGGCGCATGGCGCGACTGCGTCAGATCTCCTGATTGTAGTGGCCGACGTCCGCGAACTTCGCGAGGCGCGGTTTCACTTCCTGGCGGAACAGGGCCCGCATGTCGTCTTCGCCCTGCATGGACTCGACGACCACGACCAGCTCCGGCTTGTTGGAAGAAGCGCGGACGAGGACCCAGGAGCCGTCGTCAAGCGTCACGCGGGCGCCGTTGACGGTGTTCACGTCGATCACCTTGCGGCCGAGGATTTCACCGCCTGCCTTGCCGAGCGCCTGGTAGTCCGCGACGACCTGATCGACGATGCCGTATTTCTTCTCGTCGTCGCAGTGCGGGCTCATCGTCAGCGAGGTCCACGCATCGCCGAGGTCGGCTTTCAGATCCGAAAGCGAACGACCCGGGTTGCGGTCCAGCATCATGAGAACCGCCGCCGCCGCAACGAGCGCGTCGTCATAGCCATAGCCATAGGGCTTGCGGAAGAACATGTGGCCGGACTTCTCGAAGCCGGCGAGGGCGTTCAGTTCGGTCGTGCGGCGCTTGATGTAGGAATGGCCGGTCTTGAAATAGTCGACGGTGACGCCGTTTTCCTTCAGCACCGGGTCGGTCTTGTAGAGGCCGGTCGATTTCACATCGACCACGAAGGTTGCGCCCTTGTGGAGTTTCGACAGGTCGCGCGCGAGCAGCAGGCCGATCTTGTCGGCGAAGATTTCCTCGCCCTTGTCGTCGACCACGCCGCAGCGGTCGCCATCGCCATCGAAGCCGACGCAGAGATCGGCGCCATGTTCCTTCACGGCCTGGCCCATCGAGACCAGCATCTCGTGATCTTCGGGGTTCGGATTGTATTTCGGGAAATTGTAATCGAGGTTGGTGTCCATCTCGATCACTTCCGCGCCCATGCGGCGCAGGGCTTCGGGCGCGAAGGCGCCAGCTGCGCCATTGCCGCAGGCGCAGACGACTTTCAGCTTGCGCGTGAGCTTGGCGCTTTGCGAGACGCTGTCGATATAGCGTTCGCGCATGCCCTCGACGCGGATCAGCTTGCCGCCTGGCTGCGGGTTGAACTTGCCGCCGAGCACGATGGATTTGAGGCGGCCCATTTCTTCCGGGCCGAAGGTGAGCGGCTTGTTCGCGCCCATCTTCACGCCGGTCCAGCCATTCTCGTTATGGCTGGCGGTCACCATCGCGACGCAGGGAATGTCGAGGTCGAACTGCGCGTAATAGGCGACTGGCGACAGGGCGAGGCCGATGTCGTGCACTTCGCAGCCGGCCTCGATCAGGCCGAGTGTCAGCGCCTGCTTGATCGAGAGCGAATAGGACCGGTAGTCGTGGCCAGTGACGATGCGGGGTTCGACGCCCATTTCCCTGATCAGGGTTCCCAGTCCAAGGCCCAGCGCCTGGACGCCGAGGAAGTTCAGCTCCGGCGCCTTGGGATATTGCGGGCCGCCAAACCACCAGCGCGCATCGTACTCGCGAAAGCCGGTCGCCTTGACCAGCGGTGTTGTCTCGAATTCGTACGTGTTGGCCGACAGGTCGGTGCGGGGCGTCTTCATCACGGTGTTCCGGTGCATTTGGTAACGGGCGGCTGAGGCCCTTCCTTAAGGTAGAGCAATCGCAGGGCCAAGCCAGCGGAGGCTGAATGGTTATTCGGCTCGAGAGGCTCTATCCGTTCGCCCGCATCAGCCCCGCGCCGGTGAACGGTGATCCGCGGCCTTCCATGCGGAGTGAATGACTGGAGCATCTCGCAGGTCTGGCGGTGGGGGACGCGCGCGCCCGGAATCGGCTGTTTGTGGTGGAGGATTTCGGCAGTTGCGCGGTCCGCCTGCGCCGCAGGCGGGTGTCGTGGGGAGGCGGGGTCCGGCGATCCGCAGATTCAGATCGTCAGCTGGGAGCCCATTTCCACAACGCGGGAGGTCGGGATTCGGAAGAATTCCGTGGCGTTGGTGGCGTTGCGGTTGAGGAAGATGAAGAGGTGGTCCTGCCAGAGCGGCATGCCGTGCTTGCCGTCGGCAAGCAGCGTGCGGCGGCTGAGGAAGAAGGAGGTCGACATGATGTCGAAGGACAGCTCGGTCTTCTTCTTTGCCAGTGTGAGCCCATAGGTGACGTTGGGCGTCTCCATGAAACCGAACTTCATGGTGAGGCGATTGAAGTGGGGCGATATCTCTTCGAAGGACAGCTTCTTGTCGTCGTGCACATAGGGGACATCCGCCG
Source organism: Hyphomonadaceae bacterium (assembly GCA_022844475.1). GTDB lineage: Bacteria > Pseudomonadota > Alphaproteobacteria > Caulobacterales > Hyphomonadaceae > UBA7672. Next base: position 52,378 of record JALHLR010000020.1, on the reverse strand, counting down.
TCTTCACGGTGAGGACGACGTTGTTCTCGTGGATGACCTTGTTGTGCTTGAGATTGTGCAGCAGGGCGGTCGGCGCGGAATTGGGTTCGGCGGTGAGGAAGACGGCCGTGCCCTTGACGATGTGGGGCAGCTTCACGTCGAGGCTCTTGATGACGTCCTCAAGCGTGACGCTGTTGCGTGTGCGCTCGGTCAGCAGGCGCGCGCCACGAACCCAGGTCCAGAATATCAGCATCATCACGCTGGCGATGAGGAGCGGGACATAGCCGCCCTGAGGGACTTTCAGGAGGTTGGATGTGAGGAAGACTCCTTCGATCGCGACGAAGGGCAGCACGATCAGGGCAGACATCCACAGCGACATCTTCCAGATGCGTTGCGCGGCGATGAAGGCGAGCAGCGTGGATGTGATCATGGCGCCGATGACGGAGACACCGTAGGCGGCCGCCAACGCGCTTGATGACTTGAACGCAACGACAAGGAAGATAACGCCTGCGGCCAGCATCCAGTTCACTTGCGGCATGTAGATCTGGCCGTGCTCCTTTGCGGACGTGTTGACGATCTGCAACCGCGGCAGCAGGCCAAGTTGCACGGCCTGCTGCGCCATGGAGTACGTGCCGGTGATTACGGCCTGGCTTGCCACGATGGTCGCCATCGTCGCGAGGATCACGAGCGGTGCCTGCAGCACATCCGGGGCCATCAGGAAGAACGGATTGGCCGTCGTTTCCGGGTGGGCGAGAACCATGGCGCCCTGGCCAAGATAGTTGAGCGCAAGGCAGGGCAGCACGAGCCAGATCCAGGTCGCGACAATCGGCCGGCGCCCGAAATGGCCCATGTCGGCATAGAGCGCTTCGGCGCCTGTGACGCAAAGGAAGACAGATCCCAGGACAACGAAGCCCAGCAGCTGGTGCGTCGCCAGGAACATGATGGCGTGGTGCGGGCTGAACGCAGCGAAGATCGCCATCCCGTCCATTATGATGTGATAGAGGCCCAGCGCGCCGAGTGTGAGGAACCAGACAAGGCAGATCGGCCCGAACAGCCTGCCCACAATGGACGTGCCGCGTTTCTGGATCAGGAACAGTCCCGTCAGCAGGCCGATCGCCACGGGTATGATGAATGGCTCGACCTTGCCCTGCAGCTCTTCGATGACGGTGACGCCTTCGACCGCTGAGAGGACCGACATGGCGGGCGTCAGCAGCGCGTCGCCGAAGAACATGCCTGCGCCGCAGATGGCGATCAGGAAGAGGAGCGGCGTTCGCCGCCCGATGGTGCGGGACACCAGCGCCATCAGGGACAGCGTGCCGCCTTCACCCTTGTTGTCGAGGCGGGTCAGGATGAAGATGTACTTGATCGTGACGACGATGATCAGCGACCACAGCATCAGCGAGATCACGCCCAGAACATCATCCCGCAAAAGCGGTATCGTGGTCAGATCGGTGTCGGGCCCGACCTCGATGCCCGCGGCCTCGTGGTTGCGCACATTGATGTGGTGGATGGATTCCTTGAAGGCGTAGAGCGGGCTGGTGCCGATGTCGCCGAACACGACGCCCACGGATCCCAGCGCAAGCGCCCAGAACCGGGCGCCGCTCGGCTTGCCATCAGTCGCCTGAGCTGCGCCGCCGTCAGGGGAAGCATCGCTCATCGTGTGTGCCTTCAGCCGCGAACCACGCAAAGCCCTGCAGGCCTGAGCCAGACCGGACCGGATCCCGAACGGAGGCGGCTGTTACGCCTGTCGCGCGGGGGGCGGAAGCAGGAATATTTTCAGCGGCTGCTATTTACTTCGCACTGCAGCAGAGGCAGCGCGCCCGTGGGAAGCCTGCGCCAAACCTGAACGCAGAGCGGGCGACCCCTGTCCAGGTCGCCCGTTCCGGTAAAGCGATGTCACAGCCAGGGTCCCTGCGGGGTCGGGGGGGGCGGATAAGGAACACCGGCCGTGACAGGTGAAGAACGCGACTTCGCGCGAGTGGTTCCGGAGAAAGCGATCTTCTCCTGATTGCCTCGCCTAGTAGCGGTAGTGCTCCGGCTTGTAGGGGCCTTCCGGCGCGACGCCGATGTAGGAGGCCTGGTCGGGCGTCAGCCTGGTGAGGTTGGCGCCGAGCTTGTTGAGGTGGAGCATGGCGACCTTCTCGTCGAGCTTCTTGGGCAGGGTATAGACCTTGTTCTCGTAGGCCTTGCCGTTGGTCCACAGTTCGATCTGCGCCAGCGTCTGGTTGGTGAAGGAGGCGGACATCACGAAGCTGGGATGGCCGGTGGCGTTGCCGAGGTTCAGGAGGCGGCCTTCCGACAGGAGGATCATCCGCTTCCCGTCGGGGAAGGAAATCATGTCGACCTGCGGCTTGATGTTGTCCCACTTGTAGTTGCGCAGGGACGCGACCTGGATCTCGTTGTCGAAGTGGCCGATGTTTCCGACGATGGCCATGTCCTTCATCTCGCGCATGTGCTCGAGGCGGATGATGTCCTTGTTGCCGGTCGTGGTGATGAAGATGTCAGCGGTCTTCACGACGTCTTCGAGCGTGACGACTTCATAGCCGTCCATGCAGGCCTGCAGCGCGCAGATCGGGTCGACTTCCGTGACTTTCACGCGGGCGCCGGCGCCCTGCAGCGAGGCGGCCGAGCCCTTGCCGACGTCGCCATAGCCGCACACCACGGCGACCTTGCCGGCCATCATGGTGTCGGTGGCGCGGCGGATGCCATCGACCAGCGACTCCTTGCAGCCGTACTTGTTGTCGAATTTCGACTTGGTGACCGAGTCGTTCACGTTGATCGCGGGGAAGGGCAGGTGGCCCTTTTCCATCAGGCGATAGAGGCGGTTGACGCCCGTGGTGGTTTCTTCGGTGACGCCCTTGATGGCGTGGCGCTGCTTCGTGAACCAGCCGGGCGACTGGGCAAGGCGCTTCTTGATCTGCTTGAAGAAGTAGATTTCCTCTTCCGATTCAGGCTTCTCGATCAGCTGGGTCTCGCCCTCTTCAACGCGCGCGCCGATGAGGATGTACATGGTGGCGTCGCCGCCATCATCGAGGATCATGTTGGTGAAGCCGCCATCCGGCCACTGGAAGATCTTGTCGGTGTAGTCCCAGTACTCTTCGAGGCTCTCGCCCTTCACGGCGAAGACCGGGACGCCGGCTTTGGCGATGGCGGCTGCTGCGTGGTCCTGGGTCGAGAAGATGTTGCACGAGGCCCAGCGGACCTGGGCGCCGAGATGCGTCAGTGTCTCGATCAGTACGCCGGTCTGGATCGTCATGTGGAGCGAGCCGGTGATGCGCGCGCCCTTCAGCGGCTGCGCTTTGCCGTATTCGGCGCGGGTCGACATGAGGCCCGGCATTTCGGTTTCGGCGATCACGAGTTCCTTGCGGCCGTAATCGGCGAGGGAAATGTCCGCCACCTTGAAATCATCGAACGCCATCACCGCACTCCTCAGCTTGTTTCGGGGCTTTTCGTTTGTGCGGGGCGTGTAGCAGAGCGCCGCGCGCCCGGCAAATCATATAAGGATATCTTTATATGATTTAGCGACCCGTTCAAAAGGCGTCCGGGGCGCCCTCGCTTCGCCACCTTCCGGATCCCATCTCTCTGTATCGAAGGGTTGCGCTGGCTGTTGCCTTGGGGCCACAGTCCGCCTCCGCAAGACAGACGGGCGCTGCGGAAGCCGTGTGAGGTGATCGAATGCCGGGAACGCCGTTTCGCGCTGGAATTGCCTTCGTCGTGCTCGGCATGTGCGCAGCGCCTGTTTTTGCGCAGGATGTCGAAACGATCGACCGCATAACCGGTCAGGTCTCGCCGGGCGGTGCGCCGCGGGCCCCGGATGGCGTGAAGGTGGTTGCGCCGGGCGCGCTCATTTATGCGCGGTTCGACGCAGACTTCGACGGCAGGATCACGAGCGCTGAGATCGAGGCGGGCGCCTCGCTGGCTTTCATGGCGGCGGACGCAAATGGCGACCAGCAGATCACGGGTTTCGAGCAGACCGATTGGGCGGCCAGGATGGGCAACCCGTCCGACCTGATGGCCAACGCCATGACATTCGACATCGATCTCGACCGCTCTGTGACGAAGGCGGAGTTCGCCGCGGGTCTCGTGCGGATCGCAGGGCAGATCCAGCCGAATGGCGATCTTACGTTCGCGGATCTTCTGCAGCCCTTGTCACGACTCAATCAGCAGGCCCAGCAAGGGCAGGGGCTGGACTGGGGCACGATCCGGGGACGCGGTACGCCGCCGAGGGACCGCGGGGGCCGCTAGGTCGGTGGACCTCGTCCTCACCGATGCCGCGACTACTCGCGCTCGTCGAACCTGCGGCCGATCAGATCGCATACGGCGTCAAGCGCTTCGCGGGCCTGCGGGCCTTCAGCGTCGATCTCGATGATCTGGCCGAAGCGTGCACCGAGCATCAGCAGGTCCATGATCGAGGCGGCGCTTGCGGACATTCCGTCATAGCGGACGGTGATCCTCGCATCGAACCTCGAGGCCTCGCGCGCGAAGGCTGCGGAGGCGCGTGCATGCAGCCCGCGCTGGTTCACGAGCTCTGCGCTGCGTGACCATGCCTCACCATTCGGGGTCTCGCTCATCCGGCTCGCTGCAGCAGGGTGGAGGCGACGGAGATGTATTTGCGTCCGGCTTCCTGAGCGGCGAGCGCGGCCTCGGCGAGGGCGAGGCGGCTGCGAACTTCGGCAAGCTTGATCAGCATGGGCAGGTTCACGCCTGCGATCACTTCGATCTTGGCGCCGCCCATCACCGAGATGGCGAGGTTGGACGGCGTGCCGCCGAACATGTCGGTGAGGATGACGACGCCTGCGCCGGTGTCGGTGGCTTTCGCGGCGGCGATGATCTCGCGGCGGCGCATGTCCATGTCGTCGTCAGGGCCTATGCAGATTGCGCTGACATTTTCGAGAGGTCCGACGACGTGCTCGGCGGCGGAGATGAACTCCTCGGCCAACCGGCCGTGTGTGACCACGACCAACCCGATCATAGGAAGCACTCCCGCTCTTTCCAGCAAACCATGGTGAGGACTCGTTTGTTCCGTGGTCAATAGTGATTCAGATATCCAGCGGCGCCGGGGGCAGTTCCACCACGAAACGCGCGCCTGCAATCTGGCCGTCGATCATCCGGTTTTCGGCCCAGACGGAACCCCTGTGCGTCTCCGTGATCTGACGCACGATTGAAAGGCCCAAACCTGAATTATTCCCGAACTTCGTACCGACAGGGCGATCGGTGTAGAAGCGCTGGAAAATCTTCTCGAGCTTGTCCGGCGGAATGCCCGGGCCCTGGTCCTCGACCACGAGACGGACCATGGGGCCGCGGGGTGAACTGACATTCGCCAGCGAAACGGTCACCTCGCCGCCCGGCGGAGAGAAGGAGCGCGCATTCTCGACGAGGTTGCGCAGAACCTGACCGAGCGGCCCCTCGCGGCCCATGACATCGGCGTTGCGGCCTGGCGAGGCGACGAGCTTCACGCGCGCATCGGCCTCGCGCGCCGTGTCGGCGTAGATCGAGACGATATCTTCCAGCAGCTTGCGAAGATCGACGCGCGACAGCTTCTCGCGGACGATCTCCGCTTCGAGCCGCGACAGGTTGGAGATGTCCGAGATCAGGCGATCGAGGCGAACGACATCGCGCGCGATGACGTTCATCATCTTCTCCTTTGCAGCGGGGTCCTTCACCGTCTGCGCCGTCTCGACGGCGGAGCGGATCGAGGTCAGGGGGTTCTTGAGTTCGTGCGCCACGTCGGCGGCGAAGCGCTCGTTCTCCTGGATCCGGTCGTAGAGCGAAGAGGTCATCGCCTCCATCGCGCGCGAGAGATCGCCGATCTCGTCCTTGCGGCTGTGCAGCGTCCCGAGATTGAGCTTCTGCGAGACGCCCATGGTGACGCGGTCAGAGGCGATGGCGAGGCGGCGTAGCGGCCGCGCGATGCCCAGCGTCAGGAGTGTCGCGGTGATGATTGAAACCAGGATGGCGACAATGATCAGGGGAATGAGGGCTGCGCGTTCGGCTGCGATGATCTCGGAGACGTCGCTCGTCTCGATGGTCAGCGTGCCGACAACGCGCAGCACTTTCTCGATCGGCATGGTGACGGACAAGACGCGCTCGGCCTGATCGTTGAAGCGTTCGGAGAAAACGCCTTCGCCTTCCACCGCGCGGGCCACTTCCTCATCGAGCGTAAGCACTTCGGCGATGGGCGGCCGGCCGGGGGAACTGACGGATTCGAAGGTGCGGTTGATCGCGCGCACCGTGTCGAGCCATGTGCGTTCGAGCCAGCTGGGATCGCGCAGGGGCGGCAGGTCGCGCTGGTTGATGACGTCCTTCAGCAGGCGCGTGTCGGCGACGATCTGCTTTTGCGGGTCGTGCACGATGATGCGCGTCGCCTTGGTCAGCGGCATCGCCGTCAGCTGGCGGAAGACTTCGTCGAGATCGAGGGCGACTGGCTCTTCGGTCGTCGCGTTGTCTGTCATGAAGGAGGAGATGAGCTGGCTCATTTCCTCGAGGCTGGCCTTGCGAGCGTTGACGAGACTCGCCCGGACTTCGTTGAGCACCAGTGCGCCGGCGATCAGGATGATCAGGCCTGCGAGGTTGGAAGCAAGGATGAGCCGCGCAATCGGAGACCAGAGCAGGGAACGCGCCTTGCGCGGCGCGAGCCGCAGGCCCTTGTCAGGTCTCGAAGCCTTCTCTGGCTTCGCAGCCTTGTCGGGCCTCGTCGCTTTGTCTGGCCTGGTCACGGTGTCTGGCCTGCCCGATGTGTTCAGGCTTCCTTGTAGCGATAGCCCACGCCGTAGAGCGTCTCGATGCCGTCGAAATTATCGTCGAGGTCCCTGAACTTCTTCCGCAGCCGCTTGATGTGGCTGTCGATCGTGCGGTCATCGACATAGACCTGGTCGTCGTAGGCCGCGTCCATCAGCTGGTCGCGGCTCTTAACGTAGCCGGGGCGCTGGGCGAGGGCCTGGAGGATGAGGAATTCGGTGACGGTGAGGCGCACGACCTTGCCGTCCCACTGGCAGGCGTGGCGGTTCGGATCGAGCGTGAGGCGGCCGCGGACGATGGGCTTCTTGTCACCGTCTTCCGGCGTTGCCGATGCGCCGCGCGAGCGACGCAGGATGGCCTTCACCCGCTCGGCCAGCAGGCGCGTCGAGCATGGCTTGCGGATGAAATCGTCGGCGCCGATGTTGAAGCCGACCACCTCGTCGATCTCGTCGTCCTTGGAGGTGAGGAAGATCGCAGGCAGGTTGGAGGTCTGGCGCAGCTTACGGAGCAGCTCCATCCCGTCCATCTTCGGCATCTTCACGTCGAGAATGGCGATATCGGGCGGGTTTTCCGACAGGCCGGCGAGGGCGGCTGCGCCGTCATGATAGGCGCGGACCTGGTAACCTTCCGCCTCGAAGAAGACCTTGAGTGATTCGACAATGTTCTCGTCGTCGTCGACGAGGGCGATGGTGGCCATACCGGGTCTCCTCGCACGGCGTCCCGCCGCGCTGCACTGCGCCATAATCGGGGTCTGCGGGCGCAAGGGCAAGTACCCTGAATCTGCCTGCAAACCGGCAGTTCTCGTCCCGGGCGCTCATCTGGCACGCGAATTGAAACACACGTCCGAAGGGAAGACGCAGGCGTTCAGGCCCTGGCGCCGGTCGGCCGGCCATGGGTCAAATGGAGAGTTCCATGCAGGTGGTAACCATTGGCGGTTTCAAGGGCGGCACGGGCAAAACGACCCTGGCCTGCCTCCTGGGCGTTGCGGCGACCAAGGACGGGCTGCGCACGGCCTGCGTCGACCTCGACCGGAATACACGCAACCTGTCCAGTTTCCTGACACTTCGGCGGGCGTCCAGGCTGGAATGCCCCGATCACGTCATGCTGATGGATACTGAAGAAGACAGCCGCACCAATGCCCGCCCGAAGCACGCCGGCCGGCTCGAGCCGCTGGTTCGCCTGGCCGCGATGGACGGCTATGACCTGATGATCATCGACACGTCCTCGGGCAATCTGTCGGATGTGTACGAAGCCCACCTTCTGGCCGACCTGATCCTCACGCCGATGAATGAGAGCCCCGCCGACATGCACGGCCTGTTCACCAAGGCAGGCCAGCCCGCCGCTCCGCGCATCAACTATCGCGAGATGCTCGACACGGTGCGCTTCGACCGGCGCCGCGCGGGTCTTGCTGTGCAACGCTGGCACGTCGTTCTGAACCGCGTTTCGGCGCTGGCCAGCCGGATTTCCAACACGGTCAACCAGCGTGTGGCCGCGATCGCCGAGGAAGCGGGCTTCGAATCGACCTGGAGCCTGCGCGACCGCGTCGTTCACCGCGCGCTGGGTCTTGATGGCCGCACCGTGTTCGACATGCCCGCTGACGGCAAGCTGACCATGAGTGAGCTCGCAGGCCGCTCGGAAGTGCGGGCGCTGCTTTCGCTTCTCGACCCGGCGTCGGAACGGGGGCGTTCTGAGCAGAAGTTCGCCGCCTGAGGCGGCAATATTACGACTCGGAAGTGTCGCATCCGTCGACTAGGTTCCCCGCCATCACGTCGGCGGGAGCCCCATCATGATTCGCACGCTTGCAGTTTCCACGCTCGCGCTGGGCCTCGCAGCCTGCGCCACAACCCAACAGACCGTCGATGTCGCAGCGCCCGTGCAGGCGGGGGACAGCTATTACGTCAAGGCCAGCGCCGCGGTGAAGGCGCGCGCTGCCGAGCGGGCGCCAAAGCGAGCGAAGAACGTCATCCTGTTTGTCGGCGACGGCATGGGCATCGCGACAATCACGGCGGCGCGCATTTATGCCGGGCAGGTGAAGGGGCTTGATGGCGAGAGCTATCAGCTCGCCATGGACAAGCTGCCCTGGTCAGCCTTCTCCAAAACCTACACGCATGATTCTCAGGTCGCCGACTCGGCGCCGACCGCCGTGGCGATGACCGCGGGGATCAAATCCTACAATGGCTCGATCGGCGTGACGCAGGCGGCGAACCTCAAGGACTGCACGAGCGCGGGGACAACAGGCACGACGACGCTTTGGGAGATGGCCGAAGCCGCCGGCATGGCGACGGGGGTCGTCTCGACCGCGACCATCACACACGCGACGCCGGCCGCCACCTATGCTGAGACCGTAGAACGTGACTGGGAAAACGACGCCGCCATATCTGCCGAAGGCAAGGCGGCGGGGTGCAAGGACATCGCCGCGCAACTGGTCGACTGGACGAAAGCGAACGGCGACGGGTTCGAGGTGATCCTTGGCGGCGGGCGGGCGAACTTCCTGCCGAACACGGCCGCCGACCCGGAATATCCCGCCCAGAAAGGCCGCCGCCTTGATGGTCGCAACCTCGCAGACGAATGGAAGACGCAGGCTGCCAACCGCACGCTGGTGACCGACGCCGCCGGCTTCAAGGCGTTCAACTGGACTGGCGATGGGCAGGTGTTCGGCCTCTTCGAGCCGAGCCACATGCAGTACGACCTCGACCGCTCGAAGACGGAAACGGGCGAGCCTTCGATCGCGGAAATGACCACGGCGGCGATCACGCGGCTGTCGCGCAATGCCAACGGCTATGTGCTTATGGTGGAGGGCGGCCGTGTTGACCACGGCCTGCATGCGGGCGACGCGCAGCGCGCGCTTGGCGACGCCGCGGCGCTGGATGAGGCGGTCGCAGCGGCCGTCGCGATGACGAGCGCCGAAGACACGTTGATCATCGTGACAGCGGACCATTCGCACACGCTGTCGATGTCGGGCTATCCCCAGCGCGGAAACCCGATCCTTGGCCTGGTGAAGGAGGGCGACAAGCTTACGCTGGCGCGCGATGGCAAGCCCTACACGACGCTGGGCTTCGCCAACGGGCCGGGCTCGATCTGCGCGGCGCAGCCTGATGGCAAGTGGCTGTGCGATCGCGCGGACCTGACCAATGTGGACACGACGGCGCTGGGCTTCCGCCAGCAGTCGCTGGTGCCACTCGGCTCGGAGACGCACGGCGGCGAGGATGTTGCGATTTTTGCGGGCGGGCCGGGCGCGAACCTGTTCTCGGGGACGGTGGAGCAGAACGAGATCTTCCATGTCATGGCGCAGTCGCTGGGGCTGACGCGGTAGGCGGCGCCTTCCGGCCTTCAATCTGCCGCCATGGCGCGGTAGATGTTGGGGGAGGTGGAGGTTGCAGATGCGTCCTGTTGCGCCGTTGATCATTGTGCTCGGCCTTGCCGGCGCCGCCCTTGCGCAGGGTGCACCTCGCGTGACGATCGAGGATGACGTCTCTCCGGCGAATGCGTTGAAATGCGCCGGGCTTCGGCTGGCGCAATCGGCGCACAGGCCGGATGCGCTGGTTGAGGCGGCGCGTGATGCGTGGCTGCTGTCCGGCGTCGACGCTGCGAAGGCCAGAGCAGAGGCGACGAAATTCGCGACGCGCGCACCTGCTGATCTTGCAGCAATCTCGGATGAATGCGAGCCATTCGAGATCAGGTCCGCGCCGCCGGCTGGCGGCTGACGGGCGTAGTGGAGAGACGTGATGCGGATTGCGGCGACATTTCTGACTGGGGCTGTTGTGGCGGCGATGATGGCCGGCTGCCAGCCTGCCGCCGATCCGGCGCCGGCCACTCCCGTGGAGCCGACTGCAGAGGAGATGGGGCAGGACGATCCCGAGGCGGTTTTCACGCCCGCGCCGGTTGGACCGCCACGCAAGTATGATGCGATGTCGAAGACGGCGATGAGTCTCACGCCGGGCGTCCTCACGCTGACGCCGACGCCTCAGAAATCGGTGAACCTGCCCGAGGGCGCGGTCTTCCAGTTCGGCAATGGCTACATCCTCGACACCACGACGATGCCGGGCGGGGCAGTGCAGGGTACGCCGCTGTTCGATTTCACGCCTGTCTTCGTCGCGGCGGATGGACAGAAGGTGAAACCGGACGAAATCGCGATGTATTCGGTCGATGACGAGATCGTGCCGCCGGGTTCGGCCAATGGCGGATTCTGCGACAAGACCAGCTTTCTTGCGACGTACTCAAAGGCGACCGCTTCCACGGAGGAGATCACCATCGCAGCGTTCAACGGCGATCAGTGGCCTCCGGCTGCGGCGGCGGCGCTGTGCGGCACGTTCACCTACTCGCGGGCGCTCACGCCGTAGCGATCAGGCGCGCTCCGTTACCTTGTTGCGGATGCTTTCGAGAAGCCAGTCGAACTTCTTCATTGCCTCTGCATCGGGCTCGTATCCAAAATGGCGCCAGCGTCGAAGCTCGAAGAAGAGCACAGCGCGGAGTTCGCGAAGCGAATCCGGCGTGCCTTCATTGGCGAGTCTTGCGCAGTCGTCGCCGAAGGCTGCGTATCCGTCGAAGGAATGGCCGAAGCGGCTGATCTGCCCCCATGGTGATCTGACGGTGGGAATGAGGTCCGCCCTCAGGTCGTGGTCGGGAATCAGGCGCACCGGCGCTCACTCCACCGCCGCATAGATCAGCGCGCGCAGCTTGGCTTGCGTGTCGAGGCCGCCGGCGGGGATGAGCTGCGTCATGAAGGTGACGGTGAGGCCTTCGGCGGGATCGATCCAGTAGGTCGAGTGGTATGCTCCGCCCCAGCCATAATCGCCCTTCGAGCCGAGATTGCCCATGGCGCCCGGGTCTTCCGTGATGCGGAAGCCGAGGCCGAAACCCTGGCCGGGCTGGAAGGTTGCGCTCACCAGCGCGTCCTGGCTCATCTGTTCGACGCTCTTGCGCGAGAGGTAGCGCCGTCCTTCGAACGCGCCGCCCTGACGGAGCATTTCGAGGAAGCGCGAATAGTCGCGCGCGGTTGACAGGAGGCCTGCGCCGCCGGCGAAGGCCTTGCAGGGGCCGCCCAGATAGTGGCCCTGGCCGATATGGCCGGAGCCTTGCCAGCTGCCCGGGTTCGGTGCGCGTTCGGATTTGCCCTCCTTCGCTGAATAGACGACCGCGAGGCGCTCGGACTTTTCCGGCGGCAGGCAGAAGCTTGTGTCCTTCATGCCGAGCGGATCGATCAGGCGCTGCTTGAAGAAGGCGTCGAGTGACTGGCCTGAAAGCTTCTCGACAACCACGCCGAGAATGTCGGTGTTGTAGCCATAGACCCACTGCTCGCCTGGTTGCGCGGCCATGGGAAGTGCCGGCATCTTCGCGACGATCTCGGAGACCGGGACGGTCTTGTCGGCGAAGTACCAGCCGAAAATGCCAGCCTCCCGCCACGCCTGTTCGCCGGGGCCTGAGCCGTAGGAGATGCCGGCGGAATGGCTGAGCAGGTCGCGAATGGTGATGGCGCGCCTGGCCGGCACGACATCGTAGCCGCCCTTCTCCTTTGCGACGGCGACGGTGGTCTTCGACCATTCGGGCAGGTGCTTGCTGAGCGGATCCTCGAGCAGGAGCTTGCCTTCCTCCATCAGCATCATGATCGCGACGCTGGTGAGGGCCTTCGTCTGCGAGGCGATGCGGAAGATGTCGTCTTCCTCCATGCGGTCGTTTGCCTCGCGGTCGCGCCAGCCATAGGCTTCGGAGAAGACTTCGCGGCCATCCTGGTGGATCATCACCACGGCGCCGGCGAGCTTCTGGTCGGCGACGTAACTCTTCATCGTGGCGTCGAGCACGGCGAGGCGCGATTGCGAGATGCCGTGGGGCGCGTCGTTGATGATCGGCGGGTGGGCGAGCGGTGCGAGCGGCGCCAGCCGCTCGGTGTCGGTCACGGAGACAACGCAGCCCGGCAGGGCGAGTGCGCACAGACCGGCCAAGAGCATTGAGCGCAGCGGCATGGAGTCCTCCCGAAGTCTTTTCCGGACGATGGCAGCTGGGAGGAAAGCGTTCAAGCTTCACCTGCGTCCTGGCGGAAGGTGGTTGATCCTTCAAGCGCACTGGCCGATGTAGCCTCATGGGCGAGCGGTTCGATTACATCATTGTGGGCGCCGGCAGCGCGGGGTGCCTGCTGGCGAACCGGCTGTCGAAGGATCCGAAGAACCGCGTGCTGCTGCTTGAGGCTGGCGGCAAGGATGACTGGATCTGGTTTCACATCCCCGTCGGCTACCTGTTCGCGATCGGCAATCCGCGCGCGGACTGGATGTTCACGACGGATGGCGTGCCGGGGCTGAATGGGCGCGCTCTGGCCTATCCGCGCGGCAAGGTGATCGGCGGGTCGTCAGCGATCAACGCCATGATCTACATGCGTGGGCAGGCGGCGGATTACGATGGCTGGCGGCAGCTGGGGCTGACGGGGTGGGGCTGGGACGATGTGAGGCCGCACTTCCTGCGGCACGAGGATCACGTCTCGGGCGGCGACCATCACGGGCAGGGCGGGGAATGGCGGGTCGAGCATCCACGCATGCGCTGGAAAGTGCTCGATGCATTTGCCGATGCGGCGGAGGCGGCGGGGATTCCGAAGGTCGCTGACTTCAACACGGGCGACAATTCCGGGGTCGGCTATTTCCAGGTGAACCAGAAGGCGGGAAGGCGCTGGTCGAGCGCGCGTGGCTTCCTGAAGCCCGCCCTGAGCCACGCCAATCTGCGGCTTGAGACAGGCGCGCTGGTGGAACGCGTGATCATCCGCGATGGCGAAGCGAAGGGCGTTGTGTGGTCGCGTCGCGGGCAGCGTTTCGAATCGCTGGCCGAGGGCTGCGTGGTTCTGGCGGCGGGCGCCGTGCAGACGCCGAAGCTGCTGGAGCTGTCGGGTGTCGGCGATGGCGAGCGGTTGAAGGCGCTGGGCGTCGAGGTTGCGCGGCATTCGCCGGGCGTGGGCGGGAACCTGCAGGATCACCTGCAGCTGCGGCCGATCTACAAGGTGAGCGGCGTGCCGACGCTAAATGAGCAGTATGCCAACCTGCTGCGGCGCCCCCTGATGGCGGCGGACTATGCGCTGCGCCGGCGCGGGCCGATGACGATGGCGCCGTCGCAGATGGGAGCATTTGCGAAATCGAATGAGCGGCACGCGACGCCGAACGTGCAGTTCCATGTGCAGCCGCTGGCGCTGCCGAAATTCGGCGAGGCGATGTATTCGTTCCCGGCGATCACGATCAGCGTGTGCAATCTGAGGCCCGAGAGTCGCGGGTCGATCCACGCGGCTTCGGCTGATCCCGGAGCTGCGCCGGCGATCCAGCCGAACTATCTGTCCACCGAGGCTGATCGCATCACGGCGGTGGAGTCGATCCGGCTCGTGAGGCGCATTGTTGACCAGGCCCCGCTCAAGCGGTTCTCGCCGCAGGAGTTCATGCCCGGAGAGACGCTGCAGTCGGACCTTGAACTGGCGAAAGCGGCCGGCGATATCGGCACGACAATCTTCCACCCCGTCGGCACGGCGAAGATGGGCGCCGAGGGCGATGCAGGCGCGGTGGTTGATGAACGCTTGCGTGTGCGGGGCGTTGGCAAGCTGCGCGTGATCGATGCGTCGGTGATGCCCCGGATCGTTTCGGGTAACACGAACTCGCCGACGATCATGATCGCGGAAAAGGGCGCGGAGATGCTGTTGCAGGATGTTCGGAGCCGCGCGGAACTGTAGCGTACGACCGCACGTTTCTTTGCGACAACAAGCAAAGGACGTCCCGATGAACAAGGATCAGATCAAGGGTGGCATGAAAGAAGCCGCTGGCAAGGCGCAGAAGGAATTCGGCAAGGCAGTCGATTCTCCCAAGCACCAGATCCAGGGCGGCATGAAGGAAATTGCAGGCAAGACCGAGAAAGCTGTCGGCAACATGAAGGAATCGGCGAAGGACGCCCGCAAGGACGCCGATCGCGAAGCTGGCAAGCGCGGCTTCTAGACCCCGGCTCATCACCAACAGGAACGGCCCGGGACTGGTTCCCGGGCCGTTTCCGTTTGTGGTCTGAAGATTTCGATCTCGCGCGCCGTTGTGGCTTTGCCCTTCAGCTGAATCCGTTCTAGCAGGTCGCCGTCACAGGCGGAGCACCAGGTGGAAACGGCGGGGGGAAAGGCAAAGACATTCCGCCCGGCCGCGCCGCGCCTGTCCGGCGACACGTTGAGCTGGGCTGCACTGCTTTTGCTGGTGGTGATCTGGGGTTCGACGTTCGCGGGCATCCGCATCGGGGTAGAGACGATTTCGCCGGCCTGGCTTGTGACGGGCCGGTTGCTGAGCGGCGCAGCGTTTCTGGGCGCGTGGATCGCGATCGCTGGCGTGGTGAAAAGGTCGCCGCCCCCTGATACGACACCGAAAGTCGGACTTGCCGCGATCGGCTGGTTCGCGCTGATCGGTGTTGCGGGGACGGCTGTACCCTTCGTGCTCTATGCCCATGCGGCCGAGAGCATCGGGTCTGCGGTGATGGCGATCTGCAATGGCGCGACGCCGTTCGCGACCGTGATCCTCGCCCACATGTTCACCGGCGACCGGCTGAGCGCGCGCCGCGTGGCCGGCGTGATGCTTGGTTTCCTCGGGCTTGTCGTGCTGGTGCTACCGGAGTTCGGCAAGGAGCAGTCGGCCGGCCTGATCGGCATACTTCTCGCTGTCGTGGGCGCGTGGCTCTATGCGGTTGGCAATATCGGCACGCGCCTTGCGCCGCGTGTGTCTCCGATCATCTCCAGTTTCTGGATCGTCGCGCTCGCGGGGGTGTCGGCGCTTGGCTATGCGATCGTCGCTGAACCTTTCCCTCAGGCAGCGAGCGCGAACTCGATCATCGCGATGATCGTTCTGGGCCTTCTGCCGACTGCCTTTGCGATGTTTGTCTATGTCTGGCTGATCCAGCGGGCAGGGCCTGTCTTCGTGTCGTTCACCACATATCTCTCGCCACTTTGGGCCACTGGGCTCGGCGTGCTGTTCCTCGGGGAGCAGCTGCAATGGTCGATGGTCGGGGCGCTGGCGCTGATCCTTGCGGGCGTGGCGGTGGCGAACCGCAGGCCGCGACCCGCCCGTTAATTGACGCGAAGCCCTTTCAGGCGCATATCCCGGCCCGGGCCAGTCGCCCCCAACGGCGACCAGCCCATCTGTAAGGATGGGAGAAAAACAGATGACGACAGCTGCCAAACCGGCAGTGCGCCCTGATCGCGCACACTTTTCCTCAGGACCTTGTGCCAAAAGGCCTGGCTGGAGCCCCGACAATCTCAAGCTTGAATCGCTGGGCCGTTCGCACCGGTCGAAGCTCGGCAAGGCGCGCCTGAAGCTGGCGATCGACAAGACCCGCGCAATTCTCAGGATCCCCCCAGACTATCGCATCGGCATCATGCCGGGCTCGGACACGGGCGCCATCGAGGCGGCCTTCTGGTCGATGCTGGGTGCGTGTCCGGTGGACGTGTTTGCCTTCGAGAGCTTCGGCGAAGACTGGGTGACGGACATCACCAAGCAGCTGAAGGTCGACGCCACAACGCACAAGGCCGGTTATGGCCAGCTGCCGGACATGTCGAAGGCGCGCAGGGATGCTGACATCGTCTTCACCTGGAATGGCACGACATCGGGCGTGAAAGTGCCCAACGGCGACTGGATCGCGGATGATCGCGAAGGCCTCACCTTCTGCGACGCCACCTCCGCGGTGTTTGCGATGCCGATCCCGTGGAACAAGATCGATGTTCTGACCTACTCCTGGCAGAAAGTGCTGGGCGGAGAGGGCGCGCATGGCATCCTCATTCTCAGCCCACGCGCCATCGAACGGCTGAAGACCTACACGCCGAAATGGCCGATGCCGAAACTCTTCCGCATGGCCAAGGGCGGGGAAGTCACCGAGGGCATTTTCGAAGGCGAGACGATCAATACGCCCTCGATGCTGGCGACCGAGGACTATCTCGATGCGCTGGCGTGGGTCGAAGGTCTTGGCGGTGTTGACGCCACTGTCGCGCGCTCGAACGCCAACCTTGCCGTGCTCGAGGCGTGGGTCGCGAAGACCCCGTGGGTCGAATTCCTCGCGGCTGACAAAGCCATCCGCTCCAACACGTCGGTCACGCTCTCGATCACCGATCCGCGTGTGGCCAGGCTCGACGACAAGGGCCAGCAGGACTTCGTGAAGAAGTTCGTCGGCGCGCTCGAGAAGGAAAACGCAGCCTACGACATCGGCGGCTACAAGGCGGCGCCTCCGGGCCTGCGCATCTGGTGCGGCGCGACGGTTGAAGCAGCTGACCTCGAAAAGCTGACGCCGTGGCTCGACTGGGCGTTTGAGACGACGGTGGCGGAACTCAACTAGCAGTCATCCCGGACATGCGCAGCGTTGTCCGGGGCCTGGTTCATACCCACGCGGGTCGATGAATGGGTCCCGGTTCTCCGCTTCGCTCCGGCCGGGATGACAAGCTGAGGAAGCCCGATATGGCGACCGAGACCTCTCATACCATCCGCGAATGGGGCGACGCCACGTTTGGCGAAGCGCGCGATCTCACCGTGCTCGTCGCGCGCGCGCGCGGCGAGATGGATGAACTCGAGCGGGCTCTACGTGACGGCGACACAACCGAAGCGGGCTGGGAGGCGGCCGATGTCGCCATCCTGCTGCATCGTCTCGTCGGGCTTCTCGGCATGGAGCTGTCCGAACAGGTCGACGCCAAGATGCAGGTAAACCGCGCGCGCAAATGGAGAGCGGCGGGAGACGGGACGGGCGGTCATGTCTGACATCACGCTTCGCGCCGCCACACATGCCGACATTCCGACGCTTCTGCGCTGGGACGCCGACCCCGTCGTGATCGCTTCAGGCAGCGATGATCCCGATGCGGTCATAGCGTGGGGCGAGGACAATGACTGGGCCGCGAACATCGATCTCTACCAGCGCGATGTCTGGGAATACTGGATCGCCGAACTTGATGGCCGACCGATTGGCGCCATGCAGATGTGCGATCCGCATCTGGAGCCGACGCACTACTGGGGCGAGATCGAACCCAACCTGCGCTCGCTCGATATCTGGATTGGCGAGGCCGACGCGCGCGGCAAGGGGCATGGCGAGACGATGATGCGCCTCGCCTTAGCGCGCTGTTTTTCAGATCCGCCGGTGACGGCGATCATCATCGATCCGCTCGCGTCCAACACGCGGGCGCACAAATTCTACCAGCGTCTCGGCTTTGTCCCGACGCATCGGCAGGTCTTCCATGAGGAGGACGACTGCCTCGTTCACAGACTAACGCGCGCCGATTGGCTCGCCCGGATTCAAGGAGACTGACCATGACCAACAAAGTGAAAGTCCTCATCGCCGACGACCTCGCGCCAGGCGCGGCCGACATCTTCCGCAATCGCGGGATCGAGGTGGACATGAAGGTCGGCCTTAAGAAGGACGAGCTGATCAGGATCATCGGCGACTATGACGGGCTGGCCGTGCGCTCGGCCTGCAAGCCGGACAAGGACGTGATCGCTGCGGGCACGAAGCTGAAAGTGATTGGCCGCGCGGGCATCGGCGTCGACAACGTCGATGTGAAGGCAGCGACCGCCAAGGGCGTCATCGTGATGAATACGCCGTTCGGCAACGCCATAACCACGGCCGAGCATGCGATTGCGATGATGTTTGCGGCCGCGCGCCAGATTCCGTCCGCCAGCCAGCGCACCATCGCGGGCGAATGGCCGAAGAAGGACTACATCGGCATCGAGCTGTATGCGAAGACGCTCGGCCTTATCGGCGCCGGGAATATCGGTTCGATCGTTGCGGACCGCGCGCTGGGTCTCAAGATGAAAGTCGTCGCTTATGACCCCTTCCTGACGGCAGATCGTGCGACGGCGCTGGGTGTCGAGAAAGTCGAGCTGGATGAGCTGCTGGCGCGCGCCGACGTGATCACGCTGCACACGCCGCTGACCGAGCAGACGAAGAACATCCTGTCGGCCGAGAACCTCGCCAGGACGAAGAAGGGCGTGATCCTCATCAACTGCGCGCGCGGCGGGCTTGCCGACGAGGCGGCAGTGCGCGCGGGGCTCGATAGCGGGCATATCGGTGCGGCAGCGTTCGACGTGTTCCTCGAGGAGCCGGCAAAGACCAACGTGCTGTTCGGCGCGCCGAACTTCGTGGCGACGCCGCACCTTGGCGCGTCCACCGTGGAGGCGCAGGACAATGTGGCCTTCCAGGTCGCCGAGCAGATGGCGGATTACCTGCTGACGGGGGCGGTCACCAACGCGCTCAACACGCCGTCGGTGACGGCAGAAGAGGCGCCGAAGCTGAAGCCGTTCGTGGCGCTGGCCGAGAAGCTGGGGCAATTTGCCGGCCAGGTTGCTGACGGCGGCGTGTCGGAGGTCGAGATCGAATATGAAGGCGCGGTCGCAGCCTTCAATCGCAAGCCGCTGACGTCGGCGGCGCTGGCGGGCCTGCTGCGTCCGTTCCTGGCAGAAGTGAACATGGTCTCGGCGCCTGCCATCCTGCAGGAGCGCGGCGGCTCGCTGAAGGAATCGGTCAACGAGGCGAGCCCCATCTATGACTCGCTCGTCCGCATCAAGGTGAAGGTCGAGGGCAAGTGGCGCTCTGTCGCCGGCGCCATCGTCGGCGGCAAGCCGCGTATCGTCGAGGTCAAGGGCATGGCGCTGGAAGCCGACTTCCAGCCCTACATGCTGTTCGTCAACAACTCGGACAAGCCCGGCTTCATCGGCGCGATGGCGGGTCTACTGGGCGAGGCAAAGGTCAACATCGCGACGTTCAACCTTGGTCGTGAGGCGGCGGGCGGCGATGCGATCGCGATCGTTGGCGTGGACCAGGACGTGCCGGCGGCGACGCTGGAAGCCATCGAGAAGCTGCCGCAGGTGCGGTATGTGAAGGTGTTGAAGTTCTAGTTGTCGGACAAGCTGGACATGAGGCGGCGGCCCGCTACCCTCCGCCTCATGAACCGCCGAACTTTCATCGCTGCGCTGGCCGCATCCTCCGCGAGCCCTTCATTTGCGCAGACTGCGCCGTCACCCGCCGCGCCGCTGATCTACTATGCGGGGCAGGCGGGGCGGCTCACTAGTGACCGGTCAAGCCAGGGCGGAAATCCGTTTGCGAGCGCGCTGTGCGAGGTGATCGCCGGCAAGCCTCTGACGCTGGAGGCGTTCACGCGGCGAATGGCGGAGGCGAACCAGATCCATTCGCGCGGCTGGCAGATGATGGATTATCCGCGCACGCTGCCTGACCCGAAGCGCCGGCTGGACAAGGGCGGGACGCGGCTCGCGCTGGTTCTGATCAATGCCGACTACTCGAAGTCTGATGCCTACTCACTGCCGGGCGCGGCGCATGATGCGAAACGTGTTCCCGAGGCCCTGAGCGCGGCGGGTTACCAGACCATGCTGGTGCTTGATGCGACTGCTGAGGAGGCGCGCGCGGCGATGGCGGAGTTTGCCGACGCCTCTGAGGCCGCCGACAATGCGATCATCTACATTGGCGGCCATGGGGCGCAGCACCAGCGCAGCGTCTACTGGATGATGGGGGATTTTCCCGCGCAGGATGGGAAATGGTTGTCGACGCATGCGATTCCGGTCAGCGAGATTGCGAAGGCGGGTCGGGCGCGGTCGCTCAATCTGGTGCTGTACGCAAGCTGCAGGGACGACCCTTTTCGATGATCAGCCCGGATGACGCGCAGACCTTCGCCCGGGAATGGGTGAAGGCGTGGAACGACCATGATCTTGAGGCAATCCTCGCCCACTATGCGGACGATGTGGTGTTCCATTCGCCGCGCATCCGGATCGTCACGGGCCGGGACGTCGATGCCCTGAACGGAAAGGCCGCGCTGCGGGACTACTGGGGCAAAGCCCTCGATCTCGCGCGCGACCTTTATTTCGAAGTGGACCTGGTATTCGCCAGCTCCGACGCCCTGACCATCCTCTACACCAACCACCGCCAGCAGCAGGTCACGGAGACCTTTGTGCTGGGGACGGATGGCAAGGTGGTCAGGTCTGTCGCTGCCTACGCGTGACCTACGACGGTCGTGGTTTCGGCCGGGGCGTTCGCGCGCATCTTGGACGCGTAGATCGCCGATTCCATCGCGATGGTGAGGCACTGGGCCGGGGGGAGGATGCGCGAGGCGCTGAGCAGCATGTTTGCGGCGGCCTGAGCCGTGATGGCGACCCATGACTTGCGGTTCGCAATGCCGCCCGCCGTGCTGATGGCGGGGCTGATCTCTCCGGCGAGCGCGGCGAAGGCGACGGGGCCGACAAGTTTCAGGAGGTCACGCGTGGACGCCACGGGCTGGAGCTTGTCCGCCACGGACGGCAGGCCCTCCTTTGGCGTGTTGAACGAGTCGCTGACATGGCGGAACATCGCCGGCACGTTCGGCAGGTCCTTGCGATCGAGGCCCTTCGACAGCGCAGCGGCGACCATCATGTTCCATACCCGCGAGCGGGCGAGGACAGGATCGCTGACGCTGTAGAGCATCTCATTGAGGGCGGGGCCGTAAAGAAAAATGCGGCCGTCGGCCTTGAGCGTCAGTTCCGAGAGTTTCTTTTCCGAAGTGACCTTCTCCATCTTTTCCGCGTCGGCCAGAAGCGAGACCTGGGCGGCAACGCCGGCGACAGCGCCGATCGCCGCCATCACGGTCGGCGCGTGCAGCTGGCCCTCAAGGGCGATGCGCGGGGGCAGGTTGCGGATGAGGTTGCCGAAGGCGTAGTTGCACGCCGTCTCGTCAGGCTGGCCGGCCCAGGGAAAGGGATTCCCCGAATTGGCGCTGACCGGTTGGCGTTCGAGCGTGTTTGTCCCGTTCATGTGCAGTCTCCCAGAACCGTTTGGGACTTCCAAGCAACTATCGGACCGCGCGAAGATTAACCATCGGATCGCCGCATCAGTTCATTGACCCTCACGCCTCGTGAGGCCGCAGAGGAGCGTCATGAAGGATCTGACCGTCAAGCAAGTTGCTGCGATTTCGGGCGTAACGGTGCGCACGCTGCACCATTATGACGAGATCGGCCTGCTCGCACCGGCCCATATCGGGGCGAATGGGTATCGCTACTACGGCCGCGCCGAACTGCTCCGGCTGCAGCGGATCCTTTTCCATCGCGAACTGGGCGTGCCTTTGGGAGAAATCGCGGCGTTGCTGGATCTCGAGGGCGAGGATCAGGTCGACGTCCTGATGCGCCATCGCGAAAAGCTGGAGGCCGAGCGGGAACGCTATCGCGTCCTCATCGAAACAATTGACCGTACGGTCGCTGCCATGAAGGGCGAGGCGAACATGTCCAATGCTGATCTCTACAAGGGTTTCTCTGCCGAGAAGCAGGCCGCGTACGAAGCGTGGCTGGTCGAGCGCTATGACGATCCGATGAAGGACGACATCGCGCGCTCGCGCAAGGCGCGGGCGGGTATGTCGGAGGCCGAACAGGGCGCGGCGATGGATGACTTGAAGGACATCGAGAGGTCACTCGCCGAAGGCATGAAGCGCGGCATCGCGCCGGATGCAGCGCCTGTGGACAGGATGATCAGGCGGCACCGGGCATGGGTGGCGGCGGCGTGGGGCAAGTCGTGCCCGCCTCAGGCTTATGCGGGGCTGGCCGATCTCTATCTCTCGCATCCGGATTTCGTGACGCGCTACGAGACGATCGCGCCGGGATTTTCGGTGTGGCTGACGGACGCGATGAAAGCGCACGCGGAACGCGGGGGCCAGGCCTAGCGCGCGGCGCGACGGGTTTGCGCAGGCGAGCGCCGCGCTGGCTTGGCTTTCTTGACGGTCGACTTCTTGCGCGCCGGAGCAGCGGTCTTGGCCTTGAGCGTGGATGCCACAGGCCAGCGGCCGGTCTCTTCTTCCCAGTGTGACCTGCAGAGCGACACGTACATCGACTTTTCGATGCCGACCTGATCCCCGCGCATGATCGCGCGCCCATCAGGCGTGCGGCGGACGACCATGGTGGCCTTGCTTCCGCAATGGCAGATGGTGCGGATCTCCCGGAGATTGTCGGCGATGGCGAGGAGTTCAGCCGAGCCGGGAAACAGCTCGCCGCGGAAATCGGTGCGCAGGCCGTAGCAGAGCACGGGGATGCCGAGGCGGTCTGCGACGCGCGCGAGTTGCCAGACCTGGGGCTTCGTCAGGAACTGCGCCTCGTCGACGAAGACGCAGTCGATCTTCTTCTTCCGCTGTTCGCGACTGATCCATGCGTAGAGGTCGTCGGTTTCGCCATAGAGCAGCGCGTCGGCGCTGATGCCGATGCGCGATGTGATGCGGCCTTCCTCGGTCTCGGCATAGAGCGCCGAGGTGAAGAGCAGCGAATGCATGCCGCGCTCCTGGTAGTTGTAGGACGCCTGCAGCAGCACAGTGGACTTGCCTGCATTCATCGCGGCGTAGGAAAAATACAGTTTCGACATGGCCGCTCTCCCGACGCGCCAAGTCTGCAGCGGTCAGGTCAGGAGGCCAAGCGAGAGCCGGCGCAACCCTGACGGTTTCTGGGGATGAGCGAAGCGCTGGCCTGAGCAGCGATCCTATTGCGGCAGGCCGGCAGCGACGAATTTGGCCAGGTCGTCGAGCTGGTCGGCCGAGAGCGCAGCGCCCATGGGCGGCATTTTCTCGCCTGGGCTGACCATGCCCTTGACGATCTTTTCCTTCACCGCCTCGTAGTCGAGACCCGCGGTGAGGGCGATGCCCATCTGGGTGCCCTGGCCGGTCGGGCCGTGGCACATGGCGCACGAGCCGACGCCGGCATAGATTGCGCGCCCATTGGCCAGCTCTTCGCTGCTCGGCCCGGTCGATGCTGCGGGGATGGCGGGCGCGGCGGCTGGCGCGGCTGTGTCGGCGGGCGCAGTCGACAGGCTGTCGGGGGTGTTTTCGGCGGCGGGGCCGCTGGGGCCGGCGGGCTCTTCAGCGATCGGCGCGGGTGGCGGCGTTGCGGGGACCGGTGCTTCGGCCGCGGGCGTGCAGGCTGCGAACAGGGCGAGCGCCGACACCGTCAGAGTTGCAGGACGAAAGTTCACGCAAAGCCCCCTTGAGTACGCTGGTTCCGAATCCCGGTCAGACAGTAGGATATCCCGGCATCTTCTGTATCCCGAATGAACTGATCGCAAGCCCCGTTGTCGGTCACGCCGGGGTGGGAGCGTGGCGGTCGGAGGCGACACCCGGGAAGAGATGGACCCCCTCGCGATTGGCGCGGCGGATCAGCTCGGCGAGGGTGATCTGGCCAAAAGCGCCTTTCCAGCCCTTGCCGTGGAAAGCGCTCACAGGCGTTGCGGCGCGCAGGTCGCTGAGCGGGGTCACGTCTTCCACCAGAAGAAGGCGCGGGCCGGGCTCGTGGCAGGCGAGCACGAGGGATGAAAGCGCCATCGGATCGAAGGCGGCGACGAGGATCGTCTCGCTACGCCATTCATGGAGAAGGGCGGCGAGGCCGTGGCTGTCGGCGAGCGAGCGTGTGTCATGGAAGAAGACAGCTTCCGACATCAGCGGGTTGAGGCCTGTGGCGGCGCCCGTGTTGCGGGTACGGATCAGCGGCTGGCGTGTGCGCCTGCGCGTGTGCGCAATCGTCCAGCCCAGGCGCCGGCCGAGCGTGAGCAACTGGCGTGCGGCGCTGCCCGCCTTTGCATCAGGCTCGCGATCGGGCACGGCGTCCGGTTGCAGGTCGACGCAGACAAGGCGACAGGTCGAAACGTCCATGGGGAGACCCTGGAGCTGGAAGGCCAAGCTGGAAGAAGTCGGTCTGGAGGCGGTGGCGGCTAGGCTACCGCAGGTCGGGCAGCCGAGCGGTCGAGGACACTTTCCTCGTCCCACTCTCCCTCGGGGCGCATGACCACGTAAGGATCGCTATCCATCGTGACGGCGTCGTTGCGCGCCGCCAGTTCGCGGTAGCATTCGACATAGTCATAGTCCGAGAAGCGGAAGCCCTGGCGGCCCTCGCGCGGATGGAAGCCGAGTTGCTTCCAGAAGGGCACGAGGCGTTTCTGGATGTAGCCGAGCACGTGGCGGTAGCCCTTGCGGCCGATCATGTCGACCGCGGTCTCGATCATCAGCTTGACCAGCGCGCCACCGCGCACATGCTTCATCACGCAGACGCGCTCGATCTTGGCGAATGAGGCGAACCAGCGGATGCGCAGCGTCGCGACCGGTTCGTTGCGCAGATACGCAATCAGGTGGCAGGAGGAGAGATCGTTGTTGTCGAACTCCTCGTCATAGGGGCAGTCCTGCTCCGCGAGGAACACGGATGCGCGGATCGCGACGACCTTCATGAAGCCGTTGAGATCGCGCACCATCTCGATACGCAGGTCGTTGTTTGCGTGATTTGTGTGGACCGACATCATGCCGCCATCTCCATGACCGAGGCGCAGCGCCAGAAAAGGTGGGGGGTATTGTCGAACGGGAAGAAGCCGAGATGGCGCATGATGCGCGCTCCGGCTTCGGTGGAGTCCCGTCCGAAGAAGGGCAGGTCCGGGAAGTAGCGGTCGATCAGTGTGCGCAGGCCGAGCACAAGCGCGCCGCGGCTGACCTGATCCTTCCCGGCGTAGCACCAGCAATAGAAGCCAGCGAGCGGCTCACCCATGCGGGCGACCCATTTCTGGTCGATGTTTGCGGCGTCGAACGTGTTGTCGACGAGGGCGGCGACGCCTGCAGCCGTCAGCGCGAGAGGCGCGAGGAAGCCGGTGACTTCGCCGCGGCGGCGGATCACCCAGATCGATGCACCGGTCAGCGCATCGACGCGCTTGATCTCGTCGAGCGAGGCAAGGCCCGGTCCAAGTTCCTGGGTTGCGAGCGCGTGCACGTCGGCAAAATCCTGATCACTCGCCGCATGCTCGAGCCGTACCGCGGCCATCATCGCTTCGGATGCGCCGCGCATGTATTGCGTGTGCAAACGTTCGCCTCCCAGCGAACGCAAAAGCGATGTCGCGTTGTCCCCCATAACCAGCCCCCTCGCACCCCGACCGTTCTGGCCGTTAATCACTTGCTAACCATTCAACACAAACTGGAGCGTTGCGCCATTGCGTTTCAGGCAGAGCGGGTATGACGGGCAAGGACCTCAACGAACGTCCTATCCGCGAGCTGGTCGATTGGTCGGACCTTCGAACATTCTACGCGGTCGCGACGGCGGGTTCGATGAACGCCGCTGCGGAGCTGATGGGTGTAACGCAATCGGCAATTTCGAAGCGACTCGGACAGCTCGAACAACGTCTCGGCGCGCGTCTGCTCGAGCGGTCGCCGACAGGCATTCAGCTAACAGAGGCAGGCGCAGAAGCGCTCGATCATGTGACAACCATGATGCGCGCAAGTCAGTCTCTGGAGAACACACTGCGTGGTCTTGAGACAAAGACACAGGGTGAAGTGAAGATCTGGGCGAATGACGGCGTTCTTGCCTTCTGCATTGCGCCGAATGTTTCGTCTTTCCTTGCCGAGAACCCCGGTGTGCGCCTGACGATGACGTCGGATCGCTACTTGCCGAAACAGGGGCAGGGCTATGCGGACGTCGTGATCGGGTTCGATCAGCCGGTGCAGGGCGACGTCGTTTCGTTTCCAATCGCGACGCTGCACTACTGTGCGTTTGCCTCGCGCGACTACATCGCGACGTATGGCGTACCGACCGGTCCGCTCGACATTGGCGCTCACCGTGTCCTGAATCACACGCTCTACAGCGAGAATCCGGGCTGGAAGGACAAGACCGCCCAGATCGCGGCGCTGGTGGAGCCGGCGTTGTTGACCGATTGCAGCGCTTCGCTGCTTCAGGCGACAGCTTCGGGCGCTGGAATAGCGGTTATGCCGAGCTATGCGGCGCGGCTGGATGCGCGTCTGGTTGCGCTGCCCATTCCGCCGCTTGCCTCGGTCAAGGTCTGGCTGGGCTTCCATGAGAGCGCGCGCCGGGCGCCGCGCGTGCGCAATGTCGTGAGCTGGATGCGTCTGATGTTCGACCGCCGGAAGAACCCCTGGTTCCGTGAGGAGTATGTGCCGCCGAGCCTGTTCGACAATGCGCCGGCCATCGCCTGGCCGGATGAGCGTGCGGCTTAATCACCAATCAACGGCAGGCGCCGATTCCTGCCAAAAAAAGGTCCAGATTGCGGGGGCACGCTGCGGTTTCCGGGGCGCTGCAGATATTCAGCGGCCGAGACCGCCGAGGTCGCCGCGCCCCGCTTGAAAACACGCCAGCAGGCCCAAACTAATTCCCGGTGGGCTCGCTTGCGAGGCCCTGAGGAATTTTGCCCGGCTTATCCGGGCTTTGACGGAGAAGCAGATGAATCGCGGTGTTGTTGTCGGCGCGGTTGGTGGACTGGTTGCGGGAGTGAGCCTCGGGGCCCTCGCGCTGGCTGCTCCCTCCTTCGCGCTGTTTTCTCAGAGTGGAGCGGTCGTCGCGGCTCCAGCGGCGGCGCAGCTGGCGCTGCCGGCCATGTCGCAACAGGCCCGGTGGGGCGTGTTGCCGAACCTTGCCGATCTCGTTGAGGCGGCATCGCCCTCGGTCGTTCAGATCGAGGTGCGCAGCCAGGCCAGGGCCCAGACCATGCGGCAGCTCGGCCCCAACCCGTTCCAGGGAACACCCTTCGAGGACTTCTTCCAGGGCGCCCCCGGCGCGCCCGGCGCGCCACAGGGCGAGATGCCTGACCAGCGGGCTTCCGGTTCAGGCTTCTTTGTCGATGGCGGCTATGTCGTCACCAACAATCACGTCGTTGAAGACGCGACCAAGATGACGGTCCTGCTGAGCGACGGCCGCCGGTTCGACGCCGAACTGGTCGGCACCGATCCCAAGACGGATCTTGCCGTGCTCAAGATCTCGAACGGCAAGAACCTGCCGCGCGCCCTGCCCTGGGGTGATAGCAAGGTTGCGCGTCCGGGCGACAGCGTGTTCGCCGTCGGCGCGCCTTTCGGGCTTTCCAACACGGTCACGGCGGGCATCGTCTCGGCGCGTGGGCGAAATCTCAACGGACAGTATGACGATTTCATCCAGGTCGACGCGCCCATCAACCGGGGCAATTCAGGCGGCCCGCTGCTCGATCACACGGGCGCGGTCATCGGCGTCAATTCCCAGATCTTCTCCCCGAGCGGTGGAAACGTCGGCATCGGCTTTGCGATCCCGTCCGACCAGGCCAGGGGCATCGTGCAGCAGATCGTGCAGAGCGGTTCGGTGCAGCGCGGCTGGCTGGGCGTCGCGATTGCGCCGGTGACGCCGGAGATCGCCTCCAGCCTCAGGCTGGCCGATGCGAAGGGCGCGATGGTGAATTCGGTGACGGATGACAGTCCTGCGTCCAGGGCGGGCGTGCGTGAAGGCGACGTGATCCTGTCATTCGGCGATCGCCCGATCGCCAGTGTGCAGGATCTGACCCGCGCGGTGGCCGACACCAAGGCGGGCACGACGCGTGACCTGCGGATCATCAGGGATGGGCGAAATCAGACGCTGAAGGTGAACATCGCGGCGCTCAAGGACGAGGTGCAGCGGCCCCAGCTGGCAAGTGCCGCTCCAAGCCCTCCGCGCGGCAGCGTCATGGAAATGGCGGACCTGGGCCTCACGCTGGGCGTCAACGGATCGGACGTGGTCGTGACAGCTGTGAAGGTGAACTCGCCGGCAGCCGAGGCAGGCATCCGCACCGGCGACAAGCTGGTGAAGGTGAACCAGACCCAGCCTGCCTCGCCGGAGGCCGCGAAGAAGGCCGTCGACGACGCCAAGAAGGCCAATGGCCAGGCCGTGCTGCTGCAGCTCGAGCGGCAGGGCACGAAGTATTTCGTCGGCGTTCCGTTCAGCGGCTGATCTGTCGGAAACCCAGATCGAGGAAAGCCCGGGCCCCGCGCCCGGGCTTTTTATTTGCGCCGGGTGGTGCGGTTAATGCGGCGCGGCCGCCAAAAGTGCCGGGAATTGGCTGTCTCCGGCCCCGGGCGGCAGGTTTTGCCTACCCTTTCTTAACCACTCATTTGCGAGAGTTAACGGCCGCAAACCATAAACTACGTTGGAGATCAGGCATGGATGGCCTGGAAGTTCTGGACTTTGGCCGTGAGGCCCTCTGGACCACGGTCTGGATGTGCGCGCCGGCGATGATCGCCGGTCTGGTCGTGGGCCTGGTAATCGCCTTCTTCCAGGCGCTTACGCAGATCCAGGAGATGACCCTGGTCTTCGTGCCCAAGATCATCGCGATCTTTGCCGCCCTGCTGATCTTCCTGCCGCTGATGGGCGGGTTGCTGGCCAACTTCGCTGATCAGGTCTTCGTCCGAATCGCCGAATTCTAGGGGAGCCGAGACGCGTTGGACTGGCTGACCCAATACGCCTGGATCGGGGCTCTGCTGTTTGCACGGCTGGGCGCCGTGCTGATGGTGGCCCCCGTGTGGGGCGAGCAGGTCATGCCGCCGATGATGCGGCTGGGGATGGCGCTGCTGGTGACGGCGACGCTGGCGCCCGCGCTTGCGGGGCGTGCGCCGCAGCCGCCGGCGGACATCATCATGGCGATGCCGCTCATCATCTTCGAAATTGTCATCGGGTTGATCCTTGGCCTTGGCGCACGCCTGATGATGAGCGCGCTACAAGTGGCCGGCGCGACGGTGGGCCTGGCCTCGGGTCTCGGGTTTGCGCAGCAGGTTGATCCCATCGCAAGCCAGCCTGCGGCGATCTTCTCCGGCTTCTTCTCGATGATGGGCTTGCTGCTGATCATGTCTGCGGGCTTGCATCGTGTCATGCTGGAAGCCGCAGCCGACAGCTACCAGATCTTTCCGCCGGGATCCTTTCCGCCGATCGGGGACGCCTCGACCTTCATGATCGATGCGGTTTCGAACTCCTTCCGCCTGGGTATCCAGATCGCGGCGCCGGTGCTGATCTTCTCCCTGATCTTCAACATCGCGCTGGGTCTCATCTCCCGCCTGATCCCGCAGGTACAGATCTTCATGACCACGATGCCGCTGTCGATCATACTTAGCCTTGCCGTTATCGCACTCGGACTGGGCGGTGGGCTGATGATGTGGCTCGAAGCAATGGAGACGCAGATGCGCGTCTTCACGGTGCGATAGGGGCGCGCCATGGCCGAAGAGCAGGATGACAGTCAGAAGACAGAAGATCCGACACAGAAGCGTCTTGAGGACGCACGCAAGAAAGGCGATGTCGCCAAGAGCCTCGATGTCCCGATCTGGTTCCTGTTTCTGGCAACCGCTGGAATCATGGCGGCTGCCGGACCTCTGGCAGCGATGATCGCAGATCCGCTCGTGCGGATCATGGATCACCCGCACGCCTTCAAGCTGACCGATGGCGGGGCGCAGCAGCTGATGGGCGCGCTGTTGATGTCGCTGGCCCTGCCGCTGGGCATAATCTTCGCCGTGATCGCAGTCGCCAGCGTGCTGGGTCATGTGATCCAGCACCGTCCGCTCTGGACAGGCGAGAAGATGAAGCCGGATCTTGCCAAGCTGTCGCCGATCAAGGGGCTCCAGCGCATGTTCGGCATGCAGGGCTGGATGAACCTGCTGAAGTCGTTTCTCAAGATGGCGGCGATTACCGCAGCGATGATCTACGCGGTCTGGCCGGAAGCGACGGCCATATCGGAGTCGGGCAGGCTGGATCCCGCAGGCCTCCTGCTGATGACGCAGGTGATCGCCGGGCGGTTGCTGCTGGCGGCGATCGTCGTCATCGGGATCATCGCGGCGATCGATTACCTCTACCAGCGTTTCACCTTCATGCAGCGCATGCGGATGTCACGCCAGGATGTGCGCGACGAGGTCAAGCAGCAGGAAGGCGACCCGCATATCCGCGCGCGCCTGCGCCAGATCCGCCTGGAGCGGTCACGCAAGCGCATGATGCAGAACGTGCCGAAGTCGACCGTGGTCATCACCAACCCGACGCACTATTCCGTTGCGCTGCGCTATGATCCCGAGGTCGATGCGGCGCCGGTCTGCATGGCCAAGGGCGCCGACGAGGTCGCGCTGCGCATCCGGGAGAAGGCAAAGGAACACGGCATCCCGATCGTCGAGAACGTGCCGCTTGCCCGCGCCCTGTTTGCGACCGTCGAGATCGAGGAAACCGTCCCGCGCGAGCATTTCGAGGCGGTGGCCAAGGTGATCGGCTTCGTCATGAATACCGCCAAGGGGAAGAAGCGCTGATGATTGCCATCCCCGCCGCGCGCCGCAGCCTTGTTTTGACTCGCGATTTTCCGGTAGCCGCAAGGTGGCCAATACGTCAGATTCACCTGCAGACTCAAATCGTTAACTTGCCCGGGTCTCATGGACCCCAAGGCCTCCGATCAGACCCCGACTGCCCGACCGAGAAACGGAATTCCGCCCATGGCTGATGCGAACGAACCGCTCGCTTACGAAACCATCGAGACGCCCGCGCCGGCGCCAGCCAAGGGGTTCGACTGGATCCAGCTTGGCTTCTGGTCCGCGCTGGTCATCGCGGGTGCGGCCGCGGGCATGGCGTTGACATGGCAGGATGCGGTCGGGCCTTCCGGCGCCGTGCTGGTCATCGCGCTGGCGGCCATGGCGCTTGTGCTCGTGCTCTGGGCCGTGCGCGGCGCGGGCCGCAAGCTGGGCGTGTTTCCCGAGCGTGGCGCAGCCGAGGCGGCGGCGCAGTCGACCAAGCGCCATGTCTGGCTGGAAGCGCTGAACGAACCTGCACTGATCTCCGACAGGGGCGGGGCAAGCGTCGCCGCCAACCAGGCCTATCAGGAACTGGCTCAGCTGGCCCACGAAGTCGGTGACAGCGCGCATGCTCCGTCGGTCGATCGCCTGTTTTCGTCCAACCCCGGCATGGCTGCGCCGATCTATCGTCTGTCGAAGGCCGCAAAGACCGGGGTGGCGCGTACGGAGCTTCTGCCGGCGCTGCTGTTCGGGGACAGTCTGACGCCGACGCAGTTCGAGGCCAGCGTTGCGCCGCTGGGCAAGACGCGCGCGCTATGGCGGCTGCGCAAGATCGAGGCGACTGCTGCAATGGCCGCGGGCGGATCCGTGGATGCGCGTGCGCTCTATGTGGAAGATGCGCCGGTTGGCTTCTTCTCGGCGCGGCGCGACAACCGCGTCGTCTACATCAACCAGACGCTGCGCCAGATGCTGGGACTGCCTGATGGCGAGCATGCCCTGCGGCTTGAAGACATCATGCGGCCGGAAGGCCTCAAACTGGTGAAGCGTGAAGTGCGCGGCCAGTCGAGCCAGCGCGCCGAAGTCATCCTGCGCGCGCGCGACGGGGTGGAGACAGCGGCGACGCTGATCACGACCTGGGCGGGCAAGGGCAGCGAGGCGCTGACCCGCTCGATCGTCTATGTGGCGAATGCCTCCGAACAGAATGTGCGGCGCGCGGCGCCGGCGGCTGCGGCGTCGGGTAGCGCGGAAGATCGCGCAGCGGCGAGCCGCATTGACGACTCCATGTTCACTGATGCGCCACTCGGCATTGTCCGGCTTGACGGTGAGGGCGTCGAAAGCGCCGTGATGCTGGATGCAAACCGCGCACTGGTCGAGATGACCAGCGGCCGCGCTCAACCGGGTACGCGCTTTGCCGATCTTTTCGTGGCGGACCAGGGAACGGCAGCGCTCGCCGAGGAATTGACCAAGGCGCTGGACGGCGCGCGCACGTTCAAGCTGGCGGGCAGCAAGGACCGCTCGGCCGATGTGTTCGTGATGCTGGATCGGCAAGGCAGGCCAGCGGCAGCCTATGTCATCGACACGACCGAGAAGCGCGACCTGGAAAAGCGGCTGGCGCAGGGCGAGAAGCTTCAGGCGCTGGGCAACATGGCGGGCGGGCTGGCGCACGAGTTCAACAACATGTTGCTTGGGATCATCCTCAACGTGAACAAGCTCGAGATCCGCCATCCTCCGGGCGATCCCACCTTCTACGAGCTCAAGTCGATCAACGAGTTTGCGGCGCGTGGCTCGCAACTGATCCGCACGATGCTGGCCTTCACGCGCCAGCAGACGTTCGTTCCCGAAGTCTTTGACGTCACAGACGCGCTATCTGACTACTACACCCTGCTGCGCGACATCATCGACGAGCGCATCAAGCTCGACATCGTCCACGGCCGCGACCTGCCGCGCATCCGGGCGGACAAGGGCCAGCTGGAGACGGTGGTTACCAACCTTTGCACCAATGCGCGTGACGCCATGGTCGAGAAGAGCGGCGGCGGGCGCCTGCTGATCCGGACCTCGCGGTCTGATGCTGCTGCTGCGCGCAAGGATGGGTTCATCCACGTCACCGACGGCGACTACGCGCTGATCGAAGTGGTTGATGACGGGGGCGGCATTCCGCCGGAGATCCTCGAGAAGATCTTCGAGCCGTTCTTCACCACCAAGGCGGAAGGCAAGGGCACCGGGCTGGGTCTTGCGACCTGCTATGGTATCGTCAAGCAGCTCGGGGGCTTCATCTATCCCGTTTCCAAGATCGGGCGCGGCACCACATTCAAGATCTTCCTGCCGGCCTGGACCGGCGCCGTCGAGGAAGCGCCAGCCGAATCCATGCTGGATGCGCCGGTGGCATCCCCGCCGGCGGAGCCTGCACATGCACCGCGCCATGGTGGCGATCTCGCTGGCCGCGGCAGCATCCTGCTGGTCGAGGACGAAGACGGCGTGCGCGGCATTGCCGCCCAGCTGCTTCAGTCATTCGGCTATCAGGTTGTCGAAGCCTGTGATGGCGAGCAGGCGCTCGAGATCATCAAGCAGCAGGCGGGAACGATCGACCTGCTGATCTCCGATGTCGTGATGCCGGGCATGGACGGACCGGCGCTGCTGCGCGAAGCGCGGCCGTGGCTGACCAAGACCCGTGTCATGTTCATCTCGGGATATGCCGAGCGCGACCTTGCCAAGACGCTGGAGGACGATCGCGCGATCTCCTTCCTGCCCAAGCCGTTCACGCTGAAGCAGCTGGCTGAGCGCGTGAAGGCGGAGCTGAAGGACGCAGCCTGATCCGGCCTGGCCTCGAGCGACGAAATCAGCCGCGCAGGCTGGCGCCCGTTGCCTTTGTGACGGCCTTCACGATGGACTGGGAGATCGCTTCGATCTCTTCGTCCTTCATAGCTGAACCGCGCGGCTGGAGCGTGACCTCGATCGCGACTGACTTCTTGCCTTCGCCGATGGCTGCGCCGCGGTAGACGTCGAAGATGCGGGTAGCGGTGATCAGCTTGGGATCAGCCTTCAATGCGGCGCGCGTGATGTCGGCGGCTGCGACTTTCTCCTCGACCACGAAAGCGAAGTCGCGGCGCACGGGTGTCTGGTCGGCCTTGTCGAGAACAGCGCGGGTCTTGGTCGGTCTGGCCTTGGCTGCGGGCAGGGCATCGAGCGCCAGTTCGATCGCGACGACCGGACCATCGACGCGGAGCTGCTTCAGGAAGCCGGGGTGGAGTTCGCCGAATGTCGCGATGACCTGCTTGGGCCCAAGGCGCAGCGTGCCGGCGCGGCCGGGGTGCCAGCAGGGCGAATCGACGGGGCCGATCTGGAATTTGTCCGGCGACTGGTCGAGCGACTGCAGAAGCGCCAGGAGATCGCCCTTGGCGGAGAAGGCGTTGTAGGGTGCTGGCTGGCCCTGCCAGTCGCGTGCCCGCGCCGCTTTCACCACGGCGGCGACGTGCATGCGCTGGTCGGTTGGCTTGTCGCCCGGATAGACCGGGCCTGCTTCGAACAGGCGGACGTCGTCTGCGCCGTGGTCGGCATTGCGCTGGGCGCCTTGCGCCAGGTTGGCGAGCATGGACGGGCGCATGTAATCGAGATCCGACGCGATCGGATTGTCGATGGTGAGCGCGCCCTGCAGGTTGTTCGCGCCGCCGATCATCAGCGCGGCCGTCTCATGGTGCATGAAGGACCAGGTGACGGTTTCGAGGAAACCGCGCGCGGCCAGAACGCGCCGGGCGGTGCGGACACGGTTCTGCAGCGGCGTGACGACGACGCCGAGGGTCGCCGGGGCTGGGAGCTTCTCGTCGGGCAGCTTGTCGTAGCCTTCGATGCGGATCAGTTCCTCGACGATGTCGGCTGAGCCTTCCACGTCGGGGCGCCAGGACGGGACCTTGGTCGTCCACACGGTGTCGCTGTCATGCTGGGCCTTGGGCGGGACGACGGGCTCGAATCCGAGCGAGCGCAGGATCACTTCCATGCGCTTTGCTGGCATATCGAGGCCGGTGAGTCGCTTCATGTCGCGGACGCGGAACGCGACGGGGGCTGGGCCCTCGGGGACTTTTCCGGTGACGATGACGTCGGACGCTTCGCCGCCGCAGATTTCGAGGATCAGCCTTGTGGCCAGTTCGATGCCATCGACGCAGGAGTGCGGATCGATGCCGCGCTCGTTGCGGAAGCGGGCGTCGGAGATGATGCCGGTGGCGCGGCCGGTGCGGGCCGTGCGGTTCGCGTCGAAATAGGCGCTCTCGATGAAGACATCGACGGTATCGATCGAGCAGCCGGTGGACTCGCCGCCCATCACGCCGCCGAGGCCGATGGCGCCGCTGTCGTCGGCGATGACGCACATCTCGGCGAGGCTCGCGTAGGTCTTGCCGTCGAGGGCAACGAATGAGTCGTCCGCTGTGCCGAGGCGGACGCGGATGTCGCCCTTCAGCCTGGCCGCGTCATAGACGTGCAGCGGACGGCAGCGGTCGATCGAGATATAGTTCGTGACGTCGACCAGCATGTTCTTCGGATTGATGCCGATCGCCTTGAGGCGGCTCGAGAGCCAGTCCGGCGACGGCTTGTTCTTCACGCCACGGATGAGGCGGCCAGCGAAGACGGGGCAGGCTTCGGGGGCTTCGATGCGGACTTTCACGGGGCTCGGGAAGTTTCCCGGCACGGGCTCGACTTGTCGCAGCTTGAACGGGCCGAGACCCTTGGCGGAGAGGTCGCGAGCGATGCCGACCACGCCGAGCCAGTCAGGGCGGTTGGGCGTCACCTCGAAATCGATCACGGTGTCGAGCGCGAGCGCATCGGCGACAGGCGCGCCGACTTTCAGCGTGTCGGGCAGTTCGAGGATGCCGCCGTCGGCGATAGCTTGTTCGTCGGAGAGGCCGAGCGCCTGCGCACGCGGCTGCCAGTCCTCGAAGCGGGCGATGCGCAGGCGGAACGGGTCTTCGTCTGTCTGCATCTCGCCGCCCGAGCACAGCATGCCGTTGGACACGACGCCGCGCACCGGCTTGGGGACCAGCGTGATGCCCGAGCCGGGGATGAAGGCGCCAATGGGCGCATAGGCAGTGACGAGGCCGGGTCGGGCGTTGAGGCCGCCGCAGACGATCTCCTTCATGCCATCGACGGTCTCGACCTGGCAGACCTGCAGCTTGTCGGCATTCGGGTGCTGCGCGGCGGAGACGATGCGGCAGACGGTGAACTGCTTCAGCGCCTCGCGCGGATCATGCGCTTCCTCGACTTCGAGGCCGGCCATGGTCATGGCCTCGAGGATCGCGGGCAGGTCCGCGCTCGTGTCGAGATAGTCCTTCAGCCAGGGGAGGGTGAATTTCATTGTGCGTCTCGATTCCAGACCATGGCAGTGTCTTCCGGCCCGCAGACGCGGAAGCCGAATTTCTCGTAGAGCGGCGGTTTGGCTTCGTCGGTGAACAGCGAGACGAAGGAGGGTTCCGGGGCATTTGCGCCCAGCCAGTCGGTGAGCCGCGCAATCACCATCCGCCCAACGCCCTTGCCCTGATGTGCGGGATCAATCGCAACGTCTGTGACGGTGAAGAAGTATCCGCCATCCCCGAGGATGCGTCCGATGCCGACAACATGTTCGCGATGCCAGGCTGTGACGCCGAAGAGGGCGTGGGTTGCGCCACGGCGCGCCTGCTCGATGGAGTACGTCGTGAGACCCGCGGCGCCGCGAAGGCGCAGAAGCGTTTCTGCGTCGGGCGCGCCATCACGCAGGACGTAGCCGTCGCTCACGAGAGACCTCCAGTTACCGTCGGCAGAAGCCACGGCTTGAAGCCGTAATGCTTGATCCATTCGACGTCCGCTTCGAAGTAGGGACGCAGGTCCGGCATGCCGTATTTCAGCATAGCGAGGCGATCGACGCCGAGGCCGAAGGCAAAGCCCTGATATCTCTCCGGGTCGATATTGCAGGAGCCGAGCACGTTCGGGTGCACCATTCCGCAGCCGAGAATCTCGAGCCAGTCATCGCCCTGGCCGATCTTGATCTCGCCGCCAGAGCGATCGCAGCGGATGTCCATTTCCGCGCTTGGCTCGGTGAACGGGAAGAAGTGCGGGCGGAAGCGCGACTGCGTGGTCGGCACTTCGAAGAAGCGCGAGAAGGCTTCGGTCAGGCAGGCTTTCAGGTGGCCCATGTGGACGGTCTCGTCGACCACAAGGCCTTCGATCTGGTGGAACATCGGCGTGTGCGTCGCGTCCCAGTCCTTGCGGTAGACGCGGCCCGGCGCGATCACGCGGATGGGCGGCTTCGAGTTCAGCATCGCGCGCACCTGGATCGGCGAGGTGTGCGTGCGCAGGAGTTTCCGCGAGCCGTCGGCTGCAGGCTTCATGAAGAAGGTGTCGTGCATCTCCCGCGCCGGGTGGCCGAGCGGGAAGTTGAGCGCCGTGAAGTTGTGGAAGTCGTCCTCGATATCCGGGCCTTCGGCGACGGCGAAGCCCATGTCGGCGAAGATCGCGGCGAGTTCCTCGAACACCTGCATCACGGGATGCAGCGCACCAACGGGTTCGAAGCGCGGTGGCAGGGTGAGGTCTTCGCGTTCGGCTTCGAGGCGCGCATTCAGCGCAGCCATTTCGAGGTCGGCCTTGCGCGCATTGAGTGTCGCGGTGAGGCGATCCTTGAGGCCGTTGAGCGCGGGGCCTGCAACCTGGCGCTGCTCCGGGCTCATGCCGCCGAGCTCGCGCATCAGAAGCGAGACGCGCCCCTTCTTGCCGAGTTCGGCAACACGGATGGCTTCGAGCGCTGCTTCGTCAGACGCTGAGGCGATCGCTTTGCCAGCGTCCGCCTCGATCTCTGTAACCTGTTGTTCGATAGCCATGTCGGTCTCGTGCGTGGGGAGCGCACGGGGCCATAGTCCGCCCCGCGCTTAGCGGTCGGAACTAGCGGAGAAAGGCTTCGGAGATAAGTGCCGTTGGCCGGATCAGGCCGCGAGCGCCGCCCGGGCCTTCTCCACCAGGGCGGTAAAGGCGGCCGGTTCGTGCATGGCGAGGTCGGCCATGACCTTGCGGTCAACGCCGAGGCCAGCCTTGGTGAGGCCGTCGATGAAGCGGGAATATGTCAGCGTGTCATCGACCGAACGGACGGCTGCGTTGATGCGCTGGATCCAGAGCGAGCGGAAATTGCGCTTCTTCTGCTTGCGGCCCTTGTAGGCGTTGACGCCGGCTTTGACGACGGCGGCCTGGGCTGTGCGGAAGGTATTCTTGCGACGGCCGTAAAAGCCTTTGGCGGCTTTGATGACCTTGCGGTGACGGGCGTGGGCCGGAACTCGGCCGCGTGCGCGGGGCATAGGGAAACTCCGATTATCTGATCAGGAAAATGCCGCGGACGGCTTACTTGACGCCGTAGGGCAGGAACTTCTTCACGATGCGGGGGGTGTCAGACTCGGACACGACTTCCGTGCCGCGGTTCTGGCGGATGTATTTCGCATTATGGCTGATCAGTCGGTGGCGCTTGCCGGCGACGCCGTGCTTGAGCTTTCCCGACGCGGTTTGCGAGAACCGCTTTGCAGCGGCCTGCTTGGTCTTCATCTTCGGCATTTCGGTCTCCTGTGGGCGACAGTCCGACCCGAAAAATCCCTTAGGATTCAACGGCGCGACGCCTGAAAAAGTCCCGGGAGGCATGCCATTAGCCTGTCCGGTCCTGTGGAAGGCGGGGTTTATACGCGGGAGTCCCGCAAAAGCAAGGCGCCGCGGTTCATGAGCGGCCTGCCCGCCTATTTCAGTGTCCGGGCTTTTTGCACCACCACTTCGCCGGCCGGCCGCTTTTGGTAGGCCTTCTCATAGAGTTTGGCCTTCACCGTTCCATCCTTCGCGATGAACAGGATGATCGGGTGCGGGATGCCTTCGAAGCGGGCCTTGCCGTTCATGGCCTCATTGCGCAGTCCGAATGCGTCGATGGCCTTTGAGCCAGGATCGGACATCAGGCTGTAGCTGATGCTGTTCGCCTTCGTGAACGTGTCCAGCACTTCGGGCGAATCGTAGGAAATCGCCGTCACGGGCCAGCCCATCGCGTCGAGCTCGTCTGCTATCTCGTTCAGGCTCCTGAGCTGCAACTTGCAGAAGGGACACCAGTCCGCCGACCTGACGAAGACCAGGGTCGCGCCCTTTTCTCCGACGACCGACTGCAGATTGCGCGCCTCTCGGCCAATCGTGGCGACCGTGAACGGCGGGGCCTTGGCGCCGACCTTCGGGCCGAGTTCCATCCCGGCCGGCAATTGCGCGACAGCGGGAAGGGCGGTGGCCGAGACCGGCAGTGTTGCCATCAGGATGGCGGCGAGCAGGTTTTTCACGGAGTATCTCCACAGCGGTCGGGCGTGATGCGGAAGCCCAACCATCAACCCGCACCTGCACGTGCAAAGGTTACGTCGCGCCCGAAAAAATGCGTCCGTCCGTGCCTAGCCGCAGGTGTTAATGGACGGCGTGCGGAGTGCGGCGTTGGGACTGGAGGGCGCCTCGACAGCGGGAGGCGGACTTGCGCATGCCGCCATCGGGAGGACGAGCAACATCGTTGCGGCCAGTCTCATGCCGTCACGCCATCGCGTCCCGAGGGGGGCGATCAGGTGCAGCGGAAACCGGTGATCACGTTGGCCGCATCGATATCCACGTTGAGACGGTCAGGGCGGAAATCCATCGTCACCTGGGTATCCGGGCGGATGTAGCGAACGTTCGGACCTTCGGGCGGGACGCCCGGCTCGGTGATCGCCTTGCCGACAAGGGCTGCGTACTGGGCAGCCCCGCATGCGTCGGCGCCCGGAGCTGTCGGATCAGCGGCTGGCGGTTGCGGCATCGGTTGCGGATTGACCGGAGCGGCGAGCGCAGGTTCGACGGTCGGGGTCTCCGGCGCCGGTCCGGATGCGGGCGCGCACGCCATCAGGGCGGTCCCGGCGAGAAGTGCGAGCAGAGCGTTTTTCATGGCGAGGAGAGTAAGCCGCAGCGCGGGCCGGGCAAGTGACGGTACGGTTAGGCGGGCGTTGCGCGCTGGCGCGCGGGTCAGCCGCAAGCCTCGCGCACAACCTGGGTGATCATCGTGCTCATCATGGCGTTGTTCAGGCTGACGAGCGGTTTGCCGTCTTCCTCCATGTAAACGCGGATATCGTGTTGCGCGCCCGCGGCGCAGTGCTGCGCGCGATAGGCCGGTGCAACGCTGACATAGAGCTGGCTGATCATTTCCAGCTCGCCAAGTCCGCGACCGTACTCGGCGACGAGTTGCTGGATCACCTTGTCGACTTCGGCTGTGCTTTGCGCCCAGCGTCCGTCATCGGTCAGGCGCACGATCTCGTAGCCCGCGGTGTATTCAGGTCGCGTCCCGGAAGGTGCGAGTTCGGCCTTCAGCGGCAGGGTTGTCTCGAATTTCGACTCGCCACGGATCTTCACGACAGCCTTGAAATCCCACGGCCCCTCGCCGTGAATGCCCGGCGGCAGAACCCAGACGAAACGCTGCCGCGCAGGATCGAACTGTGTCGCAATGCTTGTCAGCGAGATGTCCTGTGCGGCGTCGGGAAGCGCCGTGTCCGCCGACTGCACCGGCGGCGCGGCAAGGGGCGATGCCGGCTCGCCTGGTGTTGCCTCGCCAGCGTAGGGAGGGGTCTGCAGGGAGACCTTTCCCGAGGAAGGCCCAGCCGCGGGCGTGACTTCGCCTGCTGCACAACCCGCCAGAACAATGGCGGCCATGATCGCCGCGCCGGACCTGAACATCACGCCACGCTCCATGCCGGCCGAACGCTCGCTACGCTTCAGCGTGGCGAGAGCACCATCACCATCTGCCGGCCTTCGAGGCGCGGTTCGGACTCGACCTTGGCGACATCGGCGAATTCCGCCTTCACCTTGGTGAGCAATTCCATGCCGAGATGCTGGTGCGCCATTTCGCGGCCGCGGAAGCGCATGGTGATCTTCACCTTGTCGCCTTCCTCGAAGAAGCGGCGGATGGAGCGGCCCTTCACCTCGTAATCGTGCTTGTCGATGTTCGGACGAAGCTTGATCTCTTTAAGGTCGGCCGACTTCTGCTTCTTGCGCGCTTCGGCCTTCTTCTTCTGCTCGGCGAAGCGCTGCTTGCCGTAGTCCGAAATCTTCACGACCGGAGGCTCGTTGTCGGGCGCAACCATCACCAGATCGAGGCCAGCCTCCTTGGCGGCGTCGAGCGCTGCTTCGAGCGGCATCTCGCCCTGCTTCTCGCCTTTCTCGTCAATCAGGAGGACGCGCGGCGCGCGAATGTCCTCGTTGATCTGCGGACCTTCCTTCTTGGGCGACTGGGCCGCTTGTGGACGCTGAGCGATGGTCGATCTCCTCGGTGACTTCCGGAATGCGTTGCCGGACAGCGCAATATGCCTGCGAACGGCGCAATGTTCAAGAATTCAGGCCCTGCGCAAGGGCGCCGGCGGATTCGGCCGGATTGTCGCTGGTCTCCGGGGTTGCCGGCGGGGCCGGCCGCGGCGGGGCCATGCCGGCGGGCAGGACGCCCAGCGCCCAGGCGGCGCGTTTCACATCGTCGAGCCCGATCTGTTCGAGGGCAGGGGCGTGGAGGAGCATCATCGGTCCGCCGCGCGGTGCGGCGCGGCCAAGGCGGGTCTTGGGGTTCCAGACGGTGTGGAGGTCGAGCGCCATCTCCTCGTTCCATTCCTGGGCGAACAGGCAGATGCCCGGCGCGCGGGCGGCGGCAGCCAGATGCATCGGACCGGTATCGCCGCCAATCGCCAGCAGGGCGCGTTCGGACAGGGTCGCCAGCTGGAACAGATCGGTCCGGCCGATGATGCTCTTCGCGCGGGGTTCCTTGCGCTGGATCTGGATGCCGATATCGCCTTCCGCCTTGCCGCCGACGATGACGGGTGTGACGCCACCGCCAGCGAACCAGCTGGAGAGGCCGATGAAACGATCGACCGGCCAGCGCTTTTCCGGATGCTCGGCCGATGAGCCGGGGATGATAAGGACGTAGGGGCCGTTGAGCCCGAAGAAGGCAGGCTGGAAGCGTGGCGGGTCGCGGAAGGCGGGGCGGACCCAGTCGAGGCTGGGGGTCAGGTCCTGTCCGATGAACCAGCCGGTCGGGTCGCCGGGCGGTTTGGGTCCGAGCCCGGCATGCACCAGCTGTTCGGCGAGCCGGTCGAAATTGTGCATCTCGGCCCGCTCGGGATTGATGTGCTGGTGCGAGGCGCCCTTGGCGGCGCCCGACCAGAGCGGCTTCTTTCCGGTCAGGCCGACGAAGTATTGCGCCGTGCGGTCATTGTTCTGGAAGTCGTAGACCATGTCGTAGTTGGCCGCGCGCAGGCGGCGGATCAGGTCGGTGCGGCCCTTGATGTCGCGCGGGCGGCCGTCGGCTTCAACGATGTCGAAATAGGGACAGGCCTTGGCGAAGGCTTCGAAGGGTTCGGTGGTCAGCAGCGTGATGCGGGCGGACGGGTGGGTTGCGCGGACGACGCGCATTGCGCCGAGCGCCTGCATGAAATCGCCCATCGCGCCGAGCTTGATGACCAGCACCCGGCGCAGCGTGTCGCCGGGGTTCGGGGGCGGGGTGTAGGTGTCCAGTATGCTCATCGGGCCTGACCTGTCAGGCCTTCATAGACTGCAAGCGTCGCCTTCTGAAGCGCAGATGTGGTAAAGCGTTCGCGGACCCGGACCAGGGCGGCCCCGCCCATGACACGCCGTCCATCCGGGCCCATGGCGAGAAGCCGGCCCATCGAATCAGCGAGGGCGTCGGGACTGGCGGGCGGGACGATAAGGCCGGTTACGCCATCGACGATGATCTCGCCCTGCGCGCCGATGCTTGAACCGATCGCGGGGACCGCCATGGCGCCCGCTTCGGCCGCAACCCGGCCGAACGCTTCGGGCAGGTTGGACGGTGCAATCACGATATCGGCGAGGGCGAGGGCGGCTGGCATGTCGTCGCAATGCCCTACCATCATTACCTGTCCGTCAAGGCCGTTCGCGGCAATCAGCGCGGCGAGTTCGTGGCTGTAGCCGTCGCGGCCCTGGGCGTCGCCAACGAAGAGCATGCGGAATGCAGCGCCCTGTGCTTTCAGGGTGGCGGCGGCGGCGATGGCTTCGCGATGGCCTTTCCAGCCCGTGAGGCGGGCGGGGAGGAGAATGGTGGCGCTTGGCGTGGAGCCCAGCTTCCATGACTTCAGCAGGTCGTCCTTGCGGTTTGCCGAGACATTGTCTGGCGAGAACTTCGCGATGTCGACGCCGCGATGGATGGTGACGATCCGGCCCTTCGCCCAGGGGTGCTCGCTGAGGATATGGCGGGCGGTGAACTCCGAATTGGCGATCACCCTGTCGCCGCGCGCCATGACCGAATTGTAGAGACGCTTGAGACGGCCCTTCGCGCTGTAGACGCCATGATAGGTGGTGACGAAGGGGAGCTTTGTCTGCCGCGCCGCCCAGAGTGCGCTCCAGGCGGGGGCGCGGGAGCGGGCGTGGATCAGGCTGACGTCTCGCGCCGTGGCGATCTTCGCGAGAACGCCGGCATTGGCGCGGATGGCGAGCGGGTTCTTGGTCGGCAGGTTGTCGATCCGGATCAGTTCGCCGCCCGCGCGGGTGAGTTCGGCTTCGAGGCGGCCGCCCTTGCTGGCGACGATCGATTTCGCGCCGGCTGCGGTGAGAGCCTCGGTCACTTCGATGGCCGTGCGTTCGGCCCCGCCGGCGGCGAGGTGCGGGATGACCTGCAGGATCGTGGCCCCGCTCAGCGGCAAACGTGATTCCCCGTGCGATCGCGCCGTGCGATCCCATGGGGGCCCCAATAGTCGCTTTTCAGCCCGGCGCAAACCGACGAGAACAAGGCCATGACAGATGCAGCCGAATATCTTGATGAGAGCGGGGCGAGGATTGCCTATCGCCGCAGTGAAGGCGATCCGGGATGCGCGGGGGTGGTGTGGCTCGGCGGGTTTCACTCCGACATGCTCGGCGAGAAGGCGTCGGTTCTGCATGGCGCCTGCCGGGAGGCCGGGCGGCGTTTCGTGCGGTTCGACTATTTCGGGCACGGCGAGAGCAGCGGTGAGTTCGGCCAGGGAACAATAGGCCGCTGGCGGTCGGACGCGCTGGCGGTGGTGGACCGGCTGACCACCGGGCCGCTGGTGCTGGTCGGCTCATCGATGGGCGGGTGGATGGCGCTGCTTGTCGCGCTGGCGCGGCCGGAGTTGGTGAAGGGGCTGGTGCTGCTCGCGCCGGCGCCGGACTTCACCGACAGGCTGATGTGGGCGTCGTTCGATGAGAGTCAAAGGCGCCAGATCATGGAGGAGGGGTTCTGGACGCGGCCGTCTGACTATGACCCCGCCGGCTATCCGATCACACGCGAACTGATCGTCGAGGGACGCGAGTGGAATGTGCTGGATGGCGAGATCGCGATCGATGTGCCGGTGCGTATCCTGCAGGGCGGGCTCGATCCGGATGTGCCGTGGACCCATTCGCTGGATCTGGCGGACAAGCTGCGCTCGAAGGATGTGGTGTGGTCGCTGATCAAGGATGGCGACCACCGGCTGTCGCGGCCGCAGGATATTGCTCGGATGGTCGAGACGGTGCTGCGGTTGGCCGGCGAAGTGGATGGGCTGCGCGGCTGAGTGACTGGACCTCGCCCAGAAATCGACATCGGTGGGGATCGCCTCAATGTATGTGCGCCCGCGCAATTTGAAGACGCTTTATCTCCATCGCTGAAAGCTGATG
Source organism: Hyphomonadaceae bacterium (assembly GCA_022844475.1). Lineage (GTDB taxonomy): Bacteria > Pseudomonadota > Alphaproteobacteria > Caulobacterales > Hyphomonadaceae > UBA7672. The sequence continues at coordinate 8,019 of JALHLR010000020.1, read as the reverse complement.
CTCAAAGGGGCTCAGGCTCGCCACCACATCCGTATATCGCCCCGCGTGCCATGCCTTGTCCGCGCTGTTACGGGCTTCATTCAAGGCATGCTCCTCAGATCGCGCTTTATTTCGAAGCTCTGCGTCAGCTTCAATTTGAGAGAACGCTGCCAAATCACCGCTCAAAATGTCGCCTGCATGCTCGTGGGTCAAAGTGGCGAGTAGCTTCAAGCCTGTAAGCAGCCGTTCACCGCTTGCGGCTTGGTATCGCTCCACACGTTCGGCTTCTTCGGGGCGCCTGACACTTAAAATCCCCTCAAGGCGGATCTCTCGGTTGGTAGCTTCAGGCCCAGCGATGGAGATTGTGACGTTCAGCTCTCCGCCTCGCCAGGACCACCACGTGATGAGAAGCTGGACCCCGTTTCCCTCGTAAAGGCCGGTCATGTTGTTGGCGCGTATGAACGCAAGGCCGCGCTCCGCCGCCAAGCGGTCAAAGCAAAACCGAACGGCTGCTGTAAACTCCACTGTATGATCCCGGAAACTTAGCCCCCGCCCCGCCGCAGCGAGTGGAGTATGCACCACGGCACAACTGGCAGAAAAAGGGCCCCGTTGCCGCCATTCAACTCCGCATTGCCTTCAGCTGACAATCCCGCAGTCCCTCACGATAGGTCGGAAACTCTGGCCGCCAGCCAAGTGCTGCCTTCACCCGCGCGTTCGAGACGCGCTTGCATTCGGCGTAGAAGCGCTGGGCCATTGGCGAGAGGTTGGCGTCTTCGAAAGCGACGGCGGGCGGCGGGTCGATCCCGAGGAGGTTGGCGGCGTAGGTGAGGACGTCGTCGGCGGGGGCGGGTTCGTCGTCGCAGATGTTGAAGGCGCCGGTGGCGGGGTTCGTGATGGAGAGAAGGAGGGCGCTGGCGATGTCTGCAGCGTGGGCGCGCGAGAAGACCTGGCCTGGCTTCACGATGCGGCGTGCGCCGGGCTCCTGCACGCGCTCGATCGCGGAACGGCCAGGGCCGTATATGCCGGGGAGCCGGAAGGTTCGGGCGCCGACGGTGGTCCACTGGGCTTCGGCAGCGGCGCGGTTTCTAGCTTCGCGGCTTTGTGGGTTGAGAGGTGTTTCCTCGAAGGCCCAGCCGCCCGCGAGGTCGCCATAGACGCCGGTGGTGGAGAGATAGCCGATCCAGCTGGCGGTCGGCGCGAGATGGCCGAAGCTGCGGAAGACCGGGCAGCCCGTGTCATCCGGCGGGACGGAGATGAGCCAGGCCGCGCCGGGGGGCGGGGCAATCTCGGCGCCTGGCCAGATGTGGGCGGTGTAGCCCTCGGCGCGGAGGGGCTGGGCGGAGGCTTCGCTGCGGACCGTGCCGGCACAGGTCCAGCCTTCGGCGACAAGATTGCTGGCGAGTTCGGCGGCGACATAGCCGAAACCGAAGGCGATGAGCTGCTTTGCGGCCATGATATTGCCTTTTGATCGGGTGTAGGGCTTAGGGCCCCCGCGTCCTGAGGGCCAGCCCGGAACGATCCTGCGATGCGTCTTGTCCTTGTTGCATGCCTTGTTCTTGTACCCGCCGCCCCGGCTTTCGCGCAGACGGAGCAGGCGCGGCTGGAGCAGTGCATCGAGAAGATCGATCGCGATGCGGAAGGCGCCTATCAGGACGGGTTGACCTGGCTGGCAGTCGGCAATCGCCCGGCTGCGCGTCAGTGCACGGCGCTGGCGCTGATCGCGCTGGGGGAAGAGGCGGAAGGGGCGGCGCGGCTGGAAGAGCTGGCGAATGCGCCTGACGCGGGGAGTTCGGAAATGCGGGCGGTCTATCTCGCGCAGTCGGGCAATGCCTGGCTGATGGCCGGGATGCCGGCGGAGGCGGTGGTGACGCTCACCAATGCGTTGAAGCTGCGGCCGGGCGATGGCGAATTGTTCAAGGACCGGGCGCGGGCGCATGTCACGCTGAAGCAATGGACCGAGGCGGGCGATGACCTCGACAGGGCGATCATCCAGTCGTCGGGTGATGTGGAGTCGTTCCGGATGCGCGGACATGTCCGGCTGAAGCAGGGCCGGCTGGGCGAAGCCTGGCAGGATGTCGAGGCGGCCATGAAGCTCGCGCCGACGGATGTGAACGTCGTGGTGCTGCGCGGCGATGTGCGCGAGGCGATGCGGAGAGAGGGGATGGAGGATCCGGCGGGGCTGGACCAGGCGCTTGAGCCGCGCACGCGTATTGTCGGGAACTAGGCGCACAGGCGCTATGTCTGCCCGGGTCAGGCGTCCGCTGGGGATGTGGTTCGTGCCCATGTCATGTCGACCACCTCAAGTCAGCATTCTCCCCCGTCGATCTGGCGCCGCTGTTTCCAACCAAAACCTGCGATTCTGACTCAGCCTCGGGAGAGGCCGAGCTCATGCAGGCGAGCGAGGTAGGCGGCCATGCGGCTGGATTTCTGGGCTGCAAGCTCGGCGAGGTAGGGCCAGGTGTAGAGGCCGGTGTCGTGGCCGTCGTCGAAGCGGATGCGAAGGGCGTAGCGGCCGACAGGTTCGGCGCCAATGACACCAATATGGCGTTTGCGGACGGGCGGGGGCGGGCGCTCATTGCCGTGGCCCTTGGTTTCTGCGCTGGGGCTTTCGACGCGCAGGAGCTCGTAGGGGATGGCGCCGTCTGTCCCGTCGTCGAAGCGGATCAGGAGTTCGGCGCGGGCCTTGTTGAAGCGGAGTTCGAGCGGCCATTGCGCCTGTGGGGCGGCCATTATTTTGGCGCGCCGAGGTCGCGGGCTTCGTCGCGGAGCATCACGGGGACGCCGTTGCGGATTGGGTAGGCGAGGCCGGCGGCGCGGCTGATCAGCTCATTGGCTTCGCGGTCGTATGTCAGGGCCGAACGCGAGACGGGGCAGACGAGGACTTCGAGCAGGCGCGGATCGACACCCGGCTCCTGGCCGGACTCGGATGGGCTAGCATCCGTATGCGACTTGCTTTCTGCAGCGCTCATCATTGCACGTATCCGCCACCCTGACCTGGACGCTCCATTTCTAGCAGAGTTATGAGCGCCGTGCACCTGTCCTCCAGCGAGCTAGCCTCGAGCAGGGCCTGCTTCTCGGAATTCGCGAAGGGGCAGCCGGCGGCCAGCGAGTTGATCAGCGCATCCAGCGGCGCCGATTCGACCTCGCTCCAGTCGGCCTTGAAGTCGCCGCGGCGGAGATAGGACTCGAGCGCGCCCATGAGGCGTGTGCGCGCCGAATTGTCGAGGGCCACGTCCTGGATGAGGTCGTGTGCGAACGCGTTCCAGTTGGCGCGGACGAGGCGATAGGGCGCGCCGGCGGCAAGGTCGTCGCCGGCTTCGAAGCGCATGATGCCTGTCAGCACGATGAGATAGCGGCCATCGCCGCTTTCCTGGAATGCGGTGATGCGGCCGGCGCAGCCGACGCGGCTGAGGGGCGGGCGGTCATCCTCAAGAGGCGCGTTGGGGCCGAACATGGCGGCGGGCTGGATCATGCCGATGAGCCGGTGGCTCGCGAGGGCTGCATCCACCATCGCAAGATAGCGGGGCTCGAAAATGTTGAGCGGCAGGGTGGCGCGCGGAAACAGCAGCGCCCCGCCGAGCGGGAAGACCGGGATCGCGGCGGGGAGGTCAGCTGGCTTGCGGTAGGTGCGTGACAAAAGGGCCCTCGTCGATTGCGTCCCCACACGCGATGCATCGTGCATAGCATGAGATGGGCCTGGCCGCGATGCTTTCCAGTGGCCTAGCCAATGAAGGCGTGAACGAGCAGGGCGCCCGCTATGGCGAGGAAGACAAGCAAGGTGCCCATCGTGCCCACGGCGCGGCCGATGGAGAAGCCGCCGGAGGCTGCAAGGCCGTAGGCGTGCAGCACGCGTGAGACCAGCAGGACGAGGCCGCACATGTGGATATACCAGGCCGGCATGCCGAGCATGGCGAGGCCGGCGATCCCCACCATGAGGACCGGCACGTCCTCGACCGCGTTCAGCTGTACCCGTGTGGCGCGGTTGAATTCCGGGTTCGTCTCGCCGGAGGGCAGCTTCATCTGTCCACGGCGCGCCCCGACATACATCTTGAGGCCCAGCATCATCAGAATGAGCAGGCCGATATTCATCGCCGCCGCCTGTACAGGCGACATGGCTGTCAGGATATCCATTCAGTTCTCCCCGTGACCCTTTTGCAGGGTAGCCGTGCGTTTCTCGCGTCACAGTAGGCGCGTGTTGCACAGTTTGCCATCCCGGCCGAGCGCAGCGGCTATCCGGGATGACAACCGGGGCTGATCCTTTTACCACCGTCCCAATCAGGGAGTTCTGCATGGCCGAGGCGGCATCAGGGGGCGACCGGCTTTTCCGGTCGATTGCGGCGGCGAAGCCGAAGCTGGTCACGGGCGTGCCGGACGGCATGCTGGCGCGGACCATCATGCTGTGCGAGGCGAGCCCGGATTTTCCCTACATCGCGTGTGCGCGGGAGGAGGAGTGCATCGGCGTTGCGTGCGGCGCGGCGATGGCGGGCGAGCGCGCCATCGTGATGGTGCAGAATGCAGGGCTGCTGAATTCGCTGGGGGCGTTCGCGACGATGGGGCTGCGCTACGGCCTGCCCATTGTGGTGATCGTGACCAATCGCGGGGCGCTCGCGGACCCCAACGGCTATGACATCGAGAAGCGCGAGGCGTTCGATGCGGGCGTGCGGCCGATGGCGCGGGTGTTCGATTTCGATGCGGGGGATTTGCCGGATGATCTCATCCCGGCGGCGTTCAAGTGGGCGGAGGCGGCGCGCAAGCCGGTGATCCTGGCGCTGGAGAAGCGGCTCGGCGCGGAGGCCGCGGCATGAGCGAGCTTTCGAACCTTCCTTCGCAGCAGGATGCGATCGCGGCGGCGCTGGCGCTTTATCCGGCCCGGCCGTTTGCGGTGTCGGACATCGGCTCGCAGACCGGCTGGCTGAAGGCTGCCGGACACGATCCGCGCAATCTCTATGTCTCCGGGCCGATGGGGCTGGCGACGTCGGTGGCGCTGGGGCTGGCGGCCGTGCGGCCCAACGAACAGGTGCTGGCGATTGCGGGCGATGGCGCGCTGGCGATGAACCTGACGTCGCTGGCGACGATTGCGGGGGCAAAGCCTTCGAACCTGTCGATCCTGCTGGTGGATAATCGCGTCTACGAGTTCACCGCGAGCGTGCCGACGCCGACGCGGGAGCTGGATTGGCTCGCGGTCGGGCGCGCCTTCTTCGGCGAGGCGCAATGCCTGCGGCTGTCGGAGCTGACGGCCGAGCGTTGGGCGGGCGTTGCGCGGCCGGCGATGATTGTCGCGGATGTCGCGCCGGCGCCGGGCAAGCCGCCAGCACTGGGGATGACGCCGGCGATGATAAGGGCGGAGTTTCTGGGGGCGGCGCGGAGGTAGGGTCGCTTCGCGAAGGTCGCCCGGCCGCGCGCCCCATCCAACCGCTTGGCGTTCGTCGTCCCCGCAAGCGGTGAAGGACGAGTGGCAGCCACTGCCGAACTACCTGAACAGGATCGCCGACAGCCTGCGGCGGCCTTCCTTGGTGACGTCGGCTTTCGGGCCGGCGGCTTCGAAGATCTTGAGGAGCTGTTCCTTGGCGGCGCCTTCCTTCCAGTTCATGTTCTTCTCAAGGATGGCGAGGAGCTGGTCGGCGGCTTCCTCGTGCTTGCCTTGCGCCGAGTAGACGGCGGCGAGGTCGAAGCGGGCGTCCCAGTCGGTCGGCGTGTTGGTGACGCGCGTCTTGAGTTCGAGCGTCTCGTCGGGCGCGAGGGTGTGGCTCACGAGGTCGAGCGAGGCGAAGATGCCGGCGGCTGAGGGGTGTTTGCGGTTGGCTTCCGGGATCAGTTCGGCGAACTGGCGGGCGCGGTCGACATCGCCGGCTTTCAGATAGCAGCGCGCAAGGCCTGCAAGCGCCTCGATATTGTCCTGCTCCTGTTCGAGGACGACCGAATAGATTTCGGCGGCGGCGGGGAAGTCACCCGCATCGGAGGCGTCTTCGGCGGCGGCGAGCATTTCAGCGACGGTGGGGCCTGCGTCGGGACCGGCTGCACCCTTGATCTTATTGATGAAGGCGCGGATCTGGCTTTCGGGCAGGGCGCCCATGAAGAGATCAACCGGCTGGCCGTTCTTGAAGGCCACAACGGTCGGGATGGACTGCGAGCCGGTCATGCGCGCGATCTGGGAGAAGACGGCAGGGTTCTTGTCGACGTCGATCTTCACCATTTTCACGGAGCCCTTGTTCTCGTCGACGATCTTCTCGAGCATCGGGCCCAGCGTCCGGCAGGGGCCGCACCAGGTGGCCCAGAAATCGACGATGACGGGGACGGTCTTCGACGGCTCGATCACGTCGGCCAGGAAGGACTGATCCGTGCCGTCGGATACGTGTGGGCTCTTGGGTCCGCCAGCGGGGGGACGGCCTGCGCCTGCACCAATGATGTCCACGGAAGAGCTCCTGTCGTCGTGTTTGGCCCTAGATGGGCGCTGGTCATCGAAACGGCAACGCCTCAGCTGGCGCCCAGTTTCGTGAAGTCCACGGGCGTGACGGTATGGCCCGTGGCGGCTGCAAAGCCAAGGAAATCCGCCCGGGAAATCGAGGTTGTCATATCGCAGCGGAGCGGGTGGAAATTGAGGATATCGTGGGCCAGCAGGGCGTCCTCGGCCACAAGCCTTACCCTTCCGGCGGTGTCGTTCAGGACTGCAAAACCTGTGACCGAGCCGGGGGTGACGCCCAGCGCATCCCACAGCAGGGGTGCGTCGGTGAAGGACAGGCGCTGGCAGCCAAGCGCCCGGTGCAGCTGGTTGAGCGGCAGGGTGGACGAGCCAAGCGCACAGACCAGCACGAGCTGCCCGGACTTGTCCTTCATGAAGAGGTTCTTGGTATGGCCGCCCGGCAGGTGGGCCTTCACATTCTGGCTCTCGGCGACGGTGAAGACTTTCTCGTGGGTGATGGTGCTGGTGCGGATGCCCAGCTGGTCGAGCAGGGCGAAGAGGGGCGTCTCGGGCGCGCGGGAGAAGTCGTCAGGCGCCGGCATCGGGCCGCGGGTCGGTTCAGCTGTCCTTTGATCTGTCATGATGGCTGGTCTAGATGTCGGTGGTGCGAATTTGAAGGCCGGTTTTCGGAACTGAGGGTGCATGCGCTTCGACTGCTACAAGATCCACGAATGGGCGCCGGAGATCGTGCCGGGGCAGGGCAGACGCGCCTGGATGGACGCCTTCCAGGATCGGCACCCCTATCGCTGTCTGCCGCTGACCATGGCGAACTGCACGGGCTGGGAAATCCTCTGCCCGGTCGGGCTCACCATCGAATGGGATGGCGGGATGCTGGAAGCCGCCATCAAGATCACCGGCGATGAACCATGGCCGCCGGTCAAGAATATTGCCGACAGCCATTTCCGGCGTGGCATCGTCACGTTCCACACCGGCCATCTGTTCCGCACCGATCCGGGCTGGCGGGTGTGGACGATGGGGCCGCCGAACGAGCCAAAGGACGGCATCTATCCGCTGCAGGGCCTGATCGAGACCGAGTGGCTGCCGTTTCCCTTCACCATGAACTGGCAGATGACGCGGCCTGGCAAGGTGCGGTTCGAGAAGGGCGAGCCGTTCTGCTTCGTCACGCTCGTGCAGGACCAGCCGCTGGAGGAGGTGCAGCCCAGCCTCAAGCTGCTGGCGGACAATCCGAAGCTGTTCGAGGAATACAAGGCGTGGGCTGAAAGCCGTGGCGACTTCAACAAGAAGCTGATCCAGCGCGACGCCGAGGCGACGAAACAGGGCTGGCAGCGCCATTACATGAAGGGCCAGAAAGTCTCTGGCGGCGAGGCCGAAACCCACCAGACCAAGCGCAAGCTCAAGGCGCCGAGGCCTGTCGCAAAGCCGCTGCCAGGACTTGGCGGGGAATAGCCGGACCGGCCATTGTATCCGGCCACTTGCGTCCGCCCCGGCTTTCAGCTTATAGACCCCCTCCCAAGGCCTCCGGGCCTGTTCCTACCCAGGATGCGGGCGTAGCTCAGGGGTAGAGCACGACCTTGCCAAGGTCGGGGTCGTGAGTTCGAATCTCATCGCCCGCTCCAAAA
>JALHLR010000019.1 GCA_022844475.1 Hyphomonadaceae bacterium | reverse complement strand
CACCCGGCGCCGCCGCTGCGGGCTGCGCGGCAGGCCCCGCCGGCGCCGGCTCGCCTGGTGCGTCCACCACGCGCGCAGCCTTCAGCGTCGTCAAGTCGAAGCGCCAGCGCACGCCTTCGAGCGTGTAGTCGAACGAGCCCGAATCCGCCGCCCATGTCGGCGTGATCGCCCCCGACTTCACGGACGAGGCGATCTTTGGCGAGACCTCCGCCCACCGCTCATATCCCGGCATGGACTTGATGCGCGACTGCGCAGTCGCCGGCGCCGCCACGGCGATGGCAAGCGCGGCGAGCGTCAGTACGCGCGTGATCCGGTCGGCCATCCAGCTCTCCATCCATGCTTCCTCGATCTTAAGTCGGTCCGACCCGCCGCGTCCATGCAGCGCCCGGATCTCGCGGCAGGCCGCCACGCGACCCAACGTCCGCTTGAGCAGAATCATCCCCCGGCCTATCCCCGCCAGATGGATTCCGGCCCCACCCTCGACGTATCGCGGCCCGACCGGCGGGGGGCCTTCCTCCTCCTGTTCTTCTGCCTGCTCGCCGTGGGTGCGGGCAACACCATGCTGACCTCCGCAGTGCTGCCGCCGCTGACACGTGAGCTGGGCCTGCCGGACTGGACGGCAGGAGCGATCTTCTCGCTCTCGGCTGCCGTCTGGGTTGTGACCGCGCCTTACTGGGGGGCGAAGTCAAATGTCTGGGGCAGGCGGCGCGTCGCCGCCATCGGCATGATCGGCTTTGCCGCCTCGATGTTCTTCTTTGCGCTCGTGTCCTTCCTTGCCCTGATGAACTGGATCAGCGACTGGATGATGATCTTCGTCCTGCTGCTTGTCGCGCGCACGCTGTTCGGTGTCTTCGGCTCGGCGACCAATCCCGCCGCCCAGGCCTACGTCGCCGACCGCACCAGCCGCGAGGAGCGGATGAACGAGCTCTCCACGCTCACCTCTGGTTTCACGCTCGGCCAGATGGCGGGCCCTGCGGCTGCCGCCGTGCTGATCACCGCGGGCGCAATCCTCTCGCCTGCGATCGGGCTGCTGCTGCCGCTCGTGGTGGTTACAATCATCGCGACTGCCATCGGCGCGATCGTACTGTTCCGCCTGCCAGAGACGCGCGCGCCCCGCGCCGAGGGCGGCATCGCGAAGACCGGGGCAAAGGGCCTGTGGCGCCATCCCGCGGTCTTTCCCTTCCTTCTTTACGCGGTCGGCCTGTCGCTGATCACCGGCGTGCTCAGCCAGACCTTCCCCTATGCGATCATGGATCGCATGAACGCGCCCGGCGCAGCCTCGGCTCAGTTCACCGGCCCGGCGATGACGATGGGCGCGATGGCGACGCTGATCTCGCAGCTCGTTCTGATCCCGCGCATGCGGCTCTCGGTCCGCGCATTGCTCGTCTATGGCGCGCTGATGCTGGCGATGGCCTCGCTCTTCATGGTGTGGGCGCAGGACTTCGCGCTATTCGCCTTCGCGCAGATCCTGTTTGGCCTGGGGCAGGGCTTTTCCAGGCCGGGCTTTTCCGTGGGCGTATCGCTCGCCGCCACGCAAGATCAGCAGGGCGACGTTGCGGGCCTCATCACCGCAGCCAACGGCATGGGCTTTGTCATCTCGCCGCTGTTCGGCCTCTGGATGTACGAGAACGTCTCGCGTGAGAGCCCCTTCATCTTCTGCGCGGTGCTGGTTGTCGTGATGGCGATCTACGCCTTCTTCACCGCCAGGGCTGGCGATGGCGTTGGCCCCGGCACGATCGAAGAGGCGGTCGCGAAGGACAAGCCGCCGTCCTGAGTGCATACGGAAAACTGTGCCGGCGAGGCCGACGCGGTTCAGGGGAATCGTCGTCGAGCAGATAACTCTAGCCGGGCGGCAGAACCGGCGCGTGTTGCGGGGCAGGAGCGGGCTGCGGCTCGGGGATGTTGCGCGTGGCGTCGCGCGCGCTGTCGCTTATATCGTCGGCCGCATCGCCGATCGCGTCAGCAGCGCGCTCGACTGCAGAGTCCGGCGCGGCCCGGTTTGTCTGGCCGCTGTAGAATATCCACCCCAGCACCCCGACAGCGACGATCAGCGCGCCGACAGCAAAATAAAGGAACCCGTTTCCTTTCCGGGCTCCAGCCGGCGTTACGATCGTCGTGCGTTCTTCGAGCGCCATGTTGAACTCCCATGCGATGCAGGGGGTCAACGTATACGCGTGCCGCAGGTTCCGGTTGTATGCAGGTCAGCCGGGAAGGGCAGTTGCCGCAAGCTGCACCTGCTCAAGCATCGGCAGTGTCGGGAATCCGTCCGCCACCAGTCCCTTCGATATCTGGAATTTCTGCAGCGCGCCGCGTGTCCCGCGTCCGATGATGCCGTCCACGCTGCCCGCGCTGAAGCCGAGTCTGTTGAGCCCGGCCTGCAGGTCCTTGGCCTGCTGCTGCGTCAGCATCTGGATCTGGCTCGGCCATGGCCGCGTCATCTCGGGCCTGCCTGCCAGCCGGTCGGCAAGGAGCCCGATGGCGAGCGCATAGCTGTCGGCGTTGTTGTAGCGCTTGATGACGAAGAAGTTGTCGAACAGCAGGAAGGCCGGGCCATACGATCCCGCCGGCAGGAAGAGTTCCGCGGACAGCGGATCGATTGAACCGAATGTCTCGGGTGTCACGGGCGAAATGCCCATCGCCTTCCATGCCGCGACCGACAGTTTGCGGCCATCGCCATTGGCATAGTCGAAACCCTCGGGGGTCACCGCTTCCAGAGCCCAGGGCTGGTTCTCTTTCCAGCCAAAGCCGGACAGGTAGTTTGCCGCCGACGCGAGCGCGTCGCCAGCATTGGTCCAGAGGTCTTTCTTGCCGTCACGATCGAAGTCGCGGCCGTAGGCGATGATGCTCGATGGCATGAACTGCGTCTGGCCGAGTGCGCCTGCGAAGGATGCCTTGCGGAACTGGTCGCGTGTGGCCGACCCGTCCTCGATCAGGCGCATGATCGCCATCAGCTCTGTCTCGTTGAAATCCTTCCGGCGCCCGACAGCCGCCTGGCTCGCCAGCACGCGCGGCGCGTCATCTGTGCCGATGAAGCCGCCATAGGACGTCTCCATGCCCCATATCGCTGCAATGATCTCGCGCGGCGGGGCATAGGACGCCTCGATCGCATCGAAGATCTCGGCATTCTGGGCCAGTTTTGCCTGGCCATTGGTGATGCGTGTGGGCGACACGGCCGTGCGCGCATAGTCCCAGATCGGCTTCACGAACTCGGCCTGGTTGTCGAACGACTGGGCCTGCGCCGCAGCCTCGACCGGCACGAGCCCGTCCAGAACGACCTGAATGTCCTGGGTCCGGCGGCCAGCCGCGGACGCCTTGGACGCAAACTGAGCGCGCCAGGTGTCGAACTGCGCGTCGCCTGAGCTGGCAAAATCGAAGGCGCCGCCCGGCGCCGAGGTCAGGGGCGGGGCAGGCGAGGCTGGCGCGGCCTGCGGGCCTGGGTCCGGGCCAGCGCCGGCCATCCGGGTTCCACCGCACGCGGCGAGGGTTATCCCCATCGCCAGCCCTGCCAGCGCCCATTGCCAGGTCCGGATCGTCATCAGGAACTCCCCTCTCCCAGTCGCATCGGACATTCAGCAGGATGATTGCTGCAAACGGGCAGGATTTCCATGCCGGCTCGCATCAATGACGCGCGAGTGTTAAGGCCAATTTACGTTGGTAAACCGCCTTCTCGCAGGCGGGTCGGCGGCGACGGCAAGGGGTGTGGTTGACACCCGTACAGGGCTCCGTTACACGCCGCGCTCCCAATTCAGGTCGCAAACCTCGGCAGCCGCCCATGAAAGTCCGTTCCTCTCTCAAATCGCTCAAGGGCCGCCACCGCGATTGCAAGGTCGTGCGCCGCAAGGGCCGGACCTATGTGATCAACAAGACCGACCCGCGCTTCAAAGCGAAACAGGGCTGATCCACCTCAATCCAGATTGATCGCAAGCGCCGCATGTCCAGCCGCGACGCGCGCTTGTGCGCTTTGTCCTGCGCAAGCATAGTGGAACGATGTTCCGGTCGATCCTCATCTCCCTGATCGTTCTCCCCCTGGCGACCGCCTGCGGCGACAAGGCGTTTTCGCCCGGGCCCTCCGCGGAAACCCCGGGCGCTGCGGCCAGCAGCGCCGAGGCGGAGGAGGCCGCCGAGAACAAGAACATCAGCCAGGAACTCCTCGACAAGCTGAAGGCTACCAAGGACGAAGCCGAAGCCACAATGCTCGAGGAGGAAATCTGGGACGCCTGGCTCGTCTCCGGCTCGGCGACGGTCGACACCCTGATGGAGCGAGGTCTCGCATACCAGGAGAACGAAGACCTCGAAGGCGCGCGCGATGCGTTCGACAAGGCTATCGCCATCCTCCCGGAATATGCCGAAGCATGGAATCGCCGCGCCGTCCTCTTCTTCAATGCTGGCAAGTATGATGAGGCGATCGCCGATCTCGAATCCGCCATCACCTACGAGCCGCGCCATTTCGGCGCCTGGATCGGCATGGCAATGCTCTTCGAGTCCGTCGATCGGCCCGAAGCGGCGCTGAAAGCCTATGACAAGGCGCTGGAAATCCACCCGCTTGCGGAGGCCGCCGTGCAGGGCAAACGCCGCCTCGACCGCGTCGTCAACGGGCGCGCGCTCTAGCCGTTAACGAGATGCCCACAGCCCCATGCACAGGGAATCGCCGCCAGCGGCGCGCGCGTCGTTGGATGTGGTGGGCCGCCCCGGTAAAGTGATGCTCATATCGCTTCCGGGAGATCGACATGGACGACGGCGCAGCAGCAGCCGCCCTCACGCAGGCGGCGAAGGACAAGCTCCGGCAGACGGTCGCGAAGATCGAGAAGCTTGAGGAAGAGAAGAAAGAGGTCGGCGGCCAGATCAAGGACGTCTACCAGGAAGCCAAGTCCATGGGCTACGACACCAAGGCGCTTCGCGCCGTCGTCCGCCTGCGCAAGATGGACCGCCAGGAGCGCGAGGAAGCCGAGGCGATCCTCGATACCTATCTGCTGGCTCTGGGCGAAATCTGACCGCGGGCGGGGCAGCGCGCGTCTCGAAGGTCGAGGGCGTGCTCGCCGCTGTTCCCGCACGCGCAAGCACGCTAGCTTCTCCGCATGAAGCGCGAAGTCGATCAGCGCAAAACCCGCAAGGCCCTGCGCAAGCTGCGCCGCGCCGCTGATCGCGCCTCGGAGGAGGGCGGCCCCGGCCTGTCCGACTGGGAGCAGGACTTCGTCGAAGGCGTCACCACCCGCCTCGAAACCTACGGCTCCGCCTTCCGCGACCCCGGCAAGGGGCGTCTTGATGAAGCGCTCTCGGTCCGCCAGGCCCACATCACCCGCCTCATCGACAAGAAGTCGCGCAAGGCCAAGCCCGCCGAAGCAAAGCCTGCCGCCGCAGAGGGCGACGGGCCCACCCGCACCAGCCAGCAGCGCACATCTTCGGCCAAGCCAGCGGACAGACCCAAGGCCCGCTCCAGCTTCAAACCCAAGACCAAGGCCGACTGGAAGCCGCGTGGCCGCGACATCAATGATGAGCGCGCGAGCCCCGACCCGGCGCCGAAAAAGCCAACCCTGAAGATCATCCCCGGCGGCAAGCGCTGACAACATGCGAGGGTTTCGCCCGCCACCGCGCTGATCCCGGCGTTCGTCGGGACGAGCGGAGAACCAAGTTCCGTCGAGCCGAATCCTGACCTACAAGCCGCGCATGACCCACTTCCTCCCCATTGTCCGCACCGGCGACACCACCTTCACTCTCGGTGTCACCGAGGATCGCTGCGTCGGCCCGCTCGGCCACGTCTTCCTGTTCGGCGGGGCAGGTCTTGGCGCGGCCGTGCTCGCGCTCGAACAGACTTTCCGGCGCGGCCTCGTCTGGGCGACCGCGCAGTACATCTCCTTTGCGCGCCTCGGCGCCGATGTGGTGCTCGATGTCGCCGCAGCCCAGCAGGGCAAGTCCGTCACGCAGGCCACCGTCACCGGCCGGGTCGGCGAGCAGATCATCTTCAGCGTCATGGCCGCGCTTGGCGATCGCGACGGCTATCCCGACCAGCACTGGCGCGACATGCCTGAGATGCCGCCCCCCGACCAATGTGAGCAGGAGCCGCAGCGCCCGACACAGGATCCCAGCGCCCGCCTGCGCCAGTCGCTCGACGTGCGCGCCATTGCGGGGCCTGCGCGCCACGAGATTGCGACACAGACCGGCCGCACGCTTTTGTGGATCCGCCAGAAGCAGGCGGCGCCGGTCGACGCGGCGATGTTGGCCGTTTTCGCCGACTTCGTGCCGGGCGCGATCGGCGGCGCGCTGGGACGCGGCGGCGGGGGCAATAGCCTCGACAACAATCTGCGCGTCCGGAAGATCGTGCCAACTAGCTGGGTTTTGTGCGATGTGCAGGCTCAGGCCGCCGCCCGCGGCTTCGGCCACGGCCACATGCGTCTTTATGCGGAAGACGGCACGCTGATGGCCACCGCCAGCCAGTCCATCGTGCTGCGCACCTATACCGCGCCTGTTTCCGAAAGGGCCTGAAACAGCGGCTGAAACAGCCCGCTTGCGCTGGGCGCTTGCACGCGAGAACATGAGCGAAGGTCGGATACAGGGTCTGCTGCATGTTGAAGGGGCTCGCGCGCGTGGCGCTACTGGCGATGGCGCTCGCCGGCGCAGCCAATGCCCAGGGTCCGCAGCAGCGCGATCCGCTCAACGGCCAGTTCGGTGCGATGGAAATCGCCATGTCGCCCGCCGAGGCCGCCGCAGACGCCATGCGCATCGGCGAGGCTCTGGCAAAGCTTCCGCCGCAGCGCCCGGGCATCGTCGATACCTACATCCTCTCCGCCTCCCTCTGGGACGAACCCGTCTTCGAGAACGAGGCACGCGAGGCCGCCAATGTCCTTGCCCGCCGCTATGACGCAGCCGAACGGGTGATCATGCTCTCCGCCGGCCGCGGACCTGGCGCAGCACGTACCTATGCGGCCGCCACGCCCAACAATTTCAACGCCGCCCTTGGCCGCATCGGCAAGCTCGCCGACCCCAACGAAGACCTCGTCGTTGTCTTCTTCACCTCGCATGGCGGGCCCGATGGCGCTGTGGCGATGCAGGAGAAGGGGCGTCTCGGCGGCGCCATCCGCGCGCTTCATCTGCGCAACTCGCTGCAGCAGGCCAACATCAGGTCGAAGCTGGTGATCGTGTCGGCCTGCTACTCCGGCTATTTCATCCTGCCTTTCTCGAACGACGACACTGTGGTGCTCACAGCCGCCGCCGCTGACAAGACCAGCTTCGGCTGCGAGCCAAGCCGCGACTGGACCTATTTTGGGGACGCGCTGTTCAACCACGCCCTGCGCGGCGGCGGTGGCATTGCCGAGGCGTTCGACCAGGCGCGCGGCCTCGTCACCAAATGGGAAGACGATCTTCTCGCCCAGTGGAAAGCCCAGCCCGCCTCCGTGCGCGCGCGCGAACCACAGCCCGAACCGTCAAACCCGCAGAACAATCTCGGCGACGGCGCGCTCGCGCGCATCGCGAAAGCCGAGGGCTATGGCGTCGCCATCGCCTGTGCCGGCAATCTGTCCTACGCGCTCGACCGCGCGCGCACCGGCAGCGGTTTCAAGGGCTTTACCGATACAGCCGCTCTCACCAGCGCGCTCAACGCCGCCACCGCGCGCGCCAACACCGAAGGCGCCACCCGCGGCCGCTCGACCCAGGACACCGCCCGCTCCATCATGCAGGTCTCGACGACAGCCCTGCAGCTCGCGAAAGCCCAGACACCGACGCTGATCACTCACCTCGGGCGCTGCATGGCGCCCTGAGTTTCGGCGAAGCAACACCTCGCGGCATTCTGCATTGCCGACGGAAACGCGCGTGTTCTTCCTGGGCAGACCTTTATCCCAGGCCCGATCCCGCCCGGGCGCACGAAAGATGTGTGAGCACCGTAGCCCGTTCGGCGGAAGACAGCCTCAGCGCGTGCCTTGCCAGCAGCGCCCCCTCATGCGCGGGGCCTGAGCTTCACCACATGCCCCATCTTCCGTCCGTCCGCGGCAGCGCGCTTGCCGTAGAGATGCAGCTTGGCGCCCCCGACAAGATGGCGCTCCCAGTTGAACGCGTCCTCGCCCAGAAGGTTGATCATCTCGCCGTCAGCCCAGCGCGCGGGATCGCCCAGCGGCCAGCCGCACACGGCGCGGATGTGCTGTTCAAACTGTCCCGTCCTGCAGGCGTCCTGCG
Organism: Hyphomonadaceae bacterium; assembly: GCA_022844475.1. Lineage (GTDB taxonomy): Bacteria > Pseudomonadota > Alphaproteobacteria > Caulobacterales > Hyphomonadaceae > UBA7672. Next base: position 61,179 of record JALHLR010000019.1, on the reverse strand, counting down.
TCCAGTGCCCCGAGTTGTGAACGCGCGGCGCGAACTCGTTGGCCAGCAGCCTGCCGTCCCTGGTCAGGAACAGCTCGAGGGCCAGCACGCCGACATAGTCGAGCGCATCCGCAAGCTTCCGCGTCATCCGCATGGCTTCGTCGAGCGCCGGCTTTGGCGCCGAAGCCGGGAAGGTCGAGCGCCGCAATATGCCCCCCGAATGATCATTCTCCGGTGGATCGAACGCCACGAACTCGCCGCTCGCGGACCGGGCGGCGACCACCGAGATCTCGCACTCATGCGTTATCCACGCTTCGAGGATCGAGGGCCCCGCGCCGACATCGGCCCACGCCGTCTTCGGAACACTGCCCTTGAGCCGCACCTGTCCCTTGCCGTCGTATCCGGAGAAGCGCGACTTCAGGACGCCATTGCCGCCGAGCTTTTCCAGCGCCGGCGCTATGTCATCCGGCCCGTCGACACGCTCGAATGGCGCCGGTTCGATTCCGATGTCGCGGAAGAACGTCTTCTCCGCGAGCCGGTCCTGCGCTCTCCCCAGCGTACGTCCGTTCGGGCGCACCGGCTTGCCCGCAGACTCGATCAGGTCCGTCGCTGCGACCGGCACGTTCTCGAACTCGATCGTCGCCGCGACAATGCTGGCTGCGAACTCTTTCAGCGCAGCCTGGTCATCAAACTTCGCAACCCACGTCTTCGCTGCAACGCGCGAGGCCGGGCTGTCATGTTCGGGCGTGAAGATGTGGACGTCGAGACCCATCTCGGCCGCCGCCACCGCCAGCATGCGGCCAAGCTGGCCGCCGCCAAGAATCCCGATCGCATCGCCCGGCCTGGCGATCGGACCCAGGGGTTCGCGACTGGTCATTTTGCGTCTTCCACGCTCTCGGCCACAGCATCGGTCTGGGCCTTGCGATACGCGTCGAGCCGCCTGAGCAGCGCCGCATCATTGTTCGCCAGAATCGAAGCCGCGAGAATTCCGGCATTGGCCGCACCCGCCTCGCCGATCGCCAGCGTGCCGACTGGAACGCCCTTCGGCATCTGCACGATCGACAGCAGGCTATCGAGCCCCGACAGCGCGCTCGATTTCACAGGAACGCCCAGCACGGGCAGGGAGGTCATCGCGGCGACCATACCGGGCAGGTGAGCTGCCCCACCGGCCCCGGCGATGATGATTCGCAGGCCCCGGTCCCGGGCGGTCCTGGCGTATTCGACCAGCCGGTCGGGCGTACGGTGGGCGGAAACCACCCTGGTTTCATATGGTACGCCGAGTTCTGTGAGGATTTCGGCCGCTTTTGAAAGGGTTGGCCAGTCCGATCGGCTGCCCATGATGACGCCGACCAGGGGCATTTGTGCAGGCGTCGACATGGGGCGCTCCGGCCGGAAAGCGGGTTTCTACCTGCTTACGCCACAATTCCGCAACGGCTCGGAAAGGTTCAGTTAATCCCGTGCTAACAAGCTTGGGCGAGTTTCAGGCCGGAGACACTGTCCAACCGATGAAGCTTTTCTCGATCTTCGGACCGCGCCCCCGGCGCGTGGAAGCCGCCCCGCCCGAGCAGTTGGTCGATCCGGCCCTGCGGGTCGCGGAGATTTTTGGCGTGCCGGACATCCACCTTACCCCGCAGGTCCGCACCGCCTTCAACGTGATGATTTCGGAGATCGACTCACTGCGTCTCGATGTCGAGCAGCTGAAACTTTCGCTCGCCGAAGCCGAAGCCTCTGCCGACCACGACACGCTGGCCCCGATCTACAACCGCCGCGCTTTCGTGCGCGAGGCCCAGCGCATTCTGGCAATGGTCAAGCGCCACGAAGTCCAGGCGAGCCTGATCTATTTCGACCTCAACAACTTCAAGGCGATCAATGACGCCCATGGCCATCCGGCGGGCGATGCGGTGATCCGGTCGATTGGTGAAATCCTGATCCGCCAGACCCGCGAGACGGACGTGGTCGGCCGGATCGGCGGCGACGAGTTCGCCGTCGTCCTGACCCATACCGATCCCGAAGCCGCTGCCTTGAAGGCCGAAGCGCTTGCCGCCACCTTGTGCACCGAGAAAGTCCTCTTCAACGGCACGCCGCTTTACGTCTCCGCCGCCTATGGCATCACGCACATCGGCGTTGGCGATACAGCAGAAAAAGCTCTCGCCCGTGCCGACGAGGCCATGTACGCCGACAAGGCTCTGCATCGCAGGGCGCAGGCGGGTTGAACGTTTCGCGCTACTGCCAGTTGTTGTAGCGAAACCCGCGTCCGCCGCCCCAGACCTGTTCGCCGATCGTGCAGTCGGTCTTCTGGGTCGGCAGTTTCAGCTGCGCCTTCACGATTCCCGGCTTGTTCGGCAGGGCGGGCGTCTCGACATCGGCGAACTGGATCGGCGCTGCGCCCGTATCGAGATCAAGGTTCGCGATTTCCATCACCAGCTTCTTGCGGATGGTGGATGCCAGGTGGCGCAGGTCGAACACCGGTGCAATGAACGCTCCTTCGCCGCCGATCACGCAGTGCCGGTAGTACCGGTCGAGGTGATCGATGTCGTAGAACTCCTTCGGCTTGTTCAGCATGATCGGCAGGCCGTTGATCACGATGCCCGACTTCACCACCGCGTCGCGGGCGGGCTCCACCAGCCGGCCGGCATTGTTCGCGCCATCGCCCGAGACGTCGATCACCTGCCGGTGCGAGGAAATGTTGTTCTTGAGGATGTGCTGCTGGGCCGTTTCCAGCGCGCGCGAGATCGAGGTGCGCTGTTCGCCATAGATCGGCTCGTTCGCCAGCCGCTCGGCGAAACTCTTCGCCGCGTCAGGGGTGTCGATGATCGTCCAGGGGATGGTCTCGATCGGATCGAAATCTCCGGCCCATTCCATGTACAGCACCGCGACCCTGCCCTCCGGGCCTGACAGCATGGCGTTGACGACGTCCTTGTGCCGGAAGGCGTCGACATAACCCTGGCGCTGGATCGAGTGCTCGTCGTAATCCATCGACTGCGAGATATCGACGGCAAGGACCAGTTCGAGGTCGACGCGGATCATGCCGCCCTGCTGGGCCGTGACGGGCGCAGAAAGCCCCACACATCCGGCCACGGCCAGTGCAGCAAAGCCCTTCAGGCGTGACATGAGCTTCCCATAGACCAGCATGAACGGCCGCTCCGGCGCCGGCCATCTCAGTCTGCCGGGCCCTCCAGCTTGCAGGCCATCCGCCCGGCAGGCAAGCTGTCGTCCATCACGAACTCACGACCTCGCGCCCAGACGAGGCGAGATGGACAGTCGTGACTGCTGATGGCGCCCGGACATGACAGGTTCCGGAACGGCCCCGGCCCCATCGTCATGCCAGCGAAAAATCCACCAGCGCCGCGGCGTGTATCTCCAGCGTGTCATAGCCCGGCAGGCCCGCCTCGGTCGGCGGGAACAGCATGCCGATCTCGGTGCAGGCGAAGACCACGCTGTCGGCCTCTTTTGCGGATGACCGGTCGATCATTGCCCGCACCGTATCGCGCGCCTGATCCGTAACGACACCCTTGATCAGCTGGTCATAGATGATGGCGTGCAGCGCATCGCGGTCGGCCTTGTCGGGCGTCACGGCGCCGATGCCCTTGTTGCCGAGGTGATCGATCAGGAACGGGTCTTCCATCGTGTAGCGCGTGCCCAGCAGCAGCGGCCGTGAGCGGGCATCGGCCTTCAGCTCCTTTGCCAGTGCATCGCCGATATGGATCAGAGGCAGGCGTACCGAGGCCATGACCTGCTGAGCCACCTTGTGCATCGTGTTCGCGCCGATGGCGATCACGTCCGCGCCGGCGCGTTCGAGCGACTGGGCCGCATTGGCGAGCACGGCCCCGGCCTCGCGCCATTCACCGGCCGTCTGCATCTTTGCGATCGGTCCGAAGTCGAGCGAGTTGATGATGATCCTAGCCGAATGCGCCCCGCCCAGCCGGTCGGCGACCATCTGGTTGATCCGGTCATAGTAGAGGCGCGAGCTTTGCCAGCTCATGCCGCCGATCAGTCCTATGGTGCGCATGCAAAGGTCCCGGTTTGCCGCCGGTTAGCATTGCAGGGCGCGCCGGTACAGGTCAGCGGAGCCTGGTAACGTCGACGCCAACGGACAATGACGATCCTGCGCCATAGCCGGTGAAAGCCCCCAGGATCGGCGTCAGCTCGACGCCTGAAGCCGCGGACGCGACCGGGATGAGGTCGCCATCGTCCACCAGCCCGTTTGTGGCGTCGAGTTCGATCCAGCCGACCGCTGGAATGTAGACCTCCGCCCAGGCATGGGGCGAGGATGACCCAGGCGCTGCATCCGGCGTGTAGACATAGCCCGTCACGAAGCGCGCGGCGCAGCCGAGGCTGCGTGCGGCGGCGATCATCAGCTCGGCAAAGTCGCGGCATGTGCCTGAATGCAGCCGCAAGGTTTCGGTGGGCGACTGCAGGCCCTGCTCGAAGCGGATGCGATAGTCGAATTCGTAGCGGATGCGCGCTGCGCATTCGAGGAGGCGCTCATACTGGCCTTTCTGCACGCTGGACGCTCCACGCCTGATCCAGGCCGCGACGGCGTCGGCCGTATCCCTGGGCTGGTCGAGGCAGGCCCACAGCATGCGCTGCTCGGTCGGCGAGTACTGCGTTGCGCCGGTCGCCAGCAGGATGCGCCGCTGGCTTTCGGATCGCGGGAAGGTCTCGACGCTCAACTCGCTGACAATGTCGAGCTGCGTGGTCGTGCCGGCGAAATAGGCAATGGCGATCGAGTTGCCGTAGAGATCACTGCGCCAGACCACTTCCGCGGGCGGAGACAGGCGAAGGCTTGAGGCCCGCACCGTCAGCTTGTGGTCGCTGCGGGGCCGCAGATAGAGGGTGTGGGGCGACAGGGTTACCGGCGAGGAAAAGACGTAGGTCGTCGAATGGCGCAGCTGGAAGGCGGGCATGGCGTGGCTCGGGAACCGGGGAGGGTTGCGGTGCAACGTGCGCTGGCGGGCCGGGTTCCCCTGGGGGTGGGTCGGTCCCGAGTTTGCTTGACCTTCTCCACAGGCGGGGGTAGGGAACCCGCCTTCCGCGCAAGAACCCCCAGACATGGGATTCCTGTGCTTTGACCGGCACGACCCTTCCCCTCCTTTGATTTCCAGAGGGGCAGACGAGGCTGGCGAGGTCCCCCGCCCGGCGCGTTGCGCTCAGCGGGGCCAAAGGGCGTTTGCGCGCCGGAAGAAGACTTCCCATGTCGGAGATGGTCTCCGGCATGAAAAGGAATGGCGATGTTCGACGCGCTGACAGATCGTCTTGGCAAGGTATTCGACGGCCTCACCGGCCGCGGCGCCCTGTCCGAGAAGGACGTCAACGAAGCCCTGCGCGAGATCCGCGTGGCGCTTCTGGAAGCCGACGTCGCCCTGTCTGTCGTCAAGAAATTCATCGACGATGTCCGCCCCAAGGCCGTGGGCGAGAACGTCATCAAGTCGATCAAGCCGGGCCAGCTTGTCGTCAAGATCGTGCACGATGCGCTGGTCGAGACGCTGGGCGGCGACGAAGAACCCGCGCCGCTGAAGATCGACAGCCCGCCCGCCATCATCCTGATGGCCGGCCTGCAGGGGTCGGGCAAGACGACCACCACCGGCAAGCTTGCCAAGCGCCTGAAGGATCAGGAACGCAAGAAGGTTCTCGTCGCCTCCCTCGACACGCGCCGCCCGGCGGCGATGGAGCAGCTCAGGATCCTCGCCGACCAGGTCGGCGTTGACGCGCTTCCGATCGTCGTTGGGCAGCTGCCCGCCGACATCACCCGCCGCGCCATCCAGGCCGCGAAGTTCGGCGGCTACGATGTGCTGATGCTGGACACGGCGGGCCGCACCACGCTCGACGACCAGATGATGAATGAGGCGGACGAGATCGCGAAGATCGCGAACCCGTCTGAAACGCTTCTCGTTGCCGACGCCCTCACGGGTCAGGACGCTGTCGAGACGGCGCGCCGCTTCAACGAGCGCCTGCCGCTCACCGGCCTCGTGCTCACGCGCATGGATGGCGATGGTCGCGGCGGCGCGGCGCTATCGATGCGCTCCGTCACCGGCCTGCCGATCCGCTTCATCGGCGTGGGCGAGAAGCTTGATGGGCTCGACGTGTTCGACGCCCGCCGCATCGCCGGCCGCATTCTGGGGCAGGGCGACATCGTCAGCCTGGTCGAGAAGGCCAAGGCCGAGATGGACATGGCCGAGGCCGAGCGTGTCGCCAAGAAGATGCAGAAGGGTCAGTTCGACCTGGAGGATTATGCCGGCCAGCTGCGCCAGATGCAGCGCATGGGCGGCCTCGGCGGCATGATGGAAATGCTGCCCGGCGTGAAGGACGCCAAGGCGAAGATGGCCGCAGCCGGCATCGACGATCGCGTGATGAAGCGCAAGGAAGCGATCATCATGTCGATGACGCCGAAGGAGCGCCGCAAGCCCGACCTGCTTCAGGCCTCGCGCAAGCGCCGCATCGCGGCCGGCGCCGGCGTCGACGTGGCCGAGGTCAACAAGGTGCTGAAAGAGCACCGCAACATGGCCGACATGATGAAGAAGCTCGGCAAGGGCGGCCTCAAGGGCCTTGCCGGCATGATGGGCAATATGGGCGGCGCCGGAGGCATGGGCGGTGGCGGTGGAATGGGCGGCGCGCCGCAGCTTTCACCGCAACAGATGAACGCGCTGAAGAATCTCGGCGGCCCGGGCGGGCCGAAGCTCCCCGGCCTCGGCGGCGGTCTTCCCGGTCTTGGTGGAGACAAGAAGAAATGAGCCGCGATCCCGCTGAGGAACTGAAGCGCTTGCGCGCCTCGATCGACAATATCGACGCCGCCGTCGTGCACATGCTGGCCGAACGCTTCAAGGCGACCAAGGCCGTGGGCGAACTCAAGGCCGCGCACGCCATGCCCCCGGCTGACAAGGCGCGCGAAGCCGAGCAGATCGCCCGCCTGCGCGAGCTGGCCAACGCAGCCGATCTCGACCCCGACTTCGCCGAAAAATTCCTCGCCTTCATCGTGACGGAAGTGATCCGCCACCATGAGAAACTGCAGGGCAAGGGCTGACGCCCGACCCGCCAACCTCAACCAGCTCGAACCACAAAGAAGAGAGTAGACAATGTCACTGAAAATCCGTCTCGCGCGCGGCGGCTCCAAGCACCGCCCGTACTACAATGTCGTGATCGCCGACTCGCGCTTTGCGCGCGATGGCCGCTTCATCGAGAAGATCGGCTCCTACAACCCGCTGCTTGGCAAGACCGACGAGAAGCGCATCCAGATCGACCTCGAGAAGGCCAAGGCCTGGCTCGCCAAGGGCGCGCAGCCGACCGATCGCGTCGCCCGTTTCCTCGGAAACGCCGGCCTTGTGAAATGGCAGCACGGCAACAACCCGCAGGCGGCCGAGCCGGGCGAGAAGGCCAAGGAACGCGCCAAGGAGCGCGCCGATCGCGAGGAGGCGCGCCGCGCCGCCGCTGAAGAAGCCAAGAACGCCCCGGCCGAAGAAGCTGCCGCGGAGTAATCCGCATGGCGGTGACGGTTCGCGACGCGGCGCCTGAGGACGAGGATTTCATTCTCGCCCTCAACGCCGCCTGCGTTCCGGCCGTTGGAGACATGACGCGCGAGATGTACCGCCAGTATGCTGGCTGGGCCTATCGTGTGCTGATTGCAGAAGCCGGCGGCAAACCCGCCGGCTTCGTCATTCTGATCCGCCCCGGCTCGGCCTATCCAAGCGACAATTATGGCTGGTTCGAAACGGCGTTCGACCGCCATCTCTATGTCGATCGCATCGCCGTCACAGAGGCTTCGCGCGGCGCCGGTGCGGGCAGGGCGCTGTATGAGGCGGCGCTGCGCATGGCGCGCGAGCTCGGCGAAGAGCGCGTCACCGCCGAGGTCAATGAAGACCCGCCCAATCCCGAGAGCATGGCCTTCCACGCAAAGCTCGGCTTCCGCCACCTGCTGTCGCGCGCCTCTGGTTCCGGCAAGGTTGTCGCGATGCTGGAGCGGCCGTTGTGAGCGCCAAGCCCAAACTCATCGTCGTCGCGCAGATTGCCGGCGCCTTCGGCGTCAAGGGCGAGGTGCGCGTGCGTTCATTCACCGACGATCCGGAAGCCTGCTTCGCCTACGGTCCGCTGATGGACGCGGCGGGCAAGGTCGTGCTCACGCCTGTCCGCCATCGCACGCTGAATGATCTGTTCGGTGTCACGGCAAAGGAGCAGCGCCAGCGCGAAGAGTGGGAGGCCATGCGTGGCACGCTGCTCCACGCAGATCGCGCCTCCCTTCCGGCGGCCGGGGAAGGCGAGTTCTATGTCAGCGACCTGATCGGTATGCGCGTCGTCCATCTGGACGGGCGTGAGCTTGGCGCTGTGAAGTCGGTCCAGAATTTCGGTGCGGGCGAGCTGATCGAAGTGCAGCCCCCATCCGGTTCGGCTTACCTGCTGCCTTTCACTGAAGAGATCTTTCCGGAGCTGGACATTCCCGCTGGCCTGCTGCGCGCAGCCCCCGACGAGGCGCTCCTGCCTGAAGCGCCAACCCGCCCGGATCCTGCCCGCCCGGATCCTACCCGCACTGCCCCGAAGCCCGGTTGAGCTGGAAGTACAGCGTCGCCGCCTTGTCTTCCGACATCCGCAGCGGCCGCCGCACCGCGCCGCGCGCGCCCTTGTCGCGCAAGCGGACATCGAGCTCCTGTTCCAGATAGGTGGACAATTGCTCGGGCATCAGCGCGACATTCAGCGTGTCGTTGAAGCGCGTGTCGCGCCACACGACCAGACACGCGCCATTGCCCTGCCGCGGCGGATAGGCGTCTGGCGCAACGGATGCATCGAGCACGCGCGCCTTCGGAAATGCTGCGCGCAGGTTGCCCGTCAGGTGCAGGTCCGCGCCAACGATCGTGCCGCCCTGGAAACCCGCGTCGCGCAGCGCCTCGGCCCACGCGGCGACCGGCGTGTACGGTCGGCAGCCGCCTTCCCGGCACTGTGCGATCTCAAGCTGGGCCTCGACGAACCTGCCGCCGGCCACCAGGACGATGAACGCCACCACGACGGCCCCAAAGCCGCGGATTGCGACAGGAAAGTCCCCTGCGCGCTTGACGTGGGCGAACAGCCAGATCGGCAAGGCGAACAGCACCGGCATCATCCAGTGCGGCTTGTAGGCCTGCACGCCGAGCAGAACGCTGATCGTGTAGACGCCCACACCCATGATGGCCGCCTGCAGGAACAGCTTGCGCCACGCCAGCTCGTGCGGCTCCTCGTCAGTGCTGCGGCGCGGGAAGACCGGATAGATAACCGGCAGCCACAGCGTCCAGAACAGCATCATCCAGAACAGGAGAAGCGGAAGGGCGAATTCCGCCAGCGCACGGCCAAGCTGTGCAGCGGCGTTGCCCGCCCGGTCGAGCCAGGCCGAGTCGATCTCCCACGAAGTGACATACTCGCGCGCCGCATCGCTCACCGAGTCGATGTGCGTTCCGACCCAGATCACGTAGGGCGCATAGAGCAGGGCGGCGACCAGGAAGGTCAGGAACAGACGCCCGAAGCTCAGCACGTCGCGAAAGAACGGCGACAGCATGATCGCCAGCAGCATCGCGATGGGGAAGACGATGAACAGGTGATGCGTCAGCAGGCCGAGGCCCATCGCGACGCCGAGATAGAACCAGTCGCTCCACGCGCGCCATGTCAGGATACGCGTAATGGCGTGGAAACTCAGCGACAGCACGGCCATCAGAGCGACGCCGCCGAGCAGGTCCTCATGCGCCGCCCAGCCGACCTGGAAGGTCAGCGCCCACGCGGCCAGAGCTGCCGCCGAAACGCCCGGCCGGACAAGAATGTTGCGTGCTGACAGATAGTAGAACACCAGCCCGATGAAGAGCAGGGCGTACTTCACCGCGAAGATCACCGGCGCCGACAATCCGCCAGCGCGCGTCGCCGCCCAGTAGAGCCAGCTCAGCATTGGAGGCTGGCGCGCTTCGTATCCGAACTGGAACGACTGCGAGAGCAGGAGCTGGCCGGCTTCTTCCACGGTGTAGACGGGCGCCACCAGCACGCGAATGGCCCAGTGGACCACGCAGTACAGCAGGATCATCGAGATGATCGCCGACCTGTCGAGCCGGATTATGGCGTCGAGCGATGAGCGCTGCTCGCGCTCGCCATTCTGCCGTCCCCGGACCCCGCGGCCTGACCTGGCCGTCTTCCTGGACTGTTTCGGCTGCCGGATCGGCTGCTTCACGCGTCTTCTTCCACTCGACTGCGGCGGCACGCGGATAAACGGTCAGCGCCCGGAGCGCGGATCGTTCCATTCGGCGGCGACGCCATATCCCCCCCGCCGCACAAGCCACATCATCCCGAGCAGGTCTACCAGCCCGGCGCCAAAACGTCCGAGAAATCCATACTTTGACACACCATGAAGCCGCAGCCGGTCAGCCACCGGTTCTTCCTGCACGTCCCACCCGGCTCGCTTGATGAGCGCCGGCAGGAAACGGTGCATCGATGCAAAGTAGGGCAGGTCCTGGAAGGCCCTGCGGCGGATCAGCTTGAAGCCGCAGCCGGTGTCGGTCGCGTCGTCGCGCAGGCAGAAGCGGCGCACGCCGTTGGCGATGCGCGATTGCAGCCATTTGAAACCACTGTCGTTTCGGCTGGTCCTGCGGCCGCAGACAATGCCCAGGGCCGGGTTTTCGTCCTTCGCCGCCACCTTGTCCCAGACCCGGCGCGAATCAGCGGGGTCGTTCTGCCCGTCGCCGTCCAGCAGTTGCACCCAGTCGCCCGAGCAGTGCCGAAGGCCAGTGAACAGGGCGGCGGATTTGCCCCGCCGCCTTGTGTGGGTCAGGATCTTGATGCGGTCCGGGCTGGCAGCCTGCGCGGCGATCAACTCTGCAGCGGTTGCATCGCCCGAGCAGTCGTTGACGCAGACAATCTCGTAATCCACGCCGTTCAGGGCCGCATGCACCTCGTCGACCAGGGGCTGGATATTGCCTTCCTCGTTGTAGAACGGGATCAGCACCGACAGGGCGCGGCGCTGTTGTGACGGCTCGATCGATGCCAAGTCGGCGGTCCCTGCGAAAGCGCGGCCCCGGCCCTGGAATCCAGCCGGCTTGAAGGTCCGGGACGTCTAGCACATCCACCGCATGCCGGAAGGCGCGGCCATGTTTCCTCATGTCGCGGGCAAGGGTGCTGCAAAAACAAACACCTGCCGCAAGGACAGGACTGCCCCGGATCGCTCGCTCTGCTAGACTATGTCAGGGCTGAGAGGCAAAATCTTACGCCCAAGGCGAGGACGAGCGATGGCAGATACGGCGACGACAGCCACCCCAAGCAAGGCAGGCGCTGAGGCTTTCCGAAAGAATGGCCTGCTGCGCGGTGCGGCGCCGCCGCGCGCGTCGGATATCGATCTTGCCGCCTTCGACATCACGGATCCCGAAATCTGGCGTCAGGAAGGCTACTGGGACTATTTCGCCCGGATGCGGAAGGAGGCCCCGGTCAACTATACCCCGGACAGCCCGTTCGGACCCTTCTGGAACGTGACCACCTACAAGGACATCATGACCGTCGACACGACCCACGGCGTGTTCTCCTCTGAGGGCGGCATCACGGTCGTCGACCAGGACGAAGACTTCCAGCTGCCGATGTTCATCGCGATGGACCCGCCCAAGCACGATCTTCAGCGCAAGACGGTGCAGTCGATCGTGGGTCCTGAAAATCTCCGCAGCTTTGAAGCGCTGATCCGCAGCCGCACAAAGAAGCTGTTCGACGAGCTTCCCGTCGGAGAGTCGTTCGACTGGGTCGACACGGTTTCGATCGAACTCACAACCATGATGCTCGCGACGCTGTTCGACTTCCCCTTCGAGGACCGCCGCAAGCTGACACGCTGGTCCGATGTTGCCACCGGGCGCAATAATCCGGAGATCGTCACCAGTGAAGAGCAGTGGCGCGGCGAGCTGCTTGAATGCCTAGGCTATTTCACGCGGTTGTGGAACGAGCGGGTCAACGCCGAACCGAAAGGCGATCTTGTCTCCATGCTCGCGCACGGCGAGCACACGCGGAACATGACCCCGCAGGAGTATCTCGGCAACCTGCTGCTTCTGATCGTCGGCGGCAATGATACGACGCGCAACTCGATGACCGGCGGCGTCTATGCTTTCAACAAATGGCCCGAGCAGTGGGCGAAACTGAAAGCCGATCCGTCGCTGATCCCGTCCGCGGTGTCGGAGATCATCCGCTGGCAGACCCCGCTGGCCCACATGCGCCGTACCGCGCTGCAGGACTACGAACTCAACGGCAAGACGATCCGCAAGGGCGAGAAAGTCCTGATGTGGTACGCCTCCGGCAATCGTGACGAGACGCAGTACAACAAGCCCGAGGTGCTCAATATCGAGCGTCCGATGGTGCGCCGGCACCTCTCATTCGGCTTCGGCATCCACCGCTGCGTCGGCAACCGCCTGGCGGAACTGCAGCTGCAGATCCTGTGGGAAGAAATTCTTGCGCGCTTCGACCGTATCGAAGTCCTTGCTGAACCGGAACGCATTCCGAGCGCGTTCGTGAAGGGCTACGCTGCGATGCCTGTGCGGGTGTATCCGAAGGCCTAGCCGTGCAGCTCTCCTCGTGCCGCTCTTTCCGACATTTGTCGGGTTGAGCGGGGCTGGGACTGCACCTTGGTGGAAGTGGTCAGCCCTAGTTCTGCTCGCACGCGCCGGTCGGCTGCGTTACCCGGTAATAGTTGCGGCCGATCCAGGCGTTGTGACCGCTCTCCCATGTTGCCTGGGCGTGATTGTCGCTGAGGCCGGAAGCGGTGGCGGCCCATGTACCGACGTCGATCATGTAGTCCTCGCCGGTGACGTTCACGGGCTTGGTGCGTGTGAAATACTCGATGTGCCGGTAGACCGGGGCGCAGCGATATGACGCGGCGACCTCCTCCATGGCCTGCGCCGTCGCGCGGTGATCGGGATGATCGCCAGGGTTCACCGCTTCATCCAGCTCCGCGATATGCAGGGTGAGCCCGGAGCCGGCAACGCGCTCAGATTCGACGATAGCGTTCAGTGTCTTCACCAGATCCGCCCAGCCTTCGTACCGCGCGCTCTGCTCCACGGTGCCGGACGTTGCAGCTTCACCCGAGCGCAGCCGCGTCAGTGATTCCGGGTGCGGCGTGTAAACCGATCCGTTGACGATGTTCCCATCCGGCAGGCGCAGGAAATACACGACGGCATTCGCATAGGCATAGCGCTGCACGCCGCGCCCGCCGCGCATGACCATTGCGCTGTCCATCCGTGCGCCCTTGCCGACCGTCGGGTCGGCGGCATTCGCCATGAAGCGCACGGCGCGCAATGCGCCTTCCTCGCGCGCCAGATAATAGGGCACAGGCTCGCCGCCCGCTCCGGCGCCGGCATCGCCTGCGGTCACGTGGATGAACACCGCCTTCTCCTGCGGCTCGTTCATCGCGTGCCAGGCGTCGGGGTTCATGAACAGCTGCCAGTCGTCCTGATGTGCGACCGCAAACACGCTGACCATCGGCGGCGAGGGCGGCCTCGGTCCTGACGGGATCGACGTGCAGGCCGACGCCAGCGCGATGAGTGCAAGGGTTGCCAGGTGCTTCACAGTCTCTCCCACATATGTCTGCGGTGCGACGGCCCGCACGATGTCCAGCAGCCGTGAATGCGCGCTAGCCGACCCACACCGCCGGGCGCCTGCCGACCCACGGCGCCGCCGCCTCGATTTCGTAGGCGAGCTCCAGCAGCGTCTTCTCGCCGCCATTCGCTGCGCTGAACTGAATGCCGATCGGCCCTTCGTCTGACCAGTGCAGCGGCAGGCTGATGGCCGGCGCGCCAGAGACGTTGTGGATCAGCGTATAGCCGACCTGCTCGGTCAGGCGTTGCCGCAGCGTGTCGAACGGTACATCACCGCGCAGATAGCCAAGCGGGGAGGGCGGCGACTTGAACAGCGGCGAGATGACGATGTCGTATTCCCTGATCCAGTCGTCATAGGCTTTTGCCGCGCCAAGCAGCCGCATCTGAACGGCCTGGATCTCCTCGGGCTTCATCTTCATGCCGTTCTCGGCCATGCGCAGCGAGAAGGGCTCGAACAGCGTTCCGTCCGGCGCCTTGCCGGCCGCCTTCGATCCGGCCGTGACATCCTGCAGCGCGCCCAGCGACCAGAACGCGAGAAAGTCCTCGGTGAAGCTTGCAGGTGTCGGCCAGCTGGTTGTTCCCACCACATTGTGGCCAAGACCCTCGAGCAGCTTCGCCGTGCTGTTGACGCCTGCGGCGACCACTGGGTCAGCTTCGAATCCCGCAAAGCCCTTCGTGATGATGCCGACTTTCAGCCGCTTCGTCCCCTTGCCCGTCACGAGGCCGATGGGCGGCAGCGGCGCCACAGCGCCGGCCTGCTCGGTCGCTGCGAACATCCCGGCCGTGTCGCGCACGGTGTGTGACACGACGCCCTGCACGCCGATGTCCAGCGGTCGTGCGCCCGGCATGTCCGCGATCATCCGGCCGCGGGAAGGCTTCAGCCCTACCAGCCCGCAATTCGCCGCCGGGAAGCGGATCGAGCCGCCGCCATCGTTTGCATGCGCCATTGGCACCACGCCTGACGCCACCGCCGCCGCTGCGCCGCCCGAAGAACCGGCCGTTGAACGGCTGGTGTCCCAGGGGTTGCGGGTTGGCGGGAAGGCGAGTGGTTCTGTCGTCGGCAGATAGCCGCCTTCTGGCGAGGCCGACTTCGCGATGCAGACGACACCGGTTGCGAACGTTGCGTTGATGTAGGCGTCCTGTGCTGTCGCTGGCGGCGCGCCGGTGGTGGAGCGCGACCCCATCCGTGTCGGCGCGCCGATCACGTCGTTGAGGTCCTTGATCAGGTAGGGCACGCCGGCGAACGGTCCGGTCAGCTGCGTCTTCGCGCGCGCGCGCGCAAGTGCGTAGGTGTCGTTGACGACGAAGCCGAGCCGGGCGTTTGCTGTCTCGCAGCGCTTGATGGCCGCTTCGACAGCCTCCGTTGCGGACATCTCGCCGCTGCGGATCATCGACGCCATCTGGGTGGCGTCGGGGCCGTTGCCCCCAACAGTGGACGCGACCCTGGGCATCGGCGCACAGGCGGCAAGCCCTGTGCCGTAGACAGTCGCCAGAAGTCCGCGCCGTGTCAGCCGCATATTCGTTTCCCCTGGATCGCGTTTCTTGTTTTGCGAAGCTTCACAGGCGGGGGCGCGCTGCGCAAGCGGCGCCGCAGCGGCAGGACGCGCCTATCGCGCAGGCTCGATGAGATCCCACGGATTGCCGTACAGGTCCTCGAACACGGCGACCTTGCCATAGGGTTCGTTTCGCGGGGTTTCACGGAAGACCACGCCTTCACCGGTCATGCGCGCATGGTCGCGATCGAAATCATCGGTCTCCGCGAAGAGGAAGACGCGCCCGCCGGCCTGCCTGCCGATTGTTGCCTGTTGCTCGCCCACCGCCTTGGCCAGGACCAGCGCCACGCCTTGCGCACCGGGCGGCTGCACGACGACCCAGCGCTTGCCGCCGCCCATGTCGGTGTCTTCCGCCAACCCGAACCCGAGGCAGCGCGTGAACCAGTCGATGGCCTCGTCATAATCGCGTACGAGGAAGGCGAGCTTTGCGATCTGCATCACGAAAGCCCGTGGATGTTTCCGTTCGCATCAACCGACATCAGTTCCGCCGCCGGGTGGCGTGGCAGGCCGGGCATCGTCATCAGGTCGCCGCATATCGCCACGATGAATCCGGCGCCGGCGGACAGTCGCACTTCGCGCACGTCGAGGACATGCCCCTCGGGCGCGCCAAGTTTCGTGGGGTCAGTGGAGAAGGAGTATTGCGTCTTGGCGATGCAGACCGGCAGGCGGCCAAAGCCAGCTTCTTCCCAGCGCTTCAGCTGCTGCACCACCTTGGCGGGCGCATCCACACGCTCCGCACGATAGATACGCTTTGCTGTCGCCTCGATCTTGGCAAGCAGGGGCAGCTCGTCGTCATAGAGGACCTGAAACCTGTCCTCCTTCCGTGCGAGCTGCTTCACCACTGCATGCGCCAGCTCTTCGGCGCCCTTGCCGCCTTCGGCCCAGTGACGGCATACGATCGCCTCGGCGCCCATCGCGCCGACAATGCGTTTCACGGTATCGACCTCAGCCTGCGTGTCAGACGTGAAATGGTTCAGCGCCACGATCACGGGCAGGCCATAGCCCTTCAGGTTCTCGATATGGCGCTGCACATTCGCGGCGCCCCGCTGAAGCGCGTCGATGTCCTCGCGGCCAAGATCCCCCTTCGCCACGCCGCCATTCATCTTCATCGAGCGGATGGTTGCGACCAGCACGGCCATTTTCGGCCTGAGGCCAGACAGCCTGCATTTGATGTCGAAGAATTTCTGCGCGCCGAGATCTGCGCCGAAGCCCGCCTCGGTCACGACGATATCGCCCAGCTTGAGCGCCGCCCGTGTCGCCGTCACCGAATTGCAGCCATGTGCGATGTTGGCGAACGGTCCGAGATGCACGATGGCTGGCGTGTTCTCGATCGTCTGGACAAGGTTGGGCTGGATCGCATCCTTCAGCAGCACGGCCATCGCGCCATCCGCCCTGATGTCACCAGCCGTGACCGGCTTGCGCTCGCGCGTCTCGGCCACGATGATCTTCGCCAGTCGCGTCTTGAGGTCTGCCAGATCTTCCGCGAGGCACAGGATCGCCATCACTTCGGATGCGACCGTGATGTCGAATCCGCCTTCGCCTGGCGTGCCGTTGGCGGGTCCTCCCAGGCCTGTGACCACCGCGCGCAGGTTACGGTCGTTGACATCCAGCGCCCGCCGCCAGCGTATGCGCCGCACATCGATGCCCAGCGCATTGCCCCAGTGGATGTGGTTGTCCACCATCGCCGCCAGCAGGTTGTGCGCGGCCGTGATGGCATGGAAGTCGCCGGTGAAGTGCAGGTTGATCTCGTCCATCGGAACGACCTGCGAGAAGCCGCCGCCTGTCGCACCGCCCTTCTGTCCGAAGCATGGTCCCAGCGACGGCTCGCGCAACGCGATCACCGCGCGCTTGCCGATCCGCGTCAGCGCATCGCCCAGCCCGACGGTTGTCGTGGTCTTGCCCTCGCCGGCCGGGGTCGGGTTCATCGCCGTCACCAGCACGAGATCCCCGTCCGGCCTGCCTGCCAGCGACTTCAGGAAATCTGCCGACATCTTCGCCTTGGTGTGGCCGTAGGGAATCAGCGCCTGTGCCGGAATGCCGAGCTTTGCGCCGATTTCCGCAATCGGTTTCAGCTGCGCGGCGCGCGCGATTTCGCCATCACTGTTCATGAAGACCCCTGTTGCTGGCGCCGATCTAAGCGGGCAGGGCGGAGGATGTCACGCATTTGGAGCAAGGCCTGCACAGGGCTTTTGATTCGCCGCCATTGCGCCGTATTGAGAAGCGTCACTCCTGTCGCCCCGGTCCTGCGGAGTTGCCGATGAAGCTGCTGCCCCTGGTTCTTGCCGCCAGCCTGACAGCGCTCGCCGCCTGCGCCACGGCGCCGGCAAATGACGCTGTCCTCCAGCAGACCGCCAGCCTGATGGTTTCGATCGGCCAGCATGGCGAGGGCATGAGCGGCGCCGACATCTCCGATATCTCCGCACAACTTGATGCGAAGGTCGCAGCCGCGCCCGGCGATCCCTATGTCCTCAAGCTTGCGGCCCAGTCCCGCCGCGCCTTGTCGGATTATTCGCAGGACCGCGCCCAGCGTGTGGAGCTTCGCCACACTGCGCTGGCCGAACTCGACAAGGCCATCACCCTCTCGCAGCCCGCCGATCCAGTGCGGAAGGTGATGCTCAACGGGATGGAGTCCGAGGTCGGTTTCGGGGACCTTGCTGATCTGCGCGCCAGCCTGTTCCATCAGGTGAGCACGGATCGGTAGGGAGCTAGATTTCCCCCGCCTTCGCCATGCGCTGAAGCTCGCGGCCGATCACCATCTGCTGGATCTGCGTCGTGCCCTCATAGAGCCGCAGGATGCGCACATCGCGGTAGAAGCGCTCGACCGCATAGTCCGCGATGTATCCAGCCCCGCCGTGCACCTGCACCGCGCGGTCCGCCACGCGGCCCACCATTTCGGTGCACCACATCTTGGTCGCCGATGCGATCAGCGCGGTCTTCTCCTTCGCGTCATATTTGCGGACGCCGTCCATCACCATCGCGCGTCCCGCCACAGCCTCGGCGTAGCTTTCGGCGATCATTCCCATCACCAGCTGATGCTCGATGATCGGCTTGCCGAACTGTTTCCGCTCGGAGGCATAGCGCACCATCTCCTCGACCAGCCGTTCTGCGATCCCCACCGACAGGGCAGAGATGTGCAGACGCCCGCGATCCAGCACGCTCATCGCCACCTTCATGCCTTCGCCTTCCTCGCCCAGCCGGGAGGTGATCGGCACGCGCGCATCCTCGAAGATCACGTCACAGACATTTGCGCCCTGCTGCCCCATTTTCTTCTCGGGCTTGCCGATGCTGACGCCGGGCGTGTCGCGCTCGACAATGAAGGCAGAGAGGCCCTTCGCGCCCGGCGTGTTCTGATCAGTACGCGCCATGACCGTGAAGATCGTCGCCTTGTCGGCATTGGTGATGTAGCGCTTGGCGCCGTTCAGAACATAGTGGTTGCCGTCGCGCAATGCCCTTGTCTTTGCTGAACCGGCGTCGGATCCCGCATCCGGCTCCGTCAGTGCGAAACTCGCGATCGCCTCGCCGGTGGCGAGCTTCGGCAACCATTCGCGCTTCTGGTCCTGCGTGCCGAACATCACAATGCCCTGGCTACCGATGCCGACATTGGTGCCGAAGGTCGAGCGGAAGGCAGGCGAGGTGCGCCCCATCTCGAGGATCACCAGCGCCTCTTCCTCCAGCGTGAGGCCGAGACCGCCATACTCTTCGGAAATCGAGAGACCGAAGAGACCGAGGTCGCGCATCTCCTGCACGATCCTGTCCGGTATCGCATTTGTCTCGGAGACCAGCTGCTCGTTCGGCCGGCAAACTTCGTTGACGAAACGGCGCACCGTTTCTATCAGCTGCTGCCGCGTCTCCAGATCGAGCGCCATTGTCGTCTCCAGCTTTCGCATTTGCGTTGCGCGTGTCTCGCATGTGCGAGAGGTTTTTATCAACAAGCTGCTCAACAGTTTCCACAGGGCGCCGCAATTTACGCGCCCACAATTTCTGTCATCCTGATCGCGTTCAGAGAGGAGACCGTCGCGGGTCGAGCAACTGGATGTCCCCACGGGCAAGCCTGATTGGACAGGCGCTGAAGTAATGGGGAGCAAAACGAGCACCGGAAGTGACGTGTGGTCTGCAAGGCCTGCGGCACGCCCAGGGCGGGATCCAAGACCGCGCGGGCCCTCGAGAGGGGATGACCGGAGAAGAGCGTGGCTTCAGCTGCGCGGTGACAGGAAAGTGGGCGTCACGCCCAGAGTTCTGTGGCCCGCAAACCAGAGCGCTCGAGGCTCAGCTTTCGCCGGATGGCGTCGAACGGGCGCGCTCCTGATCAGGGCGCAAGGTTGCAGGACCGAGGCTCGAAGGACGAACTGGCGGACCACCATGGTGTCGCGCCGGCCCTGTGAAAGCAGCGGCCGGCGTCGCCGTTTTCCGGGCGCCTGCCGGCGGTGGTTTCAGAACAGAAAAAACCCGCGCCTGATGGCGCGGGTTGAAGGTTTGGCCGGCTGGTCCGGAGTGGCAGCCTGCCAGAATCTGATCGGTGCAGGCTTACTTGATCCTGATCGTCGCCGGGCCCTGTCCGCCCTGCACCTCGAAGGTGTCGCCGGACTTCTTGCCGGCAGGGTAGGCGACGCATTCCTCATCCGGGGCGAAGTTCGACGACGTGCAGAGCTTCCCGCCGTCGACGCGCCATTTGCCGGTTACCTGCCCATCCATGGCGGTAAATGTTCCGTCCGGCTTGTAGCCGACATCCACTTCCATGCCGCCAGCGCTCAGCACGATGCCCCTGGTCGTAACATGGTCGAGCGTGGTCTTGTCCTGTGCGAAGGCAGGCGTTGCCAACGCCAGGGCCGTGACAGCCAGCACCAACGATCTCATGGAAGAGGTCTCCGTCTTTTCTGATCGCCGCGCGCCCAACGACGCGGCGCGGTGGTTCTAGCAGCTTGCGTTTCGCCCGAAAACCGGCCGTGCGCAGTGAAGCTGTACGCCCGCGCGCATCAGGCAGCGTGGCCCGGCGTCATGGCCTCAAGTCTTGTGCGCGGCCAGAACTGGCCGGCCGCAAGGGTCGCGCGCACCGGCCAGAGCCGCGGCGAGCATAGAAACTTCACGCCCTCATTCATGAAGTGCTGGGCGTGCTCGACGTGCAGGTCGCCCTCGACGCCAACAAGCACATTGGACGCCCGGGCCTGTTCAGCGGCTGCGCTGACGCGCGCATATATCTCTGCACGAAGCGCTGGAGCCCCGAGCGCCCCCGGGGGGACGGAAAATCCGATTGCCGCCGGCTGGAGTTTCAGGACCGAGGTGATGTCCGGCTCGGCCCAGTTCAGCCCGATCGCAATGCGCTGGGCGTAGGGCCGCAGCGCCCGCATGATGTCCTCGATGTAGATGCGGGGATATCCAGGTTCGACACAGCTGACGCGCAGCACCCGGAAACGGGCCAGATTCGGATCGAACGTGGTCATCGCCTGCACCATGCGCGCAAGGCTCTGCGGATCCTGCAGGCTCGACACGTGCAGCGCAACGCCCACCATTGCACTCTTCCCCGCTGCAAACAGCGCCCGCATGTCGGCCTCGGACGCAAGCAGCTTGCGCTCGTCCATGTCGGCATGGCGATGGCTGGTCTGGTCCCAGTCCATCGGAAAGCCCGTGGCCGGATCAAGCGGCGAGATGAAATACATCGCCAGCGCCCCACGCTGCGCCTCCCAGATCGGGGTGTAGCCCATTGCGACGGCCGGTGACCTTTGCGGCGGCGCCGGTTGGCGCGCTGCTGTCAGGGCCGGGCCGAAGACCTGCGCAAAACTGTCGAGCGTCATCGCCTCGTGCTGTGCGCCGAGCTGTATGTCGTCGAGGTCCGGTTCGCCGAGGAAGTAGGCGTTGAGCTCCCTGGCAATTCGGTTTGTTGCGGCTTCTGCAAATGAACCCGAGAACGCGCCAAACACGAGCAGGAAGCCATCCGCGCCTGCGAACAGGACATCGTCGGGAGCGAGGCGGCGCGAAATGAAATGGTGGGCGTGGGCGTTCACACGTTCCCGCTTCTCCGCCCAGCGATCGCCATAGCGGGCGCGGATTTCGGTCAGGCCAATGAACTGGAACTGCGCCACGTCCAGCGTCGTGCGCCCCTTCGCCAATCGGCGAATCCGTTCGGCGAGGTTCAGCCCGCCCAGCGCTGCAATCTCTTCGCTCATTCTCACCAAACGGCGGTCGCCCGCCGGCCCTCCATGCAAAAGCGTGGGCCAAGGCGGTGGGAAATCCTTTAAGCCGTTTGCGCAAAATCGCGCGATCTCCCCACGTTTGCGCCTTGCCTGCGTTTGGTCGCGGCCGTTAGCCATGTTATGGCTTGGCGGGGCGCAGACGTGGGGACATCCGCATGGCCGGAACAATCCGCACCGCACTCATGTCAGCTCTCGCTGTGATGCTGTCGGCATGCGGGGGCGGCGGTTCTTCAAGCCCACCTGCACCTCCACCCGGGCCGCCGCCCGTGCCAAACGCGCCTCCCAGCTTCACCTCGCCCGCGTCCGTCACCGTGCGCGAGAACGTGCTGGGCGTGTTCATGCGCGCGGTCGCGACCGATCCCGAGAATGCGGCGCTCGTCTATGCCTTCGGCGGACCCGACGCAGGGCGCTTCACCTTCAATCCCGCGACGCGCGAGCTCCGCTTCACCAGCCAGCCGGATTTCGAAGCGCCGGCAGATGGCGGCGGCGACAATGTCTACAGCGTATTCTTCACCGCCTCGGATGGCGTGAACACCACCATGCAGAACCTCGCGATAACCGTGGCGAACGTCGCGCCCGGTTTCCGCGTGCGCCGCATCGCCTCAGGCCTCAATGCGCCAATCTTCGTCAACGGCCTTCCCGACGGCTCGGGCCGCATCGCTGTCGTGCAGCGCGCCGGCCTGATCCGCATCCTCAATCCCGCGACCGGCGCCTTTGAGGCGACGGACTTCCTCAACCTCTCCGGCCAGATCGATACGACGGGAGAGAAGGGGCTCCTGTCGATCGCCTTCTCGCCCAGCTTCGCCTCCGACCGCGCCTTCTACCTTTTCCTCAATCCCCTCAGCGCCAACGTCAGTGAAATCCGGCGCTATACTGTGCAGACCGCCAACCTCGCCATTGCTGATGCCGCTTCGGGTGACGCCATCCTCACCATTCCCCAGCCTACGGCGACCAATCACAAGGGCGGCACGCTGGCATTCGATGGCCAGGACCGCCTGCTGATCAGTTCGGGCGATGGCGGCAACACGCCGGGTGACTCGCAGCTCACATCCAGCCTACGGGGCAAGATCCTGCGCATCGATCCTGCAACAGACGCCTTCCCCGCCGACGCGGCGCGCGATTACGCCATCCCGACGCAGAACCCGTTCAGCGCAGCCGGCGGCCTTACTGAAATCTACGCCATGGGCCTGCGCAATCCGTTCCGCATGAGCGTCGATCCCGTCACGGGGGATGCCTTTATCGGCGAGGTGGGCCAGAGCACGCTGGAGGAGGTCGACCGTATCCCGGCCAGCCAGTCGACCATCATCAATTTCGGCTGGAACCTGCGCGAAGGCTCGCTCCCGTTCAACGGCGGCGCCGACTCCGCAGCTTTCACGCTGCCGGTCACGGAGTACGGCCGCACGCTCGGCGGATCGATCACAGGCGGCGTCGTCTATCGCGGCCCGATCGAGGACTTGCAGGGTCAATACCTCTTCGCCGATTTCATCTCGGGCAATCTCTGGTCCGTCCCCATCACCAACCTCGTCCCGGGCAGCGTGCTGCCGGCAACCAGTCTCACGCTGCGCAACACGGCCTTCGCGCCAGACGTGGGCACGGTGAACTCCGTCGTCAATTTCGGAACCGACGTCGAAGGCAATGTCTACCTCGTCGATATAGGCGGCGAGATCTTCCGGCTGGAGCCGCTGCCCTGAGTTGAGTTTGTGCGAGGTCGTGCACCACGGTCCCTCCCCCTGAAACAAGGGGCGCAGGAGGAGGGCTCTCTCAACGGGCGCCTTCTTGCGCCACGCGCTCATAGAACGCCAGCGAGTCCCGAACGAATGCTGCCCGCGTGAATGTCGCCTCGTAACTTGCGCGGCCACCGGCCACGAGCCTCGAGGCAAGTCCCGGCTCGGACATCACGCGCCGCATCGCATCGGCCAGGGCATCGACATTGTCCTTCGGGATCAGGAGCCCGTTGACGCCATCGACCACGTACGCCGCAGGCCCCACCGCATCCGCCGCCACCAGCGGCCGGGACGCTGCCCACGCATCCACCGTCACTGTGCCGAACGGTTCATAGCGGGACGGGAAGGCGACGAAGGTCGAGGCCGCCAGCAGCGCGCCGCGATCATTGCGCCAGCCGAGAAACCGCACGCGATCATCCAGCCCGAGGCGCGTGCAATGCGCCTTCAGCTCGGCCTCGAGCGGACCATCGCCGGCAATCCAGACATACAGTCCCGGAACCTTCGCCGTCGCGTCGAGCAGCGTATCCAGCCCCTTCTTCTCATGCAGCCGCGCCAGCGCCAGCGCCACGGGCGCATCCGCGGGCGTATCCAGCGCCGCGCGGTCCGCAGCAGGAACGCCCGAAAAGTCCGCATACGTATGAATGATCGCCGCGCGGTTCTCCGGCACGCCCTGTTCGCGGATATGGCGCAGCAGGTCCTTCGTGAGCCCCACATGCCATGCGCAGTTCGCAAAGCGCACAAGCTTGTAATACCCGCCATACCAGCCGATCGATCGCGATCGGAAGGAGGCTGGCGCAAACTCGCCGGCGCGGCCCATCCAGTACTCCGCCACATCCGGCCTGAACTCGCGGATCAGCCTGGCGATCGCGCCCTGCGTCGGAAACGGCCACAGCTTGTTGAAGCTCGCGGTCTCGACACGGATGCCCTTGTCGCGAAATGCCTTCAGCCGGAATTCATTGTCGGCGCGCGTCACCACCGCCTGCGCCACACCCGCATCGGCCAGCGCCATCACGCCTTCCAGCATGATGTTCTCGGCTCCGCCTTCCTTGGCGCCGGCCATGACATGAAGAACGCGCATCGTTATTGCCCGGGATGGAGGAGCGGCTGGATATCGCCTTCAGGGAGTCGTGGCAAACGGCCCCTCGCGCATCACCATTCGACGATGATCTTGCCGAAGTGCTGGCCCGATTCCTGCCGGCGGAATGCGTCGGCCAGCATCTCAAGCGGAAACGACTGGTCCAGCACCGGCCTGATGCCGTTGGCCTCGATGGCGCGGATCATGTCCTGCTGGTGCTGGCGCGCGCCGACCGTGATGCCGATCAGCCGGATCTGCATGCTCATCAGCAGCGCCGTATTGATCGATCCTGCGTATCCCGCCAGGACCCCGATCAGCGAGATATGCCCGCCAAGCCTGCTCGCGCGCATCGACTGCTCGATCGTGCCGGCGCCGCCGATTTCCACGACATGATCGACGCCGCGCCCGCCGGTGAGTTTCTTCGCTGTGCGGCCCCACTCCGCATCGTCCTTGTAGTTGATCACGTGATCGGCGCCGAGCGCCTTCAAGCGCGCCGCCTTGTCCGCGTTCGAGGTGGTGGAGACTACGGTCGCCCCAGCCGCCTTCGCAAACTGCAGCGCGAAGATCGAGACCCCGCCCGTGCCCTGTGTCAGGACGACATCGCCTGCCTTGATGTTGCCGATGACGACCAGCGCGCGCCATGCGGTCAGCCCCGCGCAGGTCAGCGTTGCCGCCTCTGCATGCGAATATCCCCCTGGCGCTCGCGTGAACGACGTGGCGCTCGCGGTGACGGTCTCTCGCGCATAGCCATCGGCGCGATCGCCGGGGACAGCGCGAAGGAGATCGACAGTCGGCTCGCCGCCATGCCAGTCCGGAAAGAATGTCGAGACGACGCTGTCGCCTTCGGAAAACTCCGTGACGCCGGCGCCCACCGCAGTGACAACGCCCGCGCCATCCGACATGGGGATACGGTCCTCTTCGACCGGGATCATGCCCTTCACGACAAGATAGTCGTGGAAGTTGAGCGAGGAGCCATGCAACCGCACCGTGATCTCGCCTGGTCCCGGCGCCGCCGCAGGCGCACTGGCCAGGAAGATGTTGTCGAGCCCGCCGGGCTTCTTCAGGCGCATCGCTTTCATCGGGTGTTCCCTGGTTCGGCCTGTCTCCTGGTCTCGGCGAAAAGACGCTGAGGCGGACCGGCGAACCCTACACGCGGGGCGAATTCCTTGGAATGTCCCCCGGGGACCAAAAACCATCAGGCGACCCCGCCGGTTTCCGCGACAGCCGCCCGCCATGGCAAACCTTGCGTTTATCAGGGCAAGATGATGCGCTTTGCCCCATAAACAGCGGTTGTCCCCCGGCGCCTTCCCGCGTAGTTTCCGCGCGCTTTCCGGAGACGTTTATGTCCTATCGCCTGTTCGGGGCCGAGACCTCGGCCTATTCGACCAAGATGCGCGCATTCCTCAAATACAAGGGCGTTCCGTTCGACTGGACGCCGCGCACGCAGGAATCCGAGGACGAGCTGAAGCGCATCGCGCGCTTCCCGACGCTCCCTATCCTGGTCACGGCCTCCGGCTTCGCTGTCCACGACACCACGCCGATGATGGAGGCTCTCGAGGCCGACAGCCCCGAGCCGTCCGCAACGCCTGCTGACCCGGCGCTGGGTTTCCTCGCCTGTGTTCTGGAGGAATACGCCGACGCCTGGCTTGCCAAGACCGTCTTCCACTACCGCTGGACGCGCAAGAAGGACCAGCGCCTCGCCGCCGCCCGCGCCATCGACGACTACTACGTCACCAGCCCGCCGGAGAATCGCAAGGCCGCCGAGGACCTCGCGCTCGAGACCATGACCGGCCAGCTCAGGACGATGCAGCTCGACGGCGAACTCGGCGATGTGCTGGAGAAATCCTTCAAGCGCTTCGTCAAGCTGCTCGACGAGCACCTGCGCAAGCACCTCTTCATCTTCGGCGAGCGTCCCTCGATCGCGGACTTCGCGATCGCTGGCCAGCTGATCCAGATGATGAAGGATCCGACGCCTGCCAAGATCATCGAGAAGGACGGCGAGTTCGTCGCCAAATGGTGCGAGTTCATGTCGGCGCCCACCGCGTCCGGTCCGTTTGCCGCGCTCGAGGATCTCAGGGAAACGCTGGCGCCGCTCTTTCAGGACGATCTCGCGCTGTTCTTCCTGCCGTGGGCTGCGGAGAATCTCGAAAGCTCGCTTGCGGGCGCTGAGACCTTCACCGTCACGCTCGGCAAGGAAGCCGTCACGCTGGCGCCGCTGCGTTCAGCCGCGCGCTCGTTCCGCGAACTTCGTCGCAAGTTCGTGGCCGGGCAGGCGATCGACACGCTGAGGGCCTTCACCGACGAAACCACAACCACGATCTTTCTCCTGCGTCCCCAGCGCGTCGACATCCGCCCTGCGCCTGCAGCGGAGCCTGTCGCCGATGGCGAGGAACCCGCTCCTGTTGCCGAGGCCGACGCAACGCCGAAAGAGGACGCCGCGCCCGCAGCCGGCGAAGGCCGTCCCCGCCGTCGCCGTCGCCGTGGCGGCAAGGGCGCCGCCGCAGATGCATCCGTCCCGAGCGATGACGCTGAAGCGGTTCAGGAAGAGGCGCCGATCGCCTTCGCCGACGAAGGCGTCGACGTCGAACCGCCGTCAGCAGAAGATGACGCCCCGCCAGCCGAGCGCCCGTCCGACGAGCCCTGATCCCCCGGGAGCGCCGCGATGGATCCGTTCTCCCTGCTGCTGAGAGCACCGGTCAACCTGGCGCTGCTGGCGATCAATGTCGGGCTGTCCATCGCCGCGTTCCAGAACGCGCGCCTGCTCGACAGGTTGATGTTCGACGTGGGCCGCATCAGGAAGAACAAGGAATGGTATCGCTGGGTCTCGTCAGCTTTCATCCATGGCGACCCGACGCACCTGTTCTTCAACATGCTGGCCCTGGTCTTCTTCGGGCCTGCGCTTGAAGTCGGACTGGGGACAGCAGGGTTCCTGGCGATCTATTTCGTCTCGCTGATCGCCGGCTCTGCCTGGACCTGGATGGAGCATTTCCGCGATTCGAACTATCGGGCGCTTGGTGCATCCGGCGCGATCTCCGGTGTCACCACTGCGGCCGCACTCTTCTTCCCGTTCTCGACAATCTATCTCTTTTTCGCCGTTCCGATGCCGATGATCGTCTTTGCGCTTGGCTATATCATCTGGTCTGCCGTCGCGTCCGCCGGTCGCTTGCGCGACGGGGTCGGGCATGCGGCCCACCTGGGTGGCGCGCTTGCAGGCGCCGCCATTGTCTGCCTGCTCTGGCCCGAAGCGCCGCAGGCCATGATCGATCAGCTAGCGGACAGGCTGCGCGGCTTCTGATACCGCTCTCCAAAAGGAGAGCCATCATGACCAGAATCCCAGCCGCCATTTTCGCCCTCGCGGGCCTTGCCACCCTCAGCGCCTGCGGCGCCGGCGAAAGCGAGTTCGTGACCAAGGGCGTCGCCGCCTGCGTCAGGGAGGAGGGCCAGCCGGCTGCAGCCAAGTGCGCCTGCCAGACCCGCATCATCGAGTCGGCGCTCAACGAGAAGGAAAAGAAGTTCGTGCTCGCGACCATGAGCGCCGAGGTCATGGATCCCGAGGCCGGGATGAAGGCGCTCAGCGATTCTGGCCTCACGCTCGAGGACATGATGTCGATGGGCCAGCGCATGGCCGCGCTCGAGGGCCGCATGGGCACGGAGTGTGGGGCCTGAATGCGCGCCTGATGCAAAAGACGAGCGGCGCGTCCCGTCAGGGCCGCGCCGCTCTCTTTCGAGGGATCCAGGCCAGCAACTCCGGGGGGAGGGAGAGGGCCGGCCGGCTCACCTCGCGTTCTGCAGACAGTCATTCAGATCGGAATGCCTGCCTCTGGTTTCAAGACCCTCACGCAGCAGATGCCTTGCGAGCGTCGATCACCTTGGGCGATTGTTCGCCGCCGATCGTGATCTTGCGCGGTTTCATCGCCTCCGGCAGCTCGCGCTTGAGCTCAATGCGCAGCAGGCCGTTCCTCAGATGCGCGCCGCTGACCACGACGTGGTCGGCAAGCTGGAAGCGCCTGATGAAGCCGCGCTCTGCAATGCCGCGGTGGAGGAATTTGCGGTTCTCGGCGCCGCCATCTTTCTTGCCGACGACGATCAGCTGGCCTTCCTTCACCTCGAGGTCGAGATCGTCGTCGCCAAAGCCGGCGACAGCCAGTTCGATGGCGTACGCATTGTCGTCGTCCGTCGACTGTTCGATATTGTAGGGAGGATAGCCCTGCACGCCGTCAAGCCGAGTGGCGGTGTCGATCAGGCTGGCGAGCCGGTCGAAGCCGACAACGGTTCGGTAGAGGGGGGAAAAATCGAAATTGCTCATCTCTGTCCTCGTTCAAGCAACAGCCGGACGCAGCTGCGTCCGCTTGGGTTGACGTCCAGAGGCCATTCGCGGCGCCACCCTATGGTCTGCGCCTTGGCCTCCAAGGCCCGCACATGCGCTGCCTCGCGGATTGAGTTGGGAATGCGCGTCCTTGTCGTCAAGACCGGGTGGTCAAGTGACGCCGGCGAGGTAAAGTCGATTTGAACCGCTGTCGGGGACTGTCAGGAAAAGACATGAAATCAGGCCATCTTCTGCTTGCTCTCGCTGCGCTTGGCCTTTCCGCCTGCGGGGGCGGTGAGCCAGCGCCGGTCGCGGCGCAGGGGCCTGTGGCGGAGGCCGCTGCCCCTCAGGCGCCGCTCGAGGCGGCCGTCGCGGGCGCCTGGCGGCTGGAGCAGGAGAAGGCGCGCGACAAATGGCGCCACCCTGTCGAGACGCTGACGTTCTTTGGCATCAAGCCGTCCGACACCGTGGTCGAAATTGCGCCGGGCGGCGGCTGGTATACCGCCATCCTCGGCCCCTATCTGAAAAGCGGCGGTGGCAAACTCTACGCCGCTCATGTCGACCCGGCAGCGTCAGAGGGGGCGCGCGCCAATGTCGAGACCTACCGGGCAGCGTTCGTGGAGCGTCCGGAAACCTATGGCAACATCACACTGACCGTCGCCTCGCGCACGAGCCCGGGTCTGGCGCCCGATGGCACGGCTGACGCGGTGCTGACCTTTCGGAACGTGCACAACTGGATGGCCGGCGGCTATGCCGACAAGATTTTCGCGGACGCGTTCCGTGCACTGAAACCCGGCGGCGTGCTCGGCGTTGAGGAGCACCGCTTGCCATCCGCGCGCGATCAGGACCTGCGCGCCACCACCGGCTATGTCCTCGAAAGCTATGTCGTCCAGCTCGCGCAGAACGCCGGCTTCGTGCTCGAGGAATCCTCCGAGATCAACGCCAACCCGAACGACGCGGCCGACCATCCCCTTGGCGTCTGGATGCTCGCGCCCACGCTCGAGCAGCCGCAACCGGGCACGCCCGAAGCCGAAGGCTACGATCCTGCCAAATACGCCGCTATCGGCGAAAGCGACCGCATGACTCTCCGCTTCCGCAAACCTGAGGCGGCCTCGATGATCGAGCCTGCGCCGCCAGCCCAGTGACGGCCACGCGCATCGAGACCGAATCGCGCAATCGCACGACCGGTGTGATCCTCGCTGCATCGGGCGCCGGGCTGTTCTCGCTCAAGGGCGTCGTCATAAAGCTTGCCTTCGCCGAAGGTATCGGCGTCTCGCAGCTTCTCACATTGCGCATGGCGTTCTCGCTGCCGGTCTATCTCGTGGTAGGCGTCGTGGCCTTCACCCGCATGCGCGAAAAGCCAGTTGCACGGTGGTGGCTCGCAGCAGGCGGGCTCGGTCTGATGAGCTACTACCTGTCGTCCTGGCTGAATTTTGAAGGCCTGCGCTATGTCTCGGCCCAGCTCGAACGGCTGATCCTGTACATCTACCCGACCATGGTCGCGCTGATGTCGTGGGTGTTCCTGAAGGACAGGATCACCAGGCGACACGTGATCGCGCTCGTGCTTGCCTATGCCGGGGTCGCGATCCTGTTCGGGGCGGAGATCGGCCATCAGGGCCCCAATGCATGGCTCGGCGGCGGCCTGATCTTTGCGGGCGCATTCATCTATGCGGTCTATGTCACGGCGTCGAAGCCCGTGATCAAGCGCCTTGGGCCGACCATGTTCACGGCCTTCGGCATGTCGATCGCCTCGATCGCCTTCCTGACGCATAGCGGAATTGAGATGGCCTTCCACGCGCCGCCGCCGGTCACGGCCAACGGCTACTGGCTTGCCCTCACTCTTGCGATCTTCTGCACTGTGATCCCGAGCTTCATGATCGCCGAAGCCATAAGCCGCATCGGCCCGGGGCCGATGAGCGCCGTCGGCGGGATTGGTCCGGTCGTTGCTGCGTGGGCTGCTGTTGCGATCCTGAACGAGCCGTTCGGCTGGCCGCATGCCGTCGCGATGGCGTTGACGATCGCAGGCGTCTGGCTGCTCGCCAAGCCAAAGCTCACGCGCACTGCGGGCGCCAGAACCTGGTGACTAGCTGGCGATCGCAGGCGCGACGATGTCGTGCCCGGTCATCCCTGCGAAGGCAATCGTGGTCCTGTCTTCGAGGAACGCGCCGATCGCCTGCACGGCCAGAGGCAGTCCGGCCGCATTCACGCCCAGCGGGATGACGGTCGAGGGCAGGTTGGCGACGGTCGCGACCCCGGCCCATCCGAGCTGATCGCCGAATTTCGATGGCTCGCCATCGATCGGCAACGGCCGCTTGCGCCAGTCGGATTCGCGCGCATGCGTGTAAGCGGCAGTCCCAAAGGCGGGGCAGAGCACAATGTCGAAGTGCCTGAAGAAATCCGCCCACTGCCGCCTCAGCCGCAGCTGTTCATCCAGCTTGTCGAGCCAGTCGTGCGCCGAGATCGGCTGGCGTGGATTCGCCGGATCGCCACGCGTGATCACGGTTTGCAGCATCGCCTGATAAAGCCGCCATGAACGCGTGATATCGGGAAGCAGGCTGGACTGTCGGGCGACAGAGGCGCCTTCCTTCACCAACTGGTCCGCCAGCATCTCCAGCGCGCCGAGAATGTCGCTGTCCGCGCGCGCCACTGGATGATGGTCCAGCACGAAGACACGAAAACTCGCAAGCCGCCCATGGCGGGCAGGTGGCAGGACAAGCTTGTTCGCAGCCGCTTCCGCATCCGGCCCAGCGACAACATCCAGAGCGGTCGCAAGATCGTCGGCCGATCGCGCCAGCGGGCCGATCACGCTCAGCAATTGCGGGTTGATGATTTCGCCGCCCGCGAAATGCCCGCCCATCGGGATCACGCCATAACTTGTCTTGTGGCCATAGACCCCACAGAACGCCGCTGGCACACGCACCGATCCGCCAATGTCGGATCCCAGTTCGATCGCCGAAAGTCCCATCGCGATCGCCACCGCGCTCCCACCTGACGATCCGCCTGCCGACTGCTCGAGCCCATGCGGATTGCGCGTGCGACCATAGATCGGGTTCTCTGTCTGCCAGTCCGCCAGCGCCGGCGGCACGTTCGTCTTGCCAAGCACGACGGCCCCTGCCGCCTTGAGCCGCTGCACGGCAAGCGCATCCTCGCGCGCGCGATGCCCGGCATGCGCTTCGAGGCCCCAGGTCGTCGGATGGCCGCGCAAGTCGAAGCTTTCCTTCACCGTCATCGGTATGCCGGTCAGCGCCTTGAAATCGCCGCGCGATATCGCCACGTCCGCCTGCCGCGCCTCGGCCCGCGCCCGTTCGAAATCCCGAACGACGACGGCGTTCACCTGTCCGTCCAGCCGCTCGATGCGATCGATATGCGCATCGCAGAGTTCGGTGGCGCTGAATGTCTTTTTTCGCAGTCCGGCGGCCAACTGGCTCGCAGTCATGCGGTGCAGGCTCGGATCGGTGCTCATGCCGCCAGTCTAGCGCAAGCGTGCTCCTTCGTCAGCCGGAAGGTCGATGAGGCAGATGCGAAGAAAGTCAGAAGCTTCGCCAGTCCCACCTTCCATCGCGCACCGCACGGCTTTAGGTAGACGACAGAGGAGTCCCGCCCATGCTGAAACCTGTTGCTGTGCTCGCATTTTCAGCCATTGCGCTTGCAGCCTGTTCGAACCCGGCAGCTGATCTTGATGGTAATCTCGAAATCGGCGGCACTGACCCGGCCTACTGGACGGTTCAGGTCGACCGCGAGACAGGCAAGTCGCTGATTTCCATCCTTGGTGCAGCCAGTCTCGAGGGCGAGGCGCCCGCGAGATCGCAAGACGAGGCCGGCGCCTTCGTGCTGACGTCGAAGACACCGCAGGGCGACTTCGTGATGACCGTGACGCAGAAGGAATGTTTCGACGGACTTGCCGAGACCGCGCGCCCGTGGAGCGTGACGGCGACGTGGAAGGGCGAAATTCTCAATGGTTGCGCAACGCCGCGCTAGCCTCGGCACGCCGCGATTGACTTGTGCAAAGTGCAGCGGCCACAGTCCGGCCGTCCTGTGTCGTCTATCGGCGCCAGAAAGAGGAGACCGTCATGCGTCTTGCCTTCGCCGCACTGTTCTGCGTGACCGCGATGCTGGTCGCCGCCTGCAGCAGCGGAGCAGCCGAGCCCGGTTCGCCCGACTGGTGCAAGAACACGCCGCAGGACAAGCAGGTCGAGGATCCAGCCGCGATGGCGAAGTGCTTCGAGCCGGCAGCTTCGTAGAAGCCTTATGCGCGTGGATGCGATTCCGCGTGCACCTTCATCAGGCGGGCTGCGTCAACGCCGGTATAGATCTGGGTCGTCGACAGGCTGGCATGGCCCAGCAAGGCCTGGATTGATCGCAGATCGCCGCCATTGGCCAGAAGGTGCGTTGCGAACGAGTGGCGAAGCGCATGCGGTGTTGCAGTCTCCGGCAAGCCCAGCCGGTGACGCAGCTTCTCCATCAGGCGCTGGACCATGCGTGGATTCAGCGGCCCGCCCTTCTCGCCGCGGAAGATCTGCTCGTCCGGCGCGGACGGGTAGGGGCAGAGTTTCGCATATTCGTTCACCGCTTCGCGCACCGCGCGGATCAGCGGTACGATCCGGACCTTCCGTCCCTTGCCGAAGACACGCAGCTGTTCTGACGCCGGCACGTCCTTGCCGGTGAGGGCGAGCGCTTCGGAAAGACGAAGCCCGGCCCCATACAACAGCGACAGAATCGCCGCGTCGCGGGCGAGGACCCAGGCAGGCGCGTCGTCGCCATCGCCTTCTCCGGCCATCTCGATGGTTTGTGGCGCGATCTTTTCCGGCAGCGGCCGCGGCAAGCGGTGCGGACGGCGTGGGCTCTCGAACATCATCGCCTTGGCATTCGCCGAATCGAGGCGGCGGTCGAGGAAGCGGTAGAACGCGCGCAGGCTGGAGGCGGCGCGCGCACGCGAGGAGGCTGCGAGATTGTCCTGGCTGCGGCGGCGGGCGAGCCAGGCGACGACATCATGACGGGTCAGGCTCTTCAGGTCGGACACGTGTGGTTCGCCGCCCAGATGCTCGACCAGAAAACCGATGAAATTGCCGATGTCGCGCTGATACGCCTCGATCGTCATGGGGGACGCGCGGCGCTCCGTCTCCAGCCAGATGGAGAATTCCTGCAGCGCTTCGCGGGCTGTATGGGGCGTGCTCATGGGCGGCAAGGTGGCCCCGCCCCGTTAAGGCCGCGTTTCAGGCCGTATCCCGCTGGTTGAACCCGCCGCGTTCACGGTCCATTCTCGCGCCATGCCGTCTCGACCACGAATCGTATCGGTGCTGTTGCCACAGCCCCTGCCGGAGCCGTTCGACTACGAACTGCCCGAAACCCTCGACGCGGGTCCCGGCAGCTTCGTGACTGTGTCGCTGGGGCCCCGCGAGGTGACCGGCGTCGTCTGGGCCGAACGCGCCACGCCATCCAACCGGAAGCTGAAACCGGTGCAGGATGTCATCGGCGCGCCGGGCCTTTCCGCCAACATGCGCAGCTTCATCGAGCGGGCGGCAAGGTACATCTGCGCTCCATCCGGCATGGTCCTCGCCATGGCGATGCGCTCGCGCGAAGCGCTGGACGCGCCGCCGGTCGAAACGCTGGTTGTCCTCACTGGAGACACGCCACCGCGCATGACGCCCGCGCGCGAGCTGGCGCTGGCCCATGCCAGCGAGCCGATGTCGGGCGCCGACCTTGCGCGAAAGGCCGGCGTTTCCCCGGGTGTGGTGAAGGGTCTGCTGGAAGCTGGCGCGTTGATGCATGTCGAGCGCTCGCTCGATCCGCCGTTTCCGCTGCCAGATCCAGATCTCCCCGCCAAGCAGCTCACCGGCGAACAGGCCGAAACGTCCGCATACCTGCGCGGGATGGTGCGTGAGGCCACGTTCCGCGCCGCGCTTCTCGATGGCGTGACCGGGTCTGGCAAGACGGAAGTCTATTTCGAGGCGATCGCAGAGGCGCTGCAGGACCCCGAGGCTCAGGTCCTCGTCCTCCTGCCGGAGATTGCACTGACACAGGCCGTGACGTCCCGTTTCGAAGATCGCTTCGGCGTTGCGCCGGCCGAATGGCATTCCGCGGCCGGTTCATCGGCCCGTCGACGGGTCTGGCGTGAAGTGGCGGCGGGCAGGGCGCGTATCGTGGTTGGCGCACGCTCGGCATTGTTCCTGCCGTTTGCGAAGCTTCGACTGATCATCGTCGATGAAGAACACGACCAGTCCTACAAGCAGGAGGACGGCGTCCTCTATCACGCACGCGATCTCGCTGTTCTGCGGGCCTCTGTCGAGCAATGCGCAATCATCCTCGCCTCTGCGACGCCATCGCTTGAGACACTGCACAACGCGCAGGCAGGAAAGTACGTTCACCTGCGCCTGCACGCGCGACCCGGCGTCGCCACCTTGCCGCAGATCGCACTCGCAGACATGCGCGTGGAGCCGCCCGAGACGGGGCGCTGGATCGGTCCGCAGCTTGCGGGCGCCATTGAGCAGACGCTGGCGGCGAAAGAGCAGGCGCTCCTGTTCCTCAATCGCCGCGGTTACGCGCCATTGGTGATCTGTCGCGCCTGTGGCGAACGACTGAAGGCGCCCGACACGGATTCGTGGCTGGTCGAGCATCGTTATACCGGCCGACTTGTCTGCCACCTCACTGGCTTCACGATGGAGAAGCCGCTGGCCTGCCCCCATTGCGGCGCGCGCGGCTCACTGACCGGGGTCGGTCCGGGCGTTGAACGGCTGGCGGAGGAAGTCCATACGCGCTTCCGTGGCGCGCGCGTCGAAATCCTGTCGTCCGATACCGTCGCATCGGCCGATGATCTGCGCAGCCTGATCGCTCGCATGGAGACCGGCGCGATCGACATTCTGATCGGGACGCAGATCGTCGCCAAGGGCCACAATTTTCCGACGCTGACACTTGTTGGCGTGGTCGATGCAGACGCCGGCCTGCGTGGCGGTGATCTCCGCGCCGGCGAGCGCACCTTTCAGCTGCTGCTGCAGGTCGCAGGCCGGGCGGGGCGGGCGGACAAGCCGGGCCGCGCCATCATCCAGACCTATGCGCCCGAAAGTCCTGCCATCGCGCTGCTGGCCGCCGGGGATCGCGACGCCTTCATCGCGCACGAGCTGGACCAGCGCCGCCTCGTGGGCTTCCCGCCCTATGGCCGTCTTGGCGCAGTGATCCTGTCCGCGCCTACCGCCGAACAGGTCGACGATGCCGCCCGGATGCTGAGCGAGGGCCAGCCCAATGCCACAGGCATCGATGTATGGGGTCCTGCGCCGGCGCCGATCACAATCCTGCGCGGCCGCCACCGCCGCCGTTTCCTCGTGCGCTCGGATCGCAATGTCGATCTCTCGTCTTTTCTGGCGGCGTGGAAGGAGCGCGTGAAGCTCCCCTCGGCTGTCCGCATGACGCTGGATGTGGAGCCCTACAGCTTCATGTGATACGGACGTCCAGAGTAATGATCGATGTGGGCGCAGAGCTGACGGGGCAGGCGATCGCCCGACAATCAGCCGAGTACGCTCAAGGGAGGGCGCC
This sequence comes from Hyphomonadaceae bacterium, assembly GCA_022844475.1. Classification (GTDB taxonomy): domain Bacteria; phylum Pseudomonadota; class Alphaproteobacteria; order Caulobacterales; family Hyphomonadaceae; genus UBA7672. The sequence goes on along the minus strand of JALHLR010000019.1, from coordinate 25,268 downwards.
ATGGGATATCTGAGGCTTCGCCAGATTGCACTTGTCGCCAGGGACCTCGCCACGGTCGAGAAGCAGATCGCCGACGTGCTCGGCCTCGAGATCTGCCATCGCGATCCAGGCGTCGGCAAGTATGGCCTGCACAATGCGCTGTTTCCGATGAGCGGGACATTTCTCGAGGTCGTCTCGCCGCTGACCGAAGGCACGGCTGGCGGCCGCTATCTTGAGCGTCGCAAAGGCGATGGCGGATACATGTACATCGTCGACTGCGACGACCTGGAGCGGCGTCGCGATCATTTCACGGCGCTGGGCGTTCGGCTCGTGCAGGACCTCAAGTCGGGCGACGAGGTTTCGACCTCCGAAGCGCTGCACCTGCATCCGAAAGACACGGGCGCGACGCTCCTCTCGGTTGACCGCCATTCAGGCGGGGCGGATCTGATGGGGGGATACCACTGGGCCGGTCCGCGCTGGCAGGAGAAGGATCGTTCGAAGACGGTGAAGGCAATCACCGGCGCGCGGATGCAATGCGATGATCCTTCGGCGACGGCCGACCGCTGGAGCAGGCTGCTGGGGCGTCAAGCCGAGCGAAGCGACGGGGGCATCTGGACGATCGAACTCGACAATGCCCGGGCGCGGTTCTCGCCGCTGGAGGATGATCGCGGCGAGGGCCTCTCGGCTGTTCGGCTGGCGTGCCGGGATGCGAAGGCGATCCTTGCCAATGCGGACAGGGCGGGCGTGAAGATCGGCGAGGTTCCGAGCGGGCCGTTTGTCGAACTGTGCGGAACGCGGTTTGTGCTGGCCTAGAGTGTCCACACCCGCGCTGTCTTGACCGGGTGGTTCTCGATCTCGGTAGTCGTCTCCACCGCATACTCGGCCACCTGCCGGAAGGCCTCGCGCGGAAAGTAGGTGCGGCCGGGGTCGCCGGCGAAGATTGTCGCGCCGTTGGCGTGGGCGCGTTCGAGCATCGTGCGGAACAGGCGCGCCGGCGTCTGTTCGTAGAATACGTCAGCGGCGAGGATCACGTCATAGTCTGGCGGATCGCTGTTCAGGAGATCGCCGCCCAGATAGCTGAGCGCGATACCGTTGATGTCCGCGTTGAGCGCCACGGCGGCCTCGCAGATCGGATCGATGTCGTTGGCAACCACCTCAGCCGCGCCCGCGAGCGCTGCGGCGATTCCCACGAGGCCAGAGCCGCAGGCGATGTCGAGCACAAGCTTGCCGCGAACGATGTCCGGGTTTTCGAGCACATAGCGCGCCAGCGCCTGGCCGCCGGCCCATGGAAACGCCCAGAAGGGTGGGGCGACATTGGCTTCTGCAAGGTCCTTCTCGGTCGCCTCCCAGATCGGGGTCAGCTCATCGGCGATGTGCATCCGGATCGGGAGGCCGGGAACGGGCGCGATCCGTGTATTGGCGCGGATGAAGGCTTTTGCCTCCTCGAGCGTTGCGACTGACCGCTTGCCTTGCACGCTGTCCCTCTCCAGATTGCGCGGCCCTTTCGAGGCCGCCACGATGACCGACGTCAGCGCCATTCGCCGCCTTGCCGATGCCGCCCGTGCGGCGCGAGCGGGGGCCCATGCTCCCTACTCGAAGTTTCAGGTTGGCGCAGCCGTGCTGCTCGACAATGGCGTGATCGTGCCGGGCGCCAATGTCGAAAACGCGAGCTACGGGCTCACCTGCTGCGCCGAGCGGGTGGCCATGTTTGCCGCCCGGACACAGTATTCCAGAGCCAGCATGGTGGCGCTGGCGGTCAGCTGCGGGGCCGACGATTTCGTGCACGCGGGCAACCACACACGCATGCCCTGCGGCGCCTGCCGTCAGGTTATGGTGGAATTCATGGCGCCTGACGCGCCGATATGGATCGACGGCGTCGGCACGCACAAGCTATCAGACCTGCTCCCGACGCCTTTCAAGCTCACCAGGATGCTCCCATGACCGACTTCACGATGTTCGACTACAAGGTGACAGATGGCGTCGCCGTCGCGACGTTCAACCGCCCCGACAAGATGAACACCTTCACCCCCGTGGTGATGCGGGAGATGATCGAGCTGTTCGACAGGACGGATGCTGACGATGCGGTGCGCGCCGTGGTCGTGACAGGTTCGGGCAGGGCGTTCTGCGCCGGCGCCGAGCTGGGTATCGCGGGGGCTGACACGTTCAACTACAACAAGCGCGCGGCGAGCGAGGAAATAATCACGAACGGCTTTCGCCGCGATGGCGGCGGCCGCGTGACGCTGCGCATCTATCGCAGCCTGAAGCCGGTCATCGCGGCGGTGAATGGTGCGGCCGTCGGCGTGGGCGCCACGATGCAGCTGCCGATGGATTTCCGCCTCGCATCGACAGGGGCGAAGTTCGGCTTCGTGTTTGCTCGCCGCGGGATCACCCCCGAGGCCTGCTCGGCATGGTTCCTGCCGCGCCTTGTCGGCATGCAGACAGCGCTCGACTGGGTCTATTCGGGGCGTGTGTTCGATGCGCACGAGGCCAAGGAGTCGGGTCTGGTTCATTCGCTGCATGGTCCGGACGATCTGCTGCCGGCCGCGCTGGAGCTGGCGCACCGGGTCACCGAGAAGTCGGCGCCGGTCTCGATTGCCTTCTCGCGTCAGCTGATGTGGCGGATGATGGGCGCCTCGCACCCGATGGAGGCGCACAAGCTGGACAGCCGCGGCATCCAGCTGCGTGGCCAGTCGACCGATGTGAAAGAGGGCATCGAGAGCTTCATGCAGAAGCGCGATCCCAACTTCCCCAATACCGTGTCGGCTGATTTTCCCGCTGACGTCTTTCCACCTGAGCCTGAGTTCGAATAGGCCGCGGGCAAGCTGGGGAACTCCGGGCGTGTGGGTTTCGTTCTTCGGCTTTGAAGCCGGTGAGAAACCCCATGTCCTTGTCGCTCGAGCTGTCTGACCAGGCTGTTGTCTGGCGGCTGGCGGGATCAGCCCTGATTGCGGTCATGGCGCTGGCGGCCATCTTCTGGGTCGGGCGGATCCGCAGGCGGGCCGGTGAGAAGGTTTCTGCGGCGGCCGGAGGACAGCCGCAGAAGAAGCCACTTGGCACGGCCCATTTCCTCCTCTCGCTCGCGGCGATCGGCGGCGCGGCATGGGCGATCCTCCAGGTCTGGGGTGTCGACACGACGACGCTGATGGCCCCCGCTGGCGGTCTTGAGCTGCGTGGTGTCATCCGGGTCGTGGTGATCATCGCCATCGCAGCGGCGGCGCTCGAGATCGTCAACCTGCTCGCGCGGAGATTGCTCGAGCGGGTGGCCAGGCGCAGTGCGGATGATCGCCGGCGCGCGGCCAAGCTGCGCACGGTGGCGCCTCTGATCAGCGGCCTGATCAATGCGATGATCATCCTGGTTGCCATCGCCATGGTGCTGGCGGAGGCTGGCATACAGGTGGCGCCGTTGCTGGCGGGGGCAGGGGTCGCGGGCATCGCGATCGGCTTTGGCGCGCAGAGTCTGGTGAAGGACCTGTTCACCGGGGCTTTCCTGGTGATCGAGGACATTGTCAGTCATGGTGACATCGTCGAGATCGGCGGTGTGTCGGGCAAGGTGGAGGCGATGACGCTGCGTACCATCCGCCTGCGCTCGTTCGACGGCACGCTGCACATCTTCCCCTATGGCGAAGCGCAGGTGATCCACAACAAGACCAGCAGCTTCTCCACCTTCGCGTTCGAACTGCAGGTCTCCTACCTGTCGTGCATCGATGAAGCGCTTGCCGTGCTGAAGCAGGTCGGAGAGGAGGTGCAGGGCGACAAGGAGCTGGCGCGCTGCATGATCGGCGGGCTTGATCTGGTGGGCGTGGACAGGCTGTCGGACAATGGCGTGATCCTGAAAGGCCGCATCCGCACGATAGCTGGCGAGAATGCCAGGATCGGCAACGCCTTCCTGAAGCGCGTCAAGGAGAAGATGGATGAGGCGGGTGTGCTGATCTCGCATCGTCACCTGCCTGTGCCGCCCTACGAGACGATCAGGGACGTGGCGATCGAGCAAACGCGCAATGGGGGGACGGAGCCGGCGATCAAGCCGAACTGACGGTTACCGGGAGGTTTCCCGGATCGCAGCGATTGCCATCGTCCGCTTCATCATAAAGCGCGGGTTTTCTGGCACAAATGTCTGCCCGGGAGATTCCATTGAACAAGCAGCGCATCTGCGATCTTTCGATACTTGTGGTCGATGACCATCGCTTCATGCAGCAGGTGATGCGCCTGATGCTCAACGGGCTGGGCGTCCGCGAGGTGAAATCGGCGCTCACGGTTGACGAAGGGCTGAACCTGCTGTCGTGCCACAGCTTCGACGTCGTCATCGCCGACTACCTCATGGGCACGCGAAATGGCGCCGAGTTCACGCGCTTTGCCCGGTCCGAGCATTCCACCGGAGACCGGTTCGTTCCCATCATCGCCTGCACGGCTGACACCACGCAGCGGACCGTGAAGGAGCTGCGTGATGCCGGCGCGGACGAGATTCTCTGCAAACCTGTGTCACCGAAAATGATCTGGACCAAGCTGACTGCCGTGACGCATGCGCGGCGCAACTTCGTGACGGCGCCGGATTTCTTCGGGCCTGACCGCCGCCGTCGTGTGCGCTACATGAGACCCGTTGAAGATCGCCGCAAGGGCGATGCGGAGATGGTCTAGGTCACTTCCGCTCGACCACCTTGATCGTGTCGGTGGAATTGTCCGAGGCGTAGGGATAGCCTGCAGTGATGACGAAGCGCTTCACGCTGGAGGCGGCTTCGTGGCGGTTCACGGCGTCGAGAATGTCATCGAAGCTTTTCGGCTCTTCCGGCTCGAGGTCGGCGCTGACGCCCCAGACGAGCGCGAGCTTTCGCGCTGTCGGCAGGCTTGGTGTGAGGGCGTGGATCGGCTGTCTCGGTCGCGTTGCGGAGACCCGCTGGGCCGATGAACCCGAGCGCGTGAAGACAACGAGCGGGCAATCGAGATCGTCGGCCAGCCTCTGCGCTGCGCGGGCGCAGGCATCAGCCGTCGAGGGGGTGGCGGCCCAGGGGGTGGCCTGTGCAGACGGGTTGGCGTCGCGGTCGGTTTCGATGGCGCGGATGATGCGGTCCATGATGGCGACGGCGGCGGTCGGGTGTCGGCCGACGGCGGACTCTGCCGAAAGCATCACGGCGTCGGCGCCCTGGTAGACGGCGGTTGCGACGTCGTTGGCCTCGGCGCGTGTGGGCACGAGCGCCTCGACCATGGACTCGAGCATGTGGGTTGCGACGATCACCGGCTTGCCGTGGGCGCGGGCGACGCGGATGATGCGACGCTGGGCAATCGGCACCTGCTCGGGGGAGAGTTCGACGCCGAGATCGCCGCGGGCGACCATCACCGCATCGGAATGCTGGACGATGCCTTCGAGATCATCGAGGGCTGCGGGCTTCTCGATCTTTGAGATGATCGGAATGCCGGCGCCGAAGGCTTCGCGCGCCATCACGACATCGGCGGCTCGCTGGACGAAGGACAGGGCGATGTAGTCGACGCCGTGCTTCAGCGCGAAGTGGCCGTCGGCGATGTCTTTTTCGGTGAGGGCGGGAATTGGAATCGGGCGGCCGGGGGCGGCGATGCCTTTGCGGCTCATGATGCGGCCGGGGGCGACGGGGCGAGCGATGCGATCATCGCCATCGACCCTGACGATGTGGAGCATCATCTTGCCGTCGTCGATCAGCAGCTTGTCGCCCAGCTGAAGCGAGGCGACGAGTTCCGGGTGCGGGATGGGGATGATGTCGGGGTCGTTCGACGAGGCTGCGGCGCGAAGCCGGAGTTCGGACGACATACGGACGTCGGCCTGACCACCGGCTATGTCGCCGATGCGGAGTTTCGGTCCCTGCAGGTCGGCGAGGAGGGCGATGGGACGGCCGATGGATTTTTCCGCCTCGCGAGCCGCCGCGATGCGGGCGGCGTGGCCGGCGTGGTCGCCATGGCTGAAGTTGAGGCGGAAGAGGTCGACGCCGGCGCGGAGGAGTTCCTCCATCTTGAGCGCGCCATCGCTGGCGGGGCCAAGCGTGGCGAGGATCTTGGTGCGGCGACGGATGGCGGACATGGCAGAGCCCCTGCGATTCGCAGGCAACCTAGGTCGGAATGACGACCAGCGGAACCGGCGATATCGCGAGGCAGGCATGCGTCCGCTGCGGCGCGGGCCGGGGCGGGTGTGTGGGATAGCCTGATGGTCAGGCTTGCGCGGAGATTTCACACATCGCGTGTGTCATTCCCGACGCGTTCTTCGACAGTATCGGGCTGGACTGCGCGAAGCCGCGGAGATGTCGCCCTCCCCGATCGTGTGGCGATCGAGGAAGGACAACTCTGTGCTCTACCTCGCGAGCGCCTTGTAGACGAGTTGCTGTGACTCAGCTCGGAGGTTGATAGCGCCGGGGCCGGCGTTGCCGCGGCGCTGGATCATGCCGACGAAGCCGATGTCGTTGACGGGGTCGACCCAGAACCAGCTGCCGTCGATGCCGAACCAGTCATATGTGCCAACGGGTGCGGGAGCGTTGTCCGTTGGCGCTGCCGTCTTCACCGCGCCGCCCCAGCCAAAGCCGCCGCCGCCCATCGCGCGGGTTTCACCGATGTGGTTGGTCATCATGAGCTTCACGGTGTCGGGCTTGAGGATCTGCTGGCCGTCGAGCGTGCCCTCGTTGAGGATCATCTGCACGAAGCGGATATAGTCGTGCGTGGTAGAGGTGAGGCCGCCGCCGCCGGATTCGTGGTGGTTGCGAACGGTGAAGCTGTAGCCGTCAGGGAAGACTTCCTTTGCGCCGGTTGCGGCGTTGCGCGTGTAGACCGTGGCGAGGCGGTTCTTGTAGTCGTCTTCGGAGACGAAGAAGGCCGTGTCGCTCATGCCAAGAGGCGTGAAGACGTTTTCGGAGAGATAATTGCCGAGCGTCTTGCCGGTAATCTTTTCAAGCGCGGCGGCCTGCACGTCGACCGTGTAGGAATAGCTCCAGCGCTCGCCGGGCTGGAAGAGTAGCGGGATCTGCGCGAGGCGGTTCATCGCGGCTTGCAGGTTGGGCTGGGCGTGCGGGTTATCACGCTGGAATTCGCGATCGACGGCTGAGGCGGCGGAGAGGCCATAGCCGAAGCCGGCCATGTGGGTCATGACCTCGTTCATGTTCGGCGGGCGGTTGGCGGGAACAACGCCTTCGGTGATCGAGTCCGCCTTGGTCGCGACTTTCAGATTGCCCAGCTCTGGCAGGAATTTCGTGATCGGATCTTCGGCCTTCCAGAGGCCTTTTTCCCAGAGCTGCATCATGGCGACGCCGACGATCGGCTTGGTCATCGAGCGGATGCGGAAGATCGTGTCTTCGGTGACCCCCGGGCCATCGATCGACTGCTTGCCGAAGGTGTTGAAGGCGATGAGCTTGCCGTCCTTGACCAGCGCGTATTGCAGGCCGACGACTTCGGACTTGTCGACGGCTTCCTTCATGCGGGCGTCGAGCGATTGCAGGCCGGCGGGCGTGAAGGCGGGCGCGGTTGCGACGACATCCGTTGCGGTCGGCCATTGCGCGCTGCTCGCTGATGGGCCCATCGAGACGCAGGCGGCCAGCACGCTGGCAAGGCCCGCGGTGAGCCAGACTTTTCCGATGGTCATCATGCTGGTGCGCGACATTGCTGGTTTCTCCGTCAGGCGCTTGTGCGCGCCCTGTCGTATGATTGAAAAAGGGCGGCGTTGAGCCTGTGTTCTCAACGCCGCCCGGATCGTTCTCCCTCGCCGCGTGCTACTGCGCGGGTTCCTTCGCAGCTTCAGCCGGAGCGGACGTTGCTGCAGCGGTCGCTGGTTTCAGCGCTTCGTAGACGAGCTTCGCGGACTCGTTGCGGAAGTTCATGCCGTCCGGACGCGCGCCGCCCATCGACTGGATCATGCCGACGAAGAAGAGGTCGTTGGCGGGATCAATCCAGAACCAGGTGCCGGCGGCGCCGCCCCAGTAGTGCGTGCCCTTGCCATAGGGCTGGCCGGTGATCGACGTGTCGTCATAGATCGCGAAATCCATGCCGAAGCCGACGCCGGGCAAGCCGGGGTTGGCGGTGGTGCCGTCGGAGTAGAGCCTGAGGTCGCCGATTGCGTTGGTGCGCATCAGCTCGACGGTCTCGGGCTTCAGCACGGTGTTGCCAGCGAGCGTGCCCTTGCCGGCAAGGAACATCTGGGCGAAGCGCGCATAGTCGTGCGTCGTCGAGACGAGGCCGCCGCCGCCGGATTCCATGCGGTTCGCGTCGGTGAAGCGCGGACGGTCGGGGCGTTCTTCGTTCTTGAGCAGGGCCTTTGCGTCCTTGTCCCAGCGATAGACGTCGGCAAAGCGCGGCACGTTGGCCTCGGTGACGTAGAAAGAGGTGTCGTTCATGCCGAGCGGCGTGAAGATGTTCGCCTTCAGGTATTCGCTGAACTTCTGGCCCGAGAGCTTCTGGACGATGTAGCCCTGGATATCGACGCCGACGGAATAATACCAGCGCGAGCCGGGATCGTAGATCAGGGGGATGTCCTTGATCTTGCCGATCATCTCTTCGAGGTTCGCCGAGGCGAGCACGGCGGTGTCGCGGAAGGCGTTGTTGACCGGGTCATCGCCCGAGAGGCCGTAGCCGTAGCCGGCGGTGTGTGCCATCAGCTGCTTCATGGTCGGTTCGGCGCTGGCTGCGACGAGGACGGGCTTGCCGTCCTTCATCTCCGGCTTGCCATCTTTCCATGAGAGCACTTTGAGGCCCGCGAGTTCGGGCACGTGCTTGGAGACGGGGTCATCCATCTGCCAGAGGCCCTTCTCGTAGAGCTGCATCATGGCAACGCCGGTGATCGGCTTGGTCATCGAGTAGATGCGGAACATGGAGTCCTTCGTCATCGGCGCGCCGGTCTTCGGATCGCCTGACTGGACGCCGAAGGCGTTGAAGGCAGCGATGTCGCCGCCCTTGCCAAGGATGTAGGTCATGCCGGCGACGTCGCCGTCAGCGACGGATTTCTGCAGGCGTGCATCGAGGGCAGCGAGGCCTTCGGCGGTGAAGCCGAGAGCGGCCGGGTCAGCGACGGCGGCGGTGGGCCAGGTCTGCGCGTCTGAGGGCAGGGCGGCTACGGCAGCTGGTTCCGGCGCCTTTGGCGCTTCGGGCGAGCAGGCGGCGAGGATGGCGAGGGATGCGGCTGCAAACAGCAGGCGCGATCCGAGTCTGGACGGTTTTGTGGACATTTTCTCCCCTTTGAGCGCGCCGGCTCTGGGGGGCCGGTCGACCGGGCGGACCATAGGTGGAACGGGCGTTACAGCCAAGGACGCAGGGGAAGCGATCCCGGAAGTGTGAAAGCCCGGTTTCGAGGCTGGTCTGCGGGCTCTGACTTCCCTTTTGCGAACGAGTTGCAATTTGGAGACGACCGGCGCTAGGTGTCACCTAGCCTGCGCAATCTGGCCAACGCATGACTGACACGGTCCCCAAAGTGAATCGGCTGCTGCGCCCTCTCTTTCTGGTGGGCGGGGTGGTGCTGACGGTTGTGGGTGTGATCGGGCTGGTGACGCCGGGATGGCCGGGGACGATCTTCCTGATCCTGGCGGCGGGGTGTTTTGCGCGATCGTCACCGCGGCTGGAGGCGTGGCTGCTGGGGCATCCGCGGCTGGGGCCGAGCGTGGTGGCGTGGCGCGAGAGCGGGGCGATCCCGCGGAAGATAAAGTACATCGCGATAGGTTCGATGATCCTGTCCTTCGTGATCGTGCTGCTGGTTCACCTGCCAGTCCTGTGGACGGTGATCGCCGGCGTGTCGCTGCTGGCGAGCGCCCTGTATGTCGGCTCGCGGCCTGAGGGGCCGAAGGCGGCGGGTTGATCAGCCCACCGGCTTCCACACCTGCGCGAGGCGCTGGTCGCGGCGGCAGCCCTGGCGGTAGGCGTCGTAATCGGCCTTGTTCCGCTTGGCGTAGTCGCGGTGGTACTCCTCGGCCGGCCAGAAATCGCCGAGCGGCAGGATCGGGACGATGACCTTGCCGTTGACGCGGCCACTGGCGATCACCTGCTGCTTTGACGTCTCGGCAGCGGCTTTCTGCGAGGGCGAGGCGAAGATGGCGGGGGCATAGCTCTGGCCGCGGTCGCAGAACTGGCCGTAGGCATCGGTCGGATCGATCAGCGGCCAGTAGCGGCTGAGGAGTTGTTCGTAGGTGATCTTCGCGGGATCGAAGGTGACGCGCACGGCTTCGTAGTGGCCGGTCTGGTGGCGGGCGACCTGCATGTAGGTCGGGTTCTTCTCCTTGCCGCCGGTGTAGCCGGACTCGACCGAGATCACGCCGGGGATGTAGCCCATGTCCGCTTCCATGCACCAGAAACACCCGCCGGCGAGGACGGCTTGCTGCCTTTCCTGCGCATGGGCGAGAGGAGCGAACAGAAGGGCGATGAAGGCGAGGAGGAAGCGCATGGGGGGCTCCATTGACGTGTCGAAGAGGTGCCCGTTGTCAGCCTCGAGGACAAGTGCCGCTGCAGCAGGGCCGACCCGGTTGGCGCGCTATGGTTACCCGGGTACAACGATCCTCGCGGCCGCGTGATGCGTATGATGGGTGGCGCAGGGCGGAAACTCGCCTAGGTAGTCGGGCAGACAGATACGATCAGGGAGATTGGTGATGCGCGTTGGGATCATGGCCGCGATTTCAGGTGCGGCGCTTGCAATCGCGGCGGGCCTTGTCGCCATTGCCCAGCCGCCGGCTGAAACGCGCGATCCGAACAAGGCTGCCTACACGCCCGCCTTCGCCGGACAGACACGTGCGCCCGCTCTGACGACCGACACCAGGTATGAGGTGAAGGAGGTCGTCGCTTCGGGTCTGGCCTCGCCGTGGGCGGTGGAATTCCTGCCGGGTGGCAAGTTCCTGATCACCGAGCGGATCGCCGGCCAGTTCCGCATCGCGGATGCGGCGGGCAAGGTGTCGGCGCCGATCAAGAGCGGCGTGCCGGTGGTTCATGGCGTCGGCCAGGGTGGGCTGCTCGACGTGGCGCTCGATCCGAACTTCGCGACAAACCAGATGATCTACTGGAGCTATTCCGAGCCGGGCGCCGACGGGCGGAACAACACCGCTGTGGCCAAGGGCAAGCTGGTGGATGGGGCGACGCCGTCCATCAAGGACATCACGGTCATCTATCGCCAGAGGCCGGCCTTCGCGTCGAACCAGCATTTCGGTTCGCGCCTCGTCTTTGCAAAGGATGGCACGCTGTTCGTCACGCAGGGTGATCGCGGCGCGTTGCCGGCACGCATGCAGGCGCAGGACCTGAAGAGCGGCATCGGCAAGATCGTCCGCATCAACACGGACGGCTCCATCCCGAAGGACAATCCGTTTGTCGGCGCCGCGAATGGCGCGCTTCCCGAGATCTGGTCCTATGGCCACCGCAATGTGCAGGGCGCGTTCCTGCATCCGGTGACGGGCGAGTTGTGGGAACTCGAGCATGGTCCGCAGGGCGGTGACGAGATCAACGTTGCGCGCAAGGGCAAGGATTATGGCTGGCCCACCATCACCTATGGCGTCGAGTATGGCGGCACGCTTCGCAAGATCGGCGAAGGCGCGACACAGAAGGCCGGCATGGAGCAGCCGGTGTATTTCTGGGATCCCGTGATCGCGCCAGGCGCGCTCACCTATTACAACGCCGACCTGTTCCCGAAATGGAAGGGCAGCGTGTTCGCCGCCGGCCTCAACCCCAGCTTCGTTGCGCGCCTGACAGTGGAGGGCGAGAAGGTGACGGGCGAGGAGCGGTTCAAATTCTCCGACCGCGCCAATGAACGCTATCGCGACATCAATATCGGACCGGACGGCGCGATCTACCTGCTGACCGACGGGCCGAATGCGCGGCTTCTGAAAGTCGTGCCCAAGCCCTGAGTGCCCGACGCGATCATCCGATCTCGTCGAGCCATTCCGGTAGATGACTGAGGGTGTCGACTTCGCGGTATTTCGGATTGCCGACGGGCTTCTCGGCGCGTTCGTGTTCCCACACGAGCGGGTAGGGGACGAGGGCTGCATAGCCGCCGGCGGCGAGCATGGGGAGAATGTCGGACTTCACCGAATTGCCGGTCATCAACGATGTTGCGGCCGCGCCGCCATGGCGCGCGAAGGCCTTCACGTAGATCTCCGGTGTTTTCTCGGAGACAATTTCCACGCCCGAGAAATGCGAGCCGAGGCCTGAGGCGGCGAGCTTGCTCTCCTGATGGAAGAGGTCGCCCTTGGTGATCAGGACGAGGCGGCCGCGTTGCTTGAGTTGCAGGAGCGCGTCCTCGACGCCGGGCAGGGGCTCGATTGGATGGGTCATCATCTCGCGGCCGGCGTCGAGCAGTTCGCGGATGACTTTCGTCGAGACCTGGCCGTCGCTGATCTCGAGCGCGGTCTGCAGCATCGAGAGCGTGAAGCCCTTCGCGCCATAGCCGTAGGACTTCATGTTTTCGCGTTCGACGGCGGCGAGCTTCGCCTCAAGCGTGTCTTCGTCGGCAAAATCGCCCAGCAATTCGTTGAATCGCTTGTGGGTCAGGCGGAACACGGTTTCCGTGTGCCAGAGCGTGTCGTCTGCATCGACGCCGATGATCGTAAGGGGCATGCGGGCTCATAACGCCGGCAGGGCCGTGCATCAAGAACAGGCGCCGGGGTCCCGCGTCGTGTGACCTGAAAACACTGCTTTCCGGTGTCACATAACCACAACAAAACCGTTCCCCGTTTGTCACGCGCCGTAACTAGCACCCGCGGAAAAGACAGATCCAAGGGACTTGTGATGGCGAAAATGTTCAAGGCGGCGCATCTGGCGAGCGTAGCGGGGGCGGCAATCTCGCTGGCGGCATTCCAGCCGGCCTTTGCGCAGACGACCCAGACCACGCAGACGGCCCAGGACGAGATCACGTCCGCAAGTGACACCGTGGTGATCACCGGCATCGGCTATCGCGACCGCACCAACGAGACGGCGCCGGTGCTTGTCTATGGGGCAGACTACATCCAGCCATTCGAACCGCTGACCGTTGGCGATGCGCTGAAGCGCGTGCCTTCGGTCACCTTCCTGTCGGACGTGCTGGAGTCGGACGGCGTGCGCCTGCGCGGCCTCGATCCGGCCTACACCCAGATCCTCATCAACGGCGAGAAGGTGCCGGGCTCGGGCGCGGACTCCGGCGCCTTCGGCAATGGCTCGGATGGCTCCTTCTTCGTCGACCGCATTCCCGCTGAGCTGATCGACAGCATCGAGATCGTCCGCTCGGCGTCGGCCAACCGTTCGGGCGACGCCATGGCGGGCGCCGTCAACATCGTTCTGAAGGATGCCTACAGCCTCGATGGCGGATACATTCGCCTCGGTGCGCTGGGCTTCGATGACGGCCGGGTGCGTGAAACCTATGGTGCAGTCTGGGGCGGCGAAGTGGGCGGCGGTCGTCTCCTGCTGGGCGCCAACGTGCAGGGGCGGCGGAACCCCAAGGAAAAGCTGTCGCTGCGCTTCGACAATCCAGCCGACACGACGGCGAACACGGTCGAGGATCAGTCTGACACGCGCGACGGAACGGACTATTCGGCAAACTTTTCCTATCAGATAGAGGCGGGTCCGGGCGAACTGACGCTGAACGGCTTTTTCGTGCAGACGGATCGGTTTGCCGATGAGGATTCGTTCGAATACACCGCGCTTCCCGCGCCATCGACCGTCACCGGGCTCAACCGCTCGAACACCAACCTCTTCACCATCAACAGCAACGACGTCGATACCGAGCAGAGCTCCTGGGCTTTCTCGGGCGGCTATGAGTTCGACTCCTTCGGAGGAGAAACGCTGGTGAAGATGGGCTACGCCAGGTTCGACAACAGCGAATCCGAATTCGAGAACGAGACCGAGTACCTGCGTGGCAGCGAGTTTGCCGCGATCCCCGCTGCAAACCGCATCTATCCGGAAGCTGATCGGTTCACGCGCGACCTCGCCCGGGTGGACCTCAACGACACCGAGTTCAGCGCGCGTGCGGAGCACACGCGCGATATCGGCTTCGGCGAGATCGAGTTCGGTCTGCAATACGAGAGCAAGGAACGCGACAACCTGGTCAGTGAAGGGCGGTTCCGCACGGGGTCCGGCGGCGTGCCGGCTCTGGCGCAGGGCGCAATCATTCCCGACGCCAGCGGGTCCGGGGTTCCCGGCTTTACAGACCCTGCGACGGCCGCGATTCCCGGCGGGAACAACACGATCGAGCGCACACAGATCGCGCCGTTCGCGGTTCTCTCAGGAGAATCGGGCGCGATGTCCTGGGAAGCGGGACTGCGTTATGAATCAACCGAGCTGGATGTGAACGACAGGACGGCTGCGCCGGCGCTGCAGAACACCAGCAGCGACTATGGCGTGTTCCTGCCTTCAGCTCACCTTCGCTGGGACCTGACCGACAGCGACCGCGTCAGCGCATCCCTGGCGCGTACCATCCGCAATCCCAGCTTCAACTTCCTGTCGCCTGCCGTGCTCCCTGCAGAGCTGGGCGACAACGATTTCCGCGGCGACCCGACGCTGGAACCCGAAACGGCCTGGGGCCTCGACCTCGGCTACGAGAAGCGGCTGGGCCGGACGGGTATCGCGGGCATCAATTTCTTCTACCGCGACGTGAAGGACCTCATCGAACTCGACACGGTCAAGGTCCCCGGGACGAACAACCCGGCCGTTGGCTCGGGTGGCGCGGGCACGTTCATCTATGCTCCCGTCAACAGCGGTGATGGCAAGGTCTGGGGCATCGAACTCGATTATTCGGCATCGCTCGATTTCGTGGGTCTGCCCGACACGGGTGCGTTCTTCAACTACTCGTGGCTCGACTCCGACATCGACGACCTGTTCGGATCGCGTCGCTTCAACAGCCAGTCGGACTTCGTCTACAATATCGGGTTCATCCACGACATCACGGCCTGGGATGCTTCCTTTGGCGTCACCTACCGCAAGCAGGGCGACGCCTTCAGCCGCGTCGTCGGCGAGGAAGTGACAACCTCCTATGAAGGCGTGCTGGAAGTGTTCGTCGAGAAGACGATCGGCGACAATTTCACTGTTCGCCTCACGGGCGGCAACCTGACAGACGGCTCGAAGGACGAGGTGTTCGACAAGTTCGACACCTTTGCCGACCAGGTCGGGCGCAGCTATGCCGAGTACGAGCTGGAGACCGAGACGGCCGGGCCGACCTGGCAGTTGATCGGCCGCTACTCCTTCTAGGGGTTCGGCCAGGCGGCGGGGACGCTCGCGCCTGCTGGGCCTCGCCCTCTCCTGAACGGAGGGCGGGGCCCGCTGTTTCCCGTGGACAGTGTGCGGGCAGCGTGCTGACACTCCGTGATGGACGGGCGGGTCGAGCCGGCGGGTCAACGCAACAGGTTTCTCGATTGGGTCGAGCGGGTGGGCAATGCCTTGCCCGACCCGATCTTCATTTTCGTCATCATCATTGCGGTGCTGGTCGTCATCTCCGTGATCGGGGCGGGGGCGGGGTGGTCGGCCGTCAATCCCGTGACGGGCGAAACGCTGGTGGTGACCAGCCTGCTGTCCGAAGAGAATGTACAGAAGCTGTTCGTGGAAATGCCGCGGACCTACACCGGCTTTGCGCCGCTGGGCTTTGCGCTCACCATCATGCTGGGCGCGAGCGTCGCGGAGCGGTCCGGGTTGCTCACCGCACTGATGCGCGCGAGCCTGGGCGGGCTGCCGAGACAAGTGCTGGTGCCGATGGTCTTCGTGCTCGGCATGCTGGCGACTCATGCCAACGACGCGGCCTACATGGTCTATGTCCCTCTGACGGCGATCGTTTTTGCGGCTGCGGGGCGCCATCCGGTGCTGGGGCTGATCTCGGGGTTTGCAGGCGCGGCTGTGGGGCTCGCGGGCAATCTTCTGCCAGGCCAGTATGATGTGCTGCTGCTTGGCATCACGGAGACAGGCGCGCGGCTGCTCGTGCCGGACTGGACGATGAACCCGGTCGGCAACTGGTATTTCTCGATCGGCATTGCGGTGGTGTTCACGGCTGTTGGCTGGGTCGTGCTGGAGCGCGTGGTCGCGCCGCGCCTGGGCAAGTGGGAAGGGGAGAGCGGCGTTGCCGATCTTGCCGGCGTCGTGCTGTCGGGACGCGAGAAGCAGGGCCTGATGGCGGCCGGTGTTGCAGCGCTTGGCGTTGCGGCGCTGATGGCGGCTCTGCTGATGTGGCCGGGGTTCACGCCACTGCTGGACGAGGCGGCGACGGGCAGCCAGCGGACAACGCCATTCTTCCGGTCGATCGCGGCGATGCTGTTCCTGCTCTTCATTGCGACCGGGTGGGCCTATGGCGCAACGGTCGGGACGATCCGGAATCATCGCGAGCTGGTCGGCATGATGGTGAAGGGGCTGGAGGTGATCCTGCCCTATCTCGTGCTGATCTTCTTTGCGGCGCACTTCGTGGCGATGTTCGGCTGGTCGAACCTTGGACCGATCACGGCGATTACCGGCGCGGACCAGCTGCGCGCGATGCAGGCGCCGCCGGCGGTGCTGCTGCCGATCCTCACCACCATGTCGGCCTGGCTGGATTTCCTGATTGCATCGGGATCGGCAAAATGGGCGGCGATGTCGCCGGTGGCGACGCCGATGATGATGTTGCTGGATGTCTCGCCGGAGATGACGACGGCGGCCTACCGCGTCGGCGACACGGTGACGAACCTGATCTCGCCGCTCAATCCATATGTCGTGCTGACGCTGGTGTTTGCCCAGCGCTGGGTCCCGAGCCTCAAACTTGGGACGATGATTGCGCTGCTGCTGCCGCTGGCGATCGCGTTCTATTTTGCGGGGATGGCTTTGACTGCGGCGTGGGTCGCGCTTGGGATTCCCGTGGGGCCGGGGGCGCCGGTTGGGTATGAGATTCCGGCTGTTGCCCCTTAGGCTGTGAGCCCGTGCTCATGCTTCGAGGCAGGTTCGCTGTGCGAACCCTCTCATCCCGGGCAGGCGCCTCGCGCCGTCGGTCGAGGGACGCGCGCGTCTAGCTCTCGAACCCGCCCGACAGGAACGACTCCGCCAGCGCGCAGTGCAATGCTGCGCCGCGCGCCATGACCTTTTCGTCCAGCACCATCCGGTTGGAGTGGAGGGCGCAGCAGGTGCGCCAGTCGCCACCTTCGGGCGAGGCGCCAAGGAACATCATGGCGCCGGGCGCCTTCTGGAGCACGTAGGAGAAATCCTCTGCGCCCATCATCGGCGTCGGCATCTCGAACCAGGCGTCCTCGCCGAAGGTCTCTTTCGTGACGCGGCGGGCAAGCGCGTGGGCGCGGCTATCGCAGAGCGTGACGGGGAAGCCCGGGATGATCTTGAGGTCGGCTTCACAGAGGTGGGCGGCGCAGACATGGTCGACTACGCGCTGCAGCCCTTCGCGGGCGATGGCGCGGGACTTTTCCGAGAAGGTGCGGATGGTGCCCTCGATGAAGGCGGTCTCGGGGATCACGTTGTTGGTCGAGCCTGCCCTGATGTGCGCGATGGTCAGCACGGCGGGATCGAAGGCGGGGACGCGGCGGGTGATCATGGACTGCAGCGCCATCACCATCTCGCAGGCGACGGGTATCGGGTCGACGGCGTCGTGCGGCTGCGAGGCGTGGCCGCCCTTTCCCCTGATGGTGAGTTCGATGCGGTCGGCGGCGGCGAGCAGGGGGCCGGGACGGCCAGCGAAGACGCCCGACTGTATGTTCGGCGTGATGTGGAGCGCGAAGGCGGCGTCCGGGACTGGATCGATCAGGCCATCATCGAGCATGTAGCGTGCGCCGTGCCAGCCTTCCTCGCCGGGCTGGAACATGAACTGCACGGTGCCGGCAAGGCGATCACGCTGGGCGCAGAGCGCGTGAGCGGCGGCGACCAGCATGGCGACATGCGTATCATGACCGCAGGCGTGCATTGCGTTCTCGACCTGCGAGGAGAATTCAAGGCCGGTGTCCTCGTGCATCGGGAGGGCATCCATGTCGCCGCGCAGGAGCACGGTGCGGCCGTTGGAGGGGCCACGCAGGGTGGCGACGAAGCCGGTGGTGGAGGGGCCTTCGGCGTATTCGAGCGGCAGGCCGGCGAGGGCGGCCTTGGCCTTTGCGGTGGTGAGCGGATTGTGCAGGCCAATCTCTGGCTCGGCATGGATCGCGCGCCGCAGGCTGATCATCTCGGGCAGCAGCGCTTCGGCGGCGTCGATCCAGTGCTTCATGGCTTCCGGTTTTGTCATCTTGCTTCCTCGTTCCGGGACAGCATCGAGTATAGCGGCCGCGAAAGGAACAGGAGTTTCCGTGAAGGCCGTATTTTTGCCCCGGCCGTGCGAAAACCGGTCCCATCTGCACCGGTGCGCGGTAGCATCCCGGTAACCGCTGCAGGCGCATAGCCGGTATCAAGGCAAGGAGTGCGAACCATGACTCGTGTCGCCGTCATCATGGGGGGCTGGTCGTCCGAGCGTCCCGTATCCCTGTCTTCGGGGAAGGGCATGGCGGAGGCCGCCCGCAAGGCTGGTTACGAGGCCATCGAGGTTGATGTGACGCGCCAGCTTGCCGAGCAGCTGACGGCTGTGAAACCGGACGTGGTGCTCAATGCGCTGCACGGGCCGTGGGGCGAGGATGGCTGCGTGCAGGGCGTGCTGGAGATTCTCGGCATTCCCTACACCCATTCCGGCGTGCTTGCTTCCGCGCTCGCAATGAACAAGGACAAGTCGCGGGCGGTCTATGTGCAGCATGGCCTCGACATTGCCGAAGGCGGGATGTTCTCGGTTGCGGACCTGGCGCGTGACCATGTCTACGAGCCGCCCTATGTGATCAAGCCGATTGCGGAAGGTTCATCTTTCGGCGTGTTCATCGTGCGGGCCGGGGCCAACCGTCCGCCGAAGGAACTGACTGACGGAACGTGGAAATTCGGCAGCCATGCGCTGGTCGAAAAATTCATCCCGGGCAGGGAGTTGACCGTCGGCGTGATGGGCGACCGGCCGATGGCTGTCACCGAGATCACGACCTTAAGGGAGTATTACGACTTCGAGGCGAAATATGAGGCAGGAGGATCGCGTCACGTCCTTCCTGCAGACCTGCCGAATGCGGTCACCGAAGCTGCGCTCGACGCATCGCTGAGGGCCCATAACGCTCTTGGCTGCCGGGGCGTGTCGCGGTCTGACTTTCGCTATGACGAAAAAGCGGGTCGACTGGTGATACTCGAGACCAATACGCAGCCGGGCATGACGCCCACCTCGCTCATACCCGAGCAGGCGGCGCATATGGGCATCGACTATCCCTCTCTCGTCCGCTGGATGATCGAGGACGCGTCATGCCCAAGGTAAAGCGTCCGCAGATCGCCGGTCCCGCCTATGACGACGACCTGGACCCGCCGCGCCGGCGCCCGCCGCCGGCGCCGACGCGCCGGGCGCGCGACATTCCCTATTCCGTGGCTTGGTTCCGCGACCGGATCGCGACGTATGCGCTGGGCACGATCATCTGCGGCGCCGTGATGCTGACGATTGCGGCCTGGATGGGTGGAACCCTCGGGGCGTTCGGCAATCGCATGAACAACGGGTTCAACGTGATCGCAGGCTGGGCCGGTATCGCGGTCAGGGACGTCAAGGTTTGCCAGCGGCCGGATGGTGACCCGTCCCGCATCTGCACGCCGATCGATGGGCAGCTGACGGCCAAGGTGCTGGAAGCGGCCGAGGTGCGTGAGGGCGCGAACATCCTGTCCGCCGATCCGCACGGCATCCGCGACCGGATCGAGAAGCTCGACGTTGGCGCAGTGAGCGTCCAGCGCCAGTGGCCCGATCGCATCCGGATCGAACTCGAACAGCGCAAGCCGATCGCGCTGTCGCAGGAAGAGGGCGAGGGAAGCGCCTGGCGGGTCGTTGACCAGAGCGGGCGGGCTTTCGCGGAAGCTGACCTGACCAGGTATGCGCGCCTGCCGCGTGTGGTGGGCAAGGACGCCTCGCAGGCTGCGGCGGCGCTGGTTGCGGCGATTGCGCACTATCCCGATCTCGCCGAGCGGATGGAGATCGCCTACCGCGTCAACGGACGGCGCTGGGACCTGAAGTTCACGGGCCGCACCGATGTCGTGGCGATGCCCGTCGATGCGCGTCTCTCCGAACAGCTCGACGCCCTCAACCTGATGCAGGCGCAGACGCGCGTGCTGGATCTGCCGGCGACGCATATCGATGCGCGCCATCCGAAATACATCGCCCTTCGCCCGATCCCGGGCGCGGCTGTCGCTCCGCTCTCGGGAGATACGTGACAGTCATGTCCTCGCTCGCCCAGCGCAGTCACGTGCGTGATCGCACTCACGGCCGCGGCGCCGTGATGGCGGCGCTGGATATCGGCTCGTCGAAGATCACGTGCATGATCGCGCGTCGTGCGGACGCGACCAATGGCGAGCCGCGGGTGGCCGGGGCCGGCACGCAGGCGACCAAGGGCGTGCGCTCGGGCGCCGTGGTCGATCTCGAAGGGCTGGAACGGTCGATCCGGCTGGCGGTGGAACAGGCCGAGCGCGCGGCCGACCTGCGCATCACCGAAGTGGTCCTGG
Organism: Hyphomonadaceae bacterium; assembly: GCA_022844475.1. Taxonomy (GTDB): domain Bacteria; phylum Pseudomonadota; class Alphaproteobacteria; order Caulobacterales; family Hyphomonadaceae; genus UBA7672. The sequence continues at coordinate 4,871 of JALHLR010000019.1, read as the reverse complement.
GCGTGTCCGGTCCCGACCTGCGCTCCGACATCGTGCGCGCCAAGCTTCCCATGGGCGGGCGCGAGGTGACGTCCAGCCACATGCGCGACGTGCGCGTGGCTGCGCTCGAAAGCTTCCAGCCGCAGGGGCGGGAAGTGTTGCATTCGGCGCCGCTTGGTTTCATCGTGGACGGGACCGCCGGCATCAAGGATCCGCGCGGGATGTTTGCGGAAAACCTGACCGCCAGCTTTCTCGTGGTGTCAGCGCCGACGGCTGGCCTGCGCAACATCGTCCAGTGTGTCTCCCGCTCGCACCTTGAGGTGTCGGCGATTCTCGCAGCCCCCTATGCCGCCGGCCTCGCCTGTCTGGTCGAGGACGAAGCCGAGCAGGGGGCCATGGTCATCGATTTCGGCGCCGGGGTTACCTCTGCGGCAGCCTTCTGGGAGGGCGGCCTGCTTCACGTCGAGACGCTGCCGATGGGCGGGTCGAAGGCGACGTCCGATCTTGCCCAGGGTCTGGGCACGACTTTCGCTGCAGCCGAACGGATGAAGATCCAGCACGGGGCGGTTGGTCTGGCTGAATCCGGCGCGCTCGACATGATCGAGGCGCCACGGCTCGGGCCTGACGGCCGGCTCGAGGCGCACCAGTGCAGCAGGGCGGATGTCGCGCAGATCCTGCGGCCGCGTATCGAGGAAATCCTCGAATTGATGGATGGACGGTTGTCCAGGGCGTCGGCGTCTGGACGTCCGCTGCCGAGACGGATCGTTCTTACGGGTGGATCGTCTCAGCTGGGCTGCCTGAAAGAGCTTGCCGAGGATGTTTTCCGCGCGCCGGTGCGTCTCGCCAAGCCTGCCAATGTGAAGGGACTAGGTGAGACTTACAGTTCACCCGCTTTCGCGGCTGCGGCAGGCCTGTTACGCTGGGATCTGATGGGTGGCCCCGACCCGTTGCGCACGAGCACCGACCGGGCCGCTTCGGATCATGGCGGGAGCCTGGCCCGGCAAGTCTTCGGATGGGTTCAGAAAAACTTCTGAATCGTTCCGGCTCTTAAGACGGGCTTAGCCAAAAGCCATGATCTTCATCGTGTTACCTTCCGGGGCGCCGTGCGGGGCGCCGTTGGGAGACGTGCGGATCGAGGATGGCAATGGCCGTTGAACTGACTCCCCGGATAGTCGTGATCGGCGTGGGCGGCGCGGGCGGCAACGCCGTCAACAACATGATCGACGCGGGCCTCCAGGGCGTCGAATTCGTGGTCGCCAACACAGATGCGCAGGCCCTGACGCGGTCGAAGGCGCCGGTCCAGATCCAGCTCGGTGTCGGCAAGACGTCCGGCCTCGGCGCAGGCGCCAATCCTGATGTCGGCGCGGAATCGGCCAAGGAATCGGCTGACGAGATCAAGAAGATCCTGAACGGCGCGCATATGTGCTTCATCGCCGCCGGCATGGGCGGCGGCACGGGGACGGGCGCTGCCCCGATCATCGCGCGCATCGCGAAAGAGCAGAAGGTCCTCACCGTCGGCGTGGTCACCAAGCCGTTCGACTTCGAGGGCAAGCGCCGCATGGTGGTTGCCGAGAAGGGCATTGTCGACCTGCGCGCCGAAGTCGACACGCTGCTGATCATCCCGAACCAGAACCTGTTCCGCATCGCCGACGACAAGACGACCTTCGCCGATGCCTTCTCGATGGCCGACAAGGTTCTCTACTCCGGGGTGCGCGGCATCACGGACCTTATGGTCATGCCGGGCCTGATCAATCTCGACTTCGCTGACGTGCGGACCGTTATGTCCGGCATGGGCTCCGCCATGATGGGCGAGGGCGAAGGCGAGGGTGAGAACCGTGCGCTGAAGGCCGCCCAGGCTGCGATCGCCAACCCGTTGCTCGACGACGTGTCGATGAAGGGCGCCAAGGGTGTGCTGATCAACATCACTGGCGGCTACGACATGACGCTGTTCGAAGTTGACGAGGCGGCCAACGAAGTGCGTCGCGAAGTCGATGTCGATGCGCACATCATTCTGGGCTCGACCTTCGACGAGAAGATGAACGGCAAGATCCGCGTGTCCGTTGTCGCCGCCGGCCTTCAGCAGGGCGTCGCGCGTTCATCCGTGCCGGTTCGCGAACTTCAGGCTGGGCTGAACACCGCAATCATGAATTCGCCCTCGCCGGCCCAGGAGCTTGGCATTGTTGCACAGCCCCAGCCGGTGCTCCCGCAGATCCACAACCAGCAATCGCTCACCCAGCCTCACGGCATGACGCCGCCGCCGCAGAAGACCATGATCTTCCCGCCGAGTGCGCAAGCTTCCGTGCCGCCGTCTGAACTGCGTCCGCCGGCGCCGGTGATCCGCCCGCGCCCGGCCCCCGAGCCGATGCCCGAGCCTGCAATGAATGACGAGGATGACTCCGACATCTTCGCGCCCGCGCCACACGCTGCAGCCCCGGCTCAGCCCCAGGCTGAAGCGCCGAAGGATCGCTCTTTCGCCTCGCTGTTCGGCTGGAGCAAGCGCCCGGCTGAAGAGCAGCCTGTCGCGCGTGCAGCCTCCGCTGACGAGGGCTTCGACGACGAGCTTGAGATTCCGGCCTTCCTGCGCCGTTCGGGCAACGCGTAGCGCGCTCACCTGGCCGCCGACTACCCCTCGCACGTATCGCCCCAGTCGACGCGACGCGCGCGCTTGAACACGTCGCCTTCGCGGCGGGTGACCAGCCGGTGTGTCGCGACCCCATCGGGCTGACAGAGTTTCAGCCTGACGCGGCCGCTTGCGCTTTCGGGGCGGTCGAGCACGCGGGCGGTGCGGTGTGCGGCGGGCGTGCGGGATGCTGCGAGGTAGATGAACTTCTCGTCCTCCCACGGTACTTCCGCTTCCTTGGCCAGGCGGTGGATGCGCGAGCGTGCAACCCGGGCCGCGAAGTGGCACCAGTCCGGTTCAACGATCGGACAGGCCTGCGCGTGGGGGCAAGGGGCGAGGATGTGCGCGCCCAGGGAGATCAGATGCGCGCGGGCATCGAGAACACGGCGCCAGCCCGCGGTCGTGCCGGGCTCGACGATGAGCAGCGCATGGCGCGACAGCGACCAGAGGCGATCGACCAGCGCGATGCGATCCTCCGGCGCGATTTCGTCGAGCACGTAGGCAAGCGTCACGAGGTCGGCTTGCGTCCCGGGGAGGTCTGTACGCAGGTCGGAGGCGCGCCAGCTGATGTGGGCAATGCCGCTGCTGGCGGCCAGCTTCTCGCCGAGCGCGCGGATGGACGGGCTGGTCTCGACCAGTGTCGCAGCTTCGATGCCCGCCCAGAGGTCCGCCGCCGCCCACATCACCGTGCCCGGTCCTGCGCCGACGTCGAGCAGCGAATGCGGCGCAAAGTCCGGCTGCTGTGCGGCCATTGCGGAGAGGGCGAGGTGAATGGCGGCGTAGGTGGCGGGCATGCGCGTCGCGACATAGGCGAGGGCGAGGCGGGTATCGGAAATGTGCAGCCGCCCGTCGCGCACCTCGTCGCGATAGCGCCGGGACAACGCCTTCGCGGCGACGGTGAGGTCGCTGACGGACGCGCCCGAAAGGGCGTTGTCCACGGCCTGTCTTAGCTGGGCGGGCAATTCCATCGCGCCGCACTAGCAGACGGCGCGGGCTGCGTCAGCGCAACATCGGGCAATATCGCTTGTCTTGCCTCACGCGCCCGGGGGGCTTAGCTGGCTGACCATGAACCTACAGACCACGATTGCAGGGCCAGCCTCCGTCTCGGGCGTCGGCGTCCATTCCGGCAAGCCGGCGAGGCTGACCATCCGCCCTGCGGGGGAGGGAACGGGCGTGGTGTTCGTTCGCGCCGATGTTGCCGATCGTGACGCCGATATTCCCGCGCTGGCGACGCGCGTGACGACGACCGAACTTGGCACCAACATGACGAATGACGCGGGCGTCTCGGTTGCGACGGTCGAGCATTTCCTTGCCGCCTGTGCTGGCCTCGGCGTCGACAATGTGCGCGCTGAGCTGGATGGCCCCGAATTGCCGATCCTCGACGGCTCGTCGAAGCCCTTTGTTGCGCTGCTGGAGCGCGCCGGCCTCAAGCATCAGGCAGAGCCGAAGCGCGTGCTGAAAATCCTGAAGACGGTCGAAATCAGGCAGGGGGTCAAGTTTGCGCGCCTGTCGCCGGGCGAAGACTTCACGATGCGGATCGCCATCGACTTCCCAACCAGGGCCATCGGGCGGCAGGCGATCAGCTTCACCATGTTGCCTGGCGCCTTCGCGCGCGAGATTGCGTGGGCGCGCACCTTCGGCTTTGCGCATCAGGCCGAGCAGCTGTACGCCATGGGCAAGGGGCTCGGGGCCTCGATGGACAACACGGTCGTGATCGAGAATGACGCGGTGATCAATCCGGGGGGGCTGCAGGCGCACGACGAGTTCGTCCGTCACAAGCTTCTCGACGTCATTGGCGATCTGTTTCTGGCGGGCGGCCCCATTGCGGGGTTGTACGAGGCCGAGCAGCCGGGGCATGCGCTCAACAATCACCTGCTGCGCGCCGTCTTCGCCGACACGTCGGCCTTTGCGTGGACCTGATCTGGCGCTGCTGGCCTTTCATCCTGCTGCCTTGATTTGGCCCGGATGAAGGAATGAGACTACACACGTAACTTCGGGGACAGAACGGCATGCGGCGTCAGATCACGCTCATTCTTCTGGCAATGGTGCTCGTCGGCTGCGGGCAGTCAGGTCGCGGCGATGGCTTTGCCGGAAGCATGGCCGTCGATGCGGTGGCGGGCGAAGAGTTGGCGATGGCGCCGATGGCGCCGCCACCTCCGCCGCAAGACATGGACAGCATCGGGCGACCGATCATCCAGCCAGACCCGGACGGCAGTGGCGGCGGCGCGCCTCCGGGCACGGCGCCCCTGATGGCCTACACCTACAGCTGGAA